>NZ_FWXR01000055.1 GCF_900176465.1 Fulvimarina manganoxydans
GAATTCGAGCCGATCCGCGTCAAGTTCAATGACAGCGTGTCCCAGCTTGAAGCGGCGATCGGCGGGGTCGTCTCTTCGGTCCAGACCATCCGCACCGGCCTGTCGGAAATCGCGGTGGCCTCCAACGATCTCTCCCAGCGCACCGAGCAGCAGGCCGCCTCGATCGAACAGACCGTCGCGGCGCTTTCGGACGTCAGTCGCGGCGTTGCGGCCACGGCTGAGAATGCCGGCAAGGCCCGTGAAACGGCGAGCACCGCCGCGACCAAGGCCGAACAGGGCGGCGCCATTGTCGGACGCGCCGTCTCGGCCATGGAGGAGATCGAGGACTCCTCCCAGAAGATCAACGACATCATCGGCGTCATCGACGAAATCGCCTTCCAGACCAACCTCCTGGCGCTGAATGCCGGCGTCGAGGCCGCCCGGGCGGGCGAAGCCGGCAAGGGCTTTGCGGTCGTCGCCCAGGAAGTCCGCGAACTTGCCCAGCGCTCCGCGACAGCGGCGAAGGAGATCAAGGATCTGATCTCGACCTCCCGCGAAAAGGTCGGAACGGGTGTCGATCTCGTCACTGCTTCGGGACGTTCGCTGGAAGAGATCGTCGCCGAAGTGAACGCCATGGCCGAGGTGATCGCAACCATCGCGACTTCAGCCACCGAACAGGCGTCGTCCTTGCGTGAAGTCTCCGGCGCCGCCGATCAGATGGACAAGGTCACGCAGCAGAACGCCGCGATGGTAGAAGAAACGACAGCGGCGACCAAAAATGTCGAGGCCGAAACCGACATGCTGGCCACCTCGGTCGCCCGGTTCAATGTCTCGGGTCAAAGCGGCAGCCGAACGGTCCAGGCCGGCAGGTCCCAGCCCGCCCCGAGACCCGCGGCAAAGCCGGCCATCGCCAACGCAAGCGCCGCCCAGAAGCCGGTCGCGAGCCCGGTTCACGCCATGCAGGACCGTCTTGCCAAAGGCACCGCGCCCAAACGCGCCGCACCCGCCGTCAGCGGCGCCAACGCCCTTGCCCGCAAAGACGAGGATTGGGC
>NZ_FWXR01000054.1 GCF_900176465.1 Fulvimarina manganoxydans
CTAGAGCGGGATGACATCGAACTGAGTCGCTGAGGATTCCGCTTTTCTCTGGGCTGTGATTCAACATGCTGGCTGGAAGGAGGCCAGCATGAATGTCGAAAGCCTATTCGATGGATTTGCGCGAGCGCGTGGTCAAAGCAGTGACGCAAGAGGGGATGTCGCGTCGGCAGGCCGCGGTTCGGTTCGGGGTCGGGCCGAGCACGGCGATCCGGTGGATCGAGCGGTTTGAAGAAACCGGCAGCGTGTCGCCTGATCAGATCGGCGGCCACAAACCGCGTACGATCCGCGACGACCATGCCGATTGGCTGCGCCAGCGATGCCGCGAAAAGCCTTTCACGCTTCGCGGTCTAGTGGCAGAACTTGCCAGCGAACGCGGCCTAAAGGTCGATTATCGCTCGGTCTGGCGGTTTGTGCACGACGAGAAACTGTCGCATAAAAAAAGACGCTGATCGCGATCGAACAGGACCGTCCGGATGTCGCGCGTCGGCGCAGCCAGTGGATCAAATATCAAGATCGCGTTGATCCTACGCGTCTCGTCTTCATCGATGAAACCTGGACGAAGACGAACATGGCTCCGCTCTACGGCTGGGCGCCGGTCGGCGAGCGTCTGTTGGGCAAGGCGCCCTTCGGACACTGGAACACCTCGACCTTCATCGCGGCCCTTCGAAGCGACCGTGTCGAGGCCCCATGGGTGATCGACGGGCCGATCAACGGCGAGAAATTCCTGCTTTATGTCGAAGAGGTTCTGGTCCCGACGCTGAAACCTGGCGACATCGTCATTATGGACAATCTGGGGAGCCACAAGAGCAGGGCCGTGCGCCGAGCGATCAGAGCCGCCGGCGCAAAGCTCCTGTTCCTCCCGAAATACTCACCCGACTTGAACCCGATCGAGCAGTTCTTCGCCAAGCTCAAACACTTTCTGCGCAAGGCGCAACCGAGAACGCGGGACGCCATTTGCGAAGCGATCCGCGAAATTCTCGAGACCGTCACAAATCGCGAATGTTCAAACTATCTCGCCAATTCAGGTTATGCACCGAGGTAAAATCATCTCGCTCTA
>NZ_FWXR01000053.1 GCF_900176465.1 Fulvimarina manganoxydans
ATGGCAACTGTGTTCATGCGAAGGCCTTTTTGTCTCTCTGCATGGCGTTGAGGACGGTGAGAAGCTTTCTGGCGACGGCGATGATTGCGACTTTCTTCGATCCGGATCTGTCTGTGACGGCATTGAAGAAGCTTTTGAAACGGGTGTTTGCGCGAATGGCACCGAGGGCGGCCATGTAGAGAGCGTTGCGCACGCGGCGTCTTCCGCCCTTGATGTGCTTGCGTCCCCGGCGATGCCCGCTGTCATTGTTGAATGGTGCGAGGCCGGCCAGGGCGCCGATCTTCTTTGGCGTCAGGGAGCCGAGTTCGGGCAGATGGGCCACGAGGGTCAACGCCGTTATTTTGCCGACGCCCGGCGCCGAGGTCAGCCGTTTGAGTTCCGCGGTGAGTTCGACGTCGCGCCGTGTGTGCCGGTCGATCTCGGTTTCGATGGCAGCGATCCGGTTGCCAAGACTTTCGATGACGACGTCGATATCGGCGATGATGCTGGCGTCAAAGGCATCGGCACGATGGCGCTTTTCCAGGGCTCGCAGCTCGACGAGCTGATCGCGCCGCCTGGCCAGCGCCGCCAGTCGCTCGCGATCTCTGGAAGGGGCGGGATCGGGGTTTGGTTGAACCATCTTGCCGAAATCCGACAGACTGGTCGCATCGATCCGGTCGGTCTTGGCGAGGCGTCCACGCATCTCGGCAAAGCGGCGCGCCTGCACCGGATTAAGTCGACGCGCGGCAATGCCATGTTCGCCGAGCGCATGACGCAAGAGCCGGTCATGAACGCCGGTTGCCTCGAAGACGACGAGACAATCCGTGCCGGCCAGAGAGGCCGCGAACGCCTCGATGGCGTGTTTGTCATTGGCAATGCGCTCGCAGCGCTGGCTGCGCGGGTCGAAAACATCGAGGAAGGACTTGGAAATGTCGCAGCCAAGGACGGTTTGGTGTATGGTCATGGAGCCTGATCCTGTGATGCGAGGTCTGCGCCAGCAGCCTCATGCAACTGTTCAGGTTGAACGAGCGAAGCGGGAAGGGATCGAGCCATGCCACGATCTACCCGTGGGCGATCAGGGTCCCGTCGGTCTCCTTCCCGCACTCACTCTACACTATCCCAAACACACAGG
>NZ_FWXR01000051.1 GCF_900176465.1 Fulvimarina manganoxydans
TCCTCCGGTATAGAGTTTCCTGAGACAGAACTTTGGGTTTGAGTGGCTCCGTTGAGGAGGAGCCATGACAGACGAGAAGAGCGCCCGGGCGGGCGAGACGGAACGCGCCCATCACGCTGGAGACGGCTCGCCCGCCCCGCCGCGTCAGCGGCGTCTGTCGGCCGGGCGTAAGCAGGAGGCGGTGCTGCGTGTCCTGCGTGGCGAACCGCTCGAGACGGTGGCGCGTGAAGTCGGCGTCGCCGCAGGCGATCTGAGCGGTTGGCGCGACAACTTCCTCGAGGCCGGTACGGCGTCGCTGAAGTCCCGGCCCGAAGACGACCGGGACCGCGAGCTGAAGGCGATGAGGGAAAAGATCGGTGAGATGACGATGGCCAACGAGCTTCTGGAGGCCAAGATCGACCGTCTTGAGGCCGGAACCCCTTTTGCGCGGCGGAGGTCGAAGCGATGAGCCAGGCCTTTTCGATCTCCGCCCGCCGCCGCTATGGCCGGGGCCGGGTCTGCACGGCCTGGCGAGTCAGCCGGGCGACGCTGCATCGTCATCTCAAGTGCGCGAACACGCCCCAGCCTCCGCGCCGCCGATCCGGTCCACAAGGGGCGATGTCCGACGGCGATCTGGCGGGCCGCATCCGTGCCTTGCTGGAGGGCAGCCCATTCCATGGCGAGGGCTATCGCAAGGTCTGGGCCCGGCTGCGCCATCAAGGCGTTCGGACCAGTCCAAAGCGCGTGCTGCGCATCATGCGCGAACAAAACCTCCTGGCCCATCAGCGAAGCAGTTCAGCGCGAGGCCCGCGCGCTCATGACGGCAGGATCACTACGGATCGGGTCGATGAGATGTGGGGAACCGACATGACCAGCGTGGCGACCGGCCAAGGCCAGGCTGCCGTCTTCATCGCCATCGATCACTGCTCGGCCGAATGCGTCGGCATCCACGCCAGCGCCTCAGCCACCCGCTTCGAAGCTCTGGAGCCGATCCGCCAGGGCGTGCGCGCATCCTTCGGCGCCTTTGCTGGAAACATCGCTAGCGGCCTGAAAATCCGCCACGACCACGGCAGCCAGTATATGAGCCGCGACTTCCAGAACGAGATCAGGTTCCTCGGCGCCGACAGCTCCCCCGCCTTCGTGCGTGCGCCGGAAGGAAACGGCTGTGCCGAGCGGTTCATCCGAACGCTGAAGGAAAATCTCCTCTGGGTCCGATGGTTTGAGACCATCGAGGACTTGCGAAAGGCGCTGCTTCAATTCCAGAGGACCTACAACGAGCAATGGATCATCGAGCGCCACGGACACAGACCGCCGGCGGCGATCAGACAAGAGCAAAGCATGAACATCAGGCAAGCCGCTTAAGCCCAGAATCCTGTCTCAAATCCTTGCCCCGGTACA
>NZ_FWXR01000050.1 GCF_900176465.1 Fulvimarina manganoxydans
CGCACGATGTCGTCCTCGCCCGTATAGCTGCCGACCTGGACCTCGATGAGCTTCAGGTCGATCTTGCCGGGATTGTGCAGCCGGTGGACGCAGCCGATCGGCAGATAGGCCGCCTCGTTCTCGTGATAGACCTTCACCTGATTGTCGATCGTCACTTCGGCCGTGCCATGGACGACGATCCAATGCTCGGCGCGGTGATAATGGCGCTGCAGCGAGAGCTTGCCGCCGGGCTTGACGGTGATGTGCTTGACCTGGAAGCGATCGCCGATGTCGATGCGCTGATACCAGCCCCAGGGGCGATGGATGCGCAGATGCTCGGTGGCTTCCCGCTTGCCCTGGGTCTTCAGCTCCGCGACCAGCGCCTTGACGTCGGGCGCGGCCGATTTCGCCGCAACGAGCACGGCGTCATGGGTGGAGACGACGACGACGTCCTCCAGGCCGACGACGGTCGTCAGCATGTCGTCGGCGCGCACGAAGCTGTCCTTCGTCTTCAGGGCAAGAGCGTTGCCTTCGATGACATTGCCGTCCTCGTCCTTGGGCTTGATATCGTGCAGCGCGTCCCACGAACCCACATCCGACCAGCCGAAGGAGGCCGAAAGGACGCCGCCGGTCTTGGTCTTCTCCATCACCGCATAGTCGATCGAGATGGTCGGGGACGCGGCGAAAGCCGCCTCGTTCAAGCGCAGGAAATCGAGATCGCGCTGGCTCTCCTCGACGGCCTTGCGCGTCGCCGAAAGGACGTCCGGCGCCAGGCGTTCCAATTCCGATAGCATGGTGCTGGCGGAAAAGGCGAAATTCCCGCTGTTCCACAGATAGCCTTCGGCCATGTAGCGCTCGGCGGTCTCCCGGTCCGGCTTTTCCACGAAGCGCTCGATCGCATAGGCGCCCTCGCCGAGGCTCTTCTCGGTCGGATGGATATAGCCATAGGCGCTCGAAGGCGCCGTCGGCTTGATGCCGAGCGTCATGATGCGTCCACGCACGGCGATCGCTCCCGCCCGCTCGCAATCGGCGACGAAGGCCGCCTCGTTCTCGATGACGTGGTCGGCGGCAAGGATCAGGCAGACGACATCGCCGGCCCGCGCTTCCGCCAGAAGTGCGCCGACAGCCACCGCCGGGGCGCTATCACGGCGCATGGGCTCGAGAACGATATCGGCCTCGATGCCGAGTGCGGCGAGTTGTTCGCCGCAAACGAAGCGGAAATCATTGTTGGTGACGACGATCGGTTTGCCGAAGGCCGGTCCCGAAACGCGCTTGGCCGTCGCCTGAAAGGTGGACAGGTCCGAGCCGAGAAGCTTCACGAACTGCTTCGGCATCGTGTCGCGCGACACCGGCCAGAGCCGCGTGCCGGATCCGCCGGCCATGATGATCGGAACGATGGGCGAAGGCGACAT
>NZ_FWXR01000047.1 GCF_900176465.1 Fulvimarina manganoxydans
GTGCGGATGGTCTGGACCGAAGAGACGACCCCGCCGATCGCCGCTTCAAGCTGGGACACGCTGTCATTGAACTTGACGCGGATCGGCTCGAATTCGGGGGCGAGTTTCTGGTTCATGCGGATCGTGAGATCGCCGTCCGACAGACGGTCGAAGCTCGTCTCGACGGCGGTGACGAGAACCCGCAGATCCTCGGCCTTGGCGCTTTCGATCGCCGCCTGACGCTCCTTGGCGAGGGACTCGTTCTGGCGCGCCGCTTCATTGTCCTTCTCCAGCCGGACGCGCTCCGAAGACGCTTCCTGCAAGATTTGAAGCGCACGAGCCATCGAACCGATCTGGTCGCGCCGCTCGCGACCGGCGATCTCCACATCCAGACGACCGTTGGACAGCTCGGTCATGATGCTTTCGAGCGAACTGAGCGAAGCGCCGATCGAGCGGTTGAGAAGATAAGCGATCGATGCGAGGAGAACGAGCGCGGCGAGGGCTGAGCCGATCTGCAGCGTGGTCGCGAAATTCGCCTCCTCACGAGACCGGTCGACCCGGTCGTTCAATCGATCGAATGCCAGAGCCGAAAGCTCTTTCAGATTGTCGTTCACGGCGTCGGCGGTATCGTCGATGACGTCGTCGATTTGAGCGAATGCGGATGCGTCCGCTTTCGCTTCGATCAAACGAGGAAGCGTTTCGAGGATGCCCTTTTCGAGGATCGCTACATTTTGTTCGATCCCCTGAACGAGGTCTGGCCTCTCGATCCGCTCGGCGAGGGTGCGCGCGGCCGCGATGCTCGACTTGGCGGCGTCCATCCCATCTCTCATCAGCGCCATGCGGTCCGGGTGAACGGACCCGTCCGATTTGTCGACGATCGAATCCATGGCGGCAAGGGTGACATCGATGACGTTCGTCCGCAGATCGGAGACGTCTCGAACGAGCGTCTGGATCATGTCGAGATCATCGGATGTTTGGATGAGAACTTTGCTTTCGAGATATGCAGCCACGCCGATCGCACCGAAGGCCGCGATCATCAGCCCGATCAAGAGCCGAATTCGTCCGCTGATCGACATGCGATCGATCCATTTCATCGGTAAGCTCAACATGGAACCTCTGGCAGTGTGATGGCCATCGTCTTCGGCCGGGGTGTCGCGTCTGGGCAAATGGATCTATCGATCGCGCCAACGGATCGCCCGGATGACGTGTGAATGCAGATCGATATGGTTCACTATCGAAGTTTCTGGTTAAGCGGTGGTTAAGACATAAATCGAGCGGTCTCAAATCGATGTGTTGATCGCGCTGACATAGTTGTGTCGAAGCAATTTATGATATTAATAAGGACGGATTATTATTGCTGCGAATGAAGGACTTTCATTCAATGATCTGCCCTATGGTCAAAGGGAGCATGCAGCGGTTTCACGTCCGCAACCGATTGTCGCCATTTGCAAATTCGAAGACGCGGGTGTCATCTCGTCCGGCCGCCATACCCGATTGTCGGTCCAGTGATCCGTCGCCAATCACGTTCTCGCTATGATTGCAGCAAGCTCGTCTGGCGCCAAGAAAGATCTTTTGCTGGACATAGGGCCGTCCCAGTGGGAGCCACCCTGAGGGCTGGGCAGGAGCCTCAGAATGCAGATTGGCCGCCGGACAATCTGCCCGGCGGCCAGTCTTTGCTTCGAAGAAATTCCGTGGAGAAAGATCGATCAGAACTCGGCCCAATCCTCGTCTTTGCGGGCAAGGGCGTTGGCGCCGCTGACGGCGGGTGCGGCGCGTTTGGGCGCGGTGCCTTTGGCAAGACGGTCCTGCAT
>NZ_FWXR01000020.1 GCF_900176465.1 Fulvimarina manganoxydans
CTCGGCCGTGAAACGCCCCAGCGCCTATGATACTTCGTCTCAAGACGCGGGAAAGTCGGTCGCCGCCAGGTCTGCCAATCGCAAAAAATAGCTCATGCAAAAGCACAAGCTTCTTCTTCTCCAAACACATAACACATCAAAACTATCAACAGCCCCGCAGCAATGCGGGGCTGTCCGCGTTTGACGCATGAAACAGCACAGGGCAACGTCAGCCAAATCGACGGCGCGCGTCCCGCGCGGCGTGGACGCTGTGCGGCAAGTTCGCCCGGGGAACAAGCGCCGAC
Source organism: Fulvimarina manganoxydans (assembly GCF_900176465.1). Taxonomy (GTDB): domain Bacteria; phylum Pseudomonadota; class Alphaproteobacteria; order Rhizobiales; family Rhizobiaceae; genus Fulvimarina; species Fulvimarina manganoxydans. Next base: position 285 of record NZ_FWXR01000020.1, read on the forward strand.
CTGCGCTGACACGCGTTTCCGAGAAGCAATCCTCATTTCTCCCCGGACCAGCGGTGGGCGCCGAGGACCGTGGTGCGTATGTCGGCCATCGAAGCGGCCACTTCCGCCCGAAGCGCCGCAATCGCGTCGGATGGGGCGTGCCGGGCCTCAAGGTCGGCGAGACGGGGCCGTCTTCTCTTGGATGTCGTCAGCCATGCCGCAGGCGACCGGCAGAGTGCGGGACGTCGTGGCCCGAACCTGATCCCCCGCACCGGTGACAGCTGCGAGTTGATAAGTGGCGGCACGTAGATCACATGCCTTCTGACGAAGTCACGCAGCAGCGGTCGCGCCATCTTCGAGCGACAGGGCGTCGTCCAGCAGTCGAGAAAGCAGGGCGCGATCGGGTTGGTCGGGATCATCGTCGATGGCGTGCCGCACCGCCGCCATCCAATCGTCCATCGCCACTGTCATGCGCGCCGCCCCCCTCTTCGCGACGCTGAATTCGGACGTGCGGAGAGATCGTCGCACATGGCAGTTGCCGAATCCTCCGCGAAGGTCCCACGGCATCGCCCATGTAAACCACCACATTCCACCTCGTCGGGAGATATATGGCCGCGCCATGTCCGTCACCTGTGACTTTAGAGCCAGACATCAGGCGGTTTCAGAGGGATAATAACCCAATGATTACAATAACTTAAGTGTGGCGGATGGGGTGGGATTCGAACCCACGAGACGGTTCCCCGCCTGCCGGTTTTCAAGACCGGTTCCTTCAACCACTCGGACACCCATCCGTACCGTCGTTGCTCTTGGTGGTTCAGCCATTTGCGACGTGATGCGCGGTGGCTGCGAACCGATTCCGAACGGTTATCTGGCAGGCTTTACAGCCGAGCGGTTCGACAGGTCAACCGGGCGTCTTCGCCTTTGGTGCGGCTGTCTCGAGCGATCCGCAAAATCGTTACGAGATTGACCACGAGAACAAAGCCTTCCGCCGCAAGCGCGCCCCAGGAACCACTGACCGCGTTGGTGACCATCCAGAGAAAGGCTGCGACCGCCAAGCATAGGCGCATGGGAATGCCGCGAAGCATGAACATGGCGAACGTGCCGAGGAGGCCGGCCGCCAGCGGGACGAGGTCTGCCGGACCCTGCCAGGCGAGCGTGGCGACGAGAAGCGTTGCCAGAAGCATCGCGATCATCGCGCCACGATGGCGCGGCATGCGCCGAGCCAGAAGAATGCGCAGGATGATGAGGGCCGAAATGGCCGATGCCACCCAGGCGCCGAACAAGGCGAATTGGATCGCAAAAGCGACATTGCCGAGAACGAGAATGGCCAGCAGCTTGTCATCGCTCTTGCTGGAGAAGGCGGCGACACAGAGACCGAGAGCGACGAGCCCCGCCGTCTGCCCGGCTAGGTCGGGAGACATGATGTCCATCATGGCCTTGGCCTGATCGATCTTTGCGCAAGGGTCAAGCAGAGCGGGCGAGAAACGGATGCACCTTCGATGAGTCTTGCGAAATCCTTTTGATCGCTTCGCAACGACGACTTTCGGCATGCTGAAGGCCGCGCGGACGTCGAGACGGCATCGGCTCGATCACCCGGATGCCGAACGAGACAAGCGAAAGGGCGCCTGCGAGATGGCACTGGAGAGACCGTCGGAATCGATGGCTCATGCCGGCGCAAGCTTCGAACGCGATAAGGTCTGTTGTCGGTCGACCACATTCGGCTGACGATCGATCCTGATCACACGATTGGTTAACGATCTCGGTTTTCGCAACTTAGGCCAAATCGTGGCGGACCAACCGTATGGTCTTCATGGCTTTCGGAAAGTGACCGTTAAGCAACGAATCGTCAGCCCTGCGCAAGCAACTCATTGGAAACGCGTTTTCGTGCAGGTTTCAGCTGTCGTCGAAAACGAAGCATCGATGCCTGTTGCCGCGATGCGACAAAACTGGGCCAACTTCGCCTGGCCGTGCCGGAACCGCGCCCTTTATGGGGCCAGACAAGCGGGTTCGGTTAAAGCGTCAGGCACATCAGACGGGTTGATCGCGGCTCCTTGCGATTGCTACGACATTCAGGCGCTGGCCCGGCTGCGTATGGGGATGCGTTGCCGGCACCGGACAGGAGAGGGAATGGAATGCTGACAGGTCTTGCTCGAACGGCCATGATGCGCCGCCGTGTCGCGCTTGCTGCGCTTCTGGGAGCCGCCGCATTCGTATCCGGTTGTCAGGATGGCGGGATCAGCGCCGACGAGTTCATCGAGATCTCGACCACTGTCAAATTCGATTCCAAGACCTATGGCGTTCCAGCCTCGCCCCGCATGACGTCGTCTCGCCGGGTGCCGAAAGGCGGAGGACGGGCGCAGATCGGCAAGCCCTATAAAGTGAAGGGCGAGTGGTATTATCCAAAGGACGAGCCCGGTTATGTGGCGACAGGCATGGCGTCCTGGTACGGGCCGAACTTCCACGGCCGTCTGACCGCCAATGGCGAGATCTACGACATGCACGGGCTGTCTGCGGCCCATAAGACCTTCCCGCTTCCCTCTTATGCGCTCGTGACCAATCTGGAGACCGGGGCGCAGATCCAGGTCCGCGTGAACGATCGCGGGCCTTTCGCCCATGGCCGGGAAATCGATCTGTCGTCCGAGGCGGCCCATCTTCTCGGCTTTCGCCATTCGGGCGTCGCCAATGTGAAGGTCGAATATGTCGGCCGGGCACCATTGGAGGGCGATGATACTCAAATGCTGATGGCAAGCTACCGCCCAGGCGATGGGACGCCGGGTCTGCCTGAGGGCTCGATGCTCGCTTCGGCCGAGCCAACCACGCGTGGATTGAATGAGGCGGGCGCCATGATGGCCTTGTCGTCATCCGGTTCTGCGCCGATGCCGGGCGTTCGCCCCCTCCAGTCTCTGTTCCAGAACAAACCGGCGCGGCCCCTGGGGGCTCCGTCCGAGCTTGCAGCCTTCAGTTCTGAGGAGCGGGTGAGCGGAGCGACCGCCGCCTTGCAAGCCCTCGGTACGGCTGAGCCCTCCCGCGCGGCACAGCATTTCAATCTGGGCACGGTGGACCGCGATCTGATGGCGCGTGTCAGTGATGTCGTCGGCGTCGAAAGCACGGCACGGGCGGAAGCGACGACCGACCCCAATCTCGTCTCGGCAACCATGATCGTCGCGCCGGGTGTCGATCCGGACCGCGTTCTGCGCCGGTTGTGGGACGCCGGCTTCACGGACGCTTTCGCCGAACGCGATTGACGCGTGTGTCGGGCGGATCGGCCGAGAACTATTGAGCGCCTTTTGTCAGCGCTCGTGATCGACAGGCCTCTTCCGGTTCGCGCATCGATCTGTCCTTGCTCGACCGGCCGCCCTATTGGCGCTTCTGACGGGTGACGGAACGGCCTCCTGCCTGCGGCGCATGACGCAAGCGTGTCCCGATCGCTCGGCCCGAAGGCTTTGCGATGAAGGCCCAGAAGGCTAAACGTCGCGCATCGTCGCGCCTGCCCGATGAGAGCCCGCCATGTCGTCTTGCCCTGTTCATTGTTCGAAGTCGCGTCTTGCACGGGCCGCTTGCCTAGGCGGTCTCGCTCTTTTCGTGATTGCCAGTTCCAGCAAGGCTCAGGATGCAGCTCAGGCGTCGGCCTATGGCCTGACAACGGAAGCCCCACGCGCTTTGTTCGTCGAGGATCGAACGGGTACGGTCATTCTCTCCAAGAACGCGGCAGAGCCCTTTCCGCCGGCCTCGCTCGCCAAGCTGATGACAATGGAGATCGTCTTCGAGGCAATCGAAAGCGGTGAGATTTCATTGGCGAGCGAATATCCGGTTTCCGAACATGCCTGGCGCACGGGCGGCGCGCCATCGGGCACATCAACGATGTTCGCGGCGATCAAATCCAGCGTGCCGGTTTCTGCACTGATCCGCGGTACGATCATCCAGGCGGCCAATGACGGCGCCATTATCCTTGCCGAAGGGCTCGAAGGCTCGGAGGAGGCCTTTGCGAAGCGGATGAATGACCGAGCAGCGGAGCTTGGCCTGAAGGACAGCCATTTCGTCAACCCGACGGGCCTTCCGGCCGAAGGGCAGAAGACGAGCGCCAGAGACCTCGTCACCCTGGCCCGTCACTTGCGCGAGGCGCACCCTGATCTCTACAAGATTTTCGCCGAGCCGGCTTTCGAATGGAACGGCATCTTTCAGCGCAACCGCAATCCCGTTCTAGCCGAGACAATCGGCGGGGAGGGCATCGGCACGGGCTATACGGAAAACAGCGGCTATTCGCTGATGGCGGTCGTCTCGAGAGGTGATCGTCTGTTCTATCTCGCGCTGTCGGGACTTCCCTCCGGGGCCGAGCGCGAAGCGGAAGCTCGGCGTCTTCTCGATTTCGGCTTCGATGGCTTGGTGGAGACGGATATACTCTCGGCCGGTGCCGTCGTAGCGAGCGTTCCCGTGTTCAACGGGGCAGGGGAATCGGTATCCGTGCGCGTCGATCGGCCCGTTCGCATACTCCTCCCGGAAGCTTCGCTCGGCGACGTCGAAGCCCGCATAAGGTTCGAGGGCCCGCTGATCGCTCCCGTCGAAGACGGAGACGAAGTGGGCGTTCTGGATATTCAGGTGGCGGACGAAACCGTCTATAGCCAGACCGTCTATGCGAGCGGCTCTGTGCCGGTGGGCAGTTTCACCGATCGTGCCGTCGGTGCGATGGAGGAACTGGCATTGGGATGGACCCGTTCCTTCTGACTGCATCCTCTGACGCTGGGCCGGTCATTTGGGGCAAGCGCGCCTCGCATCGGCCTGCCGATAGAGGCACAAGGGAAAACAAAGGGTCTGGTCCATGTCCATGCGCCGCGGCGGGAAGATCAAAGCTGCGCGGCGACCTGGTCCCGGCGTCGCCGCCCGTCAACCAAGCGGAGGCCCATTGGCCGGCATTTTCATTACTTTCGAAGGCGGCGAGGGCAGCGGCAAGACCACGCAGATTCGGCGGCTTGCCGATGCTCTGGCGGCGCATGGGCTCGATGTGGTGACGACCCGTGAGCCCGGCGGCACGCCAGGTGCGGACGCGATCCGACATGTGGTCTTGTCCGGCGCGGCTCGGCATTTGGGTCCTCAGATGGAGGGCGTTCTCTTTGCAGCCGCACGGGCCGACCATCTCGAAGTCGTCATCCGTCCCGCTTTGGCCCGTGGCGCGGTCGTTCTCTGCGACCGCTTTCATGATTCGACGCGGGTCTATCAAGCGAGCGACGACCCGGAGGAGGGCGCTTTCCTCGCTCGCCTGGAATGGGCGACGCTGAACGGCGTCGGGCCCGACCTCACCATCATCCTGGACGTTCCGGCCGAGATCGGAGCCGAGCGGGCAAGGCTGCGCCGGCAGGAAGCCAAGGCCGACCGCTTCGAAGAGGAGGATTTGAGCGTCCAAGTCGAACGGCGAGAGCGGTTCCTGGCCATTGCACGCTCCGAGCCCGAACGCTGCGTCGTCATCGACGGGCAGGGCGACGCGGACGAGATCGCTCAAGATGTCCTGGCCGCGGTCGAAGACCGGCTTGATCTCGATCGGCTCGTGAAGAACCGGGAGCGGCAGGGATCGTGAGCGAGATGGCGTTTACGACCCTCCCCGAGCACGACGATCTTGGGGCGGTCGTCCCGCCCAAGGCTCGGCTCGCCCTCTATGGTCACGAGGCAGCTTTTGCCGAGCTGATACGGGCGCGGAGCGAAAAGCGGCTCCATCACGCTTGGCTCCTCCAGGGACCGCGCGGCATCGGTAAGGCGACGGCCGCCTTTGCTTTTGCAAGGCTTCTCCTGAATGCGCGAACGGCTGACGGGGAGGGGGCGACGGCATCCTTCTTTTCCGAAGATCCTGTCATTCGCCAGATCGCCACCGACGCACATCCAGGCCTCATTCATGTGACCCGCGCGGCCCAGGAGCGCGGCAGTGGCTTTCGCACCCAGATCACCGTTGAGGAGGTGCGCCGCCTCGCTCGCTTCTTTCACGCAACGGGTGCCAGCGACAGCTATCGGATCGCCATCGTCGATCCCGCCGATGACATGAACCGCAATGCGGCCAACGCCCTGTTGAAAATGCTCGAAGAGCCGCCGGATCGGGCGTTGTTTCTCATCGTCAACCACACGCCGGGCCGCCTCTTGCCGACCATCCGCTCGCGTTGTCGGGCCTTGCGGTTCGATCCACTCGACCCTTTGACGCTCGACAGGACGCTGGCCGCGATTGCTCCCACCCTTTCCGAGCAAGAGCGCCAAGCGATGGTCAGCGCGAGCGAAGGGTCGGTTCGGCGCGCCCTTGTGATGGAAGAGCATGGGGGCATAGAAATCGTGGATGCGTTGGAGCCGCTTCTGGACGCCGATCGGCCAGACTGGAACGGTATAGCGGCGCTTGCCGATCAGTTGACGCTGAAAGGGCGGGAAGCGTCCTTCGATCTCGCTATCGACTCGATTCTCTCAACCATTGCAAAAGCGAGTGAAGCCGCACTCGATGCAGGAGACGGGGCGAGGGCGGCCCGTTTTGCTGCCCTTTGGCAAAGCGAACGTGCCCGCATCCGCGAGGCGGTCGCCTATAATCTCGATCGCAAGCAGGTCTTACTGACGCTTTACAATGCCTATCATGCAGCTGCCGCTGATCGCTTCGAAAGCGCATGAGGTCGAATGATTGTCCGGGCGGCGGAGACGATTGCGTGGGTGGCCCTTGTCAGCCTCCGCCGAACCTCCTTCATTGAGAGGCAAGGCGAATTCCTTTAAGGCCGTGAACGACTCAAATTCGCGGATGCGAGATATTCCGAGCAGGACAGACGACACCCCCATGGCCGAACGCTATTATCTGACGACGGCGATTTCCTATCCGAACGGCAAGCCGCATATCGGCCATGCCTACGAGCTGATCGCGACCGATGCGCTGGCGCGCTTCAAGCGGCTCGACGGCTATGACGTCTTCTTCCTGACCGGAACGGACGAACACGGCATCAAGATGCTGCAGAAGGCCCGCGCACAAGGCATGACGCCGCGCGAACTCGCCGACGCCAATTCGGCCGAGTTCCAGCGCATGGCCAAATCCATGGGCGGCTCGAATGACGATTTCATCCGCACCAGCGAAGCCCGGCATCGCGAGACCTGCCAGGCGATCTGGAAGCGCATGGAAGCGGCTGGCGACATCTACAAGGATTCCTATTCCGGCTGGTATTCGGTCCGGGACGAGGCCTATTACGGCGAGGACGAGACGGTCCTTCGCGAGGATGGCTCGCGCGTCGGCCCCCAGGGAACGCCCGTCGAGTGGATCGAGGAAGAGAGCTATTTCTTCCGCCTCTCGAAATTTCAGGAGCCGCTTCTGAAGCTCTATGAGAGCCAGCCGGATTTCATCGGCCCGGCCGAGCGCCGCAACGAGGTCGTCTCCTTCGTCAAATCCGGCCTGCGCGACCTCTCGGTCTCGCGGACGACCTTCGACTGGGGCATTCCGGTCCCGGGCGACGAGAAGCACGTCATGTATGTGTGGGTCGACGCGCTGACGAACTATCTGACGGCGACCGGCTATCTGGAAGACCAATCGGGCGCCCGCGCTGGCTTCTGGCCCGCCGATCTTCATGTCATCGGCAAGGACATCGTGCGCTTTCATACGGTCTATTGGCCGGCTTTCCTCATGTCCGCAGGCCTGCCTCTGCCCAAGCGCGTCTTTGCTCACGGCTTTCTCTTCAACCGCGGAGAGAAGATGTCGAAGTCGGTGGGCAATGTCATCGACCCCTTCGCGCTCGTCGAGACCTATGGCCTCGACCGATTCCGCTATTTTCTCTTGCGGGAAGTGTCCTTCGGCCAGGACGGCAACTATTCCCACGACGCCATCGTGAACCGGACCAATTCCGAACTCGCCAACGATCTCGGCAATCTGGCCCAGCGCTCGCTCTCCATGATCGCCAAGCATTGCGACGCGGCGGTGCCGGAATTCGGTGAGTTCACCGCGAACGATCAAGCCATTCTCGACGCGGCCTCAGCGCTTCTGCCGAAGGCCCGTATGGCGGCCGACAAGCAGGAACTCCATCAGATTCTCGCCGCTCAGATCGCGGTCGTTTCCGAGGCCAATCGCTATTTTGCCGGCGAGGAGCCTTGGGCTCTGCGCAAGACCGATATGGCGCGGATGCAGACGGTGCTCTATGTGACTGCCGAAGTCCTCCGTCAGGTCGCGATCCTGATGCAGCCCTTCATTCCCGAGAGCGCTGGGAAGTTGCTCGATGTCCTTGGCATCGGCGAGACCGAGCGCAGCTTCACGGCGCTATCAAAGGACTTCGCGCTGAAGCCGGGCAGGGCGCTCCCCGCCCCTCAGCCCATCTTCCCGCGTTTCGTCGAAAGCGAAAGCGACGCCTGATACCATGTTTCTGATCGACAGCCACTGCCATCTCGATTTCCCGGATTTCGACGAGGACCGCGACGCGCTGATGGCGCGCGCTGCTGAGAACGGCGTGAAGCTCTTCGTCACCATCTCAACCATGGTGGCAAAGATCGATCGGCTGAAGGTCCTGACCGGGCGCTACGACAACGTCTTCGCCTCGGTCGGCACCCATCCAAATTCGGCTGGCGACGAGCCCGATGTTCCAACCGAGAGACTCGTTGAACTGGCGAGAGCCGACGAGAAAATCGTGGCCATCGGCGAAGCAGGACTCGACTATCACTATGACCGGGCCCCGCGCGAGGTGCAGCAGGCGGTGTTTCGCCGGCATATCGCGGCCGCGCGCGAAACCGGACTGCCGCTCGTGATCCATGCGCGCGATGCCGATGAGGATGTCGCGGCAATCCTGCGGGAGGAGACGGGAAAGGGTGCTTTCCCTTTCATTCTCCATTGCTTTTCGTCAGGGCGCGGGCTCGCCGAGGCCGGGCTCGAACTCGGTGGCCATGTGTCCTTCTCCGGCATTCTGGCTTTCAAACGCTCCGACGAATTGAGAGCTATTGCCGCCGATGTGCCGATGGAGCGTTTGCTGGTCGAGACGGACGCGCCCTATCTCGCGCCGCCGCCTTTTCGCGGCAAGCGCAATGAACCGAGCTATGTCCGCCATACAGCCGAGGTTCTGGCCGAGGTCAAAGGCGTCGACATCGAGGAACTCGCAAAGCGGACTTCGGACAACTTCTTCGCGCTTTTCGGCAAGGTTCCGGATCCCAGGCTGGCTGCGTGAGCCGAAGCGATGGCGGACCGGTTTCGGCTCACCATTCTCGGCTGCTCATCCTCGCCGGGTGTCCCGCGCATTCACGGGGATTGGGGTGCCTGCGACCCCGACAATCCTAAGAATCGTCGGACGCGAACGGCCGCTCTGATCGAGCGGATCTCCGCGAGAGGGCGCACGGTCGTCGCCATCGATTGCGGCCCGGATTTTCGGCAGCAGATGCTTGCGGCCAACGTCAAACGGCTCGACGCCATCATGCTGACCCATGCCCATGCCGACCATATCCACGGCATCGACGACATGCGCAGCTTTGCGCAGAGCCAGGGCGCGCAAATTCCGGTCTATGCCGATACCGAAACCTTCGGGCGCGTGTTCGAAGCCTTCGCCTATGTCTTTCGAACCCCGAAAGGCAGCGACTATCCGCCGATCGCCTGGCATATCGAGATCGAGGCCGGGCAGCGTTTCGCCATTGATGGACCCGGCGGACCCATCGACATCTTGCCGATGCTCCAGATTCATGGCGCGATCCACTCGCTCGGCTTCCATTTTGGGCCGATCGCTTATTGCACCGACGTCAGCGCTTTCCCGGCCGAGACGGTCGAGACCCTTCGAGGTACCGACCACATCGTCCTCGGCGCTCTCCAGTATCGCCGACATCCAAGCCATTTCAGCCTTCAGCAGGCTCTCGACTGGATCGACGAACTCGGCGTCGGCTCGGCGACTTTGACCCATATGCACACGCCGCTCGACTACGACACCGTCCGCCGCGAGACGCCGGCGCATGTCGAGCCGGGCTATGATGGCCTGGTGATCGAACGTCCGCTGTAGCGCGGCGATTTCCGTCCCTACCTTAGAAGGCTCTGTCGTCGAAGATCGGCGATCTAGCGGCAGGGCGGTCAATGAATGCTGACGGCGCTCCTGTATCGAGCCAAACGCTTCCGGGTGCCGAACGATCACACGCTCGGCCAGTGGGTCGCCGCATAAACCATATCGATTAGCGTACTCGAAAGATGCCGCATGCCAAGACGTGTGGTGGCATTCGTGCCGTCGGCGAATAAGGCCGAGGGAAGGGACATCTCCATTCAGACACCAATCCCGGTAGCCCTTCATTGAAGTTGCATAATACAGATTATGGAACTGTCCTGAAAAGCCAACCAGCCCTTCGCATGGGTGTTCTAGCCATCGTCGGAGTTCGCTGGTTCGCCGCCCTTCGCGTTCACAGCTCTGTATGTCGCGCTCGGTCGCCCTGGACGCCGTCCTGATGGATGAGCCGGCGCAGATTGCGAGCTGGCGCTCCGTCGGCGGATCGGCTCCGGCAGCTCCGGGTCTCGCGTCCCCGACCAGCTCGGACAATTGACTTATCGGAGCTTCCGCCGAACGCCGTTATCGACGTTTGAGCGCTCTCGGGCGCACGGCGCTTGATCGTGGTTTGAAACGCACCAATTGCATGTATAGGGCGAGTCAGGCTGGCTCGACCGTCGGCATAGGGAGGCAAGCCATGCCAGAGCCGAAATTCGATTCCCGCGAAGTCCGCCAGGGCAATCAGAGCCCACGCATTCTGTATGTCCTGATCGCCGGTGTCGTGCTGGCGCTCGGCGCCATGACGATCGTCAATCTCTGGCCCGGTTGACGCGCATCTGCGGTGCTTTGACGCTTTGATCGTGCCAAATCTAGCGGCTGAGAGATTGTGGGTTCCAGAACGGCGTTCGGACAATGCTCGTTCCATCGCGGGCCCAAAAGCCAACCTGCGCCAATGTCGGTGATCCGCGTCTTGCAGGTGTTTCGTTGGGATCAGCCGGTCGTCGTGGGTAGGCTCGGCCCAAATTTGGCGTATGCAGCTTGTCCTTGGATCGGCATTCGGGCAGGACCCTGCCAAACCGATTCAACATTCTGAAGGACATAGGCTGCCATGGCGCCCTTTTGCCTGCTCTTCGATCTCGACGGCACATTGATCGATAGCGATCCCGTCCATTTCGCCGCTTTCAACGAAGTGCTGTCGGAGCATGGGCGCTCGATCGATCTCGAAACCTATCGGATGAAGATCATGGGTGCCGCCAATCCCACGATTGCCGCCGCCTTGTTTCCGGACAAGACGGAGGAGGAGGGTCTGGCCATAGTCGACAGGAAGGAGGCGCTGTTTCGGGAGCGTGTTTCGGAGCTCGAGCCAACGCCCGGGATTGAAGCGCTCATCGAGTGGTCCGATCGCGAGGGCGTCTTGCGGGCGATCGTGACAAACGCGCCGCGTGCCAATGCTGAACAGATGCTAGAAGGCTCCGGCTTGAAGCGGCATTTTTCGACCATCGTGATCGGCGTCGAATTGGAACGGGGTAAGCCCGATCCCCTGCCCTATGAGACCGGCCTGAAACTGCTTGGCGGCAGCGCGTCCCACGCGATGGCCTTCGAGGATAGTTTGTCCGGCGTCAAATCCGCCAGCGCTGCCGGGCTGACAACGGTTGGCCTGCGCACATCCCTCGAGGACGAGCATCTGACCGGCGCAGGTGCCGATCTGGTCGTCAGCGATTTCCGAGATCCGCAATTGCTGTCACGGCTCGAAGAACGGCTCGCGGCAGCGCGCGGAAACACCGGCGTGAGCGCATGACCTCGTCGAGCCGGTCCGAGCGGCGGAATAAGTGGTATATCGAGGCTTAGGACGTCCGGGCTTGAATGTCCTTAGCCTCGGCCGGGTGCTCAACAGCCTCGTCCTGATCGCTCATTGTGGCCGAACCAGCTGCATCGCGGCGCGGCACCAGATTGGTTTTTTGGCTCAGGAAAAAACGCATCGCGTCCGATGCGCTGTCGTCGATCCGGTTGATCATGGTTCGGGTCCTCCCGAGGATTAACCTAATCCTAACCATAGAGGCGTGCCATTCGCCTTCGGTCGAAGTCGAAAGCCGGCGCCATCTGATCAACATCACACCGCCGATTGACGCGTTGTCAGAGAGGAATGTTGTCGTGCTTCTTCCAAGGGTTCTCAAGTTCCTTGGTGCGCAGCATGGCGAGCGCCCGCGCCACGCGCCGCCGGGTTGAACGCGGCATGATCACCTCATCCACATAACCGCGCTCGGCCGCGACAAAGGGCGAGAGAAAACGATCCTCGTAAGCCTTGGTATGAGCAGCGAGTTTTTCCGCATCGCCCGCATCCTTGCGGTGGATGATCTCGGTCGCGCCTTTGGCGCCCATGACAGCGATCTGCGCCGTCGGCCAGGCGTAATTGATGTCACCTCGTAGATGCTTCGAGGCCATCACGTCATAGGCCCCGCCGAAGGCTTTGCGGGTGATCAGCGTCACCTTGGGCACGGTCGCCTCGGCATAGGCGAAGAGGAGCTTTGCGCCATGCTTGATCAGCCCGCCATATTCCTGGGACGTGCCTGGAAGGAAACCTGGCACGTCGACAAATGTGACGACGGGGATTGAGAAGCAATCGCAGAAGCGTACGAAACGCGCCGCCTTACGCGAGGCATCGGCATCGAGCACGCCGGCAAGCACCATGGGCTGGTTTGCAACGATGCCGACGCTACGCCCTTCGATCCGCCCAAAACCGGTGACGATATTCTTCGCGAAGCTCTCCTGGATCTCGAAGAAATCGCCCTCATCCACCGTTTTGCGGATCAATTCCTTCATGTCGTAAGGCTTGTTGGCGTTGTCTGGAATCAGCGTGTCGAGAGACGAATCGTCACTTGTGACCGACTGGCTGTAGTCGAGTTCGGGCACTGGCGAGGTGTTGGAAGCGGGCAGAAAATCGAGCAACCGCCGCATCTGCAGAAGCGCGTCGACATCGTTGTCATAAGCGCCGTCGGCGATCGAGGACTTCACCGTATGGATCGAGGCGCCGCCGAGTTCCTCCGCCGTGACCGTCTCGTTGGTGACGGTCTTCACCACGTCTGGCCCTGTGACGAACATATAGGACGTGTCGCGCACCATGAAGATGAAGTCGGTCATGGCCGGCGAATAGACGTCGCCGCCCGCGCATGGGCCCATGATCACGGAAATCTGCGGGATGACGCCGGAGCTAAGGACATTGCGCTGAAAGATTTCGGCATAGCCACCGAGGGCCGCGACGCCTTCCTGGATGCGCGCGCCGCCCGCGTCATAAAAGCCGATGATCGGCGCGCGATTTCGTAAAGCGAGATCCTGCACCTTCTGAACCTTCTCGGCATGGGCTTCCGAGAGCGACCCGCCGAAGACGGTGAAATCCTTGGCGAAGACGAAGACCGTCCGACCGTTGACGGTCCCCCAGCCGGTCACGACGCCGTCGCCGGGATAATGCTGCTCGTCCATGCCGAAATCGGTCCCTCGATGCTGGACGAACATATCGAATTCTTCGAAGGAGCCTTCGTCGAGAAAGATCTCAAGGCGTTCGCGGGCCGTCAGCTTGCCCTTGGCATGCTGCGCCTCGATGCGCCGTGCGCCGCCACCCGCCCTCGCCCGTTCACGCCGCGCTTCGAGTTCGGCCAGCATGTCGCGCATCGTTCCGTTTCCTCCCGGAGCTTCGTTCTGCCTCTATAGACCAAGCGCCGCCTTCGCGTTGCGCGTCCATTGGCAATAGCAGTATTCAGCGCGAAACCGCGAGTGAGTGCGCCTAAGGCTTTCGAATGAAGACTTATGTCGCCGGTGTCAGCATGACCATTGCAGCCTGCATGTCGTGCCAGCGGATCTCGCGCAAAGCCCTCGCCTCTTCGTCGGCGCCCCATTGCCCGATGTTCCAGTCCTCATCGAGATGGGCGAGCCGCCAGGCTTCCTGAGACGAAAGCCGGCCTTCCAGGACGGCAAGGCCGAGCAACGCCGAACCCGTCAGCGAGACGATCTGCTGGAAGGCGCCGACCATGAAGGCGTCGCTCAAGCCAGCAATGCGCATGCGATAAGCTTCCAGGGCCTCGCTTGGCTGGGCCACATGCATGACGCCCTCGGTCAACTCGAACCGATGGCCAAGCGTCTCATGGGCCCAGGTGAGGACGGGGTCCCATTCGAGGCGCTGGCGCTCGACCAGGCGCTCCGGCTCTCCAGCGCGATAGAAGAGCATATCCGTCTCGATGTAGCGCCCGACTTCGTCGAGGATCGGCCGGGGATTATCCACAATGCCGTCGACGATCGTGTTGGCAAGGCGCGTGACCGGCATCGTACCGGGATCGATGTGAGTGCCTTGCGCATCCCATTCGACTGCGATCGCCTCGGCGATCGGCTGGCGGGGCACGGCAAGCGCCCTGCGCGATGGTGTCTTCAGCGATCGACCGTCGAGTTCGAGCGTGAAGCCGTCCCCTGCCCCAACGACCGCGACGGCCTTATAGAAGCGCTTCGGCAGTTCCGGTCGGCCAAGCCTCGTTTCCGACATCGGTCAACTCCATGTCTTTGCGGTGGTGGGTGCAGTGTCCAAGCCGGTTCCCCGAATTCCCCAACCGCCCTCGATAAACGCTGCGAGCGCTTGTCGCAGCTCCGGAACGTCCGTGGCGACCGCCTGCGCGCCGCTTCGTTCCAGCTGTTCGCGATGATGCGATCCCCATGCAACGCCGAGAGCCGCACTTCCGGCAGTCCTCGCCATCTCCATGTCGAAGGTCGTATCGCCGACAACGATCGCATCGGCGGGCGCGAGACCGACCTGCGCACAGCATTCGAGAACCATGGCCGGATGGGGCTTCGACGGGCAGTCATCGGCGGTTCGAATGATGGTGAAGGCGTCCGTCAGCCCGTGCGCGGCGGTGATCGCCGCTACGCCGCGACGGGATTTGCCGGTCACCATGCCAACGAACACCTCGTCTTGCGCAGACAACTCCAGAACGAGATCGCGCATACCGGGAAAAAGATGCTCCACGAAATCGGGTCGCGCGCGCTCGGCACGATATTGGTGCCGATAACCCGCCACCAATGCGGCGACATCCGCCTCACCGAGCGAAGGGCGCAGCGCCAGGATCGCCTTATCGAGCGACAGGCCGATGATGGCTCGCGTCGACTCCCAAGCTGGCGGTGTCAGCCCGTGCGCCTCGAAGCTGCGATCCATGATGGTGCAGATAAGACCTGCCGAATCGGCAATCGTCCCGTCGCAATCGAAGAGAATGGCCTTCATGGGCGATCAGTCATCCAGTGCGGCATCGTCGAAGCCGAACAGATTGAAGGTCTGGACCATATGCTGTGGTAGAGGTGCGATCTGGTCGATCACGCCGCCGTCGGGATGGGGAATGACGATGCGCCGGGCGTGGAGATGCAGGCGTTTCTGCACGCCGCCGGGAAATTCCCAATTCGTGTCATGCTCGAAATATTTCGGATCGCCCAGGATCGGATGACCAATATGGGCCGCATGAACGCGTAGCTGGTGAGTCCGACCGGTGTAGGGCTCCATTTCGAGCCAGGCGAAGTTCTGGGCCACCTGATCGACGACGCGATAATGTGAGAGCGCATGGTCGGCGTCCTCATCGCCATGCTTGGCGATGCGCATGCGATCGCCATCCGGCGTCTGTTCCTTCTTGAGGTAGGTCGAAATACGCCCGTCTCGCTTGGCGGGAACGCCCTTCACGATCGCCCAATAATGCTTCTTGGTCTCGCGCTCACGGAAAGCCTTGGTAAGAGAGATCGCAGCGCCACGTGTGCGAGCGACAACGAGAATACCAGACGTATCACGGTCGAGACGGTGAACGAGGCGGGGCTTCTCGCCCTTCCGGTTGCGCCAAGCCTCGAGCATCTTGTCCACATGGCGCGAGAGACCCGAACCGCCTTGAACGGCAAGACCTGCCGGCTTGTTGAAGACGATGACCTTCTCGTCCTCATAAACCACCATTTGAGCAAGGACATCGGCATCGTGCCGGTCACGCATCGTGTTGGCCGTGAGAGGTCTCGAATCGATCGACTTCGCATCCACACCCATGGGCGGGACGCGGATCATCTGTCCCGGCTGGATGCGGGTATCGGACTTCGCGCGGCCGCCATCGACCCTGATCTGACCCGAGCGCAAAAGCTTCTGCAGATGGCCGAAACCGAGGCCGGGATAATGCAGCTTAAACCAGCGATCGAGACGCAAGCCCGCTTCGTCGTTCTCGACACGTCGCTGTTCGACCGTCGCCATGATGCCGTCGTCCGTTCTTATCCGCGGTATCGAGCGTATAGCCCGTCATGCTCGATACCGTCATATCTATTCAGCCGCACCGCCGAGTTCCCGCAAGGAATGGTCTCGTATCGGCGCGATCATCCGTTCTCCATGCCTTTACGCGGTAGAACAGACGGACGCAAAGGCGGATCGCCCCAGCCAACGACAATCAAGCAGCCGTTTCCTTCGCTCCGCCCTTCCCGGCCCCGAGCATCTTCCAATTCTTATAGAAGGCGCCTTTCAACTGATCGGCGATGGCGGAGATGCCTGCGAGGAGTATCGATAGAAGGCCCGGTACGGGCGAAGGCCGAAGCACATCCATAAAGACGTTGTAGCGCCGAGCATCCACCTCGTTCACTGAGCGATGGAAGAGCGTGTCATCAAAAACATAAAGCGGATCATCTCGCCAAAGATGCCGCTCCCCATTGCATTCGATGAAGACACGGTCGCTGTCGGACGGATTGAGATTGAGGAGCACCCGCAAAGTCAGCCGCAATGGCCCGTAATGCCAAGTGGTCGACTCCTTGCCGGAAAAGACCGAGACGGCGATCGTCTTCACATAGCGAAAATCCCGATTGAATTCAGGCACGCTCTCAATGAAGCGCTTGCCGTACCAGCGGTAGACATACATGCCGCGCCGCCCTGCCCCGAATTCCGAATCGATCTCGGCGATGATGTCCTCTTTGCGAAGCCGGAAGGTCGCGAGCACCATGTCGATCTCCTCGCGCCATTCGGGCGGGAAATCGTCGAGGCGCCAAATGCCGGGATTGCGATAGGACACAATGTCGACGAGGAGATTGAAGGGGGACAGGAGCCAGGTGAGGATGCCGTTGCCCAAAAAATACCGGCTGACCAGTAGCGGCGTCTTTTTCCGATTCCGCATCATGTCAACGAAGCCGCAGGCGAACCAGATCGTCGTGACGACGGGCAGGAACCAGAAAAGCAGGCCGAAGATGGGCACCGCAATGGCGATGCGGCGGAGGGCCTTTCGCTGAGCACGCGTCATGATCGAGCTCCGTTCGATGACGATCGATGGTGACGCGCCCCGCTCCCCGGCGTCTTGTGCTGTTAGGCGACGCGCCAGCGGCGGTTTACTCCCGAACCATCAGGAAATGAAGCGCGATTGTGGCGCCTTGCAACCGCCCTTGCGAGCTCGGCCCCACGCCGTGCTCCTCAACATCGACCGACAGCGTGATGATCGTCGCGTTTCAGACCAAGCCACGGATCACGGCGAAGCCGGCGAAAAGTGCCACAATGCCGATCAGGACCGAGCCTGCAACATAGAGAAAGGCGAGCCCCATGGATCCGCGCTCGATGAGAAGCGCCGTATCCAGGGAAAAGGACGAAAAGGTCGTGAAGCCGCCGAGAAAGCCGGTGGCGAGGAACAGGCGCCAGGCGGCCGACGCATCGACCTTGCGCGCCAGAAGCTCGATCAGAACGCCCATCAGGAACGAGCCGAGGATATTCACCAATGCGGTCCCCCACGGGAAGCCGGTCCCGAGAAGACGCATGGCGGCAAGACCCGAGAGGTGCCGCATTCCGGCGCCCAATCCGCCGCCGGCCATGACGAGAAGAAAATGAACCATGAGGCTCCATAGCGCGCAGGCTCAAGCTTCGGAAGCCGTACGAAATCCGTCTGATCGGTTTCGGGCGCCCCATAGCGAAAGCGCTCCAACCATCCCTAGCCATGAACCGGCTCAAGGCGTCTCAATTGAAGAGACGCATCAACACGAAAACGGCCCCGCCCATGAAGGCGAGGCCGTTATTTTATAGCGACGATGGGCTCGAGTTTAGCTCTTCCCGACCGTCTCCAGGAAGGGCTGCTTCCGCTCTGCGACCAGCCCCTTGAAGGTGGAGTAGGTCAGCACCAGAAGCAGAATCGCGAAGGGGAAACCCGTTGCGATCGCCGCGCCCTGCAGCGCAGCCAAGCCGCCACCAAGAAGCAGCGCGATCGCCACCAGACCTTCGAAGGTCGCCCAGAAAACGCGCTGAGGAACCGGCGCATCCACCTTGCCGCCAGCCGTGATCGTATCGATGACAAGCGAGCCGGAGTCCGACGAGGTCACGAAGAACACGATGACGAGGATGATCCCGATGAAAGAGGTGATCGTCGTCAGGGGTAGCTGACCGAGCATGGCGAAGAGCTTCACCGGAAGGTCCGCATCCACGATGCCGGTATAGCCCGCGATTGTTTCGGTCAGCGCCGTACCGCCGAAGACGGTCATCCAAATGATGGAGACGACTGTCGGAACCACGAGGACGCAGGTCATGAATTCGCGGACCGTGCGACCGCGCGAGACGCGCGCGATGAACATCCCCACAAAGGGCGACCAGCTCATCCACCAGGCCCAATAGAAGGTCGTCCAGCCGGTTCGGAAATTGTCGTCCTCACGCCCGAATGGCATCGATAGCGGGATCAGATCGCGGAAATAGGCGACCGTGTTTCCGACGAAACCACGGACGAGATCCATGGTCGGACCGACGAAGAAGACGAATCCGAGAAGCAGGATGGCCAGGACCATATTGATCTCGGACAAACGCTTCACGCCCGAATCGAGCCCTGCCACCACCGAGATGAGGGCGACGCCGGTGATGCAGCAGATCAGAACGACATTGGTCAGATTGGTGTCTGGAACGCCGAACAGATAGTTCAGACCAGCCGCCGCTTGCTCCGCGCCGAACCCCAGAGAAGTCGCGAGGCCGAACAGGGTCGCGAAGACGGCGAGGATGTCGATGATGTGGCCCGGCCAACCCCAGACCCGATCCTTCAGAAGCGGATAGAAGGCCGAGCGCATGGTCAGCGGCAGGCCCCAATTATAGGAGAAGAAAGCGAGAGCCAGGGCCACCACGGCATAGATCGCCCATGGGTGAAGCGCCCAGTGATAGAGCGTCGCGGCCATACCCAGGCGCCGTGCTTCCAGCTGCATTCCCTCAGCGCCGCCAAGCGGTGCCCAGCTCGAACCCGCCAGCGATTCCGAATAATGGGTCACGGGCTCCGAAACGCCGTAGAAAACCAGGCCGATACCCATACCTGCGGCGAACAGCATGGCGAACCAGCCGAAATAGCCGTAGTCGGGCCGCGCATCCTTGCCGCCCAACCGAACCGAGCCTAAGGGCGATAGGATGAGGCCAATGCAGAACAGCACGAAAATGTTGCCTGCGATCAGGAACACCCAGTCGAAGGTCGATGTTATGGCCGGACGGAGCCAGCCGAAAAAGCTGTCGGCCTCGCCGGGAAAGATCAATGTGAAGGCGACGAAGAGAATGATCACACTCGCCGATATCGGGAACACTGGATTGTGGATATCCAGACCGAATTTCTGCAGGTTGTCTTGTCCAACCTCGTAATCGGTCACCGATTGGTCGGGGATCATCTCGTCGGGTTGAACCGACATGAGCACTCCTTTGATTGTTGCATCAAGTGGGTCCGCGAAGGCGCAGACCAATGCGGAAGGTCGAGCAAATGGAACCTAGCGCGACGCGATCAAGCAGCGCGCTTGGAGCGGGTCCATTGGCGCAAAAAAATTGAGAGCCCACAACACGTGGAGTAAAGCTGTTGCGCGGCGAACGAATTCAAGGCTAGCGCAGTGCCTGGCCGAATTCAATGCGATGCAAGAATCCTCGCCTTGCCGGTCAGTAATGTGGCCTCGTCGTCGAAAAGGCGGCTGGTCGATCGAGCCCTCGCAAGAACTATTCTTCGGCGTCGCTGGTTCGTTCCCGCCGCAATCGGCTCAGGCGTTCGAGCCTTTCACCAATGCGGGCCTCGGCGCCATAGGGCGTCGGATGGTAATAGGCCTCTCGCTCCATTTCGTCTGGAAAATAATTCTGGCCGGAAAATGCGTCAGGCTCATCGTGATCGTAGCGATAGCCCGACCCATAGCCTTCGGACTTCATCAATTGAGCCGGCGCGTTGAGGATGTGGCGGGGTGGCAGGAGCGAACCATGGGCTTTGGCCGCGCGCATTCCCGCCTTGTAGGCCACATAGGCCGCATTCGATTTCGGTGCAGACGCCAGATAGATGCATGCCTGAGCCAGGGCGAGTTCGCCCTCCGGCGATCCCAGATAGTCGTAGGCATCCTTGGCCGCGAGCGTGATCGCAAGCGCGTTCGGATCGGCAAGTCCGATGTCCTCGGACGCCATGCGCACCAAGCGCCGACCGAGATAGAGCGGGTCTTCGCCGGCATCGAGCATTCGGCACAGCCAGTAGAGCGCGGCATCCGGGTCGGAACCTCGCACCGACTTATGAAGTGCTGAAATGAGGTTGTAATGCCCGTCTCGGCTCTTGTCATAGACAGGCGCCCGCCTTTGCACGATCTCCTGGAGACCGTCGGCGCCGAATGTCTCGTTCGGCCCTGCCGCTCGCCAGACCTCTTCGGCGAGGCTGAGGGCGGCCCGACCATCGCCGTCGCAAAGACGCAGGAGCACCGATCGAGCCTCCCCGGTCAAGGGAAGTGGCCGTTCCTCGATCGCTTCAGCTCGCTCCAAAAGGCTTTCGATCGCCTCCGAGGACAACGAGCGAAAGGTCAAGACACGCGCCCGCGACAAGAGAGCGGCGTTCAACTCGAAAGAGGGATTTTCCGTCGTCGCGCCCACGAGAACCACCGTTCCGTCTTCCATCACGGGCAGGAAACTATCCTGTTGCGTGCGGTTGAAGCGATGGATCTCGTCGACGAAGAGGAGCGTCGGGCGGCCATTGGAGCGCCGATGGCGCGCGGCTTCAAAGACCCGCTTGAGATCGGCGACGCCTGAGAAAATAGCGGAGATCTGTTCGAACGCATAATCGCCATGGCCGGCCAGAAGCCGCGCGACGGTTGTCTTTCCCGTGCCCGGCGGGCCCCAGAAAATCATCGAGCTGAGCGAGCCCGTCGCGAGCATGCGGGTGAGAACGCCCCCCTCCCCGGTCAGATGATCCTGGCCAACGACTTCAGCAAGCGTTGCCGGACGTAGACGGTCGGCGAGTGGCCTCGGCGGTTCCGGCTTCGCCTTGGTCGGGGTCTTCGCCGTCGAGCGTTGCGACGACGACCGGTCGCGCGGAGCGGCTTCGTCCTGGGAATTGCCGAACAGATCAGCCATCGCTCAACGCACCCGCTGGACGAGCCGCCGCCCGCCGCGATCGATCTCGAAGTCCCAACCGTCCCAGCGTTCCGAGAGAATGTCTTTCAAACGCGCGACGTCTTCCACCGCATTGCCATTGATCTCGGTGATCACATCGCGAGGCCGCAGGCCGAAGCGGGCGGCCAGGGATCGCGGCTCGACATCCGCCACGACGACACCGCGCTTTTCAAGCGGCATGCCAAGATCCTCGGCAACGCGCGGCGAAAGATTCCAGACAGTCGCGCCTGAAAAGGGATTGCGTCCCTCGACCCGCTCCTCGTCCCGAGCCGGTTCTTCTGGAGCGGCCATAAGTGGGAGTGAGAGCGTCGTCTGGCTCTCGTTGCGCAAAACCGTCAGATCAACGGTGTGGCCGATGCCGGTCGTTGCCAGGCGATAGCCGAGACCGTCCGGATCATTGACGGTGAAGGTGCCGACCTTCAGGACCACGTCGCCGACCTCCAAGCCGGCCTCGGCCGCCGGGGAGCCCTTGGCGACCGCGTGAACAAGCGCACCTGCAGGGCGTCCCAGACCCAAAGCTTCGGCAATGTCGGGTGTGACCGGGGAAAAGCTCGCGCCCACATAAGGCCGCTCGAAACGCCCACCGGCCTTTGCTGCCCTGACGAAGCTCGACACCATATTGGAGGGAATGGCAAATCCAATGCCGTTCGAGCCGCCGGAGCGCGAGAAGATCGCGGTGTTCACCCCGACCAGACGCCCTTTCATGTCGATGAGCGCGCCGCCGGAATTGCCCGGATTGATCGCCGCATCGGTCTGGATGAAGAAGCCGAAGTCGCCGCGCGAGACGTGAGTGCGGGCAAGCGCCGAGACGATCCCGTTCGTAACCGTCTGGCCGATCCCGAAGGGATTGCCGATCGCAAGGACCAGATCGCCGATCTCCAACCCATCGCTGTCGGCGATCGGCAAAGCCGGAAAGGTCGTATCGGCCCCTTCAATCTTGAGGACGGCCAGATCCACGTTCTCATCCTTCAAGAGAACGGATGTCTCGAATTCGCGACCATCGGCAAACGCGATCTTGACCTCGTCGGCATCGGCTACGACGTGGTTATTGGTTACGACGAGACCGCTCTGATCGACGATGACGCCCGAGCCAAGCGAACTTTCCATACGGGGCTCGCGCTCTCGTGGACCGCCGAAGAACTGGCCAAAAAAGGGATCGCCCGCAAACGGCGATCGGCTTTGCGGGACGGCGCGTGCGGCATAAACATTGACGACCGATGGGGCTGAACGGCGGATCAGTGGCGCGAAGGTCAGCGATATTTCTCCGCGACTTTCGGGCACGCGCTCGCCTTCGCCTAATCCGCTGCCGAGACGCGGCGCGAGTTCCTCCGCCTGCGAGTGCGAAGGGGGTTCCGATGGCAAGGGGGCCGCCGGAGCCGGTCGTGGTTCAGCGGGCGATGTCTCGTCCGATTGGCTTTGCCCGCCGAAGAGGTCTCCCAAGCTCCAAGCCCACGCGTCCTGCATCGGGACCGTCAGGGTGCAAAGAAGGATGGCCGCCACTGCGGCGCTCATAACACGTTTCGGATCCGCCACTACCCTACTCCCGACCTCGGCGGTCCGACGCTCGACGTTCGGACCCCGATTTCTCACGAGGATGCGCCGCGTCGCCGCGGCCCCTCGCATGTCGGCAATCGCTTAGACCACTCGGTGGGAGATTGTGAACCGTTTTCGCATCTACATCGCGTGCAGCCGGATGCGAACGGACATAGACAATGCACGTAGCCCGGACGTGAAAAAAAGGGGCGTTGGCCCCTTTTTTTCAAACGTCAAATCCAGAACTCTATCGTCGCCCGCGATATTACTGGGCGGTCACTTGGGCAGATTGCGCCGCAGCGGAAGTCTCCGCAGGGAGATCCGCGGTCGCATAGCTTGCTGTCAACACGGCAAACGCACCGATGGCACCAAGCAGCGTCAGGAGGGTTCGACGCATTGGAAAGCGCTCCGTTTGATTCAAACTCTCGGTAGTTTGCATGACGATTCTTTAAATCCCCGTAAATTCTGCCACATTTCTGTGAGGGCGTCCCTGCTCCGTTGGGATAAGTCTGTTGAACCGATTTGGTTGCATATCAATGGCATCGAGCAGGCGCCGGTCTCGCGGGCTGCGAATGCCACGTCTCCGCGCACCAGCATAGCGCATTTGCATCACAGTCTGACGGAAGCCGAAAGTCGTCATTCTGCGAGTTGAGCCATGCGGCTTTCATGCATCGCACGGACCGGCTCCCGGAACAGGAACTGGTCCGAGCCATCGTCTAGCAGGAACGTTGTCGCCGCCTGTTTTTCCGCGAAACAGGATCAGCGGGACACCGCACTCATATTGGTTGGTGGGTCCATGAAAGCACAGCTTGTACATGGCCGTAGGCGGCTCTGGCCGTCATCGAGACATTCACTGGATGCGCATTGACCCCAAGGGCCAATTCATCCGTCTAGCGCTATCAAATATGACCTTGAGCACGCAGGCTCTTTAGCGTGGCTTCCACGGCCTCTTCGGGCGTGCGCAGGCCACGGCCCAAAAGGGCTTCTGCAGGCCGGCTATCGATCGACTTGTAGCGCCCTAGTTCCGAAATCGCCGGCGCGACTTGCCGCGAGAAATGTCCGAGAATGCGGACCACCGAGTTGGGAAGGATCCAACGCGGTCTGCGCTTTTCGTAACTCGGTTCGAATTCGGCAATCGTGGCGCCGAGTTGGATCGGCGATCGCATACCGCCGGATAGGAGGTATCGCCGGCCCGGAGCCTCCAGAGCGCTCAACGCCGCGACATGGGCGTCTGCGACATCTCTCACATCGACGACGCCGAAAGCGACGTCCGGAGCGAAGGGAATCGGATATCTCATCAAGGTAGCGATGATCTGCGCGGACGTCCCGAGGCGGTCACCGAGCAAGGGTCCGAGGACGAAGCCTGGGTTGATCGCGACGAGCTCCGTTTCGGTTCCTTCGACGCGTTCCCAAGCCGCGCGCTCGGCCAATGTCTTCGAGACGGCATAAGGATAGGCGACGTCGCTTTCGACATTTGTCCAGTCCGCTTCATCGAATGGCCTCTCCGCGCGGTTGGAATGGCCGATATAGACGGCGACTACCGACGAAGTCAGAACAATGCGCTCGACGCCAGCGGCGATCGCTGCATCGAGCACGTGAAGTGTGCCGTCCCGCGCGACGGGAACGAGATCGTATTTGCCCTTGGGTTGGGTCGGCGGAAAAGGTGATGCCGTGTGGACGACGAAGCGGCAGCCATCCACCGCCCGTGGCCAGTCGGCACTTCGCGTGAGGTCGGCTTCGACAAACTCCAAGCGATCGACGGCATGGCCAGCGGCAGCCAGCGTCGATCGGACCGCCTCACCTCTTGCCATACTGCGAACGGAACCGCGAAGGTGAAAACCAGCATCGAGAAGGCGCGCTGCAATATGCTTTGCGATAAAGCCGGACAGGCCAGTGAGCAAAATTGTTGTCTTACTGTCGTTCACCTGTTTAGACCTCCTGTTCGGCTCCTTGCATCTATACGGAAATAGAAGCAGGATAATGCAGCGTCGCTAAAGACAACTCAAGCGCTAAACTCGCGACGCGAATATTCAAACAGTTAAATATAATACTACTTCTATAAAATGCCGATCGACAGGGTCTCTAGCCGGAAGAAACTTCGCGGGTTCGCAAACCTGACGAAAAGGGTAAGTTACGAGAAAAATCGACGCGAATGCCCCAGCACCCCGTCGCAAGCCCAACGAAAAAGGGGCCACGAAGGCCCCTAATTTGATGTCGATCTCGATACCTCACAGCCTCAGGCGGCTTCGGTCTCATTCTCTTCTGCCTCGCGGCGGGCGCGATCGGCAGCGCCGCGGGCTTCGGGATCACGGTCGACGAATTCGATGACGGCCATAGGCGCATTGTCGCCATAGCGGAAGCCGGCCTTCATGACGCGACAGTAGCCGCCCTGGCGCTCGGCGTAACGCGGAGCCAGCGCGTCGAACAGCTTGGAGACCGCAGCCTCGTCGCGAAGGCGAGAGGCCGCCAGACGGCGCGCATGCAGGTCGCCGCGCTTGCCAAGGGTGATCAGCTTCTCGACGATCGGACGCAGATCCTTCGCCTTGGGCAAGGTGGTGACGATCTGCTCGTGCGTGATGAGCGAAGCCGCCATATTGGCGAACATTGCCTTACGGTGGCTGGAGGTGCGGTTGAGTTTGCGGCCGCGATTGCCGTGACGCATGGGGTTATTCCTTTGAAGTCAGAGGCCGGCTCTTGATTGGCCGGGGGTCGGGATCTTTGCGTCCCTGCCGTTCACAGACGACAGGCCGCCGTTCCTTTGAAAGATTTCATCACCTGCCGGCTCGAAGACCTGCCGGACAGAAACGCCCGCCCCGGAATCACCTCCAGGGCGGGCGCGAGCACTCAATACTGGTCTTCGTAGCGCTTGGCCAGATCGTCGATATTCTCCGGCGGCCAGGACTGCACTTCCATCCCGAGATGCAGACCCATAGAGGCCAGAACCTCCTTGATCTCGTTCAGCGACTTGCGGCCGAAATTCGGCGTGCGAAGCATTTCCGCTTCCGTCTTCTGAATGAGGTCGCCGATATAGACGATGTTGTCGTTCTTCAGGCAGTTCGCCGAGCGGACCGAAAGCTCCAGCTCGTCGACCTTCTTGAGCAGCGCCGGATTGAAGGCGAGCTCGGCCATCGGCTCCTCGGCGCCAGCGGCACCGGCGATCGGCGCGCCGCGCTGGTCGCGCTGCGGCTCCTCGAAATTGATGAAGACCGACAGCTGGTCCTGGATGATACGCGCAGCATAAGCCACGGCATCCTCGCCAGAGATCGAGCCATCGGTCTCGATCGTCATGGAGAGCTTGTCCTTGTTGAGATCCTGCCCCTCGCGGGTGTTCTCGACCTTGTAGGACACTTTCTTGACCGGCGAGAACAGCGCATCGACCGGGATGAGACCGATCGGCGCGTCTTCGGCGCGGTTCTGATCGGCGGGGACATAGCCCTTGCCGATATTGACTGTGAACTCCATCCGGATCTCGGCGCCGTCGTCGAGGGTGCAGATCTCGTGATCCGGGTTGAGGACCTCGACATCGCCGACGGTCTGAATGTCACCAGCGCGCACAACGCCCGGACCCTGCTTGCGCAGGACCATGCGCTTCGGGCCTTCGCCCTGCATGCCGATGTTGATTTCCTTGATGTTGAGGACGATGTCGGTCACGTCCTCGCGCACACCTGCAATCGAGGAAAACTCGTGCAGGACGCCGTCGATCTGGACGGCGGTGACAGCAGCGCCCCTCAGGGAGGAGAGAAGGACGCGGCGGAGGGCGTTACCGATCGTCAGACCGAAACCGCGCTCCAGCGGCTCGGCGACGAGGGTCGCCTTGGTCCGGCCTTCGCTCTTGAAGACGAGTTGATTCGGCTTCGAGAGGTCCTGCCAGTTACTAGCAATCATGAGTACTGCCTTTCAGTTTCCTCGCCACCATCCAATCGTGGCGATGGTTCTGACACGCCGACGCGCCGCCATTCAGAGTGAAGGGCGGCGCGGGCAAATTGCCGACCCCGGCTCGAATGCCGGGGAGAAAGACGTCGGGCCAAGCGATGATCCCGAAGACACATCGCCGGCGGGGCGCGTCGATCCGAAGCCGGGTCGACGGCAGAGCCGCGAACGTCGATTAGACGCGGCGCTTCTTGCGCGGACGAACACCATTGTGCGGGATCGGCGTCACGTCACGGATCGAGGTGATCGTGAAGCCTGCCGCCTGAAGCGCGCGGAGCGCCGACTCACGACCGGAGCCCGGACCGCAAACCTCAACTTCCAACGTGCGCATGCCGTGCTCCTGCGCCTTCTTGGCGCAATCCTCGGCGGCGATCTGTGCGGCGAACGGGGTGGACTTTCGCGAACCCTTGAACCCTTGCGCCCCGGCCGACGACCAGGCAATCGCATTGCCCTGGGCATCCGTGATCGTGATCAGCGTGTTGTTGAAGGTCGAATTCACATGGGCGACGCCCGACGTGATGTTCTTGCGCTCGCGGCGGCGAACGCGCTGTACGTCTTTAGCCATTTTCTTGTCTTTCTTTCGATCTCATCACCGCCGTAATACCGGCGGCTCCACCCGGCAGCGGCGCCCCGAAAAGGCGCCACGGCCGCCTTACTTCTTCTTGCCGGCGATCGCCTTGGCCGGACCCTTACGGGTGCGCGCATTGGTGTGCGTGCGCTGGCCGCGGACCGGAAGACCGCGACGATGGCGCAGGCCACGATAGCAGCCGAGATCCATCAGGCGCTTGATGTTCATCGACGTCTCGCGACGCAGATCACCCTCGACCTGATAGTCGCGGTCGATGATCTCGCGAACCTGAAGGACTTCGGCGTCCGACAGATCGTTCACGCGACGGTCCTGGCTCAGATTGGCCTTTTCCATGATCTGACGCGCAAAAGAAGGGCCAATGCCATGAATATATTGAAGCGCGATAACAACGCGCTTGCTCGTCGGAATGTTGACGCCAGCGATACGTGCCACGTCGTCTCTCCTCAAGGGTTGGGTTCGGGCCGTCACCCGGATAAGGTCACGAAGGGTTCGACGGCCGAAAGCGACCGATGCGAGGCGCTCCACATAAGAAGACCTAGCTTCGATCGCAATGGATTCGCGAATAGGGCAGCGTATAAGAAAAGCTGCTTGACAAGTCAACCGAAGCACCCTGCCCTCCTGTTGCGATTGGGCAGGGTGCTTGGACGACGAGGCTTTAGCCGAGGACCGAGGCGACGGCGTCCTTGGTCCGCGCAACAACCAGATCGGCCTCGTCCTCGGTCAGGCAGAAGGGCGGCGCGAAGCCGAGAATGTCGCCCTGAGGCATTGCCCGGCCGATGACGCCACGCTCGGCAAGGGCGGCGGCAATGCGCGGGCCGACCTTGTCTTCTGCCTCGAAGAACACCCGGTCGTCCTTGTCCTTGACGAATTCCACCGCCGCCAGGAGACCCTCGCCGCGGACGTCGCCCACATGGGCGTGGCCGGCGAGCGCGTCAGAAAGCCCGTTGCGGAAGCGCGTCCCGACCGTCTTGACGTTTTCGATGAGATCGAGCTTGTCGATCAATTCGAGATTGGCAACGCCTGCGGCGGCGCAAAGCGGGTGAGCGGAATAGGTCCAGCCATGACCGATGGCGCCGAGCGCGTCGGAGCCCTCCACCAGCGTCTTCCACATGCGCTCCGAGACGATCGAGCCCGAGAGCGGCGCATAGGCCGAGGTGAGACCCTTGGCGATCGTGATGAGGTCTGGCTTCAGCCCGTAATGGTCCGAGCCGAACATGGAGCCCAAACGCCCGAAACCGGAGACCACCTCATCGGCGATCAGAAGCACGTCGTATTTCTCGAGGACCGCCTGAATCTTCTGCCAATAGCCGGCGGGCGGCGGCACGATGCCGCCGGTGCCGAGCATCGGCTCGCCGATGAAGGCGGCGACCGTGTCCGGGCCCTCCGCAAGGATCATCTCCTCGAGCTTCTCGGCGCACCAGCTCGAGAATTCCTCTTCGCTCTGATCCATGTTCGGACGGCGATAATAATAGGGCGCTTCGGTATGGAGGATCGGCGCGCGCGGCAGATCGAAGGCATTGTGGAAGAGATGAAGGCCGGTCAGCGAGCCGGTCATCACGCCCGAGCCGTGATAGCCGCGCCAGCGCGAAATGATCTTCTTTTTCTCCGGGCGGCCGAGGACGTTGTTGTAATACCAGACGAGCTTGATGTTGGTCTCGTTGGCATCCGAGCCTGACAGGCCGAAATAGACCCGGCTCATATGATCCGGCGCCCGGTCGATGATCATCTTGGCGAGGCGGATCGATGCCTCGGACCCGTGACCCACATAGGCGTGATAGTAAGCAAGCTCATGAGCCTGCTTGGAGATCGCCTCGGCAATCTCGGTGCGGCCATAGCCGACATTCACGCAATAAAGGCCGGCAAAGGCGTCGAGGCTTTCCTTGCCGTCGCGATCGACGATCGTCGCGCCATGGCCGGTCTTGATGATACGGGTCGGCGACTCGCCGCGCGCATGGGTCCCCATATGGGTGGAGGGATGGAAGAAGTGATCGCGGTCGAAGGCGTTCAGTTCGTTGTTGCGGTCGAGCATTGAGAGAGCTCCTCGTTCGCCTTTGAAAAGAATGTGTTCGGATTGTGTTTCGAGATCGACTGGCCTCGTCAGCCCTGGTCGAGGCAGACGTAGCGAAGATCGGTGAAGGCCTCCAGGCCGTGGCGCGAGCCTTCGCGGCCGAGCCCCGACTGCTTGACGCCGCCAAAAGGGACCGGCGCGCCGGTGATCTTGACCCGGTTTACCGCGATCATCCCGTAGTCGAGCGCGGCGGTCATGCGGGCGATCCGGCCGCCATCACGAGTGACGAGATAGGCGCAGAGGCCGTATTCGCTGTCATTGGCCCGCGCGATCACCTCGCCTTCCGTGGCAAAGCGCGTCACCGCCGCGACCGGGCCGAACGTCTCCTCGCGCATGATCAGGGCATCTTCGGGAACGTCGGTCAGAAGCGTCGGAGCATAGAAGCGGGGCCCAAGCGCCGAGCGGCCTCCCCCAACGAGGCAGCGGGCGCCCCGCGCCACCGCGTCCCTGACCTGGGCTTCCACCTTTTCGACCGCTCGCTCATGGATCAGCGGGCCGACATCGACATTCGCTTCGAAACCCCCGCCAAGCGTCATATCCGCGATGCGCCGCGCGAAGGCCGCGACGAAACGATCATAGACGCCGTTCTGAACGAAGATGCGATTGGCGGCGAGGCAGTCCTGGCCCGAGGTCGCGAATTTCGCCGCGACCGCTATATCCGCCGCCCTTTCCACATCCGCATCATCGAAGACGATGAAGGGCGCATGGCCGCCAAGTTCGAGGACGAGGCGCTTGACGGTCGCCGCCGACCGGGCGGCGATCAGGCGCCCGATCTCGGTCGAGCCGGTGAAGCTCATCGCACGAACCCGCGCGTCGTCGCAGAGTTCGCCGACGATTATCGGCGCATCTCCCGTGACAATATTGAGAACACCCGCCGGCATTCCTGCGCGGATCGCAAGCTCGCCAAGGGCCAGCGCCGAGAAGGGCGTCTCACCCGACGGGTGGGCGACGACTGTGCAGCCGGCTGCCAGCGCCGCCGCGGCCTTGCGGGTCAGCATGGCGGAAGGAAAATTCCAGGGCGTGACGAGCCCGACGACGCCGACCGGCACGCGCGAGACGCTCATGGAGGCGCCGGGCAGGTGGCTCGTGACGCTCTCGACAGTCACGCGCTGCGCTTCTTCGGCGTAATAGGCGATGAAGGAGGCGGCATAATCGATCTCGCCGCGCGCTTCGGCAATCGGCTTGCCCTGCTCGCGGGTCATGATAATCGCGAGATCCTCGCGGGCCGCGAGAATGAGATCGTGCCAGCGGCGAAGAATGGCGGTGCGTGCCTGAGGAAGCATCGCCCGCCAATCAGCAAGCGCAGTCGACGCCGCGTCGATCGCCTCGCGGGTCTCCCTGGCTCCCAACGCCGGAACGGAGCCGATGGTCTCTTCGCTCGCCGGATCGACGACGGGACGGGTTTCGTCCGAAACGCGCCACTGTCCGTTGATCAAGGCGGCTTGGACGAAGAGCGTTTCGTCCGAAAGGCGCTCGAAGGGACGCAACGCACGTAGGGTTTTGGCGCTCGCCGACATTGCCGATCTCCATGTTCGGGTGATGGAGAGAAGCCTATCCTGTCCGGCGGCGAGATGTCGGCTGTAGTTGGGGCGATCGGGCGAGGAGAATTCTCCTCAGACCCCATTTCCGGCGAGGAGTCTTCCCTTCGGCCCCCAAAAGCCGGTTTGACCAGTCCAGATCAGCGCGTCTCTTCGATCATCTCGATCGGAATTTCGGTCCGCTTGCGGGCGCTGATCGCCGGATAGGTGAAGTAGCGCTTCACCCCTGCCCCCGTCTCCAGAAGGCGCTCGATGATCCGCTGATAGCTGGCGAGGTCGCGGGTGACGAATTTGCAGATATAGTCGAAGCCGCCGGAGATGCACCAACACTCCACGATCTCTGGCGTCGCCTCGACGGCCGCTTCGAATGCGGCGAAATCTTCCGCGCGGTGGTTCTCGATCTCGATCATGACGAAGAGATGCGTCATCGGCCCATAGACGTCCTCGGCAATCCGGGCGCCATAGCCTTCGATGATTCCCGAGGCCTCCAGCCGATTCAGACGCTCCCAGCAGGGCGTCGGCGACAGATTGACCCGCTCCGCGAGAGCGGCCTTCGAGATGCGGCCCTCCGCCTGCAGGATGGCCAGCATCTTGATGTCGCGATCGTCCAGCTTGATGCCGCCCCGGGACATGTCGACTCCTTACGCGTTCCACGAAGCCCCGAGTTAGAACCATCAGGGCGGCCGCGTAAAGTTGTCGATCGAAGACGAGCCTTGCTGGCCCGCCTTCAGGCCTATCGCACGATGAGGCAAGGCACCGAAGCGAGCGAGGCAACCTTATGGGAGACCGAGCCCAGTAACTGGCCGCCGATATCGCCATTGCCCCGCGCTCCGAGCACGATCAAATCCGCGCCGTGATCGCTGGCAAATTCCACGATGGCGCGCGAGGGCTGTCCCCGCTTGGCGTAGGCCCGGGCCTCGCCAAGGCCGGAGCGGATCGCGTGATCACGCGCCTCGGCGGCAATCTCGCTCGCATAAGCCTTCATTGCGTCGTCCGGCCGCTCCAAAGGCTTCTGGCGGACCATGGACAGCGAAGCTTCGAGCGGTGAATGATGACGGTAGACGCAGACGGTCAGAAGACGGGCTGCAAAGGTCTTCGCCATCTCGATCGCGGTCTCCAGAGCCTGTCTGGACTGTTTGGATCCGTCCACCGGTACGACGATGGTCTTGTACATCTCGTCCCCTCTCCGGTTCTCTCGAATGTGTACACACTCGGCGGCGTTGGCCGAATGGTTCAATGCGCCCTCACCTCCCCGATCAGCGAATGGAGCCGCCGCTTCGTTCCAAGACGGCGGCCCGATCTCTCATCGGAATGCCAAATCGCGCAGGAAGAGTGCGATCGGTGGATAGATGATCAAAAGCGCACTGACCATCAAGAGAATGACGACAAAGGGCGGCGTGCCTCGGATTACGTCGATATAGGGTCGCTTGAAGATCGCGATCGCGGTGAAGATATCGCAGCCGAAGGGTGGCGTCGCCGAGCCGATCGCGACCTGCAGCGTGATGATCGTGCCGACCAGCACCGGATCAAGGCCGAGTCCGTCCACCAAAGGCGCGAAGATCGGCACGAGAACCAGGATCACGACGATCGGATCGACGAACATGCAACCGACGAAGAAGGCGATCGAGATCGCGATCAGAACCGTATAGGGGCCGGCTTCGGCGAGGCCCAATCCTCCGAGGATCGCTTGCGGAATCCGCTCGAAGGAAATGACCCAGGAAAAGGCCGCGCCGGCGGCGACGAGGATGAAGACGACGGCCGTGATGAGGCCGGTCGACTTGGCGATGTCGAAGACGTCCGACAATTTGAGAGACCGGAAGATCAGCATTTCCAGAAGGATCGCATAGCCGACACAGACCGATGCAGCCTCGGTCGGCGAGAAGATGCCCCCGTAGATGCCGCCGACCACGATCAGCGGGAAGCCAAGGGGCCAGACGGCGCCCGCGACGGCCTGCATCCGCTCGTTCCAGCTCGCCTTCGGCTCGGTCGGAATGTCGTTGATCCGCGCATAGACATAGGCATAGGCCGAGAAGAGCAGGAGGATCAAAAGCCCCGGACCGACGCCTGCGATGAAGAGCTCCGAGATCGATGTGCCGGAGACGACGCCATAGATGATCATGGCGATCGATGGCGGGATCAGCATCGCGATGTCGGACGAATTGATGATTAGCGCGAGGGTGAAGCTGTCCGAGTAGCCGGATTTCAGCATGCGCGGGCGCAAAGGACCACCGATCGCGACGACCGTCGCCTGGGTCGAGCCCGAGACGGCGCCGAACAGCGTGCAACTCGCTGCCGTCGCGACGCCGAGACCGCCGCGCACATGGCCGACGAAGCGCATCACCATATCGATTAGCCGGTCAGCGGACTGGCCTTTGGTGATGATGTCGGCTGCGAGAATGAACATCGGCACGGCGATGAGGGCCGAGGGACGGATACCGGCCAGCATCTGCTGGATCATGATGTCCGGCGGGATCGGCAGATAGATGAGGAAGCCGATCAGCGTCGCCGCGATCAAGGGCACCATCATCGGGAAGCCGAGGAGAAGCAGCACGATCATCGTAACGATCATCGCCGTAGCCATATCAGGACTCCTCTCTCGTCTGGTGGGCTTTAAAAAAATGGTCGGAGCAAAACGGAAGGGCGGGCGAAGCCGCCGAGCGGCAGGGCTTCGTCACAGCTGCGTCTCCGTGTCTTCGTAGGAATCGACGACGGTGACGGAGAGATAGACGTCCGGCCGCGTGAGATTGACGAGAGCTGTCAGGACATACTGGATCCCGGTGATCATGAAGCCGAGAGGCAGCCAGACCAATGTGAGGAAGATCGGAACCTGCGTCACTGGCGCGATACGGCCGGTCCCATAGACGCTGTAGACATATTCGAAGGAATACCAGGCGAGTAGAAACATGATCGCGCCCGTGATCAGCGCGATCGCGACCATCAGGGCTTTGCGAAGCTTATCGGGCAGCTCGTCATAGATCGCGGACATGCGAATATGGCGCCCATGACGCGCGGCAAAGCCTACACCGGCAAATGTCACCAGGATGACGAGAAACTGGTTGAGTTCTTCGGAGAAATAGAGGCTTTGACCGAAGATGAACCGGCCGATGACATTGGCGACTGAATTCACCGCCATTGCAAGAATGCCGACCGTCAGGACGGCTGCCTCGAACATGGCGACGCCTTTATCGAGAATGCCGAGCGGCTTCAGGACACCGGTAAAGGCGGCTGCCGTTTCGCTGGCCGGCGAGTCGGTCGTCACGCTCGTTTCGGACGAGGCCTGCGAGGGATTATCCGCATTGGGGTTTTGCGCGGCGCCGCGTTCCTGACCGTCTCGATCTTGCATGGGCGAAGGTCCCGAATGACTCCGTAGGGCGAATGCCGGGCCCGCATGATTGACACGAAGCCCCGGCAGAAATTGCTAAGAAGCGCAGGAACATGGCTCTGCCCGCCCGAGAAAGCGGGCGCGGCGGCAAAGCTATCCTGCGGTATCGGGCCTTCGTTCAGTCGGCCCGATCTTCGAGGGCGAAGGGCTTTGACAAGCCCCTCCCCGCTGCCGGCTGGCTGACCAGCCGGCCTTAGGATAAACGATCAGTTGGCGCTGGAAGCCTTGGTTTCCTCGCTCGCCGCAGCGCTGTCGCTGGAGCCCTCCGACGCGCCGCCACCCTCGACGCGCGCCTTGGATGCCTCGATATCCTTCTCGAAGCCGTCGAGCACTTCCTTGCCGCTCTCGCCGGTCAGCTCGACATATTTCTGACGGACCTTCTCGGCGGCCTGGCGGAACGGCTCACGCTCCTCGTCGCTCAGGCGCGTCACCGTGATGGACGGCTTGGCTTCCTTGATCTTCTCAAGCGACTTCTCTGTCAGGCCCTTCTGATAGTCGATGATGTAGTCATAGGCCTGATCGGCCGCCGTCTGCACCAACTTCTTATCCTCGTCCGACAGGCCCTGATAGAAGTTCAGGTTCGCCGCGACTGCGGTCGTGAAGGTGTTGTGCCCGGTGAAGGTGATGTAGTCGGTCACCTCGTACATCTTCGTGGATTCCACGAAGAACATCGGGTTCTCCTGACCCTGGATCATGTTGAGCTGCAGGGCGCCGAAGACCTCGCCCCAGGGAAGCGGCGTCGGCGTCGCGCCGAACTGGTTGTAGGTCTCGACCAGAAGCGGCGTCGTCATGACACGGAACTTGACGCCGTTGAGGTCCTCGGGCGCCTTGACCTCTTCCTTGGTGGTCATGACCACCTCGCCTTCGGGGAACATGTCGATCAGCTTCAGCTGCTGTTGCTCATAGAGAGCGGCCAGCTTCTCGTTGATGGTCGACGATGTCTTGTAGAAATCCGCGAGGACGTCCGGGTTCTCCGGGAGCGTATAAGGCAGGAGGAAGACCTGCAGTTCGGGGATCAGGCTGCCGGTGAAGCCCGGCGACAGATCGACGAACTGGATCGCGCCCATCTGCGCGAGCTCCGTCGTATCGGCCGACTCGCCGAGCGTGCCGAACGGATAGATCGAGACGGTGTGGTCGGAATTGGCCTCGACATATTCCTTGAACTTGGTCGCATAAACGCCCTGAACTTCTTCGAGCGCTTCTTCGATCGCGTATTTCCATTCGTCGGCGGACGCCGCTCCAGCGGACAAGGCCAGCGTCGCCGTCGTGGCGAGGGCCGTTGCGATCATGCGGCTGCGGGTCGAAAGGGTCTTGCGGGTCATACGGTCGTCTCCTTGATTTTTGCGTCTTGGGTTGAACCGGGTGAGCGCGATGCCAGCCCGACTGGCGGCTGCCCCTCAACGAAAAGAGGCGCCACCTGGGTATGTCGTGGAGTGCTAGGAGGGAGCAAAAGGCCGAATGTGCCGGCCAGTGTCGAAACGCTTCAACAGCGCGAATGGCTGTCGTTGGCGTTGCCACGATCCATGATCGAGAGGCTTGGACAAGCGCATTGCCAACGCGGCTGGCGCCGAGCTGACTGCGTTGCGGCTTCGAAATGCTTCGTCGTGAAGCGGCTGATCCAAGTTCGTTGGGCCTTCGAAATGGGTCACTCCTTGTCTGCGGGAATAATGGTTGCGCATGGTCACCATGCTGTCGAGCGAACGATCGCCTATAGACCCGATCCTCTGCAGAGGATTTTCCTGGCAAATCGCCGAATTTCAAAAGAAGTGACGCATTAATGGGCATGCCTACCAGATCGGCGTCATGCTAGCTTCATAACGCTGAGCCGGATCGGAATTGCAGGACCTCGGAGTCTTGCGTCGATCTCGGCGTCCAGCGCCCCCATCATCCGACATGCCGCCGGCCCCGGAGCCTAAAGCCATGACCGCCGAATCCATCTTCGAGGCCTCTCGCCTTGTCTTTGAGCGCCAGCAAGCGCCGCGGATCGGTCTCGTGGCGCTGTCGACCGATCGCACCAGCGAGCGCGACTATGCTCAGCTTCTGGCCGAAACGGGTGTCGAGTTGGTGGTGAACCGCGTCCGCTTTGCCAATCCCGTGACGATCGAAAACCTCCTCGCCATGGCTCCGTCCTTCACGGCGAGCGCCGAGATGCTCCTTCCGGGCGAGTCGCTCGACGCGGTCGCCTTTTCATGCACTTCGGCATCCGTGCTGATCGGTGACCACAAGGTCGCGGAAGCGTTCGGCGCGGCAAAGCCTGGAGCAGCCATCGTCACCCCTCCGCTCGCCGCCGCCGAAGGTCTGAAGGCGCTTGGTGCCAAGCGCATCAGCCTTCTGACGCCCTATAGCTTCGCGGTTAGCCGACCGATGGCCGCCTATTTCGGCACGCACGGTTTCGAGGTCGACCGGCTGACCGCGTTGGAGATCCAGTCGGATACAGCGATGGCCGAACTTAGCCCGGACAGCATCGTGGACGCGGCCGTCGAGGCCGTGTCGCCAGAGGCCGACGCCCTTTTCATTTCATGCACCGCCTTGCGTTCGGTGTCGGTCGTGGATCGCATCGAAGAGAAGATCGGCCGGCCCGTCGTGACATCCAATCAGGCGGCGGTCTGGCGTTGCCTTGCCGCTTGCGGCGCCCTGCCGGGCCGTTACGCGCCGGGACGGCTTTTCGCCCAGCGCCCCATCAGCCTCGATTCGGCGGCCTAAGGCTTATCGGCCTGAGGCTTGCCTCCCACGACACCCAAACCCGGCCAACCTATCTCATTGGTGCGAAGCGCATGATGGATGCGACCGACATTGGCATCGACGATATCCGGGCAGCGGCCGAGCGAATTGCCGGCCATATCCGCCGAACGCCCGTCGATCTCTCCGAGGCTTTGAGCGAGCGGATGGGCGTGCCCGTCTGGCTGAAGCTCGAACACCGTCAGATGACTGGTGCCTTCAAGCTGCGCGGCGCCACGAATGCGGTTCTCTCGTTGGCGGAGGGGAAGGCACCAGCCGGGGTCTCTTGCGCATCGACCGGCAATCACGGCCGAGCTCTTGCCCATGCCGCCCGCGCCGCCGGTCTTTCCTGCATCGTCTGCATGTCGAGGCTCGTTCCCGCCAACAAGGTCGAGGCGATCCGCCGGCTCGGCGCCGAGGCCCGGATCGTCGGCCGGTCCCAGGACGACGCGCAGGAGGAGGTGAACCGCCTCGTTGCCGAAGATGGTTTTGCCGACATCCCACCTTTCGACCATCCGAAGATCATTGCCGGTCAGGGGACGATCGGGCTGGAAATGGTGGAGGACGTCCCCGACCTCGACACGGTCCTGATCCCTCTTTCGGGCGGCGGTCTCGTGGCTGGGATCGCAAAGGCAGTCAAAGCGCTGAAGCCCTCAGCCCGCATCGTCGGCATCTCCATGGCGCGCGGTGCTGCCATGCATGCAAGCCTTGCGGCTGGACGACCTATAGCGGTTGAGGAACTTCCGACATTGGCCGATTCGCTCGGCGGCGGGATCGGGCTCCAAAACGCCCACACCTTTCGGATCGCCCGCGAACTCCTCGATGACGTCGTGTTGCTCTCGGAAGAGGAAATCGCCGCCGGGATTCGTCACGCCTACGAGGTGGAGCGCGAGATCGTGGAAGGCGCGGCGGCTGTCGGGATCGCCGCGCTTCTGGCCGGAAAGCTGAAGCCGACGGGACCGACCATCGCCCTTCTGTCCGGCCGCAACATCGCAATGGATCTGCACAAACGCGTTCTCGACGGCGCCAACGGCCTGGACGAGGATAGCGGCGCGGCTTTGATGGAAACCGAGGGAGGCGCGATCTGATGCCCGATATCCGTATCGTGACAGAGCGCGACTTGCGCGATCTCGTTCCCCTCGACTTCGACGCTATCGCTGCTGTCGAGGACGCTTTTCACGCATTGGCGACGAAGCCTGTCGCCATGCCTCCGATCCTGCGGCTCGATATCCCCGAGCATCGCGGCGAGGTCGATGTGAAGACGGCCTATGTGCCGGGTCTTTCGGGCTTTGCCATCAAGGTCAGCCCCGGCTTCTTCGACAATCCCAAACTGGGCCTGCCAAGCGTCAACGGCCTTATGATGCTCTTGTCAGCGACTACCGGTCTCGTGGAAGGGCTGTTTCTCGACAATGGCTATCTGACCGATGTGCGCACGGCTGCCGCCGGTGCGGTGGCGGCCAAACATCTCTCGCATCAGGATGCGCGCCGCGTCGCGATCTTCGGTGCTGGCGTTCAGGCAAGGCTGCAGCTCGAAGCCCTGAAACTCGTTCGCCCGATCAAGACGGCCGTGATCTGGGCGCGCGACCCTGCCAAGGCGAGCGAGGCGGCAGACATGCTCTCCGCCGAACTCGGCCTCGACGTCCGAGCCATTGCCGATCCGGCGCAAGCCGTCGCCGAAGCCGATATCGTCGTCACGACGACACCGGCCGAAGCGCCGATCCTCATGGCGGACTGGCTGAGACCCGGCCAGCACCTCACGGCGATGGGATCGGACGCCGAGCACAAGAACGAAATCGATCCCCAAGCGATCGCCATGGCTGACCTCTATGTCGCCGACAGCCTTGTCCAGACGCGGCGCCTCGGCGAATTGCACCACGCCATCGCGGCCGGGCTCGTATCCGCCGAAGCCGGCTTTGCCGAGCTTGGACAAGTGGTGGCCGGACTCCACCCCGGCCGCCCTTCGCCTGACGCCGTGACCATCGCCGATCTCACTGGGACCGGCGTCCAGGATACGGCGATCGCTACCCTAGCCATGTCCCGCACCGTTGCGAACGATCGCGGCGCCCGTTTCACCAGCTGACTCTTTCAAAGGCCCGCCATGCGCGATCCGAATCTGAAATTCACCCGCGAGGAATATGCCTCTCGTCTCGCCAAGACGCGGCGCGCCATGGAGGCGGCGGGCATCGAGCTCCTTTATGTCTCCGATCCGTCCAATATGGCCTGGCTGACGGGCTATGACGGCTGGTCCTTCTATGTCCATCAGGGCGTTCTCGTGCCGCCCGAGGGCGAGCCGATCTGGTTCGGCCGGAAGCAAGACGCCAACGGCGCCAAGCGCACCACCTATCTGCGCCACGACAATATCGTCGGCTATGCCGATCATTACGTTCAATCGAGTGAACGCCATCCGATGGACTATCTCTCGACGGTGATCACCGATCGCGGATGGGGCCATCTCGCGGTCGGTGTCGAGATGGACAATTACTGGTTCTCGGCCGCCGCCTACACCTCGCTTCAAACCCATCTGACGACCAATCGCTTTCTGGACGCGACCGGTCTCGTGAACTGGCAGCGGGCGGAGAAGAGCCCCCAGGAACTGGAATATATGCGCGTTGCCGGGCGCATCGTCGGCAAGATGCATGAGCGCATCCTGGCCAAGGCCGAACCGGGCATCCGCAAATGCGATCTCGTTGCCGAGATCTGGGATGCGGGCTTGCGCGGTGTCGACGGCTATGGCGGCGACTATCCGGCGATCGTGCCGCTTCTGCCCTCTGGGCTCGACGCGTCCGCGCCGCATCTGACCTGGGACAACCTGCCCATGCAGCGCGGCGAAGGCACCTTCTTCGAAATCGCGGGCTGCTATAACCGCTATCATTGCCCGCTTTCACGGACCGTCTTTCTCGGCACGCCGACGCAGGCCTTTCTCGATGCCGAAAAAGCGACATTAGAAGGTATGGAAGCCGGGCTCGAAGCGGCAAAACCGGGCAACACTTGCGAGGACATCGCCAACGGTTTCTTCGATGTCCTTCGAAAATATGGGATCGAGAAGGACAATCGCACCGGCTATCCGATCGGCCTGTCCTATCCGCCGGATTGGGGCGAGCGGACGATGAGCCTTCGTCCCGGCGACAAGACCGAATTGAAGCCCGGCATGACCTTCCATTTCATGACCGGCCTTTGGCTGGAGGATATGGGGCTCGAAATCACCGAATCGCTCGCCATCACCGAGACCGGGTACGAACTCCTAGCAAACGTGCCACGCCAGCTCTTCGTAAAGGACTGAGTTGCGAGCAATGTCCGGCGAACACGATCTACCCCCCTCGCCCATCTTCGCCACCGTCGATTTCGAGCGCGACGGGGCGCAGCATGGCTTTCTGCGCCTGCCCTATAGCCGGGACGACTCGGCTTGGGGCTCGGTTCTGACCCCGATCACCGTCGTCAAAAATGGCGACGGGCCGACGGCCCTTCTGACCGGCGGCAATCACGGCGACGAATATGAAGGGCCGATCGCGCTGTTCGATCTCGCCCGCAGCCTTGCCCCAGACGCGGTCACCGGTCGGGTGATCATCGTTCCTGCCCTCA
The DNA here is from genome assembly GCF_900176465.1 of Fulvimarina manganoxydans. Classification (GTDB taxonomy): domain Bacteria; phylum Pseudomonadota; class Alphaproteobacteria; order Rhizobiales; family Rhizobiaceae; genus Fulvimarina; species Fulvimarina manganoxydans. The sequence continues at coordinate 40,916 of NZ_FWXR01000020.1, forward strand.
ACTATCCGGCCTTTCGTGCCGGAACCCGGACTTCGCCGATCGATCGGGGCAATCTGAATCGCTCTTTTCCGGGAAGCCCGACGGGAACGCCGACCCAGAAGATTGCCGACTATGTAACCCGCGTTCTTCTACCTAAGGCCCATTACGTTCTCGACTTTCACTCGGGCGGAAAGACACTCGATTTTCTGCCCTTTGCCGCGGCCCACATCCTCGACGACAAGGCGCAGGAAGCGGCCTGCTTCGCGGCGGTTGAAGCTTTCGGCGCTCCCTATTCCGTCAAGATGCTGGAAATCGACGCGGTAGGCATGTTCGACACGACAGCCGAGGAGCGCGGCAAAGTCTTCGTTACGACAGAGCTCGGCGGGGGCGGCTCAGCCACCGCCCGCTCTGTCGGCATTGCCCGAAGGGGGATCGACGGCTTTCTCAAACATGCCGGCATTCTTTCCGACCCGGCCGAGATCAGGCCAACCCGCTGGCTCGACATGCCCGGCGCCGATTGCTTCACCTTCTCCGAAATCGACGGCCTGTTCGAGCCGCTGGTCGATCTTGGCGACAGCGTAACCAAGGGACAAAAGATCGCGCGCGCCTGGCCCGTCGACCGGACCGGAGTCGAGCCCTTCGAATTCTGGGCCAAGATGGACGGCGTCCTCGCAGCCCGGCATTTTCCCGGCCTCGTCAAGGCCGGCGACTGCGTCTCCGTGATCGGCGTTCTGGAGGATTGAACCTCGGCGAGCGACCGCATAACCTTCGCTTAACGGGCCAGCAGTAACACAGCTGCTGTTCCGTTTTCCCAAGAGCGATCGCAGCCAGCAAAAAACAAAAGGCCAGATGCGAACGCACCCGGCCTTTTGTTGATTGTGTCCAACTTCAAACGAACGATGCCCGCTTTTGCAGACATCGTTCGGCGGCTGGCAAAGCGATGCGTCAGGCGGCGGCCGAGACGGAGCCTTCGGCGCCGGTCGGAACTTCCGAGATCGTCTTCAGAACCTGCGAGGCGATCTGGTAAGGGTCGCCCTGGGAGTTCGGGCGGCGATCTTCAAGATAGCCCTTATAGCCATTGTTCACGAAGGAATGCGGCACGCGGATCGAGGCGCCACGGTCTGCGACGCCGTAGCTGAACTTGTTCCACGGGGCCGTCTCGTGCTTTCCGGTCAGACGCAGATGGTTGTCCGGGCCATAGACGGCGATGTGGTCTTCAAGGTTCTTCTCGAAAGCGCCCATCAGAGCCTCGAAATAATCCTTGCCGCCGACTTCTCGCATATATTTGGTCGAGAAGTTGCAGTGCATGCCCGAGCCGTTCCAGTCCGTGTCGCCGAGCGGCTTGCAGTGGAACTCGATGTCGATGCCGTATTTCTCGGTCAGGCGCAGCAGCAGATAGCGCGCGAGCCAGATCTCGTCGGCGGCCTTCTTGGAGCCCTTGCCGAAAATTTGGAATTCCCACTGGCCCTTGGCCACCTCGGCATTGATGCCTTCGTGATTGATACCGGCGGCAAGGCACTGGTCGAGATGCTCCTCGACGATCGTGCGAGCGACATCGCCAACATTCTTGTAGCCGACGCCGGTGTAATATTCACCCTGCGGAGCCGGATAGCCTTGGGCCGGGAAGCCGAGCGGGCGTCCGTCCTTGTAGAAGAAATATTCCTGTTCGAAGCCGAACCAGGCGCCATCGTCGTCGAGGATGGTCGCGCGCATATTCGAGGAATGCGGCGTGACGCCGTCTGGCATCATCACTTCGCACATGACGAGGACGCCGTTGGTGCGGACCGGGTCGGGATAGACCGCGACCGGCTTGAGAACGCAATCCGAGCTATGGCCTTCGGCCTGCTTGGTCGACGAGCCGTCGAAGCCCCAAAGCGGCAGCTGCTCAAGAGTCGGGAAAGCGTCGAATTCCTTGATCTGAGTCTTGCCGCGCAGATTCGGAACTGGCGTGTATCCATCAAGCCAGATGTATTCGAGCTTGTACTTCGTCATTCATTCTCTCCTGTGAGCCTGCGGCCAGCACGAGGGGGCGTCCGTCTTCATCGTCCGGTGCGCCACGCCTTCTACACGACCATAAGCAAGCCGCATGCCAATATCGCTCGCAACGGGCTTCCCGATCTGGAGATTTCGCTCATATCAGAGGCAGGATTTCGGAACTTATATTGGATTCAATCACTTGATTTCAGCGCGGCGACGTCATGAGCGTTTGGATTTCGCGCTGTCCAGGCCACAGACAGCCAAATATTCTACGATCGGACTCATCTGCCGGGAAATAGGTGATGTATTTCTCAGCAAATTGTCTATCTTATAGGCATAAGCAGGACAGGGCGGTCTTGCCCACGCTATGAGCCAACGAAACAGAGGTTCGTCGCCACGCATTCAAGGAGAGGACGACGGTCATGAGAACGGATTTGCAGAGACAGACAGCCACGATCTACCAGTTCCCGCTCGGCGGGCGCTCTGGGCAGACGAAGGCAATGAACCGTCAGCCCGCTGAGGCCAAACTTCGTTCGGCCTCCCTGCAGCCCTGCATTGATTGGCGCGCGCCCTATCATGCCGAGGCCATCGATCAGGACGATCAGCGTCAGCACTGACCGAAGCATGGCGTCAGGCGCTTTCCGCGCCGGATACCCGGAAAAATGGAGCGCCCCCTTTGGCCAGGTCCCCTAGGGCGATTTTGATCAAGGGCCGCTAATGTGAGGCAGTCTGGCCTGCGGGGCGTGTGGTCTGATAGCTGAAAACGTCCTCGGTTTCCGGCGCCGTTTGCGAGGGGGATGTGCGGGGAAAGCGGTATTCATCGGCAACCCATTGCCGAGCGAGCCCTTTCCTCGGCTTTGACCGTCTACGCCTCTTGATCGTCCCACCTCAATCGGGTCTCTGCCCATGTGGCATTGAAGGGAGACCCGACCATGGAAGCTTCGCGCGACGTTCTGCGCCTCGTCGAAATCATGCGCGCGCTGCGAAATCCCAGCGGAGGCTGTCCGTGGGATCTTGAGCAGGATTTCGCGTCCATCGCGCCCTATACGATCGAGGAAGCGTATGAAGTGGCCGACGCGATCGAGCGGTCGGACCCCATAGATCTTTGCGAAGAGCTCGGCGATCTCCTTTTGCAAGTGGTCTACCATTCACAAATGGCGGCGGAGAAAGGCTGGTTCGATTTCGACGACGTGGTGGAGGGCATCACCCGAAAGATGATCCGTCGGCACCCCCATGTTTTCGGCGATGCCGAGGCTCGGTCTGCAGGTTCGGCCAAAGGGCAATGGGAGCGGATCAAGGCGGAGGAGAAAGCGGAGAAGGCCGCCCGCCGGGCTGAATTCGGGACGAGCGAGAAGCCCGAAGCCTCATCAGCCCCATCACCACTTTATCTCGATGACGTTCCTAGCGTGTTTCCGGCCCTGACTTTGGCGCTGAAAATCCAGAAGCGAGCCGCGAAAGTTGGTTTCGACTGGAATGATCCGACGCCGATCGAAGCGAAAATCGACGAGGAGCTCGGTGAATTCCGCCATGCTGTTGAGACGGGAACATCGCGGGAGCAAGAAGCCGAAATGGGCGATCTTCTCTTTTCCGTGGTCAATCTCGCGCGGTATCACGAACTCGACCCGGAAAATGCGTTGCGGATCACGGTGAGAAAGTTCCGGGATCGCTTCGCTTATATCGAACGGGCGCTTGTGCGAGACGGCCAAACATTGCAGTCAGCAACGCTCGATGAGATGGACGCCTTGTGGGTCGAGGCGAAGGGGGCGAGCCGGGCCGCAAGCGCTGAGGAGTGACGCGTGAGGCGAACCGCACATGAGGGCATGGGGACAGCATCCCGGCTCGGCAGGATGCTGGATTGTCAGGCGCTCGCCCGCTGTTCCGCCAGAGCTTTGAGATCGGCCGCCTTCAATTCCACCGATTCTCCACAGCCGCAGGCCGAGGTCTGATTGGGATTGCGGAACACGAAGCCGGAGCGGATCACCGTCTCTTCGTAATCCATCTCGGTTCCCAGCAGGAACAGCACGGCCTCCGGCGCGACGAAGACTTTCGCGCCATCCTGCTCGATGCTGTCCTCGTTCGGCTTGGCCTCAGTCGCGAGATCGATCGTATATTCCATGCCGGCGCAACCGCCCTTCTTGACGCCAACGCGGATGCCGAGCGCATCGCCGCCCTTCGACGCGACGATCGACTTCACGCGATCCGCAGCGGCATCGGTCATGGAAAGAACGCTGAAGCGGCCCATATTACAGCCCCCTTATGACTGCGAAAGTGTGTCGTGGTCCATTCGAACTGAGCCCAATGTGGGCCTTCCGGCGCCGACAAGCAAGGCGATGGCGAAAGACGTCACGGCCTCGGATCAGCCTTGGAGGTTTCGCCAAATCCGCCTTGTCGCCAGCTCGCCCACATGGCCATCGGGATCGATGAAATAAAGGCTCTCGCCACGCTCTGGGGACCACGCGACTTCACTTTCGACACCGATTTCGAGATCGCGGAGGCGCTGACGCCACCAATCGACGGCGTCGTCCGCAATAGCCAGCGCGAAATGAATGGGTCCACGTCCGTCATGGGGTGGGATCACGCCCCCAGGCAGCTTCACGGGCTCGAGCGTGCCGCCCTGCCGAAAGAGGATGAGCGCCGATGCGTCCGGCAGACGGAAAACGCAGATCCGCTCCTCATCGACCACCGGATCGATATCCAGCAGACGACGATAGAAGCCGCGCGCTCTGCCCAGATCCGTCGTGTAGAGGCAGGTCTCCAGAAGTCCGCCGATCATCGCCGCCACGTGAGACCTGCCTTTTCCAAACGTTGCTGTGAGCCTGCCAATCGGCTCGGCCGATCGCTAGCTAGCGTCCAATTGTCAGAACCAGCCGACCGCAACCTGAGCCTCTTCGCTCATGCGCTCAGGAGTCCAGGGAGGATCGAAGACGATCTCGACCTTCACCTGGCCAACGCCGTCCACGGAGCCGACGGCATTTTCCACCCAGATCGGCATCTCGCCGGCCACCGGGCAGCCCGGCGCGGTCAACGTCATTTCCACATCGACATTGCGGCTGTCATCAATGTCGATCTTGTAGATGAGTCCGAGTTCATAGATGTCGGCTGGAATTTCCGGGTCATAGACGGTCTTCAGAGCGCCGATGATGTCGTCGGTCAGACGCGAGAGTTCCTCAGGTGGGATCGCGGACGTCGGTGCGCCGTCGCCAGCGGCCATGGCCATGTTGGCGGCTGCCGTGTCGTCGGTCTTGATGTCGCTTTGATCGGTCATCGAATTCCTTACGCGAAGAAGCGTCGCGCCTTTTCCAGCGCCTCGGCGAGGCGGTCGACTTCGGCCATCGTGTTGTACATACCGAAAGATGCCCGGCATGTGGAGGTCGTCCCGAAACGCTTCAAGAGCGGCTGGGCGCAATGGGTGCCCGCGCGCACGGCAACGCCCTCCCGATCAATGACCATCGACACGTCATGGGCGTGGATACCCTCGATATCGAACGATACGATCGCGCCCTTGCCCGGCGCTTCGCCATAAATGCGCAGCGCGTTGATTTCCTTCAGGCGCTGATGGGCATAGGCGCCGAGTGCCGCCTCATGGGCGGAAATCGCCTCGCGTCCCACCGAGCTCATATAGTCCAGCGCCGCACCAAGGCCGATCGCCTGAACGATGGGCGGCGTTCCGGCTTCGAAGCGATGGGGCGGGGCGTTGTAGGTGACGCCTTCCTCGGTCACTTCGACGATCATCTCGCCGCCACCATTGAAGGGACGCGTCTTATCCAGCATCTCGCGGCGGCCATAGAGAACGCCGATCCCGGTCGGGCCATAGACCTTGTGACCGGTGAACACATACCAGTCGCAACCGATATCCGCGACGTCCACGGGGAGATGCACGGCGCCCTGGCTTCCGTCCACGAGAACGGGAATTCCCTTGAAATGAGCGAGTTCAGTGACCGCCTTCACGTCGACGACGGTGCCGAGAACATTCGACATATGGGTGGTCGCGACGAGCTTCGTCCGCGGCGTGATCGCCTTTTCGAAGGCTTCGACGTCGACGGACCCATCATCGGCCACTGGCACGAAGACGAGCCTGGCGCCCTTCTTCTCGCGGATGAAATGCCACGGAACGATGTTCGAGTGATGCTCCATCTGGGTGATGACGATCTCGTCGCCCTCCCCGATCTCGTTCATGCCGTAGCCATAGGCGACGAGATTGATCGATTCCGTCGCCGAGCGGGTGAAGACGATCTCGTCGCTGGAGCCGGCGTTCAGAAAGGCGCGGACGCTCTCGCGCGCGCCTTCATAGGCTTCTGTTGCGGCATTGGAGAGGAAATGCAGCCCGCGATGCACATTGGCGTATTCCTCTTCGTAAGCGCGTCGAATACGGTCGATGACCTGTCGCGGCTTTTGGGCGGATGCGCCGTTGTCAAGATAGACGAGCGGCTTGCCGTAGACTTCCTTCGACAGAATCGGGAAGTCGCGACGGATCGCCTCGACGTCATAGGTGTCGGCGCGCGGTGCGGCGAGGGTCTCAGACGTCATAGGATATGAACTCCAGAAGGGTTCCGTCAGGATCGCGGAAGTAGACGCTCAGGCCTCGACCGAATGCGCCTTGGCGAAACACCGGACCCATTTCCACCGGGACGTTCTGTTCGGCGAGATGAGCCACGGCGTCGTCGATCGGGCCATGCCAGCGAAGGCAGACATCGCTTCCACCAGGCATGACCGGCAGGCGCGCCAAAGGCTCGGCCGCCTTGCCGGGCCCGTGGCAATTGAGCTGCTGCTCGCCGAAGCGCAGCGAGAAACCGACTTTGTCCGGCACGATCTCGGCCCCGCAGACACGCTCGTAGAAGGCGCCGGAGCGCTCCCAGTCCGAAACATGGATGACGCAGTGGTCGAGCGAAGTTTTCATGGGCCGATCCCGTCGTGTCGTCTTGTCAGGCGTGCGTGTCGAGCCAGGTGTCGATGCGGGCTTCGAGCGCCTCGACGATCGCTTCGTCTTCGAGCTCCTCGACGACTTCGCCGAGAAACGCCTTGACGAGAAGCGCGCGTGCCGTCGCCTCGGGAATGCCCCTGCTCATCAGATAGAAGAGATGATCGGCATCGATCTCGCCCGCCGTCGCGCCATGGCCGCACTGGACGTCGTCGGCGAAGATTTCGAGCTCCGGCTTGGCCGAGAAGTCGCCTTCGTCCGACAGAAGCAGCGAATTGCACGCCATCTTCGCATCGGTCTTCTGCGCGCCCTTGGCGACCTTGATCATGCCTTGGAAAACGCCGTGACCGCCGGTCACCACATTGCGGAACGTCTCCGTGGCCGTGGTATTCGGCACACGATGGTTCAGCGTCGTGGTGACATCCACATGCTGCCCATCCTTCAGGAGATTGGCGCCGCGAATCTGGACGTCGGCGCCCTCGCCCACGGTCTCGGCATGGACTTCGTAGCGCACGAGCCCACCACCGGCATTGAGGACGAAGAGCCTAAAAACCGCATCCGCGCCAATCGTCACGTTCAGCTGGCCGAGATGGCTCGCCTCGGCACCCTTTTCCTGATCGACGATCCACAGGACATTTGCGCGATCGGCGATGGTCAGAGTGGAAACTCCCGTCGACGGCGCTGGCGAGCCGTCGCCTTCCAGGCGCTCGACGAAGGTCGCGCTGGCGCCTTCGCCGACGCTCACCTGTGCGTAGAAATGGCTGTCCGAACCGGCCGCGGGACGCAACTCGATCGGCGTGTCGACCGACGTCTTGCTGCTCACCGCGATCTTCGCGCTCGACGCGCCGAAGGCCGCCGAGAGCGCGCGGATCGTATCGATCGACCGATCGAGATGGTTTGGCGAAGCCTGCCAATCCGCGACCGAACTCGACGATGTCGCCATGACGCCGTCGGGCAAATGGGCCGAGACCGGATCGTCCAGACAAATCACGACCGAATTGGCCAGCAGCGGTTCGAGGATCGCGTCGTCCCCGGCTTTCAGCGAGGCAACGGCCGCGTCGTCCTTTATCCGGCGCCCCACGAGGGCCCGCAGATCCGTATAATGCCAGGCTTCGACCTTGCGGGTCGGAAGGCCGTCGCGACGCAGGGCCTCGATCGCCGGACGTCGCGCATTCTCGTTCTCGCCACGCGCTTCGGCAAGCTGCAGAAGCTGTGTCTCCGCCGGCGTGCGGGTCTTCAATTCAGTCACGACGCTCATTACGCAGCCTCGTCGACGATCTGGGCATAGCCCTCGTTCTCGAGCTGCAGGGCAAGATTCTTGTCGCCCGTCTTGATGATCCGGCCTTTGTACAGGACATGGACCGTGTCCGGCACGATATAGTCGAGCAGGCGCTGATAGTGGGTGATGACCAGAAAGGCCCGCTCCTCCGAGCGCAGCGCGTTGACGCCATCAGACACGATCTTCAACGCGTCGATGTCGAGGCCAGAATCGGTCTCGTCCATGATGCAGAGCTTGGGTTCCAACAGCGCCATCTGAAGGATCTCGGCTCGCTTCTTCTCGCCGCCGGAGAAACCGACATTGAGCGGACGCTTCAGCATATCCGGAGCGATTTTAAGCTCTTCCGCCGAAGCCTTCACCTTTCGCATGAAGTCGGGGGTCGTCAGCTCGGCTTCGCCGCGCGCCTTGCGCTGGGCATTGAGCGCCGTCTTGAGGAAGGTCATCGTCGCAACGCCGGGGATTTCCAGCGGATACTGGAAGGCGAGGAACAGGCCGGCGGCGGCGCGTTCGGCCGGGTCCATCTCGAGGACGGACTCGCCATTGTAGAGGATATCGCCCTCGGTGACTTCGTAGTCCTCGCGGCCGGCGAGGATATAGGACAAGGTCGACTTGCCGGAGCCGTTCGGCCCCATGATAGCCGCGACCTCACCGGCCTCGATCGTCAGATTGACCCCGCGCAGGATCTCGGTGCCTTCGTCGGCGACGCGGGCATGAAGGTTCTTGATTTCAAGCATGGTCTCTGCTCGTCAGAGTGAGTTTCATAACGGTTTGCGAGGCGAGACAATCGTCTCTCTGCCTCGCTATCCAGGTCTTTTGTAGATTTGGCGCGCGTCGATGGCGCTATCAGCCCACCGAGCCTTCCAGGCTGATCCCGATCAGCTTTTGCGCCTCGACGGCGAACTCCATCGGCAGCTGCTGGATGACGTCCTTGACGAAACCATTGACGATCAATGCCACGGCCTCTTCCTCGGGAATCCCGCGCTGCATGCAGTAGAAGAGCTGGTCCTCGGAGATCTTCGACGTCGTCGCCTCATGCTCGAACTGGGCGGTGGCGTTCTTGGATTCGATATAGGGAACCGTGTGCGCGCCGCACTCCTCGCCGATCAGAAGCGAGTCGCATTGCGTAAAGTTGCGGGCATTCGAAGCCTTGCGATGGGCCGAGACCTGACCGCGATAGGTGTTGCTCGAATTCCCGGCCGAAATGCCCTTGGAGATGATGCGGCTCGACGTGTTCTTGCCGAGATGGATCATCTTGGTGCCCGAATCGATCTGCTGGCGCCCGTTCGAGACCGCGATCGAATAGAACTCGCCGCGTGAATTGTCGCCGCGCAGGATGCAGGACGGGTATTTCCAGGTGATCGCCGAACCGGTCTCGACCTGGGTCCAGGAGATGCGCGAATTGGCACCACGGCAGTCGCCACGCTTGGTGACGAAATTGTAGATGCCGCCCTTGCCGTCCTTGTCGCCCGGATACCAGTTCTGGACCGTGGAATATTTGATCTCGGCATCGCCGAGCGCGACGAGCTCAACCACCGCCGCGTGGAGCTGGTTCTCGTCGCGCTGGGGCGCCGTGCAGCCTTCCAGATAGGACACGTAGGAGCCTTCATCGGCGATGATCAGCGTGCGCTCGAACTGGCCCGTATTGCGCTCATTGATGCGGAAATAGGTCGACAGCTCCATGGGGCAGCGAACGCCCTTCGGGACATAAACGAAAGAGCCGTCGGTGAAGACCGCCGAATTCATCGTGGCGAAGAAGTTGTCCGAGATCGGCACCACCGATCCAAGATATTTCTGGACAAGCTCGGGATGCTCGCGGATCGCTTCCGAGATCGGCATGAAGATCACGCCGGCCTTCTGAAGCTCCTTCTTGAAGGTTGTCGCCACAGAAACCGAGTCGAAGACGGCATCGACGGCCACGCGCCCGCTATAGGAGCCCTCGGCCGGCGGCGTATCGGAATTGTCGTCGAATTCTGATGGCTCGTCCGCCTTGCGGACGCCAGCGAGGATTTCCTGCTCCTTCAGAGGGATGCCGAGCTTCTCATAGGTGCGCAGGATCTCAGGATCGACTTCGTCGAGCGAGGCCGGGCCGGACATCGATTTCGGAGCGGCGTAGTAATGGATGTCCTGGAAGTCGATCGGCGGATAGTCGAGACGCGCCCAATCCGGGCTCTCCATCGTCTTCCAGCGTTCGAACGCCTTCAAACGCCAGTCGAGCATCCATTGCGGCTCGTTCTTCTTGGTCGAGATCAGACGGATGATGTCCTCGTTCAGCCCCTTTGGAGCCACGTCCATCTCAATGAGAGTCTCGAACCCGTATTTGTACTGATCGACGTCGATCTTTCGAACGCGGTCGATCGTTTCCTGCACAGCCGGCATGTCAGTCTCCATACTCACCGGGATCAAGAGCCCGGGGACGGGGTGTCGCTTGCGCATACCGGAAAAGTCCCATCCGGTACACTTTGGAAATAGGAACGAAAGGGCGACGTTTTGAGCCCTCCCTTCGTTCCGTGTGGCTTGGTCGCAGCGCCGTCAGGCGGCGCGCCCGCTTGTCTCGGTCCTGCTTCCGCGAGCACGCATGGCCAAGCGGATATAGGCGTCAGCAAAGCTCGACAGCGCGTCTTTGCTCGTCTCACGGCCGATGCTGACCCGAATCGCTCCGTGATCAGCGTCCACATTAAGCCCGGCGCGTGAAAGCGCCGCCACTACATGGCTGCGTCCGATTTTGCCGGAGGAACAGGCTGAGCCAGCAGACACGGCGAAGCCACCGAGATCGAGACCGATCTGCACGGTTTCGGCCTTCAGCCCTGGATATGCGATGGAGGAGGTATTGGGCAGACGCGGTGCCGCCGCTCCCAGGATGACAAGGTCCGGCAGCGCGCCACGAAGATGCGCTTCCATAGCGTCGCGCTTGGTCGCCATCGCGCCATTGTCATTGCGCAGATCGAACGATGCGGCCCGCGCGGCCGCTCCAAACCCTGCGATCGCTGCAACCGGTTCCGTGCCTGAGCGTCGACCCTTCTCCTGCCCACCGCCTGGAATCAGCGGGTAAGGGCGCGTCCCCGTGTCGCGAAGGACGAGCGCGCCGACCCCCTTGGGTCCGCCGATTTTATGAGATGAGACGATCACGGCGTCGGCCCGGCAGGAAGCGAGAGAAAGCGGCATCCGGCCGACGACCTGAACGGCGTCGACGACCAGCCGGATATCGTGCCCCTCGATCTCGGTGGCGATCGCCTCGATATCCTGCAGAACACCAGTTTCAGAATTGGCAAGACCGAGCGCGAGGATCGCAGGCCCCGCGGACGAACACGCTTCGATCCACTCCCGAAGAACGTCGATCTTCACACGGCCCGCCGAATCGACAGACAACATCGTGACGGCTTCGGCGTTAAAATGCCCACCGGCGAGCATGGCGGCGTGATCGGTCTCGATGACGGCGAGCCTCGAATGGTCGACCCGATTGCCGCCGACCAGCCAATGCGGGGTCAGTGCCGTCGCGGTCGCCTCGCTCGCACCGCTCGTGAACGTCACCTCTCCGGGATTGCAGGCAAGAAGGTCCGCGAGCGCGCGACGGGCATCCTCGACGAACGCCCTCGCAGCCCGCCCCTCCGAATGAACGGAAGAAGGGTTCGCCGCATCGAGAGCCTCGATCACCATCGCGCGCGCCTCCGGCCTGAGGGGCGCCGACGCGTTGTAATCGAGATAATTTCGGCCCAAGCCTGCGCTCATCATCCCATCTTCTGCCGGCTTGTCTTGGCCGGGCGTTTAAATTTCTTGAAAACTGGATGGCCCGGCGACTACATAACGTCACCAAGGAACCGCAGTTTTGAACAGTTCTAAACTGCAAATTAAGAAGCCGACCCGGACGCGTCAAGGCGCTTCGCAAGCCGGCCCTCGTGCTCGGACAGGACTTAAAGAAAACCCTATGCCCGAAGTCATCTTTGCCGGACCTGCCGGCCGATTGGAAGGCCGGTATCAGCCGGCCAAGCAGAAAAACGCGCCGATCGCCATCGTTCTCCATCCGCATCCGCGCTTTGGCGGAACGATGAACAATCAGATCGTCTATCAGCTCTTCTATATGTTCGTCGAACGCGGCTTTACGACGCTGCGCTTCAATTTTCGCGGCATTGGGCGCAGCCAGGGCGAGTTCGATCATGGCGCCGGCGAATTGTCCGACGCAGCCTCGGCGCTGGACTGGATTCAGAGCCTGCATCCCGATTCGAAGGAGACATGGGTCGCCGGCTACTCTTTCGGCGCCTGGATCGGCATGCAGCTTCTGATGCGCCGCCCAGAGATCGAGGGCTTCTTTTCGGTCGCCCCCCAGCCCAACACTTACGACTTCTCCTTCCTGGCGCCCTGCCCGTCTTCCGGTCTCATCATCCATGGCGACAAGGATCGGGTTGCCCCTCCCAAGGATGTCCAGACGCTGGTCGATAAACTGAAGACGCAGAAAGGCATCGTGATCACTCAGAAGACGATGGAAGGGGCAAACCACTTCTTCCAGGATCAGACCGATCAGCTGATGGCCGAATGCGCGGAATATCTCGATCGGCGGCTTGCGGGCGAACTGTCCGATCCGCGCCCCAAACGCATTCGCTGACCGCCTTCTGCCGGCGCTTTGAGCGCATGGTCCGAAAGGGCCTCGACGAAAACACGATGCGCCGGGGCCCGATCACCCTCGGCGCGCTTTGCCATTGACGAAAGCGAACCCGACGATGAGCGGCTTCAAGTCCGATTTCCTCGCCACGCTCCACGCGCGCGGCTTCATCCACCAGATCTCCGACGAAACGGGGCTGGACGATCTGTTCCGGACCGAGACGGTGACGGGCTATATCGGCTTCGATCCGACGGCCAAGAGCCTGCATGTGGGCTCGCTCATGCAGATCATGATGCTCTACTGGATGCAGCAGACCGGCCATCGACCGATCGCTCTGATGGGCGGCGGCACCGGCATGGTCGGCGATCCGTCCTTCAAGGACGAAGCGCGCAAGCTCCAGACCAATGAAATGATCGAGGCCAATCTGGCCGGCATCCGGCGCGGCTTCGAAAATTATCTGACGCTTGGCGACGGGCCGACCGACGCCATGATGGTGAACAATGCCGACTGGCTGCTCGGCATCAACTATGTGTCATTTCTGCGCGATGTCGGCCGGCATTTCTCGGTCAATCGCATGCTGTCCTTCGATTCGGTGAAGCTGCGGCTCGATCGGGAGCAGTCGCTCTCCTTCCTCGAATTCAACTACATGATCCTTCAGGCCTACGACTTCGTGGAATTGAACAAGCGTTACGGCTGCCGGCTGCAGATGGGCGGATCGGACCAGTGGGGCAATATCGTCAACGGCATCGATCTCGGCCACCGCATGGGCTCCCCCCAGCTCTACGCCCTCACCTCTCCGCTCCTGACCACGGCTTCGGGTGCCAAGATGGGCAAGACGGCCGATGGCGCCGTCTGGTTGAACCCGGATATGAAGAGCCCCTATGACTTCTGGCAGTTCTGGCGGAACACCGAGGATGCCGATGTGGAGCGCTTCCTGAAGCTCTACACCGTTCTGCCCCTGGACGAGATCGCGCGCCTCGCCAATCTCGGCGGCGCCGAGATCAACGAGGCCAAGAAGGTGCTCGCGACGGAGGTCACGGCGATGCTCCATGGCCGCCAAGCGGCTGACGAGGCGGTGGAGACGGCGCGCAAGACCTTCGAGGAAGGCGCGCTCGCCGAGACGCTGCCGACCATCGAGGTGCCGCAGTCGGAACTCGCCGGCGGCATGGGTCTTCTCGCCCTTCTCGTTGCGGCTGAGCTCGCCGGCTCCAATGGCGAGGCCCGCCGGCATGTGAAGGGCAATGCGGTTCGCGTGAACGACGAGCCGGTCACGGACGAGCGGATGACGGTGTCTGATGCTCAGCTGGCCGAGGGCGTCGTCAAGCTTTCGGTGGGGCGCAAGAAGCACGTGCTCGTCCGGCCCGTCTGAGCGGGCAAGACAGGCAAATTGAGACAGGCCCGCGCGGGACGATGATTCTCCGGCGTCGGTCGCTTGCCGGATACGGAGCGGGGGCCAATTGTCTCGTGAATACCGCTCCAACGACCAGAATGAGGATTGTCCCATGGCGCTTGCCGAAGGCTCCGCCCTTCCCGACTTCTCCTTGCCCGATCAGACCGGTGCGACGGTCACCCTCGCCGATCTCAAAGGGAAACCCTTCGTTCTCTATTTCTACCCGAAGGACGACACCTCCGGCTGCACCAGCGAAGCGATCGCCTTCTCCGGCCTCACGAGCGATTTTGACGCCCTCGGCGTGCCGGTAATCGGTATGTCACCCGACCCGGTGAAGAAGCACGTGAAGTTCATCGAGAAGCACGATCTCAAGGTGCGCCTCCTCTCCGACGAAGAGAAGATCTTTCTCGAGGCCTGCGGGGTCTGGGTCGAGAAGTCGATGTATGGCAAGAAATATATGGGTGTCGAACGCACGACTGTGCTTGTCAGTGCCGATGGCACGGTCGCGAAACTGTGGTCCAAGGTGAAGGTCCCTGGCCACGCCGAGGCCGTCCTCGAAGCAGCGAAAGCCCATTCGTCGTCCTGATGGCCCCGGCGGATCCAAAACTCTTCGTGACCTTGCGCCAGGCTGCCGTCTCGGCCCTGGCCGAGGCGGATCTCGACCAGAAGGTCGCAAAGACCCAAGCGGCCACGGAGCTTTGGTTCGCCCGTCGCCTCGGCCTTCATGCACCAACCGACCCAAAGGTGCCGTCGCGTCCGGGGCGGCCTGACAAGCCAGACCTCGTCCCGCCAAAAACCGTCAAGCGCCGGTCCGTCCATACGGATGCCGGTCGGATCGCGTTGATCCACGCGCTTTGTCATATCGAACTCAACGCGGTCGATCTCGCCCTCGACATCGTCGCGCGCTTTGCCGATCAGCGTGTTCCCCGCTCCTTCTTCGATGGCTGGATGACCGTCGCCTTTGAGGAGGCCAAGCATTTCTCGCTTCTCTCGGAGCGTCTGAAGAGCTTCGGCTCCTTCTATGGCGCATTGCCCGCCCATGACGGTCTCTGGCAGGCCGCCGGGGCAACCAGCCACGATCTTTCGGCGCGTCTCGCCGTCGTTCCCCTCATCCTCGAAGCACGCGGTCTCGACGTAACGCCGTCCCTGATCGAAAAGCTCAACGAGGTGGGCGATGAAGAGACGGCGGCGATCCTCAAAATCATCTATGAGGACGAGAAGGGTCATGTCGCTGTCGGCGCCAAATGGTTTCGCTTCCTGTGTGCGCGGGAGCGCATCAATCCCGCCGCGCGCTTCCAGGCGCTGGTCCGCAGCTTGTTTCACGGAGAAGTCAAACCACCCTTCAACGATCTCGCCAGGGCCGAAGCGGGTTTGACACCGAGTTTCTACCGCACATTGTCTCCGCTCTCCAATTCCAGCTTCGGCTAGAACTTGCGTTGCGAATTTCGGTGATCGCTTCTCAGGTCCTGAAAGGTTTGGTTAACCTTAACCCTGTCTATTGGCGAAGCGTGGCCCTCGGTTGAATCCGATGCGCTCACGCCGAAGGCCAATCTCGTAAAGCCGAACATCTGCCGATGGTTCGCCGGAGACGCTCGCCTTCAAACACCATAAGGCGGAGACGGACGGATCGGGCGCGATGATGGCTGAAGGCGGACAAGCGAAGATCTTCGGCCGCAGGCGGAATCCGGTCATGGTCGTCCTCGCTCATGGCGACACCGTTCGACATGTGACGCTGACCCACGGACTTGCCCTCAAATGCGCAGCGGGCCTTGCCGTGATGGCCGGACTCGGCGCTGCCATTCTCACCTTCGCGATACCGAACGAGACCGGCGCGCCCGCTTTGCCATCCGACCATATGGTGCGACAAAGTTACGAGAATCGGATCGCGGCCTTGCGCTCCCAACTCGACGAAGCGACCAGCCGCCAGATCGTCGCTCAAAAGATGGTCGAATCGAAAGTCGACATCCTGCTTAATCAGCAGAAGATGATTGCCGAACGCTATTTGCGCCTGGAGCCGCTGATCGAGCGAGCCCGCGAGACCGGGGTTCTTGGCGACGCGGAACCGGCGAGCATTCCCCTTCCCCAGCCAAAACCGGAAACCGCAGAGATGGACCCATTCGACGGGCTTGCCGCTGCGATCGGTGAAGAGCCGGAGGCGGCGCCCTCCGTAAATCCTGCGGCGACACCGGCCAAGGATGCGAAGAACGCGACGAAGCTCCTCGATCCCTTCGCGACAGCCTCGATCCGCAATTCCGATCTCGCACTTTCCGCTGAAACCCTGCATCAGGTCGGCAAGGCGATTGACCATGCCGAGTTGCAGATGATCGCCGACCTGCGCATCCTGACGAACGAAGCGATCGATAAGACGATTGAGATCGCTTCGCTCTTGGCGGATGTGGGATTGGAGGTGGAGCCGGGCGGCGATCTTGCTCTTGGTGGCCCCTTCGAGCCGGTTCCCGAGGATTTCGACGAACAGCTTGAAGATCTGGAAGACGCGTTGAAGCGGCTCGAAGATGTCCGAGCGCTCAGCGCAAGCCTGCCCTTCGACGCGCCGATGTCGTCGCGACTCATCTCGTCAACCTTCGGCGTTCGGTCCGACCCGTTTCTGCGTCGGCGCGCTCTACATTCTGGGATTGACTACGCGGCGAGCCGCGGCACGCCGATTCATGCGACGGCGCCCGGTAAAGTAGTGTCAGCCGGATCGTCGGGCGGCTATGGCATGATGGTCGAGATTGACCATGGAAACGGAATTCATACGCGCTACGGTCACATGTCGCGCATCACCGTCTCCGTCGGACAGACGATCGAGAAGGGCGAGCAGATCGGCGCTGTCGGATCGACCGGGCGAAGCACCGGGCCGCACCTGCACTACGAGGTTCGACGCGACGACCAGGCGATCGACCCCATGCGCTTCATTCGCACGGGGCGCCGCCTGAAAGACCTTGTCTAAGCACGCGCAAGGACCAAAGAGAGCCACTCGACAAGCGGGCTCGGTTGCCTCCCGTCAGCCGCTTATGCGCTCTCGGAGGCGTCCAGGAAATCCAGCACAGCTGCTTTGAATGTCTTGTCGCCGACGGCGAGCATATGATCTCGGCCCTTGATCTCGAAGGCTTGGCCGTTCGGCAGAAGCGCCGCCAGACGCTCGGCCGAGCCCGCAATGTCGTCCTTCGTGCCCACTCCGACTAGCGTCGGTTGTTCGATTCGCCGGACATCGTCTTCGCTCAATTCCCGGCGGGAATGGGCGATGCAGGCCGCCAAAGCCAACCGGTCGCTCTTCGTCTTGTCGGCAAAGGCGCGGAACATGCGCCCTCGCTCGTCGGCGACATCGTCGAGGCTTGGTGCTCGAAGAGCCTTCGCGATTGGGTCCCAATCGCCGACGCCGGCGACAAGGCCGTAGCCCAGGCCGCCAAGGACGAGCTTTTCAACTCGCTCGGGAGCCATCAGCGCGGCGAAGGCGCTGACGCGCGCACCCATCGAATAGCCGAAGAAGGTTGCGGACTTCACCTCGGCCGCATCAAGAAGCGCGAGCGCGTCGCCCACCATCCTGTCCGGCGTATAAGCCGCTTCGTCCGTCGGCTTGTCGCTCGCGCCGTGGCCACGATGATCGAAGGCAAGGCACCGAAACCCGGCGCGAACCAGAACATGGACCCAGCCCGGATCGATCCAGTTGACGCGCATCGAGGACGCAAAACCATGGACGAGCAGCACGACCGGTGCGTCGGGCTCGCCCTGGTCGAGATAGGCGATCTCGACACCGTCATGCTCGAAGCGTCCCGTCGTCCCAACCATCACCGGATCCTTTCCGTCGCCGTGCTCGAATTTCGCTCGAGAACGTCCTGTGCAGCTTCGGTCAGTTGGTCGGATTCGGCCGGGACGTCAATATTTGGCAATGACCCACACGGCGTGGATGATACCCGGGATGTAGCCGAGAATGGTCAGGACGATGTTGATCCAGAAATGTTTTCCGAGGCCGACCTGCATGAAGACGCCGAGCGGCGGAAGAAGAATGGCGATGATGATGCGCACGATGTCCATGAAGCTTGTCTCCTGAGGCTCGATAATCTTCGAATTCACGCCCAGTAACGCCCGTTCGGCGCGCCCGTTCCGTTCGAGGACCTCCGCGCCGATCGCCTTCCAGTTCGAATCTCGGCGTCTCTCCCATCATGATATTGCCTATCACGTCCGATAGACACCGTATCGATTTCAAACGTTCTCGCCCTCGGAGCATGATGGCCTCGGCAAAGGTGAGAGAAGGACAGCGTCCAGGAGGAATGATCATTCATGCGTAAAATCCACGGCCTCTCGGGTGCTCTGGCGGCCGCCGCCTTCTTGGCAACCGGCCTCTCTGCCTTTGCTCAGACGAGCTACTTCGACCGATTCAACGGCAACTGGTCTGGCGGCGGAAGCGTCCGTCTCGACACGATGCCGGCGCCGGTCAATGTCTCCTGTGACGCTGCGGGCGCTCGCACCAAGGCGAACGCCTTCTCCTTGAATGCGAGATGCCGCGCCATGCTGGTTTTCTCGCGGGAGTTCGGTGCCGATCTGAGCCGTGACCCGAAAGGCGGTGCCTATACGGGAGTTTATCGCGGCGCCAAGAGCGGTCCGGCACGCCTCTCCGGTCAGCGCAAGGACTCGACCCTGGATCTGCAAGTCACGTGGGGCCGCGAGATTTACGGTGACAACAAGGCCCGCATGCTGATCCGCCACGAAGGCGGCAACACCTTCTCCATCCAGGTGATCGACCAGATCGACGGAAAGCCGGTCATCGTATCGGATCTCAGCTTCGAGCGCTCCTGATCCGGCTGGTTGACGAGCCCTCAATCAGCGTTCGAAGGCGTTCGAAAGAGCTGATGCGGAATACGAAAACGGGAGCCGAAGACGATCGGGCTCCCGTTAAACATAACTATATATGGTCTCGGCGGGACGTCGCTGCGCCAAAGCCTCGTTCAGACTTTAGCCACCGTTGCTTTTTGCGGCTTCCTGCGCTTCCTCGAAGCGTTTCCGGCGCTCTTCGGCCTGACGCTGGAGAGCGTCGTTCAGCTCTTGCTGACGCTGCGCGATTTCCGGTGCCGCCTTCGGCTCGCCATCATAGGCATCCGTGAAGCCCGTCAGCGTCACCGGGACCGGGTTCGGCTGACGCTGGAAGTTGATCGAGGTGACCATCATTTGCTTGCCGCGCTTCATGGAATTGACCACGGCGTCGGTCAGCTGTGCCTCGGCGATGCAGCGATCCTGGAAACACACCGAATAGTTCAGCGTCGTCGGCGCGTTCTCATCGACCTTCAGCTGCACGCCAGCCGGAATGACGCGGCCCGTTGGCACGACGGCCTGGACGACCTTCTGATTGACCTTGCCCTTCACCTCGATGAGGTTGACGGCCGTGATCAGCTGCCGCGTATCGGCGACGAGCGTATATTGCGTGTTGCAGATTTCGTTCTCGCCCTGCTGGGAGCAGACCTTGAACCATTCAGCCGGCGCGACCTGAGGCGCATCTGCCTGCTGCTGGGCCGAAGCTGCGCCGGCGAGGGTGACGGCACCGAGGAGCCCGGCGGCCATCGTCTTGAGGGAAATGGTCGACTGGCGGAGCATCAGTTTGGCCTCTGTTCCTTTGGGGCAATGCATCTGACGAATGAATGTCGGAGGTTCATTAACGGGGCGCGACGTCGGACGCAAATAAGGCCAATTGAAGGCTGGCGAAAGGGCCGATCGCGCCTGCCCGTCTCTTCGCCCGCCCCGCCTCACTCCTTCTTTGAAAAGGCCTGCGCGGCCTTGCTTTGTCGCCATCGGCGCCTTTGCAAAAAACCGGTTCCCTGTTTTTCGGCGAATGCTTTAGAACCGGCCGCACAGAATACCACCACGTCTCGGAGCGGATCTTTCATGCGGACGACCCCCATCTACCGGCTTGCCGGCGTGATCGCTCTCCTCGGCGCGGCGTTCGCATCGCCTTTCGCCGAAGCCGCGCCGTCTCATGGGATCGCCATGCAGGGCGAGCCGGCCCTGCCCGCCGATTTCGACCATCTCGGCTTCGTCAATCCGGATGCGCCGCAAGGCGGCACCATGCGGTATGGCGTCTATGGGACCTTCGACAATCTCAATCCGGTCATCGTGCGCGGCGCGCTGACGACCGCACGCGGCATCTGGTTCGACAAGGAATTCGGCAATCTCGTCTTCGAGCCATTGATGCAGCGCTCGCCCGAAGAACCCTTCACCATGTACGGTCTTCTGGCCGAGACGGTGAAGACCGACGAGGAGCGGACCTTTGTCGAATTTCAGCTCAATCCCAAGGCGACCTTCTCCGACGGCAAACCGGTCCGTCCCGAGGACGTCCTTTTCACGGTCGAGATGCTGCGCGAGCATGGCCGCCCTTTCTATGCCAACTGGCTGCGCCCGGCGGTGAAGATCGAGAAGGTCGGTGAGCACGGCGTCCGATTCACCTTCGACGAGACCGCAACACGGGAAACGCCGCTTCTGATCGCCGGCCTTCCCGTCCTCCCCGAGCATGCCTTCGACCGGGAGACCTTCGAGCGCACGACGCTGGAGCCCGTCATCGGCTCGGGGCCTTATCTGATCGCCGACGTCAAGCCGGGCCAGCAGATCACCTATCGCAAGAACCCGGACTATTGGGGCCGCGACCTGCCGATCAAGCAGGGCATCGACAACTACGATGCGATCGTCATCGATTATTATCGCGATGCGAATGCCCAGTTCGAGGCCTTCAAGAAGGGGAACAGCTACATCTATAACGAAGGCGGTCCGACGGTCACAGGCGATCCATCTCACTGGGAGACGGCCTATGATTTTCCGGCCGCCAAGGACGGACGCGTCGTCAAGGAGACTTTCGAGGCCGGAACGCCGGCCCTGACGATGGGCTTCGTCTTCAACACGCGCCGACCGATCTTCGCCGACCGCGAGGTCCGCAAGGCGCTTTCGATGCTCTTCGACTTCGAATGGGCCAATCGGAACCTGTATTACGACGCCTATGGGCGCACCGGCTCCTTCTTCCAGGATTCAGAGCTCTCGGCTCTCGGCGTTCCCGCAAGCGACGCGGAGAAGGTGCTTCTTGCGCCGTTTTCCGATGCGGTCGACCCGGAGGTGATGAACGGCACCTACAAGCCAACGGTGAGCGACGGCTCTGGCGCGGATCGCCGGGTGATGCGCTCTGCGCTCGGCCTCTTCAAACAGGCGGGCTACAGTCTTCAAGGGGGCCAAATGGTCGGTCCGGACGGCACGCCCTTGAGCTTCGAGATTCTCGCTCAAACCCCCATGCAGGAGCGCCTCGCCCTCTCCTATAAGCGCACGCTTGGCCGCCTTGGCATATCGGTTACGGTCCGCCAAGTGGATGATTCTCAATATCAGGCCCGCAAAAACACCTTCGACTACGACATGATCGTCGGCGCTTATACGAGCTCGTTGTCGCCGGGCGCCGAACAGGTCTATCGCTGGGGCTCGATCTCTAAAGACCTCCAAGGGACCTTCAACTATGCGGGCGTTGCCGATCCGGCCGTCGATGCGATGATCGACGCGATGGTCAATGCGCGAAGCCGCGAGGACTTCGTCACCGCCGTCAGGGCTTATGACCGCGTCCTGATTTCGGGCCATTACATGGTACCGCTCTTTTATCTGCCGAAACAGCGGCTCGCCCGATGGAATTTCGTCAAACATCCGGAAGCAACGCCGCTCTACGGCTATCAGTTGCCGAGCTTCTGGCTGGAGCGCTGATCAGGTAGCTGACCTTTAGCGCTACCCGATTGCGGCCCTGCGAAAACACGCAAAAGCCTGGACCGGGCCGCTATGCCGCAGAGGACAACGCCCTAGCTCCCCGCCTCGACGCCATCGAAGCGGGGTGCATGTGTTCGACTCGGTCTGGATCTGGTTTGCGATCGCCGCGATAGGCACGGCGATCATTTGGAAGGGGAGCGGCCTCCTCGAATCCTCCAGCGAAAAATTGTCGATCTATTATAGGCTGCCGCCTGTCGTTCATGGAGCGATCGTCGTCGCCGTCGGCTCGAGCTTCCCGGAGCTGTCGACGACCGTCCTTTCGGCTCTTGTCCATGGCGAGTTCCAGCTTGGCGTTGCCGCGATCGTCGGTTCGGCAATCTTCAACATTCTGGTGATCCCGGCCCTTGCCGGCCTCTTCAGTCCCAAGCGGCTCGAAGCCGATCGCGAGATCGTCTATAAGGAAGCCCAGTTCTACATGGTCTCGGTGGCGGTGCTGCTCGTCACCTTCTCCTTTGCCGTGATCTATTTTCCGGCCCAATCGGAGGGCGAAGGCGTCATCGCCGGCGAGATGACCCGGCTTCTTGCCCTCATCCCGGTCGGCCTCTACGCTCTCTATGTCTTCGTGCAATATCTGGAGGCCAAGGAGAATCCGGGCGACGAGCCGGAGCCGGGAACGCGCGTCGGCCGGCAATGGCTGATCTTCCTCGCCTCGCTCGTCGTCATCGTGATCGGCGTCGAGGCGCTGGTGCGCTCGGCGATCGAACTCGGCGACATGTTCGGCACGCCGAGCTTCCTTTGGGGCTTCACGGTGGTTGCGGCCGGCACGTCGGTCCCCGACGCCTTCGTGTCGATCCGCATGGCGCGCAAGAATGAGGGCGTGCCGGCAATCGCCAACGTTCTCGGCTCGAATATCTTCGACCTTCTCGTCGCGATCCCCGCCGGTGTTCTCATCGCCGGGGCGACGGTGATCAATTTCTCGGTCGCCGCGCCCATGATGGGCCTCTTGACCGTCGCCACCATTGCCCTCTTCCTCCTCATGCGGACCGGCATGATCCTGACTAAGCGCGAAAGCGTCTTTCTTCTCGTCCTCTATGCCGCGATGGTCATCTGGGTGACGCTCGAAAGCACAGGGGTGACGAGCCTTCTCTCAGGGCTTCTAATGGAAGGCTGATCGGCTGCCGGGCCGACGACCGGACATCGGGCGCTTGCCCGATGCCGGTTCTAACGCTCTGGATCAGACGTATTTGCGCCAATTGTGCTCCTCGACGAAGCCGAGCACGTCGCGGATCTTCCGGTTCGTCAGTGGCGCTTCGAACTCTTCGAGCTCGCGCGTGATTGGCGTGTTCGGCGCGTATTTCTCGAGGAATTCGCGCGTCGGCATGTCGGCCGTGATCGTCGTGTTGGTCG
Organism: Fulvimarina manganoxydans; assembly: GCF_900176465.1. Lineage (GTDB taxonomy): Bacteria > Pseudomonadota > Alphaproteobacteria > Rhizobiales > Rhizobiaceae > Fulvimarina > Fulvimarina manganoxydans. The sequence goes on from NZ_FWXR01000020.1 coordinate 64,179, forward strand.
CGTTGAAGACCTCGAAGCCGAGCCCGTCCTTTTCCAGGCACAGATGGACGATCTGGCCGAGATCACGAGCATCGATATAGCTCCACGCATTGCGCTTGCGGCTCATCGGATTGGCGACATAGCCGGGAAAGGCATCATATTCGTGCGGCTCGATCACATTGCCGATGCGCAGCGCATAGATGTCGGCTCCGAAGCGCATGGCGAAAGCGCGCGCGGTCTTTTCGTTGCAGACCTTCGACAGGCCGTAGGAGTCCATGGGGTCAATGTCGTAGTCTTCCTCCAGCGGGAATTGATGAAAATCCTTGTCGCCCTCGGCGAAGCAGACGCCATAGGTGGTCTCGCTCGAGGCGATGACGACCTTGCGGATGCCGAGCTTCATCGCCGCCTCGATCACAGCATAGGTTCCAAGAACATTGGTGCGATAGGTCACGTCATCCGGCTCGATCAGGACGCGCGGGATCGCGGCGAAATGAACCACCGCGTCGACCGGCTTCGGCGGCGCGCCCTTTTCGAAACCATCCATTCCGAAATGGCTTGTCAGGGCATTGAAGACTTGGGCCCCGTCGGTGATGTCGGTCACGAGATTCGAGACGCCTTCGCACTCGAGCGGCGTCAGATCGAGATTGAGAATGTCGTAGCCCTTGTCTCGCAGCCACGGTACGACATGACGCCCTGCCTTGCCTGAGCCACCGGTAAACGCGATACGCTTGGTCATAAACTGTCCCTTCTTGGCCTGATCGCGCAGGCCGTTTCCGATATGGATCGATCGTCTTGACGAATTCCGTGGGTGGCGAGCTTACTGCGCCGGATCTTGGGTCTCGCCGAGCGGATCGGCGGCATCGCCCCGAGCCGGTCCCGTCAACGCCGCCTCGATACGGCCTTCGAGATCGATCGTCTTTGCCACATAGGGCACGATCGTTCCTTCGATCGTGCAATCGGCCGCCCCGATCTGCCCGGCATCGTTCATGGTTCCGGCGCAGAGCGCTTTGCCCGGCAAGCGCAGCCTCTCCGGCGTCAGGCCGATATATTCCAGCACCTTGCCGTTCGAGGCCGGTTGGCAGCCGATATCGATCGTCGCCTCCCAGGTGACGCCATCGGACTGGAAGCGTTCGACCGAATGGGAGTTCTTGTCCCAGCGCAGATTGGTGTCGATCGGCACGAAGCTCGGCTTGGTGAAGCCGAAGAGGCCCGCGACATCGTTGAGGTCGAAGGCGAGCGGGGTGCAGATTTGAGAATTGCGCAGCTGCTCGGCGATGCTGGCCGAAGTCGCCGGGACGGGCTGTGTCGCCTCCTTCGGCGGGACGGGCGACGGTGTCGCAGCCTTTTCATCCGCCTCCGATCCGGTTTGAGGGGCTATCTCTTTGGGCGTGGTCGTTTCCTGCGCCAAGGCCGGCGCCGCCCCGAGCGCTCCCCACAAAGCAGTCAGCGCCCCCATGGCACAAAGGGTCGAAATGGGCCTCATCGGTCGTCTCCTCGTGATCTCACGCCGGGCTCGCGCGCTCGGGTCCAGGGCGCAGATAAGGCGCTCCCGGCGCGTGCGCAGCCTGTTTCAGGCCCCAACTTTTCGAGACCGAAACGTCATGACGCTGAGCTCGCCTGCAAAGCGCGGTCGCTTCACAAGTGGTGCCGGGCGCGTGAGTCTCAAGCGGCCTTCTTCTGTGCCTCGTCGACCATCCGGGCAAGTTGGTTTGCGATCGTCGCCGTGCCGTTGAGGCGCTTTTCGGGTGTCGCCCAATCGCGGATAAGAACGATTGACTGATCGGGCCGGATCTTCGCCGCCGCGCCTTGTTCGGCGATATAGCGAACCAAGGCAGCCGGATTGGCGAAATTCTTGTCGCGGAAGGTGACGACGAGGCCTTTCGGGCCGGCATCGAGCTTCTCGATATTGGCTTTCCGGCACAGGGCCTTGATGACCATCACCTTCAAAAGATGCTCGACCTCGGTCGGCATCGGTCCGAAACGATCGATCAGCTCGGCGCCGAAGGCGTCGATGTCGCGGATCTCAGCGAGTTCCGCCAAGCGGCGATAGAGCGTCATGCGCAGCGACAGATCGGGTACATAGCCTTCCGGGATCATCACGGCGGTGCCGAGGGTGATCTGCGGCGACCACTGGCCGGAGGTTTCCGGCTCGACGCCCTTCATCTCCGCGACCGCCTCTTCCAGCATCTGCTGATAAAGTTCGTAGCCGACCTCCTTGATATGGCCGGTCTGTTCGTCGCCGAGAAGATTGCCGGCGCCGCGCTGGTCGAGATCGTGAGTGGCGAGCTGGAAGCCCGCGCCGAGCGTATCCAGCGACTGCAACACCTTCAGCCGGCGGTCCGCGCCCTTGGTCGGCGTCTTGTTCGCCGGGATTGTCAGAAGCGCATAGGCCCGAAGCTTCGACCGGCCGACGCGGCCTCTGATCTGATAGAGCTGAGAGAGGCCGAACATATCGGCCCGGTGGACGATCATCGTATTGGCCGTCGGGATGTCGAGGCCGGATTCGACGATGGTCGTCGACAGAAGCACGTCATATTGGCCTTCGTAGAAGGCGTTCATGATGTCGTCGAGTTCGCCTGCCGCCATTTGGCCATGAGCGATCGCGACCTTCAGTTCCGGCACGTGCTCGTCGAGGAAGTCCTTGACGCCGGAAAGATCAGACAGGCGCGGGCAGACATAAAAGCTTTGACCGCCGCGATAGCGCTCGCGCAAAAGCGTCTCGCGCACCACCAGCGGATCGAAGGGGGTGACGAAGGTTCTGACCGCCATGCGGTCCACCGGCGGCGTGGTAATCAGCGAGAGTTCGCGCACGCCGGTCAAGGCGAGCTGCAGGGTTCGCGGGATCGGCGTCGCGGACAAGGTCAGGACATGGACGTCCGACTTCAGTTCCTTCAGCCGCTCCTTGTGCTTGACGCCGAAATGCTGCTCCTCGTCGATGATGAGAAGGCCGAGGCTCTTGAAATTGACGGCCTTGCCGAGAAGGGCATGAGTGCCAACGACGATATCGACGGTTCCGTCGGCGATGCCCTTCTTCGTCGCCTGAAGTTCCTTCGCGGTGACGAGGCGCGAGGCCTGGGCGACATTGAGCGGCAGGCCGCGAAAGCGCTCGAAGAAGGTCTTGAAATGCTGCCGGGCAAGGAGCGTCGTCGGCACGACGACCGCCACCTGCAAGCCATTCATCGCCGCGACGAAGGCGGCGCGCAGTGCCACTTCGGTCTTGCCGAAACCGACATCGCCGCAGACCAGCCGATCCATGGGCCGCCCGGCCGAGAGATCGTCGACCACGGCATCGATGGCGTTCATCTGGTCTTCCGTCTCCTCGTACGGGAAACGGGCAGCGAACTCGTCGTAGAGGCCTTCGGGCGGGGCGAGCTTGGGCGCGCCGCGCATATGGCGTTCCGCCGCAATGCGGATCAACCCGTCGGCCATGTCGAGAAGGCGCTTCTTCAGCTTGGCCTTGCGCGCTTGCCAGGCGCCGCCGCCGAGCTTGTCGAGAACGGCTTCCGTCCCCTCCCCGCCATAGCGCGACAGGAGTTCGATATTCTCGACGGGGAGAAACAGCCGATCGTCATTGGCATAGCGCAGTTCGAGACAGTCATGGGGCGCGCCCGCCGCCTCGATCTGCTTCAGGCCGACGAAGCGCCCGATGCCGTGATCCACATGGACGACGATATCGCCCTCATCGAGACCGGAGACTTCGGAAATGAAATCCGAACCGCGCTTCTTGCGCTTGGAGCGCCGCACCAGACGGTCGCCCAGAATGTCCTGCTCGCCGACGACGACCATGTCCGGTGTCTCAAAGCCGGCTTCGAGGCCGAAGACGGCGGTGACGACGAGGTTCTTCGGCGCCTCGTTTGCCTGTTTCAGGCTCGCGACCTGTTTGACGTTTCCAAGGCCCTGCTCTTCGAGAACCTGGGTGAGGCGATCGCGCGAGCCTTCGGTCCAGGCCGCGAGGATCACCCGCCGACCATTGGCCCGCTCGTTGGAGATATGGTCGACCGCCGCCTTGAAGACATTGACGTCCTCGCTCTGGCGTTCGGCGGCAAAGGAGCGCCCGCGCGTGACGTCGAGATTATAGACGTCCCGCATCGCCGCATCGCTGACGCCATAGGCCGACAGGCGGATCGGATCGGCGATGGCGAGTTCGCCAGCGAGCTCGTCGTCGGTCAGATAGAGTTCGCGCGGCTCGACCGGATTGTAGATGACCGCTTCACCGCTCCCCGCGCCGGCTGTGCGTCTGCGGGCTTCGTAATGATCCTCGATCGCGGCTCGGCGCTCGGCGACCGACTCCGTCGTCAGATGGTCGAGAACGATCGGAAAACCCTTCGCATAGTCGAAGACCGTGTCGAGGCTTTCGTAAAAGAGCGGCAGCCAATGCTCCATGCCGGCAAAGCGCTTGCCTTCCGAGATCGAGGCATAAAGCGCATCGCCCCGTTCGGCCGCGCCGAAGCGTTTGACGTAATTGCCGCGAAATCGGCTGATCGTCTCCTCGGTCAAGGAGATTTCCGAAACCGGAGCGAGTTCGAAGCTCTTTCGCTGTTCCGTCGTGCGTTGGGTCGCCGGGTCGAAGGCCCGGATCGTCTCCAACGTGTCGCCGAAGAAGTCGAGCCGCACAGGCTCCTCGGCACCCGGCGCGAAAAGATCGAGAATGCCACCCCTGACGGCGAATTCGCCGCGCTCGCGCACGGTCGAGACGCGCTCGAAGCCGCCGCGCGAGAGCGCCGTGACGATGTCGTCCATCTTCACCCGCGCACCGGCCTTGGCGTTGATCGCCTCTTCGGCCAGGCGCTTGGCGGGCGGCATTTTCTGGATCAGCGCATTGGCCGTGGTCAGAATGACGGCGCGATGCGGGTTGGCTCGCAGATCGTTCAGCGCCGTCATCGCCGACAAGCGCCGCGCGGCCGCATCGCCGGACGGTCCGACGCGGTCATAGGGCAGACAATCCCAGGCCGGCAGTGTCAGGACCGGAAGATCGGGCGCGACAAAGCGCAGTCCCTCTTCGACCTCCGCGATGCGGTTGCCGTCGCGCATGACGTAGAGGATCGGCGTCTTTCCGCCGCGCTCGCGCGCGATCTCGGCGATCAGAAAGGCTTCCGTGCCGTCCAGCACATTGCCGATCTCGATCCCGCCGCCCTTCTTCAGGGCTCGTTTCAGCGCGTCGGGCAATCTCATGAATGTCGTCCTTCGGGGACCGTGCGTTCCATGCCTGTTCTTTGGGGCGTCAGGCCGGCAGGTTCAAGGGCAAAGACGGTTCTCAACGAGGCCGCTTCGGCGAAGACCGCACCCTCGATCGCGAAAATAAGCTGAATAATGGCCTTCAGGCCCGTAAACCAATAAGCCCAGCGGCTTCGCCGCGCGGGGACTTGACCCGCGCAAGGAAAAGCCGAGAGACCGTCAGCTCTCGTCCGACGCAAAGCGCGTATAGAATTCCTGGATGCGTCGGAAAACCGGCGTGTCGTAATTGCCCGGCACCGGCTTTTCGCCCGAAACCCATTTGAAAATCTCAGGATCGGGCGCGAGCATCAGCTCTTCATAGACATCCATCTCGGCATCGGTAAGCCGATCGATCTCGGCATCGGCGAAACGGCCGAGCACCAGATCCATCTCGCGGGTCCCGCGATGCCAGGAGCGGAACAGCGCCTTGCGGCGCCTGATGTCGAGATCGCTCGACGAGCGTTGCATGCCGGTTTTCATGGAAAAGCCTCTTTGTCTGAGGCCGCTTATAGGAAATGGCTGGTCGGCTGTCAGCCTTCGAGGCTGACCGCGCATCCCGGCGCCGCCTACATGCGACGACAGGATGCAGGTGGTCATTTTCAGCCGAGCATCATCCAGGCGATCGGCAGACCAGCGATCAGAAAGGCAACGGCGATGCCGAGGCTCGGAGATGCCGTGGCGCGTGCGGGTTTCATCGTTTGCATGTGAGGTCCCCCTTTCAACATGTCGTTCATCCCCGAGGGTCCAAGGTGACGGTGAATGAAGCGTTAATGGGGCCGTTCAAACGCCTGTCATCGAAGCGTGTTCGGGTTGCAACATCTTCAGTGGAGGCCAAGCGAGACGTTCAGCCTCTTGCGCTTCAAGCCGCGCCCCGCCAAACCTCGCGCTCATGCGCCCGACCGTTCTCGATCCTCTTTTTGCCGCCATCACTTCGCTCGACGGCGTCGGGCCAAAGCTCGCGGGGCTGCTGCAGACCTTGCTGGTCGGCCATGGCCAGACGGTGCGCGTGCGCGACCTTTTGTTTCATCTGCCGAGCGGCTTGATCGATCGGCGCAAGCGCAGCGAGGTTCTTTCCGCCGGCCAAGGCGCGATCGTGACGCTCACCTTGCGCATCGATCGCCATCAGCCGCCGGGCCGGGCGCAAAAGACGTCGCCCTACCGCGTCTACGCCCAGGACGAGACGGGCGAGATCGCGCTGACCTATTTTCGCGCACAGCCGCGTTGGCTGGAAGATCTTCTCCCCATCGGCGAAACCATGCTCGTCTCCGGCAAGGTCGAATGGTTCAACGGCCGGGCGCAGATGGTCCATCCGGACTTCGTCGCCCCGATCGCCGAGGCAGAGCAATTGTCCTTGGTCGAGCCGATCTATCCGATGACCGCCGGGCTCTCGGGCAAGGTGCTTCGCAAGGCGATCTCGGAAGCCCTGTCCCGCCTGCCCAGTCTTGACGAGTGGATCGACGAAAGCGTTGTCGCCCGCCAGACCTTCCCCCGTTTCGCGGACGCCCTGAAGCGGCTTCACGATCCACAGGACGCGATCGATCTCGATCCATCGGGCGCGTCCTTGCGTCGCCTCGCCTATGACGAATTCCTGGCAAACCAGCTGGCGCTCGCTTTGTCGCGGCGAAAAATGCGGGCGCTCTCCGGGCGAAGCCTGTCCGGTGACGGACATCTCGTCAGCGCGCTGCAATCGGCCCTGCCCTTCTCACTGACACACGCTCAGGAAAGCGCCATCGCCGAAATCCACGCGGACATGAAGAGCCCGGAGCGCATGCTGCGGCTTCTGCAAGGCGATGTGGGCGCCGGCAAGACGGTGGTCGCGCTGATGGCGATCGCGCGCGCGGCGGAAGCTGGCGTCCAGTCCGCCCTGCTCGCGCCGACCGAGATTCTCGCACGCCAACACGCACTCGGCCTATCGAAGCTTTGCGAAACGGTCGGTCTTCACCTCGAACTTCTGACCGGTCGCGACACCGGCAAGGCGCGAGCGCGAAAGCTGGAGCGTTTGGCGAACGGCGAGACGCAGATCGTCGTCGGCACCCACGCGCTCTTCCAGGAAGGCGTCGACTATCACGATCTCGGCCTCGTCGTGGTCGACGAGCAGCATCGCTTCGGGGTCCATCAGCGTCTGACCCTGACCGAGAAGGGCAAGCGCGCCGATCTTCTGGTGATGACCGCGACACCCATTCCACGAACGCTGGTGCTCGCGGCCTTCGGGGATATGGATGTCTCGCGCCTTGCCGGCAAACCGGCGGGCCGCAAGCCGATCACCACGGTCGCCCTACCCGACGAACGCCTGCCCAATATTGTCCAGCGCATCGGCTCGGCGATCGAACAGGGCGACCGGGTCTATTGGGTCTGTCCTTTGGTGGAGGAGTCGGAGAAGAGCGATCTGACGGCCGCCGAGGAGCGGGCCGGCGTGCTGCGCCAATTCTTCGGCGACAAGGTCGGCCTCGTCCACGGGCGGATGAGCGGCGAGGACAAGGACGCCGCGATGGCCACTTTCAAAAGCGGCGAGACAGCGATCATCGTCGCGACGACGGTCATCGAGGTCGGCGTCGACGTGCCGGACGCGTCCATCATCGTCATAGAACACGCCGAGCGCTTCGGCCTATCCCAACTTCATCAGCTCCGGGGCCGGGTCGGCCGCGGCGACAAACCTTCGTCCTGCGTCCTGCTCTATCGCCCGCCTCTCGGCCAGACGGCCCAGGCGCGGCTCAAGATCATGCGCGAAACGGAGGACGGTTTCCGCATTGCGGAAGAGGATTTGAAGCTGCGCGGCGAGGGCGACCTTCTCGGCACCCAGCAGTCGGGCATGCCCTTCTTCCGCCTCGCCAAGCTCGAACATCATGCCGACCTGATGGAGATCGCTCGGGACGATGCCCGCCTTATGCTCAATCAGGATCCGGATCTGAAGTCGGAACGCGGCGAAGCGCTGCGCACGCTTCTCTATCTGTTCGGCAAGGATGAGGCGGTCCGCCTTTTGAGATCGGGCTGACCGCCATTCCTCCATTGTCGATCTCAGGCGATCTTCTGGGAATCGGGCTGGGCATCGACGACCGGCTCTTTCGTCCGCTCGATCCAGGTCGCGAAACGATCGAGGAAGGTCTCGAAAAAGGCCTTTACCTTTTCGTCGACCACATTGCCGGCTTCGTCGAAGGCCTCGGCCTTGTAGCTGAAATAAATCTCCGGCTGCCCCATCAAAACGGTGTCGACCACGGTCAGGAGAGCGCGAAGGGACTGCTGGCCAGCCGCGCCGCCGATCGCGCCGGGGCTTGCGCTGACCACCGTGGCCGGCTTGGCGCGCCAACTGTTCTTGCCATAGGGCCGCGTGCCCCAATCGATGGCATTCTTCAGAGCCGGCGAGAAGGAGCGGTTATATTCCGGCGAGGCGAAAAGCACCGCGTCGGCGAGTTCCACCTCGCGCTTCATGCGAAGGACAGATGTCGGCGGCTCGGGCCACAGATCGTCATTATAGAGCGGCAGATCGCCGATCTCGACGAAATGGAAGGTCAGACGGTCGCCCGCGAGCTTCGCCAGGCTTTCGACAAGCTTGCGATGGATCGAATCGCGGCGAAGCGAACCGTTGATGACGGCAACTGTTGGCATGTTCTATCTCCTTCAGATATTTATGACATTGGCGTGCCGCGTCGATGACCGGTCGGTGCGCGAACCGCTGGCCGAAGGCCGCTTCGGTCGAAATCATTGGCCCCCTATTTGTTGCCGACTTCGCACCGCACAAGATGGCGCCTGTATCGGCCTCTCGCCTCTCGAGACAACCGATATCCGCGACGAGCGGCCACGAAGGCGCGAGGTCGCGCGGCTCAGGCCGGCTCGAAGACAATCCGCAGGTCGGGCGCGACGCTCTGCTCCAAGACGAGGCGCATGTTGGGGAAATCGTTGCCTTCCAGCTTCTCCGTCAAAACGTCGCCGGCAAGGCCATAGCCGATCCAGCGCTCGGTCAATCGCCGGCGCAACTCCGCCTCCGGCACGTCCAATATTGCGGAGAGGTCGAAGCGGGAGCGCAATGGCGCCCAGCGTGGATCGTCGAGAAGCAGATAATTGCCCTCGAAGATGATCGTGCGGGCGCTTCGCGGAATGATCCGAGCCCCGGCCCTTGCGATCTCGATCGACCGATCGAACACCGGCACCGCAACCTCGTCCTCCGCGTCGCTCGAAAGGCGGTCGAGCATGATCTTCAGACCGCCAGCATCAAAGGTATGCGGCGCGCCTTTGCGCGGCCGGTGCCCCCGCGCATTCAAGACCATGTCATCATAGTGAAAGCCGTCCATCGGCAGGACCGCGACCTCGCCTGGCCGATGGCGGAGAAGCTCGTCGCAGAGCCAATCGGCGAAAGTGCTCTTGCCCGACCCCGGCGAACCGGCGACGGCGACGATGCGCCGCCGGTCCTGCGGTAGAGCGAGGACGGCTTCGACAAAGGCTTCCGCTTCGATCGCCGGCGCATCCCTCCAGGTCTTGGCAGTCATGAACGATCATCTCCCTGATTGACGCCTGCTTCCTCGCGCCATCGCCTTGTTCTTGCGGGGCTCGGCCGTGACCGTTCGAAGGATCAACCCGGCCGATATTCGCGATCGGCTTCCGGGTCCTCGTTCGAGAACGGAAGGTCCTTGAGCTCACTCCACACATCGCTTGGAATCGACGCAGACGCCCAATCCACGGTCTGCCGCACCCGTTCCGCCTTGGACACGCCGATGATGGTCGAGGCGATGCGCGGATCGTCCATGGAAAACTGAAGTGCCGCCGCACCTGGCGCGACCCCATGGCGGGCGCAGGTCGTCTCGACGCGGCGAACCGGCTCCAGAGCTTCGTCGCTTGCCTCCTGATAGGTCACGCGCGGCATCTCGGCGCTGCCCTTGGCGAGGACGCCGCCCGCATAGGGGGCCGCGTTCAAAATCGCGATCCCGTTCTCATAGGCATAATCGAACATCTTTGAGGCCGAGCGGTTGAGCAGCGTAAACCGATTATGGCTGATCAACGCATCGAAGGGCCTCTCCTTCAAAAGCGGAAACATCAGATCGATCCGGCCCATGGCAAGGCCGACCGCATCCGCGATCCCCTCCTCCTTCAGCTTGAAGAGTTCGTCGAAAGCGCCGCCTTCCTTCGTGATCTCGGTCAGGTCGCGGGCATATTCGGGATCGTGGAGATGGAGAAGCTGAACCTTGTCGAGGCCCAAGGCCGTCAGGCTCTCTTCGATCGACTGGCGAACCCGCGCGGCATCGAAACGGCCGGTCTCCATGTCGCGATCGAGCTTGGTGGATAGAACGAAACCCTCGGGAATCTTGCCGCCGCGTTCGCGGATCACTGCGCCGATCCGCGCTTCCGACCGGCCGAAGCCATAGGCGCGCGCGGTATCGAGAAGATTGGCCTCACCATCGAAAATGGCATGGATCGTCTCGCGCGCCCGCTCTTCGCCAACCTCGTAACCGTAGGTATCCGGCATATTGCCGAGGCCGGAGGCACCAAAGCCGATCGCGGTCACTTCGAGCCCGGTCTGGCCGATGGGTTTCTTCTTCATACCACTCTTTCTCGTCAGATATGCGCCCGACTGCTTCGAGGGGACGTATCAAAATCAGGCGGGTTCGCCAGTTGCGCTCTCACACTGCCCAACTGAATCGCGCGGCGGCAGCATGAATTCGATCGATAGGCGGCATATCACGACACTAGCCGATCGGGGAGCCGTTCGAGGCCCATGGCGGGCGAACGAAAAATCCGTTTGGCGGATCGCGGATCGATCATCGGTTAGAATTGTTGCGATTGCGGTGATCAATGGCAAACCACGACCCGAGCAAAAGACGCGTCGTCGAGACGACCATGAGGCGGGGACGGTCGCAATACTACGACCGAAACCGTCTCGCCAAGCAACCATCCGATACATCGCATTATTTTATAGGCTTACGGTCATACAACATTGACCATGCTGATTTTTCGAAAATGCTTTGATTTCAATTACTTCCGCTCAATCGAACTTGGATCAGCCAATTTGGTAAACGCCGCGTAGTCGGCGCACTGACAATCCGAACTAAAGTATCTTCAAATTCTTTCTGATGACGATCGGGGAATACGGACATTTTTACTCAAATGCATTCGTGCAATTTGGTTCGAAAGCAAAGGATCGCGGCGCATCGTCTTCTCAACAACGGGGAGATCACCAATGAACCGCACAGCAACTTTCGGCATTGCTGCTCTCGCAGCTTTCGCTAGCCTGGCTCTGACCGGAGCGGCTTCGGCACGCACGGCTTCCATGGTCACGACGGGTACGACATCGCAGCCCATCGGTCATTACGAGTTCTGCCAGCGCTATCGGGCCGCATGCCAACCCCAGCGTGTCTCCAACGCCGTACCGCTGACCGGCGCTAACTGGAAGACGCTGGTCGAGGTCAACAATGCGGTGAATTCGAGCATCTTCCCGCGCGAGGACATGGCAATCCACGGCAAAGCCGATGTCTGGTCTTATCCGACAAGCGAAGGCGACTGCGAAGATTATGTTCTCTTGAAGCAATATATGCTGCAGCAGGCGGGTTTCCCGACTTCCGCCCTTCTCATCACCGTGGTGCTGCAGTCGAATGGCGAGGGCCACGCCGTTCTGACGGTGCGCACCGACAAGGGTGACATGATCCTCGACAATCTCGCCGATCAGGTGCGGCCCTGGTACGAGACCGAGTATCTCTATTTGAAGCGCCAGTCCGAGCGAAACGCAGGCGAATGGGTCGGCATCTCTGACGATCGCTCGCTCCTCGTCGGCAGCCTTCGCTAATTCGCGAAACTGCACACCCGAAACCAAAAAGGGCCTACCGCCGAAAAGCGGTAAGCCCTTTTTGTCATCGCCGTCTCGAACCGAAGATTTCTCGACCGAGCCTCAATACTATTCGAGGTCGATATCGAGGATCGTCATGGTGAGGTGGTAAGATAGCTCACCCTCCTCGGTATCCTTCGACAAAGTCCCGACGAATTCGTCATTGACGTAGACCTCCGCCGTATCGCCCTTCTTGGGCAGAGTACGGACCTGGATATCGACCCCTTTGAAGGTCCGTTTCAGATATGCGTCGAGTTTGCGGATCTCGTCAGGCTTCACGTCCTGTCCCTCGTGAATTGGTTTCGCCCATAGCTAGGCGCTTTCCCCGCAAGGCAAACGATTCCTGGCCGGAACACCAGATCGCCGGCTGCGGGCATGTGGTTGGTTGTGGATGCCGGTGGGTTCGACGAAGCTCAGCGCTCCAAACCCTGGTCCATTTGCCGTGATGGCTCAGCGCAGCCCTCATTGGTCGCGATCACCTTGGCAGGCACCCCAGCCACCGTTGAATAGGGGGGCACCTCTTTCAAGACAACCGATCCGGCGGCGATCTTGGAGCAATCCCCAATCCGGATATTGCCCAAAACTTTGGCTCCTGCCCCGACCAGGACACCCTTGCCGATCTTGGGATGCCGATCCCCGAACTCCTTGCCAGTGCCGCCGAGCGTTACGTCCTGAAGGATCGACACATCATCGTCGATCACCGCCGTGAAGCCCACGACGAGACCGGTCGCATGATCGAGGAACATCCCACGGCCGATACGGGCCGCCGGGTGGATATCGGTCTGGAACACAGAGGACGACCGCGACTGCAAGAAGAGAGCGAAGTCCCGACGACCATTGTTCCATAGCCAATGAGCGAGCCGATGCGTCTCGATGGCGTGGAAGCCTTTGTAGTAAAGCAGCGGCTCGATATAGCGCTCGGTTGCCGGGTCCCGGTCATAGACCGCTTGAATATCAGTGCGCACGATCGAGGCGACCTGCCCATCGGCCCGGAACATGGCTTCGAAGGCCTGGACAATCATGTGGGCCGGCACATCCGGGTGATCGAGCCGTTGGGCGATCCTATGGGAGAGCGCCGCCTCAAAGGATCGCTGATTGAGAACGGTGGAATAGACGAAACCCGCAAGGTCGGGCTCGGTCTCTGCCATTTCGCCCGCCTCGCGGCGAATGCCGGCCCAGATCGGATCGCAGCTCTTGATCGGATCGCGATTGTCGAGTGGCACCTGGCTCATGTCGTCTCCTTCGAGCAAAGCTCAGCGGGTATAGCCCATGACGCCAACATAAGAAACAATCGCCTAGTCGGGAGTGGTTGAGCGTCACTTTCTCGGCAGAGAAGGCCCGGCGGCAAGGAATGGTGACGTGCCGATGTCTGCTTTCAGGAGAAAAAGGTCCCTGCAAACAGAATTGCTTCCGCCGTCAGGATGCCGACAAGGACCCGGCGGCCGCATGTCAGATAGGCGACGAAGCCGAGGCCAAGCGCGCCGAGTCTGACCGGTAGGGAAAAATCGGCCATGGCACCGGTCGGATAAAAGACGAGCTGTCCGATCACGGCCGAGACGAGAGCCGTGGCGACCGTTCGCGAAATCGCGGCGAGCGGCGAATGTTCGTCGAGTTGGCCCGAAGTCAGGACGCCCAGATAGCGCCAGATATCGGTGGGCAGCCAACCCGCCAGAAGGATGAAGGCAAAGGGCCACCAGGACGCCGCGATGCCGTGAAAGCTCAGATCGGAGATCATGCCACGCGCCGCCCATCGATCGCGCGCCCTAAGAGATAAGCGACCACGCCGCCAAGAAGGCCGGCAACGAGCAGTTCGAAGCCCGGCGCCAGCCAGTGGCCGATCGGCAGCGCCAACATACCGCTCCCCAAAGCCATACGGCCGGAGGTCTCGCGCGCCGAGCCATAGAGCGAGCAGAGGAAATAGACGGGTGTCAAAAAAGCCAACGCGCCCGTCGCCATGGCCGGGAGCTCGTCCATCAGGTTGAAGACGATGGCGACAATCACCGTGTTGATAAGCGTCAACGGGACCGCGAAGCCGGCGTAATAACTTGTCCGGCAATTGCGTGGGACAGATCTGAGCCGCTCCATGGCAAAGACCCAGCTGGTGACGGCAACAAAATGCGACAGAAAAAGGAGCGTGCCCTTTCGGCTTTGCGCCCCCCGCAGCTCCGGCATCAGCGCGACCACCATCGGCATCAGCCGAACGGACGAGAGCGTGACCGCGAAAGCGGCGGCCGGGAGCGAAGCCCCGGCGACCACGGCCCCTAGAATGATGATCTGCGCGGGCAGCGCCCAGACGGTTAGCGTGAGAAAGCTGGCCTCGATCCAAGTGATTCCCGCCTCGCGACACAGACCGGCAAAGCCAAGAAAGGCCGACATCAGGATGAGTGCCGGCGCGGAAACGAGTCCGCGCATGCCGCGCAGAAACCAAGTGAACCGCTCGCCCTGCGAAGCGGCTTGATCGATCGAGTCGTCGGAGGTGACCATAGGCCGAGCTTATCGACGAGTGCTGCGCCGACTGCAAATGGTGAAGATAAGAAAGCCGGTCCGGCGATCGGCCATACCTTCTTTCAACAGCGTTCACTTCTCCAAGGCGAACTGACACGCCATTCCGGCGGATGGCGTCGCCAGCGATCAGAACGAAAGCCCTTTCGCCAGCGTCTTCCGCGGTCGATTTTTGACGAGGACGCGCCCAAGAAAAAGGGCCGCTCAGGGGCGGCCCATTCTCTCACGGCCCGAGGCCGGACATATCCGGCTTCGAGCCGAAGATGCGATCGATCTCAGCCCTTGGGCGGAACGCTTGGAACGCTTCGCGATCTGCGACCGTCTCCATTCGCGCTTGGCCCAGACTGATCGTCGGCCTCGTCATCGATCTCATCCGGCTCGTCGTCGATATCCGACCCGTCCGCTGCAACGAGATCGCGCTTGCGCTCGGCCTTTTTGGGCTTGGCCGGCGGCTCGTCCGGGATCGATTCGAGAGAGAGCGACTTCGCACCCGTCTCGCTTTCCACGACCGTCACTTTCACCGTGCCACCGCGTTTCAGCTTTCCGAAAAGCACCTCGTCCGCCAGGGGCTTCTTGATATGCTCCTGAATGACACGGCCGAGCGGACGGGCGCCCATATGCTCGTCATAGCCCTTCTCGGCGAGCCAGGAAATCGCATCCGGCGAAAGCTCGAAGATCACACCGCGCTCGGACAGCTGAGCCTCCAGCTGCATGACGAACTTCTCGACGACCTGATGGATGACCGGTGTCGGAAGCGCGCCGAACGGAATGATCGCGTCCAGACGGTTCCGGAATTCCGGCGTGAACATTCGGTTGATGGCCTCTTCATCCGCACCCGTGCGGCGGGCCGAGCCGAAGCCGATCGCGGCCTTCGCCATTTCGGCCGCGCCCGCATTGGTGGTCATGATCAGGATCACATTGCGGAAGTTGATCTGTTTGCCGTTGTGATCCGTCAGCCGGCCATGATCCATGACCTGGAGAAGGATGTTGAACAGATCCGGATGCGCCTTCTCGATCTCGTCGAGAAGAAGCACGCAATGGGGATGCTGATCGACGCCGTCCGTCAGAAGGCCGCCCTGATCGAAACCGACATAGCCCGGAGGCGCGCCGATGAGCCGCGAGACCGTATGGCGTTCCATATATTCCGACATGTCGAATCGCAGCATCTCGACGCCGAGGGTGGAGGCGAGCTGCTTGGCGACCTCGGTCTTGCCGACGCCGGTCGGGCCGGAGAAGAGATAGGAACCGATTGGCTTATCCGGCTCGCGAAGGCCGGCACGCGACAGCTTGATCGCCGAGGACAGCGCTTCGATCGCCTGATCCTGACCATAGACCACGCGCTTCAGCTGAGTCTCCAGGTTGGACAGAACCTCCTCGTCGTCCTTCGACACCGATTTCGGCGGAATGCGCGCCATGGTGGCGATGGTCGCCTCGATCTCCTTCACACCGATCTGCTTTTTGCGCTTGGATTCGGCGAGAAGCATCTGCGACGCGCCAGTCTCGTCGATCACGTCGATCGCCTTGTCCGGCAGCTTCCGGTCGTTGATGTAGCGCGAGGAGAGCTCGACCGCCGACTTGATCGCGTCATTGGTGAACTTCACCTTGTGGAAGTCCTCGAAATAGGGCTTCAGACCCTTGAGGATCGAGATCGCGTCCTCGACCGAGGGCTCGTTCACGTCGATCTTCTGGAAACGACGGACGAGGGCCCGATCCTTCTCGAAGAACTGGCGATACTCCTTATAGGTCGTCGATCCGATGCAACGGATCGCGCCTGACGAGAGAGCCGGCTTCAGAAGGTTCGAGGCGTCCATCGCGCCGCCCGAGGTGGCGCCCGCGCCGATCACGGTGTGAATCTCGTCGATGAAGAGGACGGCGCCCGGATACTCTTCGAGCTCTTTCACGACCTGCTTCAGCCGCTCTTCGAAATCGCCGCGATAGCGCGTGCCCGCGAGCAGCGTCCCCATGTCGAGCGAGAAGATCGTCGCATCGGACAGAACGTCGGGCACGTCGCCATCGATGATCCGCTTGGCAAGGCCCTCGGCGATCGCCGTCTTTCCGACACCGGGATCGCCCACATAAAGCGGATTGTTCTTCGAGCGGCGGCACAGGACCTGGATCGTCCGGTTGATCTCGTCGGCGCGGCCGATGAGCGGATCGATCTTCCCGATCCGAGCCTTATCGTTAAGATTAATGCAATAGGCCGTCAGGGCATCCTGCGGCGTCTTGCGCTTACCCTCGTCTTCCTGGCCCACCGTCGATTGGTCCTCTTCGACGCCCCGCAGCGGACGGCTTTCCGAGGCCCCCGGTCGCTTGGCGATGCCATGAGAAATGAAATTCACCGCATCGTACCGCGTCATCTCCTGCTCCTGCAGGAAATAGGCGGCATGGCTCTCGCGCTCGGCAAAGATGGCGACGAGCACATTGGCGCCCGTGACCTCCTCGCGTCCCGACGATTGGACATGGATGACGGCGCGCTGGATCACACGATGGAATCCGGCCGTCGGCTTGGAATCCTCGTGATGTCCGGTCACGAGGTTCGAGAGTTCGTTGTCAATGTAAGAGAGAAGATTGCTACGCAGCAGCGTCAAATCGACGTTGCAGCCCCGCATCACGGCTGCAGCATCCTTATCGTCGACGAGAGCGAGCAGAAGATGTTCGAGCGTCGCAAATTCCTGGTGGCGCTCGTTCGCGAAGGTCAGCGCTTGATGAAGCGATTTCTCCAGGCTTTCAGAAAATGTCGGCAAGCTTCACCTCAATTCTTTTCCATCACGCATTGCAGCGGATGCTGGTGCTGACGAGCGAAATCCATGACCTGCGTGACTTTGGTCTCCGCCACTTCGTATGTGAACACGCCACATTCGCCGACGCCATGATTATGCACATGCAGCATGATCCTCGTGGCTGCATCACGGTCCTTCTGGAAGAACCGTTCGAGCACATGGATGACGAACTCCATCGGGGTGTAATCGTCGTTCAGAAGCAGCACCCTGTAAAGACTCGGGCGCTGCAATTTCGGTTTCGTTCGCGTGATGACGGACGTCCCTGGTCCGTCGTCCTTGTCGCCGCGACCCGCCTGAGAGCGGGCAGCGCTCAGTCCGGCGAATTCTGTCGATGTCACAAGGGGTTCTAGCGGTCTGCTCATCGATCCACATGTATGGTTTGTCGCCGCGGATTAAAGTGCGACCCCGCGCGCGACAAAATGCCAATCCTTCCGTCGGCTCCAGACAGGGCTCATCAACCCGCCTCTTCTATATTGTGGACGAGACCCGGAAGCGCGCAAGGGCTTGAATGTCGGAATTCAGCTTCGCGACGGGCTCGACGTCGAGACGAACGAGGCAACGACTGAAAGCGCCGACCAAGCTCATCCGACACTCCATGTGGCGAGGATCGAGCCAATCGTCCACATCTCTCTAAGCGTGCCGCGACAAACCGATCTCATCGAAGATCACGTCAGCCCGCCTCACCGGCTGACGAGTTCTTCGGCTGATACCAGCAGCGTTTCAGCCAGTCGGACAAGGGTCGACCGGAACCCGTATTATTTGTCCGGCTGCCTGAGCCGACCGGAACGGCATTCGTGATGCCTCTCGTCGGGAGCTTGCCCGAGGCACCTGTTGAGGTCCGACGCGACCACCCAAGCGCAAGGCATCTCTTGAGAAGCAAAATGGCCCGGGGCCTGAGAGCCCCGAGCCACCACATTTATGTTCAGTCTGTCGCTTAGCACCATGACAGGCGCGACAAGGCGAGAGCAGCCAGGACACCGTCGTGATCAGTCCCCCAGCCTCGAAGAAGGGCAACCGGACCTCTCAATCCACCAGCTGTCTCGCCATTCGATAATCAGGCAGCCTGCTCGGCGTAGGACTGAGCGTTGTCATAGACCTGCTGGGTGGTCTCTTCGGCCTTTTCCTTCGCCATCTTGGCCGTGGCCTCGTAGGGCTTATAGGCTTCCTTGGCGATGTCGGCGTAGAGTTCGTTCATCTTCGTCGCCTGGGCGATGAAGTCCTGATAGGCGGTCTTGGCGTATTCGGTCTGGATCTCGATCGTCTTGTCGAGCGACTTCGCCTGCATCAGCTTCTCGAACATGGAAGCCTGGAGCTCATAGGAGTGCTTGGTGAAGTCCGAGGTCTCCGTGGCAATCTGCTGGAAACCCTTGGTCACGGCGGCGAAGGACTTCAGCGTGTTGTCCATCGTTTCCTTGGTCATCTTGGTCGCGTCGTCGTAGAAATTCATGATCGACTCCTTTGTCGGACTGTGTGTCTTCGATCTCAATGCTCGATCGGCCGTCGGGCGCGCGCATTTTCATCGCGATCAAGCTTTGCGCAGTCTATGCTGGAGCCTGCCGCCGCCGAAGTTCTTCTCCCGCGATACGACCGCTCGCAAAGGGTGCAAAACCCTCACCCGCCGTCTTGACCAACACTTATATTGCACTGCACAAAAATTCAAGAGTGGCCTTGGGAAATCATCGATTCGAGAGGTCGACTTTCGTCGGGGCGCCCATGATGCCTACGTTCGATGCCTGGGCGGACTCAGGGGCCTCGGCGCAGCGCCAATCACGGCCAGGATCGATTGCGCTTTCGATGACGCGACATCACGAAGTCTCACAAAGCCAAGAACCTATCAGCAACCATAAACGGATTGGTAAGGCCGTCGAGGATAGTCTCGCCTCATGATCGGGATGCCTTTGTCCGCTCGAAGTCTTTGCCGAAAAGCCTTTCGGGTGCGGGCCCCGTCCTCATGAATCGAGGATACCAAGCGTGCGAAACGTGTTTTCGAGTATGCGTGCAACTTTCGGCAGGGCTCGGACGGTCGCAGCCGTCGCGATCGGAGTCGGCGCCCTGATGATCCACACAGCTCATGCCGAGGCGAATTCCCGCTATGCGGGCTTCGTGATCGATGCCAACAATGGTCAGGTCCTATATGAGGATCGTGCCGACGAGTACCGCTATCCGGCCTCGCTGACCAAGATGATGACGCTCTATCTGACCTTCGATGCGCTCAGCAAAGGGCGGATCAAGCTGTCAGATGACATGCCCGTCTCGCGCTATGCGGCTGGCCGTCCGCCCACGAAGCTAGGGCTACCGGCTGGTGCCAAGCTGAAGGTGGAAGAGGCGATCTTCTCCTTGATCACCCGCTCGGCCAATGACGCCTCGGTGACGCTTGCCGAATATCTGGCCGGGTCGGAATCGGCTTTTGCCGAGATGATGACGCGAACCGCCCATCGCCTCGGAATGACCCGGACGACCTATCGCAACGCCAACGGGCTGCCGAACAGCGAGCAGCGTACGACGGCGCGCGACCAGGCCAAGCTGGGTCTCGCATTGCGCGAACACTTCCCGCAATATTACAAGTTCTTCTCGACGCGCTCCTACAGTTTCCGCGGGCGGCGCCTAGGCAATCACAACCGGGTCCTTGGCCGCATGGACGGCGTCGACGGCATCAAGACCGGCTATATCAACGCCTCCGGCTTCAATCTGGTCACCTCAATCAAACGAGATGGCAAGAGCTTGGTGGCGGTGGTCATGGGCGGGCGGACCGGACGTTCACGCGACGATCATATGATCGAGCTTCTCCAGCGCACGCTCCCCAAGGCCAGTACGCGAGACGGCGGAGCGTTGATCGCGACGCGTCCGAACACCGCCGCCGGACTTACCCAGGTCGCAGCGTCCGACCTGCCGCGCACCGGTCCGGTGCCGGATGGACGCCCGACGCGAGTCATGTCCGCCGACGAGCGCATCGAAATGGCCTATGATACCTCGATCGCACGGGACGTCGCGGCGCTGCCCGCCCCCACTGCGCGCCCGGTCCGTGGCCGCGAGGCGCTGCGCGCCGCTCTCGTCGACGACAAGCCGCGCCAGAATCTGGTTCTGCCGGCCGCGAGCAGCAACGCCTTGATGCCGCCGGCACCGATCCCGGGCAATCGGAACATTGATCCCACTTTCACCGGATCGATCAAAGCCGCCGCGACACCGGTTTCGCCTTGGGTCGTCCAAATCGCAGCGACCCCGAGCGCGTCCACATCGCTCGACCTGTTGCGCAAGGCCCAGTCAAAAGTTTCAGCACTGCGCTCGGCCCAGCCTTTCACGGAACCGGTGAGTTCCGGCTCCGAAACCCTCCATCGTGCCCGCTTCGCCGGCTTCCAGTCGAAGGATCAGGCCTGGAGCGCCTGCGCGGCGCTCAAGCGAGCAAACTTCTCCTGCTACGCCGTCGCCAACTGACGGTAGCAAAGAGCCACATCGCCCAAACATCCATTCCCGCCCGCCAGGTTGAGTATTCGGAAGGGATCGCCAGACCATGTCACTCGACACACCGCTCGCCAGTCAGCAGCGCGCCACCGGAAACGTCCATGCTCTGAGCACGCTGCGCGAGGCCCGTGCCGGACGGTCCAAGCTCAATCCGAAGGAGTTGGTGGACCTGCTCCTCGCCCATGGGTCGCGCGCCTGGCGTGCATCCCATCCGACCTGCCATACGCGGATCGTCGCCTGGAACACCTCCGGCGTGCGGGCGGTCTCCATGCGTCTTGGAAGTCCCGGTCAGAATCGCTGAAGAACGCGAATGTTGCCAACAACCGATCATTCCAGAACGGCTCCGAGTTTCGGGGCCGTTTTTTGATCGACCGGTCAGCGCGGATCAGAGAATGCCGGCATGTTCGAGAGCTTCCCGCAGATCGTCCGGGAGACCATCCTCGACAGTCGTGCTCACGACATCGTCCGGCGCGTCTTCCGGCCTGAGATAGCGCCAGCCTTGAAAAGCCCGGCGTGGCTGGCGACGGGTTCGCACGATGGTCGGATCGAGAACCAGCCTGCACCGTGAAATGCCGGCCTCGTCAGTAAAAGGCTCGATATCGATGAGCTTCTGCCGCGCCGCAACCTGCCCCTTGAAGACCCAATAAAGCGAGCCGCCCGCGATCAATTCGTCGCGGCGCTTCGGAACCATTCGGGTCTGATGCCAGGTATAGGGTGTCTGAGCGCTCGCCATCCGGGCGGCGACGAACGCTTCCAGATCCTCGACTGTCTCGGCGCCGACGCAAAGCTTAAGCAGATGCAGCGTCATCGCGGGCTCATATGCCCTGAGCCGAACTCCGCGGCGACACGGCCGCGGATGCAGACCCTCCACGATGTCATTCGACAACCACGCTTCGAGCGAGCGGTAGCTCGCTGCGAATGGCACTCATGCAGACTGGTCAGTGATGCTAATCTGAGATCGATCTGAGATGAAGCTGAGCGACGGGCCGGACGCCGCAAGAGGCACCAGACACCATCGGTCTCCTGGACCCGGACTCGGAAAGGCCCGGCGATCGTTAGCTGGCCGCGATAGCAACCGATACAGGCTCTGCGCCTGCAAAGAGGAAACCCACCGCGAGAAGCGCCGAGAAGATCGCGACCGTCCAAAGGGTCACGCCCCAGCAAGAGCTGCGCACGCTGTCGTCCATTGAGATGATAGCCCCTGATGCTATGGCACTGCGTCGAGCCCAACGTATCCCCCCATCGGCTCGGCGTGCGTTAATTAGCTATTAATCATCGGGGCAGCAAGCCCCCTTCAGGACACGTTCACGATTGATTACGTGGAACGGCTTTCGCCAGCCTGAGGCGGCCGGACAAACATATTGCGAGGCCCCGCGTCAAGCCGCCCTCTGGGCGAGCCCATCGTGTAGAAGGCGGCTTCACCAGGACGCTGCGATCGGGCAAAAAACGTGGACGGCGGGGATCCTTCGCCTTCGAACCGGGAGACACGTCCATCGCGCCGATGACGATCGAAACGACAGACTTCGCCGCCCTCGCCTTCTTCCTCGGGGTTTGGGTGATCTACAACTGGATCACTGAGAAGAGCCGTTTCGCCCAGCATGGGCTCTCGGCCCAGATGAACCGCGAGCGTGAGCGGTGGATGCGCGTCGCTCTCTCCCGCGATCTTCGCATGATCGACACGGCGGTGATGGCGAGCCTGCAACAAGGAACGGGCTTCTTTGCCTCCACCTCGATCTTTGCCATTGGCGGCTGCTTCGCTTTGCTCGGTTCGGCCGATGTGATCGCGGAAATCTCGGCCGAGATTTCGGTCAGCGGGACGCTTGATGCGCCCCTGGTCGAGGCCAAGCTTCTCGGCCTCGTCGTCATCTTCGCCTATAGCTTCTTTAAATTCGGCTGGTCCTATCGTCTCTTCAATTATGGAGCGATTCTGCTCGGCGCGATGCCAATGCGCAGCGAAGCGGAGCGCGATCCCAGTGGCGCCGACGACGCCTTGGAGCGGGCGATCAGCATGAACGTCATCGCCGGGCGCCATTTCAATTCGGGGCTGCGGGCGATTTTTTTCGCCCTCGCCTATCTCGGCTGGTTTCTTGGCCCTCTGTATCTGGTGGCTTCGACTCTCCTGGTCGTTCTCATAATCGCGAATCGGCAGTTCCGATCGCCGGCTGTGCAGATGCTGCGTGGGAAGAATGCCGAACGGGAATCCTCCAGACCTCGGACAGTGTCATGACAGTCGGCTCAACGGTCAGAATCTCACCGAGCGATCTGAGAGAAGCCATTCTTGGAGCCTGCGCGAAGCGAGGCTTGGAGAAGAGCGTCTGTCCCTCCGAAGTCGCGCGGTCTTTGGGCGGCAAGGACGAGACCATCTGGCGGCACCTCATGAAACCGATCCGCCGAGAAGCCGTGCGCCTCGCCAAAGAAGGGCGCATCGTCATTCAACGGAAGGGACAGATCGTCGATCCGGAGGCCTTCAAGGGCATCTACCGCCTTGCCCTTCCGCCCGAGGGCGATGCTCCTGCACCGAGCATTGACGACGATCAAGCCGCCGCGGACTCTTACGGCGCTGGGATCAGAGAATCAATTCGCCCCACAAACCAATAGGCCGCGAGACCGAGATACTCCCGAAGTGCGAAATGGACCTTCTCCAGATTGCGGGTCGTCGCCGTCGAAGGACGCCAGACCTCTGCCCCTCCAGGGGTCCGATAATCGACGGGATAGGGCGTGACGTCGAAGCCGACGGTGCGAAAACAACCGACGGCGCGCGGCATGTGATAGGCGGAGGTGATAAGGAGCCAGGTTTCACCTTGTTTGGGATCGGCGAGTTCGAGGGAGTATTTCGCATTCTCGAAGGTGTCCCGCGCTCTCGCATCCAATTTCAATCTGTTCGGGTCCAGGCCCATGGACAGATAAAAGGCCTCGGCGGACTGGGTCTCGGGAACATCGTCCGAAAAGGCCGCCGCGACGCCGCCTGAAAAGAGCAGCGTTGCTTCGGGATACATGCGCGCTAGCGCTAAAGCCGTCGTGACCCGGTCTGCGGCTTCGTTGAGTTCGACCACACCGCGCGTGCGCGCGACCCGCGTATCGAAGGACCCGCCCAGAACGATGATACCCGCCACATTCTCGGGCATCACGTTTGGGCGCGGAAAGCGATTCTCCAGCGCAGCCGTCATGACGAGACCGAGCGGGGAGAGACTGACAAGCACCAGGATCACCGCTGCGAGGAGCGTCATGGCGCCGCCCAGGCGGCCAAATCCTAGCCGCATGGCGATCCATCCAAGGGCCGCGATCGCGATCACCGCCACGAGCGGCTGTAGAAGGAACCAGCCGATCTTGGCGAGGTAGAAAAACATGGCTTTCTCCGGCTCCGACGAGCATGCGTCTGCGGGAAGGCTCGCTACACGCCTTCGCCTCCATTGGACAGATGGGAATGGATTATGAGCCCTGATGCCGCCCGGTCAGGCGCTTTCAGACCGCGAGGGGTTCCAATTCGGGAATCAGCGCGTCTTCGTCGAAGCGGCCGGTGGACAGACCGTCAGTGGCGCTCCACAATCACAGGCGGCCATAGATCACCCGCGTCGAACAGATCATGTCGTGCAGGGCGCGCTTTTCCCGCGTCCAGCCGGCCATGGCGTAGCCGATGCAAAAGATGAAGGCGGAAAGAATGGTCGCGAAGTAGCGGCCGACCGCCAAGCCGAACCCGACAGGATATCCGTCACGACGGATGACCCGAATTCCCACCGCCCGTTTGCCAAGGGTTGCCTGCCAGGGCCCAGAATGCATAAGCGCGGTATAAAGAAGGCCGATGGCGAAGCCGACGAGATTGGCGATCGGTTCGATTGAATCGGGGGAGCCTGCCGCGGCGAGCCCATAGCCAATAAACGCGCCGAGGACGCCGCCTCCTATCGCCATGATCACCGAGTCGATCAGGAGCGCAGCCGCGCGAATCCAGAAACCGGCGAAGACCCAATGCCCCACCTCGCTCGAGTCACGAGATACTTCGGCGTTCGGACCGCCAAAACCCTCCGCGCCGCGCGTGCCGGTGATAAGATCCTTGAGAGGCGAGAACGCGCTAATCGGCTGCCAGGTCCCGGTCGACGCCTCATAGATCTCGGTCGAAGGGTCGAGGCGCCCTTCGGCGAGATAGGTCTCGATTTCGGGCCGCGAATAGGGGCCATAGACGGTTCCGTCGATCCGCACGCGCCACTTCTGCACCGGCGGAATCTTCGGTCCGCTGGCCGAGCGAATGTCGTTGCCATTCTCCATCGGCGTGTCCCCTGCATCCGGTCCTTCGGTTCGCCTCACCGTTGCGTTTGGCCTTGTCGAAGCGTTCAGTCTTGCTTTGGGGGATCGGCTCTGTCGAGCCGCACGTCAACTGGTGTCTGCATAATGATTTCGCGATGGGGAAATGGGATCTTCACGCCGGCGGCCTTGAAGGCATCCCACAATGCCAGAAGCACCTGCCCACGCACATTGGTGAGGCCCGCCTGAGGGTCTCTGATCCAGAAGCGGATGACGAAGTCGATGGAGGATGCGCCGAAACCGGTCATCCAGCAGACCACCCCTCGATGGGCGACAACCCGGTCTACCGTCACGGTCGCGGCCTTGGCGATCTCGATGACCTGATGCGGATCCGAATCGTAGGATACGCCGAACTCGACATCGATCCGGACCAGTTCGTTGGAGAAGGACCAATTGATCACCTGATTGGTGATGAAATCCTCGTTCGGGATGAGATATTCCCGCCCGTCGCGGGTGACGACGGACACGAAGCGGGCCCTGAGTTCGCGAATCCAGCCGAAGGTTTCGCCGAGGGAGATGGTATCACCCGGCTTGATCGAGCGATCCGTCAGGATGATGATCCCCGATATGAAGTTCGAGACGACCTTCTGAAGCCCGAAACCCAGCCCGACGCCGATCGCGCCCGACAGCACCGTCAGCGCGGTCAGATCGACGCCGACTGACGCCAGCGAGATCGCAAGAGAGACGAGGATCAAGCCAATCTTCAAGAATTTGCCGATCAGCACGCGGAGCGTCGGCGTCAGTTCCTGGGATCGCTGAACCCGTCCGTCGAGATAATTGCCGATGGTCGAGGCAAACCAGAGCGCGATTGCCAGCGTCAGAACCGTCTTGATGACCAGGAGCGCCGAGATGCGGCTTGATCCGACATCGATCGCCGTCCTGCTCAGAACATCGGCGAGCGGATCCAGAAGTTTGAGGATCGAAAGCGCCGCCATGCCCCAGGCGACCGCGGTAATCAACCGCGAAAGAAGCCGGTTGCGAACGATGCGCGACCCGACGGCAATGACGAGATAGGCAAGCGCCAGATGAAAGACGACCGCCACGACGCGGCTCTCAGGCCCACCGGCGGCCGTGTCCAGAAGGCGTGCCATCCAGAGAAAGAAGACGAAGAAGACGAGCGTCATGCGTCGGCGGATCGCCGCGACGATCCGCAAGAGCCCCGGCGCGCCTTTGATCCGGCGGGCCTGGGTCTCGATCGGTCCGCGCGTCGCCCGGTTGGCGCCAAGCGCCAGAAGTCCGCAGACCACGACCGCACCAAGTTGGGCGAGCTGCGAGGGCTGATAAAAGAAGGCGAGCGCCTCGCTCAACCAGACGCTGATCGCCTGCCAGATCGTCCAAAGGCGCTCGCTGTTCATCAGTCGCGGTCCCAGGTGGGCGCGAAGGAGGGATCGACGATGCGGCCCCGCGGCGAAGCGAGCGCCGAGATCGCCTCCATTTCCTCATTGGTCAGTTCAAAGTCGAAGACATCGAGATTTTCCTGAAGACGCTCGGCCTTCGATGTGCGCGGAATCGCGCCAACATTCGGCTGCTCCATGTGCCAGCGGAGGACGATCTGCGCCGGCGACCTGCCATGGGCCTCGGCGGCCCGCTTCACTGGCTCCTTCTCGATCAACGCGCCAGCCCGTCCGATCGGCGAATAGGCGATGAGGGCCATGTCGTTGACGCGGCAAGCCTCGAGAACGCTGTTTTGGGACAGGAGCGGGTGATACTCGACCTGATTGCAGACAAGCGGGGCCTGCGACATCGCGGCGGCCTCATGAAGAAGCGCGCTCGGGAAATTGGCAAGACCGATATGACGTGCAAGGCCCTGCGACACGACCTCGTTGAGGGCGTCGATACTCTCCTCCAGCGCGACGTCCGGATTGGGCCAATGAATGAGGAAGAGATCGACCGCGCCGATGCCGAGATCGTCGATCGAGGCCTTGGCGGAGGCGAGAAGCGCGTCGCGGGTCAGTTCGGTCCACCAGACCTTGGTGGTCACGAACAACTCGTCGCGCGCGATGCCGTTGGCGCGGACGCCCTCGCCGACCGCGGCCTCGTTGCCATACATGCGGGCGGTATCGATATGTCGGTAGCCCACATCGATCGCTTTGGAGACGAGGTCGCGGCAATCGCTTCCTTCCAGGGTCCAGGTTCCAAGTCCGAGAGCCGGGATGCGGGCGCCGTGGACGTCGATGATTTTCATGGGTGCTTCCAGCTTCTGATTGCAAGGTCGATGTCGGGACTTTCGACCGGTCGTCAAAGAAGATAGGCGAGAGACGTTCCGTTCCAGGACGTCAGGAGAATGGTTACGTGTCGAACATCCCTTCAACGGAACGCTCACGCCGAGACGGGCAGGCTCCGGCTCCGGCCGAACAGGGCCGGATCGAGAGCGTGGACGTCGCCCGAGCCGTGGCCCTTCTTGCCATGGCACTCTACCATTTCACCTGGGATCTGGAATTCTTCGGCTATGTTCAACGCGGGCTGACCGGCGCCGGCGGCTGGATGATCTTTGCGCGAACGATCGCTTCGAGCTTTTTGTTTCTCGTCGGCTTCAGCCTTGTCCTCGCCCACGGGCGTGGCGTGCGATGGCGGCCCTTCCTCACGCGCTTGGCTCAGGTCATGGCCGGCGCCCTCGCCATCACTTTGGTCACGGTCTTCGTGACACCTGAGAGTTTCGTTTTCTTCGGCATTCTGCATGAGATCGCCTTTGCATCGCTGGCCGGGCTCCTCTTCCTGCGTTTGCCTTGGTTCGTCACTTTGGCGCTTGGGCTCGGCGTCATCGCCCTCCCGAATTTCGTCCGCAGCGCGGTTTTTGATCCGATGGCTTTCGTGTGGATCGGTCTGTACGAGACGCCGCCCTTCTCCAACGATTTCGTCCCGGTCTTTCCCTTCTTTGGGGTCGTGCTGACCGGCATCGCGATGGGACGGCTTGCGAGCGACCACGATCTCTTGCGCCTTCTGCGCCGGCTCGATCCCAAACTCGGGCCCCTGCAGCATCTGTCGTGGCTCGGCCGTCATTCGCTCAGCTTCTATCTTCTCCATCAACCGATTCTGTTCGGCGTCGTTGCAGCCTTCGCACAGGTCGCGCCACCCGATCCGCTCGTCAGCTTCCAGAGGGATTGCCGTGCCACCTGTCTGGAAACGCGCGACGAGACCTTCTGCCAGCGCTATTGCGCCTGCACCCAGGAACGCTTGTCGGCCGACGCGTTGCTCGCTCCGCTCTTGCGTGGAACAGCGAGCGCGGCAGAAATGGATCAAGTCCAGAGCATTGTCGGGGTCTGCTCACGCGAAGGGGCTATTGGCGAAGGAGAGTGGCCCTCCTCGCCCAACTGAACCCGGCCCTTTCGTCAGGCGCGCCGGCTCTGGTCGATGCCGAGTTCGGCGAGGCGCGTGAGGCAGGCTTCTTCCGCCTGATCGAGTTCGACCAGCAGGTCATCGATATCGTGGCGCTTTTGCTCGAGCTCTTCGCGGCGTCGTTTCACTTTCCCGATGATCGTCTTCAATTGTCCGGCCTCGCCGGGCGGCGTCTTATACATCCCGATGATCTCGCGGATTTCGGCAATGGAAAAACCGAGACGCTTGCCTCGAAGAATGTTGCGCAAAATCTGGCGATCCGACTGGCGAAAAAGGCGTGTGCGCCCTCGCCTCAAGGGATGGATCAGTCCCTCGTCTTCATAGAAGCGAATCGTCCGGGTCGAGATACCGAACTCTTTGGTCAATTCCGTGATGGTGTAGAAATCGTGCATGGCAACTGTGTTCATGCGAAGGCCTTTTTGTCTCTCTGCATGGCGTTGAGGACGGTGAGAAGCTTTCTGGCGACGGCGATGATTGCGACTTTC
>NZ_FWXR01000018.1 GCF_900176465.1 Fulvimarina manganoxydans
GTGCGGATGGTCTGGACCGAAGAGACGACCCCGCCGATCGCCGCTTCAAGCTGGGACACGCTGTCATTGAACTTGACGCGGATCGGCTCGAATTCCGGGGCGAGTTTCTGGTTCATGCGGATCGTGAGATCGCCGTCCGAGAGGCGGTCGAAGCTGGATTCCACAGCCGTAACAAGAACCCGCAGATCCTCGGCCTTGGCACTTTCGATTGCCGCCTGGCGCTCCTTGGCGAGGGTCTCGTTCTGGCGGGCCGTCTCGGCTTCGGCTCCCAGGCGCTCGCGCTCTATGCCTTGCGTCTTGAAGGTTTCGACGGCTTTGGCCATCTCGCCGATCTCGTCCCGGCGGTCGGCGCCGGGCACAGTGACGCTCGTATCGCCCGAGGCAAGACGGCTCATAACGTCCGTCATCCGACGGATGGGATTGGCGATGCCCCGCGCCGCCAGCCAGCCGGCGAGGAGGGCGAGAAGACCGACGAGAAGGCCGGCACCGATCTGAAGCAGGAGGTCTCTGTCCCCACGCGCGTCGAGGTCGGCAGCCAGATCATCGGCCGATGCCATGGCCACTTCTGTCGGCACGCCGATGACGATCGACCACGTATCATCCCCTCGCCCCAGGGCGACCGGCGCGACGGCGGTGATCGTCTCGCCATGTTCGACGGTCGTGCTTGCCTCGCTTTTTGCGGCTGAAGCCAGCTCTTCGCTGAGATCCGCATCCACCGCGCCGAAGCTGCCGCCGATGGCCTCCGGGAACCGGGTCGAAGCGATGATCAACCCGTCATGAGTGACGATGTCGATAGAGGCGGCGCCGTCATAGATCGATGCTTGCACCTCTTCGGCGAGGCGCTGGATGAAAGCCAGATCGAAGTCCGCACCGACCACGCCGGCAAATCGCCCGTCGACCGTCAAGGGGATCGACATGGTGCTGAGAAACACTTGTCGGCCCTGCACGATATAAGGGAGCGGTGCGAGAATGCTCTCGCCACCGCCATTCTTCGGACCAATATACCATCCACCCTTCGCCACGCCGTTGGGATGGCGCGCGTCGCTGTCATATTCGACCAGGGGCTGGATACCGATCTGACCCGATGGGTCGCGCGTCCAATAGGGCAGAAAGCGCCCTGTCGCATCCGAGCCGGCTTCACGGCGATTGACGAATTCGCGATCGCGCCCATCCAAGGCGTTCGGTTCCCAGGCGCTATAGGTGCCGTTGAAGGCAGGATTGTCGATCAGAACCTGCTTCAGGATGTCGTTGAATGTCTGGCGGCGGTTCTCACCGCTTGCGGTGTTTTCCGGCCCGGTGGCCAGCACCTCGAAACTGTGAGCCATCGTGCGAGCGGCATCGAAGGCCTCGTTGATCGAGACCTGGATCGTCTGGCTCTTGATCTCGGCCAAATGTGTCAGATTCTGCCGCGTCATGTCGTCGACCAGGGCGCCGACACGATCGGACGTCATGGACTGAGTGTTGCTGTTTGAAACGATCCCGATCGTGACGAGAACGGTAATCGCTGCAACCGCGCAAGAGGCACAGAGGGCGGCAATTTGGGTTTGAACGGAGCTGAAGCGCATTCTGACGACCTTTCGGAAGGGTAATCTCCATGCCGAACCGGATGGAGCACGCTGAAGCCCTACCGATCGGTGCGACTACCGAAGCCTTAAAACCCAAAGCTTTCCGAGGTCTTGAAATAACAATCTGATAATATGAGCGTATATTATTTAAGAGAAGAGCCTATTGCTTTGAAATAACTGAGAGCGAGGCTCCAATTTCGCTGCGGTGTACGACCAAAGGACAAGATTTCCGCCCCCTATCGGGATCAAAAGCTTTCATGATCATATCGAGATGTTAGAGTAGTTGGGACGATGTTGAGTCCTATGTCCGGGCCGTCATGCCCGAGAGCGAAAATGCGATCAGTCGGGGGTCGCATTTTCGCTGTAACGCTTTGTCCTGCGGCAGGATGGTGGTCGAAGAGCCATGCAGCATTTCGGCATCGTTCTTCAAAGCAAAATTGTTGCGTGGACGAGTGACGCCCGCCCATCGCATTTTGCTCTAGAGCGAGCCCGACATGATTGGGTCGCATGCTCACTCCAGCCTCTTGTTTCTCGTAAGCCGTGATCCAAAAAGTCGATCAATTTTTTGGTGTCTTACTCTAACGCTGACCGAACCCGCCGGGTGTCGGCGTCGTCACGATGACCGCCTCGCCCGCTTCCAGAACCGTCTGGTCGCAGGGCGCGAGTTCTTCCAGACGCCCGTTCGACCGGCGCACCTCGGTCTTGCCCTTCTCGCCCGGGTTACCGCCTTCGATACCGGCCGGAGGGAGCGTGCGGTGGGAGGAGAGGATCGCGCAGTCCATTCGTTTGAGAAAGCGGATCGTGCGTTTGGTGCCGTCGCCGCCGCGCTTTTCACCCGCTCCGCCCGAGCCCTCGCGGATATGGAAATCCTCCAGCACGACCGGATAGCGCATTTCCAGGATTTCCGGGTCGGTCAGCCGCGAATTGGTCATATGGACATGGACACCGGAGGTTCCGGCAAAGCTGCGCCCGTCATTCATCCGGCCCGCCGGCGAGCCCGAGCAGATCGTCTCGTAATATTGATAGGTCTCGTCGCCGAAGGTCAGATTGTTCATCGTCCCTTCCGAGTTCGACAGGGCGCCGAAGGCGGCAAAGAGCGCGTTGGTCACATGCTGGGAGGTCTCCACATTGCCGGCGACGACCGCCGCAGGGTAAGCGGGCTTCAGCATGGAGCCTTCGGGCACGACGATCGTCACGGGCCGCAGGCAACCGGCATTCATGGGGATCGGCTTTTCGACCATCACCCGGAAGACATAGAGGACGGCGGCGCGGGTCACCGGCTCGGGGGCGTTGAAATTGTTCGCCATCGACGCCGAGGTGCCGGTGAAGTCCACCTTGGCCTCGCGCTTGTCCTTGTCGATCGTCACCTTGACGCGGATGGTCTGGCCGTTGTCGGTTGGATAGTCGAAGGCGCAGTCGTCGAGGGTGGCGATCAACTCGCGCACGGCTTCGGCGGCGTTGTCCTGGACGAAATCCATATAGGCGCGAACCGTGTGGAGGCCGAATTGATCGACCATCTTGCGCAGTTCGGCGACGCCCTTCTCATTGGCCGCGATCTGAGCCTTCAAGTCCGCGATGTTCTGTTCGGGATTGCGGGCCGGATAGGGATGATCGGTGAGAACCTGCCGCAGCGCGTCCTCCTGAAAGGCGCCGCGATCGACGAGCTTCAGATTGTCGATGAGGACGCCTTCCTCGTCGACCTTGGTGGCGCGGGGCGTCATGGAGCCGGGCGCGATACCGCCCACATCGGCATGATGGCCGCGTGAGGCGACGTAGAACAAGAGCTCCTGACCATTGTCGTCGAAGACCGGCGTCACCACCGTGATATCCGGCAGATGGGTGCCGCCGTTATAGGGGGCGTTGAGGGCGAAGACGTCACCGGGGCGGATCTTGCCCTCATTCAGCGCAATGATCGTCTCGACCGAGCGATCCATGGAGCCGAGATGGACCGGCATATGGGGCGCGTTGGCGACGAGGGCGCCCTTGGCGTCGAAGACGGCGCAGGAGAAGTCGAGACGCTCCTTGATATTGACCGACGAGGCGGTGTTCTGCAGCGTCACGCCCATCTGCTCGGCGATCGACATGAAGAGATTGTTGAAGACTTCGAGAAGCACCGGATCGGCGCCCGCCTGTCCGGCTTCGTCTCCCGTGCCGAGGGCCGCGAGGCGGGGCTTTGCCTCGACGCGTTTCAGGAGGATGTCGTTGCCGGCGGTCAGTTCGGCGGCCCAGCCCGGTTCGACGACGATGGTCTGATTGGGCTCGACGATCAGTGCCGGGCCCTTGAGGCGCGCGCCGGCCTTCATCGCCTCCCGGCGGAAGACGGAAGCCTCCCGGCGCTCGCCACCGGTGAAGATCGACACCGTCTCGTCGGTCGAGGGGTCATGGGCCTCGCTTGCTTTGGATCTGGATTCGGCCCGCTCTTCCGTCCGCTCGCTCGCCTCGACCGAGACCGTCTCGACGGTGATGGCGCGGCCTTCATAGACGAAGCCGAACTGGGCCTTGTGAGCGTCTTCGAAAGCCTTGCGCGCATCTTCGAGCGAGCCGTTATAGGCGACCGGCAGGGTCGTGTCGGTTCCGTCATAGCGCAGCTGAAGCAGCGTCTCCGTGTCGATCATTTCACGTGAAACACTCTGGGCTTCGAGTTCCTTATGGGCCTCATCGACCAGCCGATCGGCCAAAGCCTCGATTTCCGCTTTGGCCCGGTCATCGAGCGGCGAGACGAGCGCTTGCGAGCGCGAGACGAAGAGCGAGGAAAGGCCGATGCCATAGGCCGAGAGGAGGCCGGACATCGGATGCACGAGCACGGTTTCCATCGACAGGGCATCGGCGACGAGACAGGCATGCTGCCCCCCTGCCCCGCCGAAGGAGTTCAGCATATAGCGCGAGACGTCGTAGCCGCGCTGCACCGAAATCTTTTTGATGGCATTCGCCATGTTCTCGACCGCGATGGTCAAAAAGCCCTCGGCAATGTCCTCGACGCTCTTCTCGCCGCCGATCGAGGCTTTCAACGCGGCAAATTTCTCGCGCACGGCCTCCACGTTCAGAGGCTGGTCCTGGTTCTCGCCAAAGACGGCCGGGAAGAGATGGGGCTGCAGCTTGCCTAGCATGACATTGGCATCGGTCACGGTGAGCGGCCCGCCCTTGCCATAGGCGGCAGGGCCCGGATGGGCGCCGGCCGATGCCGGGCCCACCTGGAACCGGCCCTGGTCGAGGGAGAGGATCGAGCCGCCGCCGGCCGCCACCGTATGGATGCGCATCATCGGCGCGCGAATGCGCACGCCCGCGACCTCCGAATCCAGCGCCCGCTCATAGGCGCCCGCATAATGGGTGACGTCGGTCGAGGTGCCGCCCATGTCGAAGCCGATGACCTTTTCAAAGCCCGCCGCCTTGGCGGTTTCGGCCATGCCGACCACGCCGCCGGCGGGGCCCGACAAGATCGCGTCCTTGCCCTCGAACATCTCCGCCGCCGTCAGGCCGCCGGAGCTCATCATGAATTGAAGCGAGGGCGCCTTTTCATCCTCGGTCGAGGCGCCGAGGGCGTTCGCCACACGGGTGACATAGCGCTTGAGGATTGGTGTCAGATAGGCGTCGACCACCGTCGTATCGCCACGCCCGACCAGTTTGACCAAGGGCGAGACCTCATGGCTCACCGAAATCTGCGTGAAGCCGGCTTCCTTTGCCAGGGCCTTCGCTTTCGCCTCGTGTTCGGGATAGCGCCAGGAATGCATGAAGACGATGGCGACGGCGTCGATGCCCTCGGCCTTGGCCGCGGTGAGGGCTTCGCGCGCAGCCCCTTCGTCGAAGGGGATCTCGACGGTGCCGTCGGCAAGCACCCGCTCCGGCACCTCGGCGACCTTTGCATAAAGCTGCTCGGGCAGGATGATCTCTTTGGCGAAAATATCCGGCCGTGCCTGATAGGCGATGCGTAAGGAATCGCGGAAACCCTTGGTGATGAGGAGAAGCGTCTTGTCGCCCTTCCTCTCCAAAAGTGCGTTGGTTGCGACGGTCGTGCCCATCCGCACGGTTCCGATGCGCCCCGGGGGGATCGCCGCGCCGGTTTCCAGCCCGAGGGTCTGGCGAATGCCCTCCAGCGCCGCGTCGTCATAGACGCCGGGATTTTCCGACAGGAGCTTGCGCGCCGAGAGCGTTCCATCCGCAGCCCTGGCGATGACGTCGGTGAAGGTGCCGCCGCGATCGATCCAGAAATCGAAGCTGTCGGTGGTCTTCGAGGCTGACTGGTTCATAGGCATTCGGCGCAATCCTTATGCATTCGTCGGTAATTTATCGATAGATTATCAGAGTGATTGACGCTGCGCAATTTTCGTGGGACGTTTTCGTCAGTTCCGAGAACGGGTTCGCCGCAAGGAGGATGGGCTGATGACCGGCTTGAACATGTCCCCCACGGTCACCCGACCGGTCTTTGCGAGAGGAGTTCAGCAATGAAGACGATGATGCCATTGATCGCGGCGGGCGGCCTATCTGTTCTGTCCGGTTCTGCCTTCGCCCAGACCGCCTGGGACATGCCGACGCCTTATCCGGAAGGAAACTTCCACGAGAAGAACATCGCCCAGTTCATCGAGGATGTCTCGGGCGCGGTGACCATCACGCCCCACTACAATCAGACGCTCATCAAGCATCCGGAGATCAAGGCATCGGTGCGCGACGGGATCGTGCCGATCGGCGAGCTTCTGGTCTCGCGGCTCGAAAACGAGGATGCGATCTTCGGCGCCGACTCCGTGCCGTTCCTGGCCACCAGCTATGACGACGCCAAGCGCCTTTACGACGCTCAGAAGCCCTTGATGGAAGAGGCCCTGGGGCGCGAGGGGCTGAAGCTGCTCTTCTCGGTGCCCTGGCCGCCTCAGGGTCTGTGGACCAAGGAGCCGGCCGAGACCATGGCGGATCTGTCGGGCCGCACCTTCCGCGCCTACAACACGGCGACAGAGGAGCTGGCGAGCGCGGCCGGCATGGTGCCGACCCAGGTTGAGGCCTCCGACATTCCGACCGCCTTTTCGACGGGCCGCGTTACCGCGATGATGACCTCGCCGGCAACGGGCGTCGATTCCAAGGCCTGGGACTATCTCACCTATTACTATCCGATGAATGCCTGGCTGCCGCGCAATATGGTGATCGTCAATCAGGCGGCCTTCGACGCCCTGCCCGAAGACGCCCAGAAGGCGATCACGGACGCTGCCGCCGCCGCCGAAACGCGGGGCTGGGAAGCCTCCAAGGCCGAGACCGAGCGCACGACGAAGGTCGCCGCCGATAACGGCATCAAGGTCACCGAACCCTCCGAGGATCTGAAGTCGGGTTTCCAGGCGATCGGCGATAAGATGGCCGGCGAGTGGCAGGACAAGGCCGGCGAAGCGGGCACCAAGCTGATGGACGCCTATAAGCAGTAAAGGCGGCGTGGGGCGGGTGCGGCGCTGTCGGTTTCGCTCCGCCCTCCCCCCCCCCCGTCCCATCCTCGTCCGCCGTGCCGAAACTCCGGATTCAGCTGGGCGATGAAGCATTTCAGATGGACTTCGTCGAGTGTTGCAGAGGCTTCGAGCGCTGGTCCGGATTCTCGGGACCGGACCCTACGAGGATCACATATTTTCACGCTAGCGGTTGAGAACCGGCCATGGACGTGTCGGCTTCTCCCCCTGGGGGAGAAGTCGTCGGCGCTTGCGACCGGCTGTTGAGGCAAGTCGCCAAGGTCATCGTCAAGACCAAGCTCGGTCACGAACCCCCACGATCCAAGCTCCTCCCAGGATGTGGGAATGCCGTCGGGACGGGGCCCGAGAATGATGGCGTTTCGAGGTTTACGGCCCATCGGGCTACGCGTTGCGGGGCCGGGAGAGAACCTCAGCCGCTCGCCGATAAAAGCCGAACCGGCCTCAAGTAGTATCAATGACGACCTTGAGTCCGCCATCCGAGCCCTGAGCCAGCTGAAAACCACCCACCTTCGAAAGGCCCTCGCCTCATGCGACGAACACTCGATCTTCTCTATCTCGGCGCGGCGGCACTGGCCGCATTCTGCCTGTTGACGATCGCGACGCTGGTCGCGGTCCAGGTGGGTGCGCGGATCATGGATTTCCTTCTGGTGAAGATCGGGGCCGAGCCGACGCGCTTCATCGTGCCCTCGCTTGCCGAGATCGCCGGCTTTCTCCTGGCCGGCGCCACGTTCTTGGCACTGGCCGATACGCTCGCCAAGAACATCCATATCCGCGTCGATCTTCTGGTGACGCGCCTGCCCGATCGCGGCCGACAGATCATCGACGGGTTCGTTGCGCTTCTCGGCGCCGGTCTCTCCGGCTTCGGCGCCTATGCCCTCGGAGCTCTGGCCTTCAAGAGCTGGTCCTATGGCGATGTCTCCTACGGCATGATCGCGGTGCCGCTGGCGCTGCCGCAAGGCGTGGCCAGCCTCGGCCTCCTGCTTCTGGCGATCGCCCTTATCGATACGGCTGCCCAAGCCTTTTCCGGCCATGATCCGGTACGCGGCGATGGGGAGACGGTCTGATGGATTTGACCGAAATCTCGATTCTCGTCGTCGCCGTTCTCTTCCTCTCGCTCGGCGCCGGGCTCTGGGTCGCGCTGGCCTTGACCCTGACCGCCATCGCGGCTTTGATGACGCGCCCGGCCCTGCCCGACGCCCAGATCCTCGCCACCTCCTTCTGGTCGGCCTCGACCGCTTGGGATCTGACGGCCCTGCCCATGTTCGTCTGGATGGGCGAAATCCTCTTTCGCTCCCGCTTGTCGGAAGATTTATTTGCCGGCTTATCCCCATTGATGCGCCGGCTTCCGGGCCGCCTCATCCATGTCAATGTAGTCGGCTGCGCGGTCTTTGCGGCAATTTCTGGCTCCTCGGCCGCGACCACCCAGACCATCGGCAAGATCTCGCTGCCCGAGCTTGAAGCCCGCGGCTATGACCGGCGCCTGTCGATCGGCTCGCTGGCAGGCTCCGGCACGCTCGGCCTGCTCATTCCGCCCTCGATCATTCTCATCGTCTATGGCGCGGCAGTGAACGAGTCGATTGCCCGGCTGTTCATCGCCGGCGTCGTCCCCGGCATTCTTCTCGCGCTCCTCTTCATGGGCTTCGTCGCCGCCGTCGCGCTGATCAAGCCGCAGACCATGCCCGACAATGTCGACCAACTGGCAGCCGAGAGCAGCTTTTCGGCCTTCAAGCGGGTTCTGCCGACCATTCTCCTCATTCTCGGCGTTATCGGCTCGATCTATGGCGGTATCGCCTCCCCCACCGAGGCCGCTGTCATCGGCGTCGTTCTCGCCCTTCTCGTCGTCACCCTTCAGGGCGGCATGAGCCGGGCCGTCTTCACCGA
This sequence comes from Fulvimarina manganoxydans, assembly GCF_900176465.1. Lineage (GTDB taxonomy): Bacteria > Pseudomonadota > Alphaproteobacteria > Rhizobiales > Rhizobiaceae > Fulvimarina > Fulvimarina manganoxydans. The sequence continues at coordinate 8,882 of NZ_FWXR01000018.1, forward strand.
TGCGCTGATGGCCGCGACCCGCGTCTCAGCGATGATCGCCTTCATTCTGGCGGGAGCCGCCGTCGTCACCACGGCCATGGGATTCACCGGCCTGCCGCGCCAGCTCGCCGGTGTCATCGCCGCCATGGAGCTCTCGCCTTTCGCGCTGCTTTTCGCTCTCACGGTCTTCTTCATGGTGCTCGGCTGCTTTCTCGACGGCATTTCCATGGTCGTCCTCACCACCTCCGTCGTCATGCCGCTGGTCGAGCAGGCGGGTTTCGACCTGGTCTGGTTCGGCATCTATCTCGTCATCGTCGTCGAAATGGCCCAGATCACCCCACCCGTCGGCTTCAATCTCTTCGTCATTCAAGGCCTGACGGGCCAGAACATCTTCGCCATCGCTCGTGCGACGGCGCCGTTCTTCGGCCTTCTGGCCTTGATGGTCGTCCTCCTGGCGCTGTTTCCCGATCTCGCGCTCTTCCTGCCGCGGACCATGTTCACGGGAGGCTGAGCGATGAGCGAGAACAGGCGGACGATTCAAGATAAAACCGAGCCCAAGGACGACGTTTCCCCGAACGAAGGGCAGGGTGCCGCGAGCCTCGATCAAACGAGCCTCGGGCCCATCGTCTCCTCGGCCCATCTCGCCGATGGCGCGCTGCCGGAGCTCTCGGAGGTCGAATTCGGCCTCATTCTCGCCAGCCATGCCTTTGATCGCTGGATGATCCGCTGCATGACGGCGGCCGGCTATCCGGGGCTGACGGCCACCGAGATCCTCGTTCTCCACACGGTGACCCATCGCGCAAGGCCGAAGCGCCTCGCCGATATCTGCCTCGTCCTTGGCATCGAGGACACCCATCTCGCCACCTATGCCGTCAAGAAGCTCGAGGCCCGCGGCCTCGTCACCCGCGACAAGGCGGGCAAGGAACGGCTGATCCAGGTGACGGCGGACGGCGAGACGGCCTGTGCCCGCTACTGGACCTATCGCGAGCGCATCCTCGTCTCCGGCGCGCGCGAACTCGGCATGTCGCCCGAAAGCCTTTCGGCCATCGCCCATCTGATGCGGGTTCTCTCCGGCCATTACGATCAAGCGGCGCGCACGGCGGCAAGCCTTTGACGAGTTGCCCCATCTTGCAAGGCCGCCACACCCGGCGCCCACCTCAAACGGTGCCTGAGACATCTGTGACGATTTTGGCTTGAACTCTCAAGCCATAGCCGGTAAGGAGGCGCCACGCTTAAGGGTGTCGAAGCCCTTTTCGGCGCGTGCCCCAATAGCTCAGTTGGTAGAGCAACGCATTCGTAATGCGTAGGTCGCTGGTTCGAGTCCGGCTTGGGGCACCATTTCTTCCGATGAATTTTAGTTGAAAATCGCGGATGATTGCGCATTTGCGCTGTCGAAGGCGTTGGAAATCCTTGCTTTTGAGTGCAAGGCGCAAGGCTTGCAGCGCTCTGGGTCGGACGGCGCCATAGCGAGCAGGGTCCCGGAATACCCCAAAGCTTAATTGGCAGGCCGGAATCTCACGAACGCGCGCTGGCTATCCGGTCGCCACGATGCCGAGGGAATGTGCGACCAAGCCCAGTGCACTATGGCGAGGCGGTCCAGCGACCCTGCCCGGCGTTGCGACGCGCCAGGCTGGTGCCCCTGAGGCCAAGAGATGCGGATACGAAGCGATCTGTCGGACAGCCGATGATCGCTTCGCGCCTAAACTCTTACCGATAAAGGCTGATCGCCTGACCGCCGCTCGTCTGGCCGTCATAGCGGGCGTCGCCCGTCGAGGAGAGGCTGGCGACCTGCGAGCCGCCGGCATTGCGCAGGACGACGTTGTTGCCCGAGACGTCCCAGGCCGAGACGTCGGCGACGGCGCCGGGGCAGCCGCGCGAGGCTGCGCGATAACCGCCGCTCCATTTGGTCAGCGACAGGATGATCTGGCAGTTGCCGCCCGCCGTCGTCACCTTATAGGCGCCGAGGACCTTGTTGCGCGACAGGGGCTGGCCGCCGCCAGCAGGCGGGGTGCTCGAGGCGCCCGCGCCGGACTGGTTCGGATCGAGGGACGCCATCTGGGTGTCGCCGCCCGGCGACGTGTTCATGCCATTGGGATTGTTCGGATCGGTGCCCGGCGCGCCCATCATCGACTGGTTCTGCCCCGGCGGGGGCGGCGGGGGCGGAGGCGGCAGCTGATTGGCCGCAACCTGTGCCGTCGGTTGCGGGGCCAGCGGGCTCGGCCCGCTATTGGCCGAATCGAAGCTCGGCATGGAGCGCGAGCAGCCTGCCGCCAGGAGGAGGGCGGTCAGAACCGCGCCGGTGGTCATGAGTTTCGTCATCGGTCGAATGCTTCCCCGGTCACTCGGTGTCTGTATCGCCTTCTGCGCCCGCGGCTTGCGGCCGGTCCGATCAGTAAATCGAACATCCTCCGGCAGACGCAAGACGGTCATGTGCCAATTTGCAACGAAGACACGCATTTGCAACATGCCTTGCCGATTTAGACACAGTCTCATGCGCCCAAACAGACAAAGACGGCTGAATTGCGAAAAAGGGCGAGAGAAAGCCGGGGCAGCTAACGATCAGTCAGCCAAGTCCGGCCGCTCGGCCCGCTCGAAATCGCCGGTCTCGGGATCCATCGACCACAATTCGCCGGAGCTGATATCGACCCAGGCGCCGTGCAGGCTGATATCGCCGGCGGCTTCGAGCTCTGCGATCAGCGGGAAGGTTCTCAGATTGGCGATCGAGTGGCGGATGGCGATCCGCTCCAGCGCCGATTGCCGCTCTCTGGCCGTCATATGGCTGTTTCCGCCCACGGCTTTGGCGACGGGATCGAGAAGACTCATCCATTTGCCGATGAAGTCGCCGGGCGAGAGCGGCTCGGCGGCAGGGGAAAGCGCGGCATGAATGCCGCCGCAGCCGCCATGGCCGAGCACCAGAATGTGCTTCACCTTCAAGGCATGGACGGCAAATTCCAGAGCCGCCGAGGTCGAGTGATACTCACCGTCCGGCTCGTAAGGCGGGACGAGATTGGCGACATTGCGCACCACGAAGATGTCGCCGGGCGCCGTGTTGAAGATCGTTTCCGGCGCCGTGCGGGAGTCGCAACAGCCGATCACCATCGTCGAGGGATGCTGACCGGATGACGCCAGTTCGCGAAACCGCTCGCGTTCGGCCGGAGACCGAGCGGCGATAAAGGCGCGATAGCCCGCGGCGAGATGATCGGGGAGATGGGTCGACATGGTTCTCTTGATAAGCGGGCGCGAAGCGCCGATCAATCGTTAGTTTTGCGACTGCGAAGCCGACCGCTGGAAGCAATCCGGCCCCGGGATGTCACACGTGAAACACGCGTAATGGCCGGACATCGAAGATGATAAGGTCGGCCCGACAGTCACCGCTTCCTCGGCCGCTCCAGTCGGCGTGTCTGGACCATGGCCAAAGGCTGGCGGAAGACCTCCGCATCGGCGACGAGCGTCATCTCGTCAGCGCCACGTTTGGTCGTTCGTGCCATCATATCGAAGACCGAGGCGGTGGCGAGTTGCAGGGCCTTTTCCGGCCGCAAACCTTCGAGAAGGCGAGCGAGAAGAAGCGCCGCCGTCAGGTCGCCGCCGCCATTCGGCGCCCCAGGGATCAGCCGATGTTCGGCAAGATGGGTCGCCTCGGAGGTGACAAGGAGATTGGCGATGCTGCCTTTCAGCATGCCGAATGCTGAGGTGACGACGACCGTCTCGGGCCCGAGCGTGCGCGCGGCATCGACGAGATGGTTGTTGTCGGTCAGGCTCAGCTCGGTGAGAAATTCCAACTCATATCGATTGGGTGTTGCGATGTCGGCAAGGGGCAGGAGCCTGTCGCGCATGGCGTGAAGCGTCTCGCGCGGCCGATAGAGCCGTCCGCCATCGCCCAGCACCGGATCGAGGCAATAGGCGAGGGAGGGGCGCTTGTCGCGCAGCCGGGTGATCAGGCGGCTTGCAATCTCGATCTGCCTCTCTGAGCCGAAATAGCCGGTGATGACGGCAGCGATCTCGCTGGAATGGGGCGCGGCGGCGATATCCTCGCAGAAGGCTTCGAAGCTTGTATCGTCCGGGACGATCCGCGTCGCCGGCCCGTGCCCGGGATGCCAGGGCAGGGTGACGGTCGGAACCGACCAGACCTGATGGCCGAGGGTCTCCAAGGCGAAGACAACGGCGCGATTGCCGACGCTGCCCCGGGCCACATGGCTCGACATGGCGAGGATTACGGGACGCTCCGGCTCGGAGCCTGGCGTTTGCGGATCGAATTTATGGATCGTTTTGGGGATGATTGTCATAGGACGGCATCCCTTGGCTGAAGGGCTTTGAGAGGTGCGCATCGTAAGAAGAGGCGCGACGCGTGGCGCTGACGACCGGCTGTCGGTCTTCTACGGGCTTGAGCGATATGTCTTGACAGCCGGCAGCAAGCACCAACGACTTCTCCCCCGTGTGGAGAAGGTGCCCGAAGGGCGGGTGAGGGGAAAGGCTCTGCGATAAAAGGGTTTTCGCCGATCGGCATTTCTCCCGCGAAAGCCTCGACCCGACCCTCATCGCCTGCCGGCACTTCTCCCCATGGGGGAGAAGCCGAGGCGTCAATGTTAGGCTCTGTCCATGCGAGCGGAAGTGTATGAATGTCGTGGCGCTGGAGAGCGGAGAAGGGCGAAACCATCGGCGTCACGCGGCAAATTGCAGGAGGAACAGGACGAGAAGCACGAAAAAGGCGATCAGCCCGGCAATCCGCCCGATGCGGCTGCCGATCACCTCGACCCGGTCGGCCTGATCGGCGTCGGCGGCGGAAAAATGAGCGCGCGCGCGGGTGAACCAGGCTTCGGCATGACCGCCGGCCTGGGGTTCGGTCTCCTGGCGCACCCGCTTTAAGATCGCGTCTGCCTCGCGCCTGCTTCTGTCGTCCTCGCTGCGTCCTTCGCTCATGGCTCGTCTCCGTCACGCGGTGGCTAGGTCTGGCCGAATGCGGTGCCGCTGACAAGCCGGGTCTCTCCACTCGGAAAGATGGGTCACTTGATGAGAGCGTGATGGTCGAAACGTCGCAACAGCTCTCTATCATCTTGTCCCGTGAAGGTCCGGTCTCGGTTCGATCGCTCTGGTATGGCCGGGATCGGCTTTCGTGACATGATGCTGCACGCCCAAAGAAATGCGCAGGCGGCGCGGGGCGACAAAGGCGACAAAGGAGAGGGAGCATGGGTCAGGCACTCGATGCGAAGAAGGCGACGATCCTCGAAGCGGTGATCGCAGAGCTTCCGGAAGAGGGCGGCGCGCGGTCTCTCGCGCCTCTACTCTTTGCCCGCCCGCCCGCCGAGGATCTGGCTGCCTTCGACAAGGGCGCGCTCCCCATCGCCGTCCAGTCGGCCGACAAGGCTCTCGGTCGCTATACTTCCGGCGAGCCGGAAGTGGTCGTCGAGGAGCCGGAGGGCTTCACCCTATCCGGCGAGGCGCAGCAGCTCGTGACCATCGTCAATCGGGACATGGCGTTTCTGTTCGATTCCGTCGCCGCCGAGATCGCGGCGCGCTCCGTCGCCATCCATTACATCTCCCATCCCATCCTGGAAGTCGTGCGGGACTCTCAAGGAAAGGTGTCCAGCTTTTCGGCAAGCTCGCCGGGCGCCGGCAAGGGGGTCAGCGATGCCGAGCGGGTCAGCATCATCCAATTCGCGCTCGACCGTTTTGCCAATCCCGATGGCGGCGCCGATCTCAAGGCCAAGCTCGGGCGCATCCTGTCCCATGTGAAACACGCCAATTTCGATTTCGAGGCCATGCGCGAGCGGGCCGATCGGGCGATCGCCACCTTGCGCGCCGAGGAAACCCGCGCGGGCGAAGCGAACAAGGCGCTCGTCTCCGAATCCGCTGCGCTTCTCGAATGGTTGCGCGACGACAATTTCATCTTCCTCGGAAGCCGCGAATATACGGTCAGCGGCGGCGAGGGCACAGAGCTTCTCTCACGGGTCGAGGACAAGGGGCTCGGCATTCTCGCCGATCCCGATGTCTCGATCCTTGGACGCCATGGCCAGCCGGCGACGACGACGCCGGAAATCCGCGCCTTTCTGAAAGCGCCCCAGCCCTTGATCGTGACCAAGGCCAATGCCCGGACCGATGTTCATCGCCGTGCCTACATGGATTATGTCGGCGTCAAGCGCTATGACGAGGCCGGACAACTCGCCGGCGAGACCCGTTTCGTCGGCCTTTTCACCTCCACGGCCTATACGAGGTCGATCCTCTCCATCCCCTATCTGCGCCTGAAGGCCGAGACGGTGATCGCCCGTTCGGGCTTTCGCCCCGATTCCCATTCGGGCAAGGCGCTTCTCAATGCGCTGGAATCCTATCCGCGCGACGAGGTCTTCCAGATCGACGTCGACACGCTGGAGCGCTTCGCCGGAACGGTGGTGGAGCTTGGCGAGCGGCCGCGTGTCCGCATTTTGACCCGCGTCGATCGCTTCGACCGTTTCGCCTCGGTTCTCGTCTTCGTGCCACGCGAGCGCTACGATTCGCGCCTGCGCGAGCGGATCGGCGCGCTGCTGGCCGAGGCCTATGACGGCCATGTCTCGGCCTTTTATCCGGCCTTCCCCGAAGGTCCGCTCGCCCGCGTCCATTTCATCATCGGGCGCGGCGACACGCCGACCCCGAGCCCCGACATTGAGGCGCTGGAAGCCGAGATCGGGCGCATGGCCCGCAATTGGGCCGATACGTTCGAGGTCGAGCTCGCCAAAGGTGGCCGGTTCCAGGATCTCTCCGGCTATTCGGCTGGCCTTCCCGAAAGCTATCGCGACGTCATCGGACCGGAAGAGGCGGTGAAGGACGCCTCGGTGATGGAGACCTTGAGCGAGGATCAGCCGCTCTTCATGGACTTCTATCGCCGGCCCGGCGACAAGGCGAGCCTTGTCCGGCTGAAGATCTATCACCTGGGCGATGCCGTCGCGCTGTCGACCCGCGTGCCGATCCTCGAAAATATGGGCTTCTCGGTCATTTCGGAGCGGACCTTCCCGATCCATCGGCCCGATGGGCGCGTGGTCCATCTTCACGACATGGATCTGAAGCGTCGCCGGGGCGGGGACATTACCTATTCCGACGATGGGCTGGCGCTGGAGAAGACCTTCGCCGCCGTCTGGTCGCGCGCGATCGAGAATGACGGCTTCAACGGCCTCGTGCTGGAGGCCGGTCTCGATCATCGCCAGGCCAATGTCCTGCGCGCCTATGGCCGCTATCTGCGACAGGGGGGCCTGTCCTATTCGCCGGACTATATCGCGGAAGCGCTGACCCGGCAGTCGGGCCTTGCGAGGAAACTCTATGAGCTTTTCGAGGCGGCCTTCGATCCGGAGCGCGGCGGCGCCGAGACGAGCGACAGCGAGGATGGCGACATCGAGGGGCGGGAAGCCCGCCGGGCCGCGGCACGCGGCGTCTCGGACATCTTCGAGGCGATCACCCAAGGTCTCGACGATGTGGACTCGATCGATGACGATCGCATCATCCGCCGATTCCTGAACGCGATCCTCGCGACCTTGCGGACCAACTATTTCGCGGTCGACGGCACGCGCACGGATTTGACCGCGGAGCCCGGACGGGTCGAGCCGGCGCTCGCCTTCAAGTTCGAGAGCCGCTGCGTCGAAGGGCTTCCGGCGCCGGTTCCGTTCCGCGAGATCTTCGTCTTCGATGCCCGTGTCGAAGGTGTCCATTTGCGCTTCGGCAAGGTCGCCCGTGGCGGCCTGCGCTGGTCGGACCGTGCCCAAGACTATCGCACCGAGGTCCTCGGCCTCGTGAAGGCCCAGCAGGTGAAGAACGCGGTCATCGTGCCGGTCGGCGCCAAGGGCGGCTTCTATCCCAAGCAGCTGCCCGACGCTTCGGATCGCGATGCTTGGTTCGCCGGCGGCAAGTCGGCCTATGTGGTCTTCATTGCCTCGCTCCTGTCGATCACCGACAATATTTCCGGCGACGACGTGCTGCGGCCCGAAAAGGTTCGGCGCTATGATGGCGACGATCCCTATTTCGTCGTCGCGGCCGACAAAGGCACGGCGACCTTCTCCGACACGGCCAATGCCATCGCCCAGTCGGAAGACTTCTGGCTCGACGACGCTTTCGCCTCGGGCGGCTCGGCCGGTTACGACCACAAGGCCATGGGCATTACGGCCCGGGGCGCCTGGGAGGCGGTCAAGCGCCACTTCCACGAGATCGGCAAGGATGGCGGCGCCTGGGATATTCAGAGCGAGCCATTCACCACGGTCGGCTGCGGCGACATGTCGGGCGACGTCTTCGGCAACGGCATGCTCCTGTCGCGCCAGACCAAGCTCATCGCCGCCTTCGACCATCGCGATATCTTCATCGACCCGAACCCCGATCCGGCCTCGAGCTATGAGGAGCGACGGCGCCTCTTCGACAAGCCGCGCTCGTCCTGGGCCGATTACGACAAGGAGAAGATATCGGCCGGCGGCGGCGTCTTTTCGCGCCGGGAGAAGCGTATCACCCTGTCGCGCGAGGCGGCCGAGGCGATCGGTTTCGACAAGACCACCGGAACGCCCAGCGAGATCATCACTGCGATCCTCAAGGCGCCCGTCGACCTTCTCTGGTTCGGCGGAATCGGCACCTATGTGCGCGGTGCGAGCGAGACCAATGCCGATGTCGGCGACCGCGCCAATGATGCGGTCCGCGTCACCGGCGCCGAGCTGCGGGCCAAGGTGGTCGGGGAAGGCGCCAATCTTGGCGTCACCCAGCGTGGCCGCATGGAGTTTGCCCGCAAAGGTGGCCGTATCAATTCCGACGCCATCGACAATTCGGCGGGCGTCAACACCTCCGACGTGGAGGTGAATATCAAGATCGCGCTCAAGGCCGCGATGACCGACGATCGGCTGACGCGGGAGAATCGCAACACGCTTCTCGCCGCCATGACGGACGAGGTCGCCGAGCTCGTTCTGTCGAACAATTACGAGCAGACCCTGGCGATCTCGCTCGAACAACGCATGGGGGCGGCCGCGCTGCCGCTTCAGGCACGCTTCATGGGCGTTCTTGAAGGGGAGGGGAGTCTCGATCGAACGGTCGAGGTTCTGCCGAGCGACGCCGCTATCGCCGATCTGCGCGGCACAGGCCAAGGCCTGACCCGCCCCGAGATCGGCGTTCTTCTCGCCTATGCGAAGATCACGCTCTTCGATCAGGTCGTGTCCAGCGATCTGCCGGACGATCCCTATCTGGAAGACCGGCTGCACGACTATTTCCCCGGTCCGATGCGCCGTGACTTTGCCCGAGACATCGAAGGCCATCGGCTGAAGCGGGAGATCATTGCGACGGTGCTTGCCAATGAGCTGGTCAATCGCTGTGGCCCGACCTTTCTCACCGTGCTGCGGGAGGCGACCGGTGCCTCTCCGGCGGAAATCGTCCGAGCCTTCGTCGCCTCGAAGGACGGTCTGGCGGTCGCCGATCTCTACGATCGGATCGATGCGCTCGACACGAAGGTTTCCGGCGAATTGCAGAACCGGCTTTATTCCGAGATAGGGCAGTTCCTGCGCCGCACGACACGCTGGTTCGTGCGCAACGGCAATTTCGAGAATGGGCTGACCGGCGCCGTCGTCGAATGCCGCAATGCGATGGAGACCCTGCGCGGCCGGCTTTTGGAGCTTGCCTCGGAGGCCTCGCGCAGCGGGGTCGAGGCGCGCAGCGCCGAATGGGCCGAGGCCGGGGTTCCGAAGGATCTCGCCGACGACATCGCCATGCTGCCCTTGCTCGCCCTGCTGCCGGATATTTCCGCTGTTTCACGTGAAACAGAGCTTGGTACCGACACAGTCATGTCCGGCTATTTCGAGATCACCAAGCGCTTCGATATCGGGCGCCTGGAGGCCGCGCTGTTCTCCCTCGAAGCGACGGATTATTACGAGATCCTCGCCATCGACAGAGCCGCGAGTCAAATAGCGGAAGCCCGCCGCCGCCTGACCGAAGCCGCCCTCAAGAGCTATGCGAATGAGAGCGATCCGGTCTCGGCCTGGGCCGAGGAGAATCGCGGCACCGTCGGACGAATCTCGGACCAGATCCGAGCTTTGGCCGGCTCCGGCGAAACCTCGGTGCCACGCCTTACCGTCGCGGCCGGCCTGCTCGGCGATCTTGCCAAATAGGCTTAGCGCCGCGAAATCTTTCGAGAGATCTGCGCCCCGGCAGTCCTCGAAGTCGAGATCGATGCCATTGACACCCCCTTGATCCTCGCGCCCGAAGGGCGCGGGGACCCATGCTACCGATGCATGCGGCATTCCCGTTGGATAAGGGCGAGACGCCATCGTCTGTGTTGACGGGAGGCGAAGCGTGACACTTGAATGACCTCGCGACCCGATGCGTCAGCATCTTAGGCCATCGGCTTAAATCCCTTTGACCAAGGAAAGACCTTTCATGCATCTCGGCTCGATCCATATCTATCCGGTCAAGAGCGGTCGCGGCGTCGATCTGAGCCATGCGGACTTGCAGCGCCAGGGGCTTGCCGGTGATCGGCGCTGGATGGTGGTGGACCGCGCCAAGCGGCGTTTCCTGACCCAGCGCGAGATTCCGAGCCTCGCGCTGCTTCATTCCGAACTTCAAGAAGACGGGATCATCCTCACCTTTGGCGATGTGGGCGAGCGCTTCGTGCCGCGCCCGACCGGCGAAGAGCGGACGAAGGTCACGATTTGGCGCGACGAGGTCGATGTCGCGCTGGCCGACGAGGCGACCCATGAGGCGCTGTCGCGCTGGCTGGGGCGAGAGGTTCAACTGGTCTATCAGGACAGGCTGGAGCGCGTAGCCAATGCAGAATGGGCCGGTGACGCGGCCCCGGTCTCGCTGGCCGACGGGTATCCCTATCTCATCACGACAAGCGCGTCTTTGCGCGATCTCAACAGCCGCCTCGTCTATGACGGCCATGAGCCGGTGACGATGAGCCGCTTTCGGCCCAATCTCGTCATCGACGGGGCGCAGGCCTGGGCCGAGGATGGCTGGGAGACGATCCGGGTCGGGAGCCTTATGCTCGATCTCGTCAAACCCTGTGCCCGATGCGCGATCACCACGGTCGATCCCCAGGAAGGGCGCTTTGCCGGCGATCAACCCCTGACGATCCTGCGCGAGATGCGCATGTCGGCCGACCGCCGGGTGCCAGGCGTTCTCTTTGGCTGGAACGCCGTGCCGCGTTCCGAAGGACGGCTGGATGTGGGCGACCGGGTCGAGGTGATCGCCCACCGGGACACGGATGTCGTTCGTTAAGCCGTTGTTCGCATAACAGCATTCGTTCGATGATTGCGCCACTGCAGGTTTGAGCGCCACAGAGGCGCTCGGGCCTCCAATTCATTTGAAATAAAGTTTCGGCATTTACGCTACATCCCGAAAACAATACGCAAAAGGGTTCTCATATAATAAGATGTCTCCAAATCTCGTGTCTGAAATTGTCTGAATTGCTTTGGCGCGACGCTTAGGCCCTTCAAATTTCAATCAATGTCATGGTTTTGGGCGCTCCGCCCGTATGATCGAGCGAAAAGGCGGGATGGGATGGACACGAGGGCAGACGGCCGAGCGGCGCAGACGATCGACTTTCTGGGTCTCAGATTCCTCGATGCCGATCTCGCGGGAATCCGCAAAACGCTGACGGCGACCCTCCAAGGCGGGGGCTATCGCTATGTCGTCACCCCGAATGTGGATCATGTGGTCTCCTATCATCATGGCGGCGATCGTGCGCTCGTTCGCGCTTATGATGCGGCCGCGCTGCAGATCTGCGACAGCCGTATTCTCGCCCTTCTCGGCCGCGCCGCCGGCGTGACGCTCCATCCTTGTCCCGGCTCCGACCTGACGGAAAGCCTTCTATCCGCGCCGCTGCGGCCGGATATCCGCATTGGCGTCGTCGGGCCCGAACGCGCGGCCTTCGAGGCTCTGCGCAAGCGCTATCCTGAGGTTGCGCTGACATTTATCGCCTCCGAGATGCGCCTCACCGTCGGCTCGCCCGAATGGCAGGCTACGGTCGAGCGCGCCAATCTGGCGGAGTGGGACATCCTCCTTGTCTGCCTGTCCTTTCCCAAACAGGAATTCTTCGCGCGCGATCTGGCATCGAAGCGGACCCATGGCGTCGCGCTTTGCGTCGGCGCCAGCGTCGATTTTCTGACCGGACGCCAGAAGCGTGCGCCCAAGGGCTTCCAGCGGCTCGGCCTCGAATGGCTCTATCGCCTTTCGAGCGATCCGAAGCGAATGGCCCGCCGCTATCTCGTTAAGGGTCCGAAGATCGTTCCCTTGGTTGCCAGAGACGTTCTGCGTGGCCGCCGTGGGAGGGCTCCCACCGGCGCGCCGACATCGGCAATCCTGCCTTTCGAGCGTCCCCGGCGCGGTGGCGCATCGGGCGCCGTCTCAAAGACCGCAAGGCCGCCGCGCGTCCTCTTTCTCTCGACTGTGCTTCCGCACGAAGAAAGGGGCGGGGGCGAGATCTGCTCGATGAATGTCATCGAGGCTCTGCGCCGCGCCGGCTGTGACGTGGAGGTCCTTGCCTATCGCCGCTCCGGCTCCGACGCGCCGTTGCCCGAGGGTTTCGCCTCTGCCGGCGAGCGGGCGATCGAAAGCGCCGAGGCAAAACTTCAGTCCGCGGTCTGGATGGCGCGCGCAGCGCTCAGCGGCGAGGCCTATTCGAGCGCCAAATACGTCTCCGACGAGATGCGGAGCGAGGCTGTCGGTCGTCTCGCTGAGGGCAACATCGATCTCGTCGTTCTCGATCATGCCCAGTCGGCTTGGCTTCTTCCGATCATTCCCGGCGACCTGCCGGTCGTTTTCGTCGCGCACAATGCCGAGCACCAGCTTTACGCCGATTATGGGAGGCGCGCGTTGAACAACGGACGCGGCAGCCTGAAGGCGCGGGCAAAGGCCGCGATCTATCGGCGGGAAGCCCTGCGGCTGAAACGGATGGAACAGGTGGTTCTCGATCGGGCGAGCGCCGTCTGGGCGCTGACAAAGGCCGATGCCGATGCCCTTCGCCGGCTCGATCCCGAAGCGCTGATCGAAGTCGTTCCGGTGCCCGGCAAGACACCGGCCCTGGCCCTCGATGGGGGCAGCGTCAAGCCGCCGAGCGCCGATATCGGCCTCCTCGGCAATTTTTCTTGGGACGTCAATCGTGCGGGCCTCGACTGGTTTCTGGACGAGGTCGTTCCCCATCTCGATCCCCGCCTCTCGATCCGGGTCGGCGGCAAGACCCATTTTGCGCCGGGCACGGTGAGGGGCCCTGTGAACTTTGCGGGCTTCGTTCCTGATGCCGAGGCCTTCCTGCGCGATTGCCGTGTCGTTGCGATCCCAAGCGTCGTCGGCTCGGGCATCCAGATCAAGACGATCGAGACGCTGGCCCTTGGACGCCCGACGGTGGCGACGCCGATCGCTCTGCGCGGCATCGAGACGGTGCCGGAGGGCGTGCGGGTCGCCGAGAGCGCTGAGGCGATGGCCCACGAACTGATGGCCGCCCTTGGTGGCGCCGGCATCGATAACGAGAAGACGGGCTCGAAAGGACTGTGCTGGTGGAGCGATCGGCGATCAGCCTTTGACGAGATCATTCAGGCGCGGGTCCGAATGCTCCTAGGCGAGCCGGGCAAGCCTGTTCAAGCGAGAGCTTGTATCGACGGCGATGAGGCCGCTTAACTCCCCCAAGGGGTTAAGCCGGCTTATAAATCAAACGACCACCTCTTTCGATTGTCGGAGGGGCGACAGTCTCGGCTAACGTCGATCCAATGAGGCGCTCTCTGACGCACTTGCCGTTCCCCACCATTGTCTCAGCCGGCCTTTACGTCTTATAGGTCGCGCAACGATCGCCTCAGGGCCGAGCCTGTCGGCATATGCCGAATATGATCGCTTACAAAGCGGCCCGTTTCTTCCGCGATCCTGGACGGACATGATGACCGCGCATAACTCGCACAATCCGAGCACCAATCCGCATGCCGAGAGGCCCTTTCCGTCTCACGCCGATGTCGTTGTCATCGGCGGCGGCCATGCCGGCTGCGAGGCGGCGAGCGCTTCGGCGCGCTTCGGCGCGTCGACCGTTCTCGTCACCCACCGTTTCGAGACGATCGGGGCGATGAGCTGCAATCCGGCGATCGGCGGGATCGGGAAAGGCCATCTCGTACGGGAAGTGGATGCGCTGGGCGGTCTCATGGGCGAGGTGGCGGATGCCGCCGGCATCCAGTTCCGCCTCCTCAATCGGCGCAAGGGCCCGGCGGTTCGCGGTCCCCGGACCCAGGCCGATCGCAAGCTCTATCGCGCCGCCATGCAGGCCAAGATCGCCCATCACGACCAGCTCACCGTCGTCGAAGGCGATGTCTTCGATGTGGAGATCGGCGAGGAGGGCGCGGTCTCTGCCGTGATCCTCGCCGATGGGCGCCGGATCGCCTGCGGCGCCGTGGTGCTGACCACCGGCACCTTCCTGTCCGGTCTCATCCATATCGGAACTGAGCGTATTCCCGCCGGGCGAATGGGCGAGGACGCCTCGACCGGTTTGTCGGCGACGTTGCGGCGCCTGGGGCTCAAGCTCGGCCGCCTCAAGACCGGGACGCCCGCGCGGCTCGATGGCAAGACCATCGACTGGCAGAGAGTCGAGCGCCAGGCGGCCGACGAAGATCCGGTTCCCTTTTCCTATCTCACGACCCGGATCGCCAATCCGCAAATCGAATGCGGCGTGACGCGCACGACGGGCGAGACCCATCGTATCATCCGCGACAATCTCTCCCGGTCGGCGCTTTATTCGGGCCAGATCGAGGGGGTCGGCCCGCGCTATTGTCCCTCTATCGAGGATAAGATCGTCAAGTTCGGGGATCGGGACGGGCACCAGATTTTCCTGGAGCCGGAAGGGCTCGACGACGACACGGTCTATCCGAACGGGCTCTCGACGTCTTTGCCGCAGGACGTTCAGGAAGCCTTCCTGCGGTCGATCCCTGGGCTCTCGGGCGTCACGATCCTGAAGCCGGGTTATGCGATCGAATATGACCATGTGGACCCTCGCGAGCTCGATCGCCACTTGAGTGTTCGCCGTGCTCAAGGGCTCTATCTCGCCGGCCAGATCAATGGCACGACGGGTTATGAAGAGGCAGCCGCGCAAGGGTTGTTAGCCGGCTTGAATGCCGCATGCTTTGCCGGCAAAGCGGAGCCGGTGGCGATCACCCGAGCCGATGCTTATCTCGGTGTCATGGTGGACGATCTCACCCGGAATGGCGTCAGCGAACCCTATCGCATGTTCACGTCGCGCGCCGAGTTTCGTCTCTCGCTGCGGGCCGACAATGCCGACCGGCGGCTGACGCCTTTGGCGATCCGGCTCGGTCTCGCCGGGCCTGAGCGCGTGGACGCCTTCACCCGCAGCGAGGCGGCGCTGTCTGAGGCGCGTGACCTCTTGGAAGGCCTCAGCGTCACACCGAACGAGGCGGAGAGCCACGGCCTTTCAGTCAATAAGGACGGGCGTCGTCGCTCCGCTTGGCAGCTTCTGTCCCAAAAGGATGTCGATCTCGATCGATTGGCGAGGATTTGGCCGCAAATTCAAGCCATTGCAGCTCCGGTTCGCGAGCGCATCGAGATCGAGGCGGCCTATGACGTCTATCTCGATCGCCAGAAGCGCGATCAGGAGCGGCTGCGCCAGGACGAGAATCGTCTCATCCCTGATGGCCTCGACATTGAAGCACTTCCGGGCCTCTCCAACGAGCTGCGCCAGAAGCTTCGACAGCGTCGCCCGGTGAGCCTTGCCGAGGCCGAGCGGATCGACGGCATGACGCCGGCGGCGCTTGCCATCCTCCTTGTCGCTATTCGTCGAAGCGAGATGGCCGATGCCGCGTGACGATGGGCCCCGGACTGGTGGATCGGGACAGGGTAGAGGTCAGGCCGGGTTCGGCGCCGATCGCGGATCGCGGACTCGTTCGGGCGCTGTAAAGTCAGCGGGAAAGCGCAAGCCGGCGTCACGCGATCCGCGCGCAGTAGCCGATGCCCAGCGCGCAGGACGCGCTGCCTTTCTCGATCGCTTCGATGTTTCACGTGAAACCGAAGAGCGGCTCGACCGCTATGTCACCCTTCTTACAGAATGGCAGCGCCGGATCAATCTGATCGCGCCCGCGACGCTCGGCGCGGTCTGGGAGCGGCATATTGCGGACTCGCTGCAACTGGAACAGCTTCTGCCACCGTTCCAGCGCTGCGCCGATCTCGGCTCCGGCGGCGGCCTGCCTGGATTGATTATCGCGATCGAGCGGCCCGACGCCCATATCGACCTCGTCGAGAGCAATGGCAAGAAGGCCGCTTTTCTGCGCGCGGTCATGCGTGAATTGGGCCTTTCCGGCGCTGTCCATGCCGAGCGGATCGAGGCTGTCGGCCCTGTGCTTTCCAGCGCCGATGTCGTGACCGCCCGTGCCCTTGCTTCGCTCTCGGAGCTTCTGGCGATGGTCGAGCCGCATGCGAAACCCGAGGCCAAGTGTTTCTTTGCGAAAGGGGAAACACATGGGGAGGAAATCGAGGCGGCGTCTGCCCTTTGGCGTTTCGAAATGGTAAAGCATGATTCGATGCTGAAGGATGGCTCTGTCGTTCTCGAGCTCGGTGCGATCGAACGGCGCTGAGCTTGCTTGCCAGAACGGCGTCGGCGCTGAGCCTGGTTGATGCCATTCAGGATTATCTGCCGTGCGCCGATCTCAATTCGATCGCGCCGGCACCAAGGCGCCGGACGGAGACGGGGGGAGGCCTTCCACCCACCGGCGTGTCACTAAAGGAATTGAGAATGCTGGGCGGTTTGGATGGATCGCTTATCATTCGAGGGAGCTGTGAGAGACCGGCTTGCCGGTCGCAATCTGGTTCGCGCGGGAGCTATGCCGAAAAGGCGTGTCGCTTTTCGCCCGTCTTGGGTTATCCTTGACGGCAAGAACCGATGGACAGGATCGCGGAACCATCGATGCGGGTCATTACCATCGCTAATCAGAAGGGCGGCGTCGGCAAGACGACGACGGCCATCAATCTCGCCACCGCTCTCGCGGCGATCGGCAAGCGGTCGCTCTTGATCGATCTCGACCCCCAGGGCAACGCCTCGACAGGGCTCGGCATCGAGAAGGACGAGCGGGAAATCTCGTCCTATGACGTCCTGACCCAGGGGGCGTCCATCGACGAAGCGGCGCTGGAAACGGCCGTGCCGGCTTTGTCGATCGTCCCCTCGACGCTCGATCTTCTCGGTCTTGAAATGGAGATATCGACGGCCGATCGCCGCGCTTATCGCCTGCGCGATGCGCTGGATCGTCACGCGGCGGCGGGGGCGAAGTATGATTTCGTTCTGGTCGACTGCCCGCCGTCGCTGAACCTTCTGACGATCAATGCGATGGCGGCGGCCAATTCCGTGCTCGTTCCTCTGCAATGCGAGTTCTTTGCTTTGGAGGGTCTCAGCCAGCTTCTTCAGACGGTGGAAGAGGTGCGCGACAGCCTCAATCCCGAGCTCGATCTCCATGGCATCGTGCTGACCATGTTCGACGGGCGCAACAATCTGGCCGCGCAGGTCGTGCGCGATGTGCGCTCCTTCATGGGCGATAGCGTCTATCAGACGGTCATTCCGCGCAATGTCCGTGTCTCGGAAGCGCCGTCCTTCGGCAAGCCGGCGATCCTTTACGATATGAAGTGTCCGGGCAGTCAGGCCTATATCGCCCTTGCCTCCGAGATCATCCAACGCGAAAAGCAGTTGGCTGCCGCCTGAGGGATCAAAGGATGGCAGGGCAGGGCGGACAGCCCTGTTCCACGTGAAACATTTCGCATCGGGGACGCCGTGTACCATGGCGGCTCGGCGATGCAGAAGACGATGACGGCAGGACGTCGGGCGCATGAGTGAAGATCGTTCACGGCAGAGATTGGGGCGGGGCCTCGCATCGCTGATCGGACCCGGCAATCACGGCGGGTTCCGCCCGGCCGCAGCCAATAAGGTGCCGGAGGCCGAGAGCGCGGTGCCGATGCAGGCCGAGCGCGTCGTCGCTCTCGATCGCGTCGTGCCCAATCCCAACAATCCGCGCCGCACCTTCTCGGAGGACGATCTCGCGGATCTGACGGCCTCCGTGCGCAAGCACGGCATCGTTCAGCCGCTGCTCGTGCGTCCCGATCCGGACCGCGAAGGCGGCTTCGAGATCGTTGCGGGCGAGCGACGGTTTCGGGCGGCGAAAGCCGCCGAACTCAAGGAAGTCCCGATCGTCCTTCGCGACATCGACGACCGCCAGTCGATCGAGATCGCGCTGATCGAGAACGTCCAGCGAACCGACCTCAACGCCATTGAAGAGGCGCTTGCCTATGAGCGGCTGATCGACGAGCACGGCTATACCCAGGCCGATCTTGCCGAGGGACTTGGCAAGAGCCGGAGCCATGTGGCGAACACGCTCCGCCTGTTGCGTCTGCCCGAAAGCGTTCGCGCGATGGTCGTCGAGGGCAAGTTAAGCGCCGGGGCGGCCCGGACGCTGGTCAATGCCGAGAACCCCGAGCGTGTGGCCCGCGCCATCGTGGAAGACGGATTATCCGTCCGCCAAGCCGAGGAACTCGCCCGCACGGCCGGCAATGGTCAGGACGACGAGGATCCGGCGGAGAGCCCCGCACGGGAGCGGCGGGCACCGACCCCGAACGCCCATCTCGCCGAGATCGAGCGCCGATTGGCCGCGCGTCTGGATCTTGCCGTCAAGGTCAAAGGCAAGCCGAACAAGGGTTCGATCCGTATTGAATACGGGTCCGCCGAAGAGCTGCAGCGCATTCTCGCTCGGATCGGCCTCGACGATTAGTCTTATTATGTCAGATCAAAACGGCGGACGATTGGTCGAGGCTTTAAGAACCGTCGTCATCCTCCGCCCGCCAGGGCCGGGGACGCATGCCTCGAAGGTTGATCACCACAAGCGATTGCGGCCAGCTTCGTGCAAAGTCCTCCGCCCGAATGCCGCTCATACGGTGATGGCATGGTCCCCGCACTCTTCGAGTACGAGGATGACGAAGCGCCAAAGGATCGGTCTCACCTTCGAAATTCGCAGCCCGACATTGGTTTACGAGATGACGCCGGTGGACCACGGACCGAGTCCTCGATCGATGCCGTTTGAAGAGACTCTCGTATAGCTTGGGCGAAGGGATCGATAACCGCGCAAGCCGAGGCCGCATCTATGCTATGAGCGGAATCGCCAATCGGCTTTGTCCAACCCCATGGGGTTCGGCCTCGGACATTGTCGTCGCCTATCAATGAAATGCGCTCTTCGACCAGGGTTTTCCCCATGAGCTTTCTGCCGGATCTCTCGACCCTCCTCGCCTTTTCCCTGGCCGCCTTCGTGCTGACGATCACCCCCGGTCCGGACATGACGCTCTTTCTGGGGCGAACGCTCTCGGAGGGGCGTTCGGCCGGGATCATGGCGATGCTGGGCGCCTCGACCGGTATCCTCATCCATACGAGCCTTGCGGCCTTCGGCATTTCCGCCCTGATCGCGGCCTCGCCGGAGGCCTTTCTAGCGCTGAAGATCGCAGGTGCGGCCTATCTCGTCTTTCTTGCGCTTCAGGCGCTCTTCAAGGGATCATCGTTCCAGCTTGAACCCTCCAAGCGTATCAAGCCCCGGCCGCTTTCCGCCCATTGGCTGACCGGGATCGGGATCAATCTTCTCAATCCGAAGATCATCCTCTTCTTCGTGACCTTCCTTCCGCAATTCGTCTCGGCGCGCGATCCGCATGTGACGGGCAAGCTGATTTTTCTCGGCGTCTATTTCCTGCTTCTCGCCATACCCTTCTCGGTGGCGATGATTTTCGCCGCCGATCGCTTTGCAAGTGCCTTGAAGGCTCGTCCGAAGGTGATGCGCGTCATCGATTGGCTCTTTGCCGGGGTCTTCTCGGCCTTCGCCTTCCGCATCCTCTTCACCCAAGCGCGTTGAAACCGCTGCGGCGTCCCCCCGCTCCGCGCCTCCTCGCTCGGCGGGATGTGTCAGCTGATCGGCCTCGACGGTTCACCCATGTCGCTGGGTCCGTTCTGTCGACAATGGCCCGAAAGAGCGGCGCGCAAGGCAATGGCACGACAGGGCAAGCACCATCCTGCCTAGTG
Organism: Fulvimarina manganoxydans; assembly: GCF_900176465.1. GTDB lineage: Bacteria > Pseudomonadota > Alphaproteobacteria > Rhizobiales > Rhizobiaceae > Fulvimarina > Fulvimarina manganoxydans. The sequence goes on from NZ_FWXR01000018.1 coordinate 28,863, forward strand.
CTTCAGGCCCGGCGTCGGCGGCGCGTCAGGAGCGCCCAACTGCGCAGATCCGCGATGGCTTTGACCGTTGCGGCGAGAGCGAGAGCGCATAGAGCGATTTTGGAGGTCGTGCCCATGGTGCCTTCGATCAAGAGAGCATGGGCCGAACCTGTGACGACTACGAAAACGGCAAGCGCCGTGTGGGCGAAGCGGAAGACGGCCGGGCGGATGCGCAGGGTCTTGCGAAAGCCCGCGAGCGCGGCAGCTGCGAAGAGGCCCCACATGGCGAGAACGCCGAAGTCGGAAAAGGGCGTCGGCGAGGTGAATGTCAGGGCGTCGATCACGTCGGGCGGGCTCGTCAGCCAAAGCCCGCCTACATGGGCGAGGATCGCGATGACGAGGCTTGCCCCAACCCAGTGATGCAGGCGGCGGCCTCGAAGCATGGCGAGGCCCGGCAGATACCCGGCCGCCAGCAGCGGTTGGATGAGAATGAGCGCCATCGCGACGATCCCGGCAAAGCCGGCCGCGATATAGATCCCGCTTCGATAGGCGAGATAGTCGCTCGTCGCTGCGATCGTGATCGGGGCGACGATGGCGATCACCAAGGCGCCCCAGATTAGAATTCCGCGAATTTTCGACCCCATGTCAGACGGGCTGAAGGACAAAATCGGCGTTGAGGCTCGTATCGCGCGGGCTCGGCATGACCGGGCGCAGGAACACGGTCTCATAGGCATCGCCGTCATAGGCGAGATGCCCATGGGGCTGCCCGAAGGCCGGCACGATCTGCGGCATTTCCAGCCGGAAGGTCCCGTCGGCGCCGGTCAGCGTTGCACCATGGCTTTCGGGATCGCGCTCATAGCCTTCCGTCGTATGGGCCCAGATCTGGATGCGGATGCCTTCCAAAGGCGCGCCGTCTCCCGCCCGGCGAACGCTGCCGGTCATCCAGAAGCCACCATTGCCGATCCGCTCGACGATCGGAGCGCCGGGACGGTAATTGTTCGATCCGCCGCGCATGGAGGGCGTCGGCGCAAGCCCTGCTGCGCGAGCGGGAACGAAGTGGCTGGATGTTCCCATCGCCAGAAGGGCGCCGGCGCCGGCCGCTCCCGCTGAGAGAAGGGTCCGACGGTTCATCGGGGTTCGAAACATGCAGGACGCTCCATGTCGGTCGTGAACTTTCTGTCTCCGGTCCCACAATATGCGGTGTGGACTGGACGAGACTATGATCGCAAGAACAAGCTCTTGCGATCTAACGGAGTTTTGAGGATGGCCCCGACGCTTTCGCGCGCTGGGCTAGGCCTTGCCGGACCAATAGCCAGGCCCGACAAGGCCTGGCGGGCCTTGATACGGAGCCCGACTGAATCACCCGGGCACCCTATGTGGTCCGACAGAGGCGATCGACCTTGAATCCCGCGCCGAATTTCGAAACAAGCCGGGGGCGGGCGAGGATATCTTCGCAAATCCAATCGACAGGAAAGGCCGGGCTGCTTAGCGTGGGGCAGAGTCCGCCATGCGGCCGTCATTGTGATTTGAGGTCCGGATCGCATCCATGAAACTTGACCGTATCGACATCAAGATTCTGCACGAATTGCAGAAGAACGGTCGTGTCACCAATGTCGAACTCGCCAAACTGGTCAATCTTTCCGCCAGTCCCTGCCTCATGCGCGTGAAGAAACTGCAGGCGGAGGGCTATATTTCTGGCTACTCGGCGCAGATCAACGTCGCCAAACTGGGGCAGACCCTCACCGTCTTCACCGAGGTGACGCTGAAGAACCATCAGCAGATCGATTTCGCCCGATTTCTGGCCGCCGTCGACAAGGTGGAAGAAGTGGTCGAGTGCCATCTCGTCTCCGGTGGCTACGACTATCTTCTCAAAGTTGTCGCCGCCGGGATCAGCGAATATCAGGAGATCATGGAGCGCCTGTCGAGCCTGGATATCGGCATCGACAAATATTTCAGCTTCGTCGTCCTGAAGTCGCCGATCGTGCGCGCCCATCTGCCGCTCAGGACGCTGTTCCCGCTCTGATGGGATTGGGGTCGGGCCAGGTCTTGGGGCTCTCCCAGGGCAAGGGCCCGGTGCGCCCCGTTGAGTCCCATCAATCGAGCGTCTAGGCCATTATGCCGAAATCTCACCGTTAAACGGCATTTCCTGCTCGAAGATCGCTGAAATCGGTCATCCGTCCGGCCCGTTCGGTCCTACCGTCGTCGCATCGCTTCAATAGGCTGCACGGCCGACGAAAAGGGTCCCCCCGCATGACCGATTTCCGCCCGAAATATATCACCTTCGACTGCCACGGCACCCTGATCCACTTCCAGATGGCGGAAGCGGCGCGCGATCTATACGGCAGCGAGCTCTCCGAGCCTCAGATGCAGGCCTTCATCGCCGATTTCTCCGCCTATCGGCTCGACGAGGTGATGAAGGACTGGCAGCCCTATGCGGACGTGGTTCACAACGCGCTCGAGCGGACCTGCAAGCGTAATGGCGTCGCCTTCAAACCCGAGAACGCGCAGAACATCTATGAGCGCGTCCCGAGCTGGGGCCCCCATGCCGACGTGCCGGAGGGGCTTGCCAGGGTCGCCAAGGAGATCCCGCTCGTCACCCTCACCAATTCGATGGACGCGCAGATCCACGACAATGTGGCCAAGCTCGGCGCGCCCTTCCATGCTGTCTACACGGCCGAGCAGGCGGGCGCCTACAAGCCGCATTTCAAGGCCTTCGAATATATGTTCGACATGCTGAACTGCGGCCCGGAGGATATCCTTCACGTCTCCTCCTCCTTCCGATACGATCTGATGTCCGCCCATGATCTCGGCATCAAGAACAAGGTGTGGGTCAATCGCGGCCACGAGCCGGCCAATCCCTATTACGGCTATACCGAGATCCCCGACATCCGGCATCTGCCGGGCGTCGTCGGTCTCTGAGACCGGCGGCACAAGATCGTTCGGCCGCCGCGTTCCACGCGCCGTTAGGGAGCCGCTTCTTGCGTGTCGAAAACCAGGCCGGCTGCGTTGAAAAGTCCGAAAAGCCGATCGGCCTTGCGTCTTTTAGCCAATCTCATGTCGAAGCCGCCATGAGCGCCCTTGCCACATCGCCCGGCATCCTCGAGATCGATGCGCTGGGGGCGCTCCTTTGGCGCCATTACGGCCTGTCGGGAGAGATCGAAATCCTCTCCTCGGAGGTCGAGCAGACGGCCGAAATTCGGTTTCCCACCGGCGAGCGGCTGATCTTCAAGACCGCCCGTGAGAAACCGGCGGTCGAGAGCTTCCGCTTCCAGTCCGCCGCGCTCAGCGCTCTCGAAGGTTCAAAGGGCTTCGTTGCGCCGACGATCATTCGGACCCTCGATGGCGCCGCGATGTTCGAGGAGGCGGGCGCTTCGGGCTATCTGCAGAGCCTTGTCGAGGGCGTGCCCCTTCACCGCGAAGCCCGCTCGCCCGACCTTCTTGATCGCTGCGGCCGGGCGCTCGCCCACCTTGATCGCGCGCTGGCGGTTCATGATGATCTGCCGGGCGCCCGTCGTCCGGTCCTCTGGCATATCGGCTGCTGGCCCCGCCTGATCGAATTGGAGCGCCATCTGCCCGAGGGAGAAATGGGGCAGGCCGTCGCTCGGGCGATGAGGGACTATCTCCGCCGCGTCGAACCGGCTCTCTGCGACGTCCCATGGCAGGTCACCCACAATGATCCGAGCCCCTTCAACACGCTCGCAGCAGGGGAGAGAATCGCCTTCATCGATTTCGGCGATGGCGGCTTCGGACCCCAAATCCAGGACCTTGCCATCGCGGCGAGCCATCAGGTCGCCGACCCTGCCAGTCCGCTCGGCGGCGCGGAGCATCTGATCGCGGGGTATGCCTCCATCCTGCCGCTGTCCAAGCTGGAAACCACGCTCCTGGTCGGGCTGATGAAGGCCCGCCAAAGCGCGCTGATCCTGATCAATCACTGGCGGGCGAGCCTCTTTCCCGGCGAGACCGCCTACATCATGAAGAATGTCGCCCGCGCTAAAACCGGTCTCGCCATTCTCGACAGGCTGAGCCCGGGCGAGGGGGAGGCGGCCGTTCGCGCAGCTCTTGCCGCAAGCTCGCGATGATGCCCGGAGCGCCCCTTCGCTCGCCCGCCGGATGGCGCGTCGCAAGGCGCCCGAGCAGGCTCTTTTCCTCCCCATCGAACAGGGTAAATCCGCCATGGCCGAAGACCTAATGCCCAATCGCTACAGGCCTGGCGAGGCCAGCCTGCCGAAGCGCGAGGCGGATCTGATCGCTCGCCGCGATCACGTGCTCGGTTCCTCCTACCGCCTGCAATATCGACGCCCCGTCCATTTCGTGCGCGGCGAAGGCATGTGGCTTTACGACCCCGATGGCAGGGCCACTCTCGACTTTTACAACAATGTTCCCTCCCTTGGTCACTGCCACCCGGAGGTCACCGCCGCCATGGCCGAGCAGGCCGGGCGGCTCAGCGCCAATACGCGCTATCTGGAACCGCGCCTCGTCGATTATGCCGAGCGCCTCATCGCCACCTTCCCGAGCGCGCTCGACCGGGTCGTCTTCACCTGCACGGGCAGCGAGTCGAACGATCTCGCCCTGCGCATCGCCCGGCTGGTCAGCGGCGCGGACGGGGTGATCGTCTCCTCCTATGCCTATCACGGCACGAGCGCGGCCGCTGCGGCGGTGTCGCCCAATCTCGGCGATGCGGTGAAGCTCAGCCCATCGGTGCGCATGGTCAACCTGCCCGGACCGTCCGGGATCGACGAAGCGAATGCCGCCGCCTTTTTCGAGGCAGAGGTCAGGGCCGCCATTCGCGATCTCGACCGGCGCGGCATCGGCGTCGCGGCGCTTCTGATCGACAGTATCTTTTCCAGCGATGGCGTGTGGCTGGACCCGCCCGGCTTCATCGCCGGCGCGGTCGAGGCCGTGCGCGAGGCGGGCGGGCTCTTCATCGCCGACGAGGTCCAGCCCGGTTTCGGGCGCACCGGCTCCCATATGTGGGGCTTCGAACGCCACGATGTGGCGCCGGATCTCGCAACGCTCGGAAAGCCGATGGGCAACGGCTATCCGATCGGCGCCGTGGTCGGACGCCGGGCGCATATGGACCGGTTCGGCGCGACGGCGCGCTATTCGAACACCTTTGCCGGCAATACCGTCGGCATCGCGACGGCCGACGCCGTGCTCACCATTCTTCAGCGCGACGGGATCATGGAGAATGCGCTTGCCATGGGCGAGCGCCTCGCATCCGGCCTCGATGTCCTTGCCGGCCAGTCGGACGCCATCCGCGCGGTGCGCCATGCGGGTCTCTTCTTCGGCATCGACATCGGACGGGACGCGATGTCGCCCGGCGAGCGCCGGGCGATGGCGCTCGATCTGGTCAATCTGTTGCGCGACGACGGCGTCCTGATCAGCACCTGCGGCGCCAATGAGGATACACTGAAGGTTCGTCCGCCGCTGGTCTGCGAAGCCGCCCATGTGGACCGGTTTCTGGAGGCGCTCGCCACCGGATTGCAGAGGCTTTCGGCGTGAGGGACGGGTTGGAGACGCCGTGCCATGCCTTATCGAAAGGCAGGGTGAACCCTTGCGAGGCAGAAAGTGGTGCCCACCCGTTTGCGATCGATTTTCGCGCCCTTCGGCCTTTCCCTGGGAACTGTGGACTCCGCGTCGAGCAGGCCTGCGACGGGGCACCGGATGACGAGTGGAAAATGCCGATTTGGCCGTGGCCTGCAGAAGCTTCTGCTGCGCGCTCCACGCAATTCAGCGCTTTCAATGGCGCCAAACGCGCAACACTCGATGTCGAAACGATGACGGCCCCAAGGGAATGCAGGATCGACCACAAGTAGGCATCGCGCTGCAACCTGGCACAGCCTGCCTGATTTTGCATCTTTTGCCTGCTCAGTTTGATGATTTATTAGTCTGCACTGATAGGAACCGCAAACGATGACGCCGCAATACCAGACTGACGGGGCAACGGGGCCGGCGCTTTCGGTTCGCGGTCTGACGATCGACCTGCCTAAGGACATGGAACGGCGTCACGCCGTGGAGGACATATCCTTCGATCTTCAGGACGGACAGATCCTGTGCATCGTCGGCGAATCCGGATCGGGCAAGTCGGTCACCGCCAACACGATCATGGGACTCCTGCCATCCTCGATCCGGGTCTCGGCCGGGGAGATTCATCTCGGCGGGGCGGAGGCGGGCGAGTTGATCGGCGCCGCACCCGCCACCTTGCGCAATCTGCGCGGCCGCGTCGTCTCGATGATCTTCCAGGACCCGCTCTCGGCGCTCAATCCGCTGATGACGGTGGGCGAGCAGATTACCGAAGTGCTGACGGCTCATGGGGTGGGCACGCGCGAATGGCAGCGGGCGCGGGTCATCGAGCTCCTGACGGAAGTGAGCCTCCCCGATCCCCAGCTGATGTATCACCAATATCCGTTCCGCCTGTCAGGCGGACAGCGCCAGCGGGTCATGATCGCGATGGCGCTCGCGCTGGAGCCCAAGATCCTGATCGCCGACGAGCCGACGACGGCCCTCGACGTGACGACCCAGGCGCAGATCCTGCATCTCATCCGCGACATCCAGCGACGCAAGGGGATGAGCGTCATGTTCATCACCCATGACTTCGGCGTCGTGGCCGAGATCGCCGACAGCGTAGTGGTCATGGAAAAGGGCCGTATCGTCGAGACGGGAAGCGCCGACGCGGTGCTGAAGTCGCCGTCCCATCCCTACACCAAGCGCTTGATCGCCGCCGTTCCGGCGCTGACGGGCGAGAACCGGGCGGCGGCGTCCAACGCGGCGCCGGAGCCGATCATCCGGGTCGAGGGGCTCGGAAAGACCTACCGCATCGGCAGCGCCCTGTTCGGCGGAGAGTACCTCGTCAAGGCGGTGCAGGACGTCTCCTTCGAGATCGGACCGGGCCGTACGCTCGGCATTGTCGGCGAGAGCGGCTCGGGCAAATCCTCCCTCGGGCGCCTTCTGGTCAAGCTCCAGGACGGCAATGGCGGACGCATCCTTTTCGAGGGCCGCGATATCGTCCCCCTGAGCGATGCGGAGTTTCGCCCGCTCCGTCCGAAGATCCAGATGATCTTCCAGGACCCCTTCGCCTCCCTCAATCCGCGCTCCACGATCGGGCATATCCTGACCGTTGGCCCCGTCGCTCACGGCATGGATTATCCGAAAGCCCGCAAGGAGGCGCAGGCGCTTTTGTCCCATGTGGGCCTCGATGCGGGTGCCTTCGAGCGCTATCCGCACGAGTTCTCCGGCGGCCAGCGCCAGCGCATCGGCATCGCCCGGGCCCTGATGTTCAAGCCGAAGCTTCTCGTCGCCGACGAGGCGGTGTCGGCGCTCGACGTGTCGATCCAGGCGCAGATTCTCGAACTTCTCGACCAGATCCAGCGCGAGACCGGTGTCTCGATGATCTTCATCACCCATGACCTCAGGGTCGCCAGCCAGATCTGCGACGAGATCGCGGTGATGCAAAAGGGCCGGATCGTCGAACAGGGGCCGCCCTCGCAGATCTTTCTCGATCCCCGCTCGGCCTACACGCGTGAGCTCGTGGACGCGATTCCGGGCCGGATGCCGGCGGAGGCGCGTCTCTCCGCCCTCAACTGAGCCAGCACCCCGAAAACCTTAAGCCCGCAACCTCAACTGGCCCGCAACCTCAACTGGAATGGAACCGACATCATGACGGATAAGACCCCCCCGAAGTCCGGCCTTTCGCGCCGTAGTGCCCTGCGCCTGATGGCGGCCAGCGGCCTTGCCACCTTTGTCGCGCCCCATTTCCTCGGCGGCGCGGCCTTCGCCCAGGAAGACAGGGAGCCGAAGGGACGCGTCGTCGTTGGCATGTCCCAGGAGCCGACCGTCTTCAACCCCTTGATGGTTCACAACGAGGTGGACGACGCGGTCCATTTCTCGGTCTTCGACGCGCTCTTCCGCATCGACCCGGACGGTGTGATCCAGCCCAATCTCGCCGCCGAGGTTCCGAGCGTCGAGAATGGCGGCATTTCCGAAGACGGCCTGAACTGGCGGGTGCGCCTGCGCGACGATGTCAAATGGCATGACGGCAAGCCTTTCACGGCCGAAGACGTCAAATACACGCTGGAGCTGATCGTCGATCCGAAGTTCCTCTCCTGGCGCACCGGCGGACATTCGTTGGTTCGTGATCTTACCGTTGTTTCGCCGACGGAGATCACCTGGCGGATGGAAAGCGAGTTCGCGCCCTATCTCGCCTTCCTGGCCGAGACCTTCATGGTGCCCAAGCATATCCTGGGCGCGGCGGAAGACCCGAATACGGCCCCCTTCAACCAGTCGCCCATCGGCACCGGTGCGTTCAAATGGAGCAACCGCGTGCCGGGCGACCGGGTCGAGCTCGTCGCCAATGAGGACTATTTCGGTGAAGGGCCGTTCATCGAGGAGCTCATCTTCAAATACATCCCCGACATGACGGTGCTCTACACCCAGTTCCAGAGCGGCGACGTGGATCTGGTGGATCAGTCCTACATCACGCCCGATCACTACGCCGAGGCCAAGGAGCTGCCCGATCGCACGGTCACCCTGGAGCCCGGCTCCTCGATCGAGGGCATCTTCTTCAATCTGGAGCGGCCGCAATTCAAGGACCCGGCCGTGCGCGAGGCGCTTTATGCCGCGCTCGACCGCCAGTCGATCATCGATGGCATCTATTACGGCGTCGGCACCATGACCGAAACCTTCATGCCGCCGCTGTCCTACTATTACGATCCGGACCTGCCGAAGCAGGAATTCAATTTGGACAAGGCGCGCAAGATTCTCGACGATGCCGGCTGGGTGCCGGGATCGGACGGCATCCGTGCCAAGGACGGCGTGCGTCTCGCCTTCGCCAACTCCACCACCTCGGGCAATCATCTGCGCGAGCAGGTGCAGCAATATATGCAGCAGATCTATCGCGAGATCGGCGTTGAGATGACGATCTCCAACCTGCCGCCGGCGGTCATGTGGGGCGACTTCTGGACGAAGTCCCAGTTTGATACGGCCATGTCCGGCGTCACCTTCCTCATCGCCTCCGACCCGGATGTCACCAACCGCTTTGCCTCGACCTCCAGCGCCGCCAAGGGCGGGCAGGGATCGAATACGATGCAGTATTCCAACCCGCGGGTCGACGAGCTTCTGAAGGAAGGACGAGGCACCTTCGGTCAGGAAGAGCGCAAGAAGATCTATACGGAGGTTCAGCAGATCATCCGCGAGGATCTGCCTTTCCTGCCGATCTTTGCCTACACCGTCGTGATGGGGCGCAAATCCGGGCTCGAAGGCTTCAAGTTCAATCCCAATACGCGCACGCCCTCCTGGCATGCCGCCGCCTGGTCCTGGAAGGACTGATCGCGGCCTTTCCCCCTTTCCTCCGCCCTTTCCTCAAGGGCGGAGGACCTTACCGGCGACGCTGTCACGAAGGGTCCCTCTCCCAATGCCCGGCTTCCTCCTCAAACGGATTCTGCAGAGCCTCGTCCTGCTTTTGATCGTATCGGTGATCGGCTTCGTCGTGCTCAATCTGCTGCCGGGCGGGCCGCTCGCGCAGTTCGGCCTCGATTCCAGTATCACCCAGGCCGATCTTGACCGGCTGAGAGAGCAGCTCGGACTGAACCGCCCGCTCTATGTTCAATATCTCGATTGGGCATGGCGGCTTCTTCAGGGCGATTGGGGTCATTCCTTCCGGGACGGCGCTCCCGTGCTCGAGGTCATCGCCCGGCACCTGTGGGCGACCTTTCTGCTCATGGGCTCATCAACCATCATCGCCGTCTCCATCGGCGCCTGGATCGGCATCCGCAGCGCCACTCATCGCGGCTCCACCTTCGACTACGCGGCGACGGTCGGGGCGATGATCGCCCTGTCGATCCCGACCTTCTGGTTCGGTCTCGTCGGCATCTATGTGTTTTCGCTGAAACTCGGCTGGCTGCCGGCGGGAAATATGTACACGATCGGCGACGAGACGGTGCTGGATTATCTGCACCATCTCATCCTGCCGAGCATCGTGCTGGCGCTGGTCCATGTCGCGATCTGGAGCCGCTATATGCGCTCGGCGACGCTGGACGTGATGAACCAGGATTTCGTCAAGACGGCGCGCGCCAAGGGCCTGTCAGAGCGCCGCATCCTGATGAAGCATGTGGTGGGCAACGCGCTTCTGCCGATGGTGACGCTCGCCGGCATCCAGCTCCCGAGCGTTCTGACCGGCGCCCTCGTCACCGAGACGGTCTTCACCTGGCCCGGCATGGGGCGCCTCTTCCTCGATAGTCTGGGTTACAGCGACTATCCGGTGGTGATGGGCCTTTTGATGTTCTCGGCGATCCTGGTCATCGCGAGCAACCTCATCGCCGATATCGCCGTCGCCCTCATCGATCCTCGTATCCGATTGGCCTGATCCATGACATCCATCGCCCGAGAGAGGGAGCCAACCGCCATGACGAGCGCCACCCTGTCCCAACCCATCCGCGAACGCTGGTGGCGGAGCCGCACGACCCGCCGTTTCATCACCAACAAGCTCGCCATGTTCGGTCTGGGCATGATCGTTCTTCTGGTGCTGGCCTGCATCCTGGCGCCTCATCTCCTGCCTTACGGGTCGCTCGACATCGATCTTCGTGCGCGCTTCGCGCCACCCTTTACCGGCTACCACTTCTTCGGCACCGACCCGCTCGGCCGGGACGTCGCGGCCCGGCTCTTCGAGGCGGGGCGCATCTCGCTCGCTGTCGGCTTCTCCGCCATGCTCCTGTCGACCATCATCGGCACCCTGGTCGGCGTCATCGCCGGCTATCGCGGCGGCTGGATCGGCAGCGTCCTGATGCGGACCGTCGACGGCTTCCTGTCCTTCCCCTCGATCTTCCTGGTTCTGGCGCTTGCGGCCGCCCTTCAGCCGAGCGCCATGATGATCACCATCGTCATCGCCGCCACCAGCTGGATGGAGGTGGCGCGCATCGTCGATGCCGAGGTCCGCTCCTTGCGTGAGCGCGAATTCGTCCAGGCGGGGCGGATGCTGGGTCTCAGCGGTGCCCACATCATGTTCCGGGAGATCCTGCCCAACGCGCTCGGGCCGATCATCGTCGCGGCTACGCTGACGGTCGCGCGCGCCATTTTGATGGAGGCCTATATCAGCTTCCTCGGCTATGGCATCCAGCCGCCGCTGCCCTCCTGGGGCAATATGCTGAACGGGGCCCAGCAATATCTTGGCAGCGCCCCCTGGCTCGCCATCATTCCAGGCGCGGCGATCACGATCGCGGTTGCCAGCTTCAACTTCATCGGCGACGGCCTGCGCGACGCCTTCGATGTACGCAGCGACGGCCATTGATATCGCCGCAGCGCTGTCGCCAGTGCTTGGCGCCAATGATTGGCGCCAGCGATCGGCGCCGCGGCAGCTCGTCCTCCCAAAGCCCGCCGCCTTCGCGGCTCGAATGATCCGAAAGACCTCTCTCCATGCCCATCGTCGTGAACCCTGTCCAGGACAGCGCCGAATTTCCCGCAAAAGTCGATGTGGTCGTCATCGGCGCCGGTATCGTCGGCACCTCCACCGCCTATGAACTGGCACGCAAGGGCGTTTCCGTCGCACTCGTTGAAAAGGGGATCGTCGCGGGCGAGCAGTCGGGCCGCAACTGGGGCTGGGTGCGCCAGCAGAACCGCGATTTCCATGAGCTTCCGCTCGCCATGCACAGCCTGAAGCGCTGGGGCGAGATCGACGCCGAGATCGGTGCCGATCTCGGCTTTCGCCGCATCGGCTGCCTCTACGCCTCCAAGGATGCGGACGAACTGGCACGATGGGATGCCTGGAGCCGGAAGGCCCGTGAAATGGGCTTTTACAACGAGACCCTGACGGCGGCCGAGACACAGGAGCGCATGAAGGGAAGCACCACGAAGTGGGTCGGCGCGATCTGGTCGCCGACCGACGGATGCGCCGAGCCCGGCATGGCCGCGCCCGCGATCGCGACCGGAGCGAAGGCGCTCGGTGCCTCCATTCATCAGAACTGCGCCGTGCGCGGGCTCGACATCGCCAATGGCGCGGTCAAGGGCGTGTGGACCGAACGCGGCCTGATCAAGGCCGAGGCGGTCGTTCTGGCGGGCGGGGCCTGGAGCTCGCGCTTCCTGCGCCGCCATGGCATCGATCTGCCGGTCGCCAATGTGGAGGGCACAGCGCTGCGCACGACGCCCGCCCCGAACGTCGTCGAGGCCGGCTGCGTGACAGGCGCCGGGTATGCTTTGAGACGGCGCCTCGACGGCAGTTACACGATCGCGGTTCCCGGGCACGGCGTCGTCAACCTCGCGCCCCAGGGCATCCTCTATGCCACCAAATTCCGCGAGATGATGCGCGCCAAGATCGGCAAGAAGCTGAAATACCGGCTGAATGGCCGCTTCTTCAACGGTCCCGACGCGCTCGGCGGCTGGGACTTCGACAAGATTTCGCCCTTCGAGAAGATCCGCATCATGGACCCGGCGCCCCAGAAGGATCTGGTGAAGGAGGCGATCGACAGCCTTGTCGCCGACTTCCCGGTCTTCAAGGGCATTGAAGTCGCCGCGTCCTGGGCCGGCCTCATCGACACCTCGCCCGACCTCGTGCCCGTCATCGCCAATCCCGACGCCGTTCGCGGCCTGACGCTCGCCACGGGTTTTTCCGGCCATGGCTTTGCCCTCGGGCCCGGCGCCGGGCGGCTGGCGAGCGAAATGGCGATGAACGAAACACCTTTCGTCGAGATCAACCCGTTCCGGCTCAGCCGTTTCTTCGATGGTTCGGCGATCAAGCGCCCTGAGATGATGTGACGACGAGAGACAGGGGTGCGTGACAGAGGCGGCGGGAGCGCCTTTCTCCCCCGGAGCGGCGCCGTTTGAGCCGTAACGGAAGGAGTGTTATCCGATGGGCCGTCGTAGGCTGGAAACCGGCGACGAATGAACCACCCTATCGAGAGCATGCGAGACATTCAGCGGCGGGGGAGCGGGTCTGATCGGACCGACGCGCAACGGCCGAACAGGCCGCTTTCGCGAGTGGGCCATCGTGCCGGTCCCACTTGAAGGGTCGGTCAGGCTACGGAGGATTGATGAAGATGCAGGACGCCGTGCGGCTCAAATCCTTCGAGCTCTTCGCAAGGGATATCGGCAGCGTCGATGTCAGCCTGCTTCACGCCCTGTCGATCAGCGTCGGCTGGCCGCACCGTCCGAAGGACTGGGAATTCCTGCTCAGCGTCGGGGAGGGGATCGTCGCCGTCGACGGGATCGGGCGTGTCTTCGGCAGCGCCATGTGGTTTCCCCATGGGGACGATTTCGCCACGATCGGTCTCGTCATCACGACGCCGCGCACGCAAGCGCAGGGTAATGGCCGATGGCTCATGGATCAGGTTCTCGCCCGCTGCGCAGGGCGCGATCTTGCTCTTAATTCCACGCGTGCGGCCTATATCCTCTATCACTCTCTCGGCTTCGCCACCGAGGGCCAAGTCTATATGCATCAAGGCGTGATGCCGCCCGTGACGGCGGCGCGTCTGGTGCTGAAGGTTGAAATCGAGGCCCTCGCCCCCGACGCGCTCGCGGAGATCGCCGCGCTCGACCATGCGGCCTTCGGGGCCGACCGCATGGCCCATCTCAAGGGCCTGGCCGAGACCGCCTCGATCCAGGTGCTTCGGCGCGGCGGCGCGATCGTCGGCTATTCCATGTGCCGCCCCTTTGGGCGCGGCCATGTCATCGGTCCGATCGTCGCTTCGAGCGACAATGACGCCATCCATCTTACGGCCGTGCATCTGGACGGGCTCGGCGGGCAGTTCGTGCGTGTCGATACAAGGTCCGAAGGCGCTTTCGCGGATTTTCTTCGCCGCAACGGCCTCCCGGCCGCCGAGACCGTCACCACCATGTCGAAGGGCCGCCGCATCCTGACCGAGCGGCCGGGCGAGCCGATCGTCTTCGGTCTCGCCGGCCACGCTTTGGGCTGAGTTCGCCTCGAAGGGAGCGGCCTTTGGCAGGCCGCTCCGCTCTCGTCAGCCGACCATCGCAGCGCGCACGTCAGGGTCTTCCAACGTCTGGTCGAGGGTCATCTTCGTGCGCTCGATGATCCCGTCGATATCGGCGTCGGTCGCGCAGAGCGGCGGTGCGTAGCCAAGGACGCCGGTGGGGAAGGCGCGAACCACGAGGCCATTGTCCCAGGCCCGGTCGAAGACGCGTTTGGCCGGCTCGGCGCTGGCAGGAAGCGGCGTCTTCTTCGCTTTGTCCGTCACGAGTTCCACCGCGGCCAGCATCCCCCGGCCGCGCACTTCGCCGACCAAAGGATGATCGGCGAGCGAATGGAGCCCCGCCATCAGCCGCTCGCCGGCGCGGCGGCCGTTTTCAAGAAGGCCGTTTTCGTAAAGATCGAGGCAGGCGAGCCCGACGGCCGCGCTGACCGGATGGGCGGAATAGGTATAGCCATGGCCGACGGCCGTCAGCCCCGCGCCATCGGCGATCGCATCATAGATCCTGTCCGAAAGGAGGACCGCGCCCATCGGGCAGTAGCCGGAGGTCAGGCCCTTGGCGACCGTCATCAGATCGGGAACGATGCCTTCGTCCTCGCAGGCAAAGAGCGGCCCGGTGCGCCCGAAACCGGTGATCACCTCGTCGGCGACGAACAGGATATCGAGCTCGCGGCAGGTCTCGCGCATCGCCTTCACCCAGCCATCCGGCGGCACGAGCACCCCGCCCGAGCCCTGGATCGGCTCCACATAGAAGGCGGCGACGCGCTCAGGCCCGATCTCCTCCACCTTTGCCCGCAAGGCCGCGACGGAGGCCTCGATGATCGCCTGCGGTTCGGTGCCGACCGGATTGCGGTAACTGTAATGGGATGGAATCTTGTGCTGCCAGTCGAAGGGCAGGCCAAACCCGGCATGGAAGGCGGGCAGGGCGGTGAGGCCGGCACCGACGGTCGACGAGCCGTGATAGCCGTTCATGACCGAGATGAACTGGTCCTTCTCCGGTTTCCCGATGGCATGGAAGTAATAGCGGATGAAGCGGACCGTGGAATCCACCGCGTCCGACCCGCCGAGCGTGAAATAGACATGGTTGAGATCGCCCGGCGCCCGGTCGGCGAGCTCGGAGGCAAGGCGGATCGCCGGCTCCGAGCCGAGGCCGAAATAGCCCGTCGCATAGGGCAGCTCGCGAAGCTGGCGTGTCGCAGCCTCCACGATTTTCTCCTGCCCATAGCCGGCATTGACGCACCATAGGCCGGCAAAGCCATCGATCAGCTCATGTCCGCCGGCTTCCTTGACCCGCGCGCCCTTGGCCGAGGCGAGAACCCGCACGCCGGCCTTTTCATGCCCCCGATAGGAGGCGACGGGATGGACGAGATGGGCGCGGTCGAGCTCGACCAGCGAATTCAGCAACATGAGAGAGGCTCCTGAAGGGGGTGGGGCTCACGGCGACCAAGATCGGTTCGGCGAGCAAAACGGAGCGCCCTGTTGGCGCCCCGTAAACAGTGGATTGAAACTCAGCCGCTCTGGCGCAAGCCGCCCATATGGAAGGTCTTCACCTCCAGATATTCCTCGATGCCGAGATGGGAGCCCTCGCGGCCGAGACCGGACTGCTTCACCCCACCAAACGGGGCGACCTCGGTGGAGATCAGGCCGGTGTTGAGGCCGACCATGCCGAATTCCAGCGCCTCGCCGACGCGCCAGGCGCGCGACAGGCTTTCGGTGAAGAAATAGGCGGCAAGGCCGAAGGGTGTCCCATTGGCAATCTTGATCGCTTCGTCTTCCGTCTCGAAGCGGAAGAGCGGCGCGACGGGGCCGAAGGTCTCCTCCGAGGCGAGCTGCATATCCGTCGTCGCGCCGCCAATCACAACGGGCCGCGCATATTGCCCGCCCTCCGGCATATGGCCGCTCTCGGCGAGGATGTGCCCGCCCTTGGCCTTGGCGTCTTCGATGTGACGGCCGATCTTCTCGATCGCGGCCTCGTTGATCATCGGGCCGATCGCGACGCCTTCCTCGGTGCCTGGCCCGACCTTCATCTCCTTCACCCGGGCGCTGAGGCGCTCGGCGAAAGCGTCATAGATGCCGGACTGGACGAGGATGCGGTTGGCACAGACGCAGGTCTGGCCGCCATTGCGGAACTTCGAGATGAGAACGCCCTCGATGGCGAGATCGAGATCGGCGTCGTCGAAGACGATGAAGGGCGCATTGCCGCCAAGTTCGAGGCTGAGCCGCTTGATCGAGTCCGCCGCGCCGCGCATCAGGAGCGCGCCGACCCGCGTCGAGCCGGTGAAGGAGATCTTGCGGACCGTCTCGTTCTCCATGAAAGCCTTGCCGATACCCGTCGGCATGCCGGTGACGATATTGACGACGCCCGCCGGGATGCCGGCCCTTTCCGCCAAGACGCCGAGGGCGAGCGCCGAAAATGGCGTGAATTCTGACGGCTTGATGACGACGGTGCATCCGGCGGCAAGCGCCGGCGCCACCTTTCGGGTGATCATCGCATTCGGGAAATTCCACGGCGTGATGATGCCGCAGACCCCGACGGCCTCCTTCAGAACGATGATGCGCCGGTCGGGCGTCGGCGAGGGGATGGTCGATCCGCCAATGCGCCGGGCCTCTTCGGCAAACCATTTGACGAAGCTCGCGCCATAGGCGATCTCGCCGCGGGCTTCAGTGAGCGGCTTGCCCTGTTCCGCGGTGAGGATTTGGGCGAGGTCTTCGGCATGCTCGATCATCAGAGAATGCCAGGCCTCGATCAGACGGGCGCGCTCGGCATGGGGCTTGCGCTTCCAGGGCCCGAAGGCGCGCTCGGCCGCCTCGATCGCGGCCCGGGTCTCTGCCTCGCCCATATCGGGCACGGTGCCGAGGACGCCCTGGCTCGCCGGATCGACAACGTCCAGCGTCGCCGCCGAGCCGGCATCCTGCCAACGCCCGTCAATCAGACCCTGAAAGCGCAGGAGATCGGTTTCGTTCAATTGCATGGGTTTCTTCTCTTCATGGGGGCGGCTGAATGGACGAGCGCGACGCGCAATGTCAGCCCAGGGCATCGAGAACGGCGTCGGCGATCCGGTCGGTCTTATCTTTCCCGGGCATTGTGCCGAGGCCGCGCGCCGTCGTCGCCTCCACCGCCCGCATCACGTCGGCAGCGGCCTCGCCGGCGCCAAGATGCTCCAGCATCATCGCGCCCGACCAGATGGCGGCGATCGGATTGGCGATGCCGAGATGGGCGATGTCCGGCGCCGAGCCGTGGACGGGCTCGAACATCGAGGGCGCCGTGCGGTCCGGGTTGATATTGGCGGAGGCGGCAAAGCCGAGGCCCCCTTGGATCGCGGCGCCGAGATCGGTGAGGATGTCGCCGAAGAGGTTGGAGGCGACAACGACGTCGAGGGTTTCGGGGGCCATGACCATCCGCGCCGCCATGGCGTCGATGTGATAGGGCGTGACCTCCACATCTGGATAATCGGCCGCGATCAGCTTGGTCATCTCGTCCCAGAACACCATCGTGTGTTTCTGGGCGTTGGATTTCGTCACCGAGGCGAGCTTGCCGCGCCGCTTGCGCGCCTCGTCGAAGGCAAAGCGCAGGATGCGCTCGACGCCGACCCGCGTGAAGATCGCCGTCTCCACCGCCACCTCCTCGGGCGTGCCGAGATGGACCCTCCCGCCGGCGCCCGAATATTCCCCTTCGGTGTTTTCGCGGATGCAGAGAATGTCGAACTCTTCCCGGCGCAAGGGGCCTTCGGCGCCCGGCAACAGGCGGTGCGGGCGGATATTGGCATATTGCGCGAAAGCCTTGCGGATCGGCAGGAGGAGACCGTGGAGCGACACGGAATCGGGCACCTTCGCCGGCCAGCCGACCGCGCCAAGGAACACGGCGTCGAAGCCGCGCAGCGTCTCGATCCCGTCCGCCGGCATCATCGCGCCGGTCTCGTGGTAGAATTCACAGGACCAGGGGAAGCGCGTGGCTTCGAGCGCGATGGCGTTCCTTGATGCGGCGCGCTCCAGAATGGGCCAGGCGGCATCGATGACAGCCGGACCGATGCCGTCACCGGGGACAAGCGCGATGCGATAGGTCTTCATCGGTTCCTCAAAGATGCAAGGGGTCGGCGTGGATGGCTCGGGAGCCGGATGCCCGCCGGTTGTCGATCATTCGGAGACCGTGACGTAAATCTTGCGGACCGTCTCGATCGTGCGCCAGATGCCGACGAAGCCGGGCTTCATGACGAAGCTGTCGCCGGCGCGAAACGTATAGGTTTCGCCGCCTTTTTCTTCGATCTCGATGTGACCAGCGAGGAGGTGGCAGAATTCGAAGGTCGTGCCCTTGATCGAATGGGTCTCGCCGGGCGTTGCTTCCCAGACGCCGGTCTTGACGATCTCGCCCTTGGAGGCGTCCTGGGCCCAGGTCTTGAAAGTCGGCGAGCCGGATATCAGGCGCTCCGGGAGCGGCTCGCCGGGTTTCGGCTCAAAAGTCGGCTTGGGGTCGATCGGAACGATCAGCGACATGGTTTCGGTCTCCGGGTCTGTCGAGTTTGTCTTGTCAGTAGCCACGCGCCGGATCGACCAGGCCGACCATCGGCTGGCCGGCCTGATGGCGGCGGATATTGTCGATGACGGCCTCTGCGGCGGACCCTGCCTGGGTCACGCTCGCCACATGCGGCGTGATCACGACCTTGGGGTGAGACCAGAGCAGATGGCCGGCGGGCAGCGGCTCGGGATCGGTCACGTCGAGCATCGCCGCCGACAGATGGCTTGAATCGAGCGCGGCGAGAAGCGCGGGGGTGTCGAGTTGCGGTCCGCGTCCGGTGTGAACCAACGCTGCCCCTTGCGGAAGCTTGGCGAAGAGCTCGGCATTGAGGAAGCCGCGCGTTTCTTCCGTCAGCGGCAGAAGGCAGACGAGAATATCCGTCCGCGCCAGGAAATCGGCGAGCCGGTCCGCGCCGTGAAACCCCTCGACGCCCTCGATGGCGCGGGGCGAACGGCTCCAGCCGGCGAGCGGAAAGCCGAAGGGCATGAGGCGCGCCATCGCCGCCTGTGCGAGAATGCCCTGGCCGAGGAACCCGACGCGCCGCTCGCTGGCCTGCCGGGCGGGGAGGGCGCGCCAGACCTCTTCGGCCTGCTGCCTCCCGTAAGCGGGCAGATCGCGATGGAGGGCGAGCACCGCGAGCGTCACATATTCCTGCATCATGCGGATGATGCCGTCCTCGACCATCCGCACCACGGCGACATCGGCCGGCAGGCCCGCCTTGCCGAACTGATCGACGCCCGCCCCGATCGAGAAGACCACCTGCAGATTGCGGTAGCGCGCGAGATCGGCCGGAATGGTCCAGGTGATGAGATAGCGGACATCGTCCGGCTCGACGGTCGCCGGATCGTCCGCGAAGACGACATCAGGCAGATCCCGCGCAAAGGCCTTTCGGAAGACGGCGGCGCGTTCGGCGGTGGAGTTGAACAGGAAGACGGGGCGGCCGGTCATGCCTGGCACCTTTCTGCAAGAGCGAGGATCATGGACAGGCAGGCGTTGAGTTCGCCGCGCGTGATGAATTCGTCGGGACGATGGGCTCGGGCGATGTCGCCCGGGCCGCAGATGATGGCGTCGTGGCCCGCCGCCTGGAAAAGCCCCGCCTCGGTGCCGTAGCTCACGGCCTCGCAAGGGGCCTGGCCGGACAACTCGCCCATCAGCGCCGCCAGCGCACTGTCCGGGGCAAGCGCGAGGGCCGGATAGGCGGCCAATTCCTGCCAGCCGGTTCCGAAGCCTTCGGCCTCCAGCGCCGTCAGCCGGTTGCGGATCGGTTCCAGAAGCGCGCGCGGGTCGGCGCCGGCGATCGCCCGCAATTCGATCTCGGCGCTCGAGCGCTCCGGGATCACGTTGAGCGCCCGCCCGCCGGAAACGATGCCGACCTGCAGCGTCGAATAGGGCGGGGTAAAGCGCGGATCGAACGGGCCGCTCGCCAGATCCTTGCCGAGGGCGACCGCATCGGCCAGCACGCCGACCATGGCATGGATGGCGTTGAGCCCCTGATCGGGGCGCGAGGAGTGGCCGGAGCGGCCGGTCACGTCGAGCCGGACCGATGCCTTACCTTTGTGGGCAAGGACCGGCTGAAGCCCGCTCGGCTCGCCGACGATCACCCCGAGCGGCTCGGCGCAGAGCTTCGGCAGCGCGGCGATCATGTGCGGCACGCCGCGACAGCCCGCCTCCTCGTCATAGGAGAAGGCGAGATGGATGGGACGCTTCAGCGGACGGGCCGCAAGGACCGGCAGCGCGGCGAGCGCGGCGGCGAGAAAGCCCTTCATATCCGTGGTGCCGCGCCCATAGAGCCGCTCGCCCTCGGCGCGCAGCGTGAAGGGATCGGCGCTCCAGCCGTCCTCGTCGGCGGGCACGACATCGCTATGACCGGACAGGACATAGCCCGGCACGTCGACCGGGCCGAGGCTGGCGAAGAGATTGGCGCGATCGCCTTCCGGGCCGGGCAGCACATGGATCTCAGCCCCATGGGACCGGCAATAGTCGGCGATCCAGTTGGTGATCGGCCCGTTCGGCGTGCCGACGACGGACGGAAAGGCGACCAGCCTCGCCAGAATTTCCTCCACCATCGCGCATCTCCTCAGGGACCTTGGTTGGGACCTTGCGCTCAAGGTAGCGAAACGGCTGGGCCGTTCGTGCCGTAAATCTGGGAAGTTCGGAAGATGATGCCGAAATGCCCCCGGCCTGCGGTAGAACCTTTGGCTTCTCTCGGATCACCCTATGAGATGAAAGATCGAGGACGCGCCTCTGCCCGCGAAGGGCCGGCGGGCTTCCTTGCTTAGCGACCGGGAGAACGGCTTGGCGGCCGGGCTCTCGACATCACTCGCGAAATGCAAAAAGAAAAGTGCGCACGCATCATGGACACCGCAGCCATTCGGGACGTCAAAAACGCAGCGGACGAGGTGGCGATCGTGCCCTTTTCCGACCGTCACCTACCGGGCGCCCATAAGCTCTCCATGGCGCTTTCCTGGCCCTATCGGGTCGAGGACTGGGCCTTTGCCCTCAAGCTCGGCGAGGGCCTCGCGCTCGAGCAGAACGGCGAGGTGGTCGGCACCGCCGCCTGGTTCCCCTATGGCGAGGATGGCGCGACGATCGGCATGATCATCGTCTCGAACGCATTGCAGGGACGCGGCTATGGCGCCAGGCTGATGGATGCGCTCCTTTCGGCGGCGGGTTCGCGGACGATCCTTCTGAACGCGACGGCCGAGGGCAAGGCCCTTTATCTCAGGCGCGGCTTCAATCCCGTCGGCACGATCCACCAGCATCACGGCATTCTTCCCGGGCGGGTGGATGCGCCGCCCGCCGAGATCGTTCGCCCCATGGCCGTGTCGGACTTCGACGCCATCCTCAAGCTCGACCGCGAGGCGACCGGCTTCGAACGCCGCCCGCTTCTGGAACAGCTTCTGGCGGTCGGCGAGACCGACCTCCTCCTGCAAGACGGCGAGGTTGCGGGTTACGCCATCTCCCGCGTCTGGGGGCGTGGTCATGTGGTCGGCCCCGTCGTCGCGCCCGGCGCCGACGAGGCCCGACACCTGGTCGCGGCCGCCCTGTCCCGGCTCGAAAGCCGCTTCGTGCGGATCGACACCGATGTGGAGACGGGCCTGTCGCCATGGCTGGAGAGCCTCGGCCTGCCGATGGTCAGCGATGCGCTGGTGATGGTGCGCGGCACGCTGCACAAGAGCGGACCGGCGCAGCTTTTCGCCCTCTCCAACCAGTCGCTGAACTAGGGGTCTCCAATGTCCACGAAATCGCGGCTGGACACGCTTCCGACCCCGGCTCTCATCCTCGACACCGAGCGGCTGGACCGCAATCTCGCCCGGCTTTCCAGCCGCATGGCCGGCTTCGGCGTGACGCTGCGCCCCCATATGAAGACGGTGAAGTCGATCGACGCCGCCCGCCACGTCTTTCCTGATGGGCCGGGGCCGATCACCGTTTCGACGATGGCGGAGGCAGAGTATTTCGCCGGGCACGGCTTCCGCGACATGACCTATGCGGTCGGCCTCGCGCCGCACACGGCCGAACGGGCCATGCGGCTTCGCAAGGATGGCGTCGCCATCAAGCTTCTCCTCGATACGGTCGAACAGGCGCACATCCTCGGACAGGCGGGGCAAGCGGCAGGCGTGACGCCTGCGGCCTTCATCGAGATCGACTGCGACGGCCATCGCGGCGGCATGCGGATCGACGACCCGAAACTGATCGAGGTCGCGGCGGCTTTGAAGGAAGGCGGCGTTCGGCTCGCGGGCGTCCTCACCCATGCCGGCGAATCCTACGGGCTCAATACGCCCGAAGCCTTGGAAGCGGCGGCGGAAAACGAGCGGGCCGTCGCCGTCGAGGCCGCCACGCGGCTGCGCGCGGCGGGCCATGAATGCCCGATCGTCAGCGTCGGCTCCACACCGACCGCCCATTTCGCCAAGTCTCTCGAAGGCGTTACGGAGATGCGCGCCGGCGTCTACATGCTCTTCGATCTCGTCATGCACGGTGTCGGCGTCTGCTCGACCGATGATCTCGCTCTATCGGTCCTTGCCACCGTCATCGGCAAACGGCCGGAAAAGGGCTGGATCATGATCGATGCCGGCTGGATGGCCCTGTCGCGCGATCGCGGCACGGCGGCGCAGCGCGTCGATCAGGGCTATGGTCTCGTCACGGACATCGCGGGAAAGATCTATCCCGATCTTCTCGTCGCCCAGGCCAGCCAGGAACACGGCACGCTCGCCATCCGCTCCGGATCGTCGGCTTCGCTTCCTGACCTGCCCGTCGGGACCAAGCTCCGCATCCTGCCGAACCATGCCTGCGCCACCGGCGCCCAGCATGAGAGCTACCATGTGGTCTCGGGCCCGGACGGCACGGTGACGGCCGAATGGCCGCGAATCCGCGGCTGGTAATACTTTTCCCACCCCCACCGGACACTCCCGATGAAACTCACATCCTATTGGCTGGACACCTCGAAGCCCTTTTCGGGCGGGGCCATGGGGCCGCTCGAGGAGAGCTATGACGTCGCGGTGATCGGCGGCGGCCTGACCGGGTCCTCGGCGGCGCTGACGCTCGCCAAGAAGGGGGCCCGCGTGGTCCTTCTCGAAGCCGAGACGATCGGCAACGCCGCCTCGGGCCGCAATGGCGGCATGTGCAACAACGGCTTTGCCCAGGATTATGGCGTCATGTCCGAGCGTCTCGGGCGCGAGACCGCCGACACGCTCTATCGGGCCTTCGATCTTGGCGTCGACACGGTGGAACGGCTGATCCGGGAAGAGGGCATCGACTGCAATTTCGCCCGGGTCGGCAAGTTGAAACTGGCGGCCAAGCCCGAGCATTACGACAAGCTCGCCCGGGCTCAGGAGTTGCTCGCCGCCCATGTCGATCCCGATACCGAGATGGTCACGCGGGCCGATCTTCCCGGCGAAGTCGGGTCCGATCGCTATTATGGCGGCCTGATCTATCGCAAGAGCGCCACGATCCATATCGGCCGTTTCGTGCGCGGCCTCGCCGAGGCCGCCGCGCGCCACGGCGCCGCGATCTTCGAGCACACGCCGATGACGGGCCTGAAACCCGCGCCGGGCGGCGGTCACATCGTTCAGACCCCGCGCGGTGAGACGCGCGTCCGCCAGGTGCTTCTGGCGAGCGGCATCTCCCATACCGGACGCCCGCTCTCCTGGGTCCGCCGGCGCATCGTTCCGGTCGGTGCGTTCCTGATCGTCACCGAGCCGCTGCCGGTCGAAACCCTGGACCGGCTGGTGCCGCGCCGGCGCAACTGCGTCGATACGAAGAACCTCGTCAACTATTTCCGCACGACCCCCGACAACCGGCTTCTCTTCGGCGGCCGGGCGCGCTTCGCCGTCTCCAATCCCGCCTCCGACCAGAAGAGCGGCGCGATCCTGCGCGCCTCGCTGAACGAGGTCTTCCCCGAACTGCGCGATGCCCGCATCGATTATTGCTGGGGCGGCATGGTCGACATGACGCGGGACCGCCTGCCACGGGCGGGCGAGCGCGACGGCATCTATTATTCGATGGGCTACAGCGGCCACGGCACCCAGATGTCGACGCTCATGGGCACGATCATGGCCGACGTCATGGACGGGCAGGCCGAGGCGAACCCCTGGAAGAACTTCGACTGGCCCGCCATTCCCGGCCATTTCGGCAAGCCCTGGTTCCTGCCCGTGGTCGGCGCCTATTACCGCATCAAGGATCGCCTGCAATGACCGACCCCATCCAGCATCTGAAGGAAGCCGGCCATCTGGATCGGTTCTTCATCGACGGGAGCTGGCGCGCGCCGAAAGGCCGCGAAAAGGCCCCGGTCGTCGATCCCGCGACAGAAGCGGTCGTGGCGCAAGTGCCCCTCGGCAACGCAGCCGATGTCGACGATGCGGTGCTGGCGGCAAGGCGCGCCTTTCCGGCGTGGTCCGAGACGCCCGCCCCGGAGCGCGCCGCCTGTCTCGGCCGCATCCATAAGCTGATCCTCGAACGGCTCGATCTGATCGCCCATGCGCTCATGACCGAAATGGGCGCGCCCATCACCTATGCCCGCCAGACCCAGGTCCCGCTCGCCGCCGAACATATTCGCGTCGCGCGCGACAATCTCGCCGACTTCCCCTTTGTCTCGAAGCGCGGCACGACCGCGATCATGAAGGAGCCGATCGGCGTCTGCGCGCTGATCACGCCCTGGAACTGGCCGCTCTACCAGATCACCGCCAAGGTCGGCCCGGCGCTGGCAGCCGGCTGCACGGTGGTGCTGAAGCCGAGCGAGCTTTCCCCCTTGAGCGCGCTTCTCTTCGCCGAGATCGTCGAGGAGGCCGGCTGCCCGCCGGGCGTCTTCAACCTCGTCAACGGCTCCGGCCCTGTCGTCGGCGAAGCGCTGGCCGCCCATGACGACGTGGACATGGTCTCGATCACCGGCTCGACCCGGGCGGGCGTTCTCGTCGCGCAAGCCGCCGCCCCGACGGTCAAGCGCGTTGCGCAGGAGCTCGGCGGCAAATCGCCCAACATCGTCCTGCCCGACGCCGATCTTGACCGCTGCGTGCCGCTCGGCGTTGCCGCCGCCATGCGCAATCTAGGCCAGTCCTGCAGCGCGCCGACGCGCATGCTGGTGCCGCGCGCCCGGCTCGCCGAGGTCGAGGCGCTGGCGCGGATGGCGGTCGCGGAGTTCGTGGTCGGCGCGCCGACCGACGAGGCGACGACCCACGGCGCCATCGCCAACCGGGCGCAATATGAGCGCGTTCAGATCATGATCGAGACGGGAATCGCCGAAGGCGCCAGGCTCGTCGCCGGCGGGCCGGGCCGGCCCGAGGGCCTGGCGGCGGGTCTTTTCGCCCGGCCGACGGTCTTCTCCGATGTCCGCCGCGACATGGCGATCGCAAGGGAAGAGATCTTCGGGCCCGTGCTCGCCATCCTGCCCTATGACACGGTGGAAGAAGCGATCGCGATCGCCAACGACACGGTCTATGGGCTCGGCGCCCATGTGCATGGCACCGATATGGACGAGGTGCGCCGCGTCGCTTCGCAGATTCGCGCCGGTCAGGTCCATCTCAACGCTCCCGCCTGGGACCCGCAGGCGCCCTTCGGCGGCTACAAACGCTCCGGCAACGGGCGCGAATATGGCCCGGAAGGCATGGAGGAATATCTGGAGACGAAGGCTATTCTCGGCTATTATTCCGAAGCCTGAGCCGCATCTCATAGGAAATCCGTTCGGTTGCTTTGCGATACGGATCTTTAGAGCCGCTCAAGCGCTGCGCGGGCTTTGATACGGAGCCCGACTGGGTCAATCGGACATCGTATCAAATGGTGTCCGCGGGGCACAGGGCACGACGCCCGACCGCAGGCGGCCGGTGGATCGCAGAGCCGATACCTTCAACGCATCGTCATTCTGTGTCCGCGTACCGAGCATCCAGAAACGCTCGAGAAATGCGCGGCTTCATTGGCACACTGGATGCTTGGGACGGAGCCCGAGCATGACGAACGCGATGAAAGCCAACGCCTGATCTCTGAGCGCCGAGCAGCCGATCGGCGCCGGAGAAGAGACTGCCCTAAGGCCACAGGGCGCGCTGCTCCACTGTCGTCGAACAGGAATTGCGGTCGATTGGTCGTCCCGATCGATCATAGTCCGCACTGTGACCATCGGTAACTCTTCATATAGGAAAGAGTTCATCGGAACCGGTATTGGCACGATTGATGCGATCGCGAACATTTCCGTTAAGCGTCGCTCAGGACTTTCGAGACATCATTCGTCAGCGTATGATTCTGCGAGAGAAGTGCAATGCCTGTCCGCCGAGAAACGATCCTGAAACCGTTATGGCGTCGTCTTCGCGCCTTCAAGCGCGAGCGATCCGGTAATGTCGCGATGATGTTCGCGCTTTCGGCCGTGCCACTCGTCTTGGCGATCGGCGGCGCGGTCGATTTTCGCAATGCGTCCAATTCCGAAAGAGACGTCCAAAGCGATCTGGACAGTGCCGTTTTGGCCGCCAGTCATTCGATCTCGACCGCGAGCGAGGGGGAGCTCGAAGCCGAGGTGAAGCGGTTCTTCAACGCTCAGCAGATCGCCCGATCCGGGACGTTCGAGATCGATCAGGTGACGGTCGACAAGGCCCATCGCACGATCGAGGCGACGGCCACAGGGACGGTCCCGACGATGTTCCTGCAGGTGATGGGGATGCGATCGATCGATATGACCGTTCGATCGGGATCCCAAGGCGTCAGCAAGCCCTATCTCGACATCCTGATCGTCGTAGACAATTCCGCCTCGATGCTTTTGGCCGCGACACCGGCCGATCGAGACAGGATGCAGCAGGAGATCGGTTGCGTCTTTGCCTGCCACACACACGAAGGCCCTGTGGGCACAACAAGCTATGCGACCAATTACGACTATGCGAGGGGGCGAGGGATCCGTCTTCGGAGCGATGTCGTGGCCGATGCGGTTCGAACGTCGATGGACGAGATCAAGAAGGCCGATCCGAACGGAGAGCGGATTCGTGTCGGGCTTTACACCATCGGCGACTATGCCAAAAAGATTGTAGACCCAGACTATCTCTCCGCAGAGGTCCAGGGCAAGGGAGGACTGCTTTGCAGCAGTCACCATCCTCTCCTGGGGGGCACGAAGTGCAAAAAAACCGATCAAGGAAAAACCACTCAAGAAGTCCTTCTCAACGAGAAGGTTGCGCGCTTGAGCGAGGATTCTGACGAGACCAGTATATTCGACCTGTCGCTCGAAACGCTGACGAAAATGATCGGACGGGCCGGGTCCGGAGCCACCCCGTCGGAGCCGAAGAAGCTGATCATGATGTTGACGGACGGTCTGATCTCGAAGCGCGAATGGGTTTGGGAGTCGCCCAACAAGATCGCGCCGACGAATCCGAAATGGTGCGATCAGATTAAAGACCGTGGAATTGATATCGCCGCCCTTTATACTGAATATCTGCCGGTGCCTTGGGATTGGGGCTACAATGCCGGGCCAGGGGCCAGCATGGGATCGGCGGGATGGAACTCGACCTGGGGCGGTCACATGCGCGGCAGCGCGTCTCCTTCGATGACGCGGCGAGACTACATTCCCCTGGCGCTGGAAGACTGCGCGTCGAGCCCGAAATACTTCCTGTCGGCAAATTCGGAATCTGAGATTCACAACGGAATGAAAAGGCTTCTCAACGCCTATCTCTCCTCCCCGCGTCTGACCCATTGAGTTGTCGGGCCTGTTCAAAGCGGTTGTCCACCTGCTTTCGGTCAGACGGAGCGCAAAGCGGCCTTGCAGCCCGCACCGTCTTTCATTCGGCCCGCCGATCGGCCATATAGCGGCCCATGAGCGAGACGGTGGACATGAAGGCCGCCGGCCCGACCATCCCATTCGCGCGGATGAACGGGCTCGGTAACGAGATCATCGTGGCGGATATGCGGGGGTCGAAAGCCCGCATATCGCCCGAGGCGGCGCGCGCCTTGGCCGAGGATGCGGCGACGCGCTTCGATCAGATCATGGCGATCCACGATCCGCGCCTTCACGGCACCGACGCCTATATCCGCATTCTCAATCGCGACGGGTCGGAGGCCGGCGCCTGCGGCAACGGCACGCGCTGCGTCGTTCAGGCGCTCGCCGCCGAGACCGGACGGCAGAGCTTCACCTTCGAAACCCTTGCCGGCATCTTGAGCGCCCATGAGCGCGAGGACGGCCTTGTTTCGGTGGATATGGGCCCGCCGCGCTTCGGCTGGCAGGATATTCCGCTGGCCGAAGAGTTTCGCGATACCCGCGCCATCGAATTGCAGATCGGCCCGATCGACGCGCCGGTGCTCCATTCGCCCTCGGTCGCTTCCATGGGCAATCCCCATGCGATCTTCTGGGTCAAGGCCGATGTCTGGTCCTATGATCTCGATCGCTTCGGTCCGATCCTGGAAAATCATCCGATCTTTCCCGAGCGCGCCAATATCTCGATCGCTCAGGTGACGAGCGCGGAGAGCCTGACCTTGCGCACCTGGGAGCGGGGCGCGGGGCTCACCGGCGCCTGCGGCTCGGCGGCCTGCGCCGCTGCCGTCTCGGCCGCGCGCACACGGCGAACGGGGCGAAAGGTGGCGGTGACGGTGCCAGCCGGCGGCGAACTCCTGATCGAATGGCGCGAGGACGATCACGTGATCATGACGGGTCCCGCGACCTGGATGTGGTCCGGACGGCTCGACCCGCAGACCGGGGCTTACATCCGCGACGCGGAAGGCAAGACAAGCCTGCCCGAGGAAAGCCGGGAGCCGGCCTGATGGGTGTCGACGTCATTTCCTTCGGCTGCCGCCTCAACACCTATGAGGCGGAGGTGATGAAGCGCGAAGCGGGCGCGGCCGGCCTCGGCGCTGGCGAGACAAACGCGATCGTCTTCAACACCTGCGCGGTGACGGCCGAGGCCGTGCGCCAAGCCCGCCAGCAGATTCGCAAGGCGCGGCGCGAGAACCCGGATGCGCGCATCGTCGTCACCGGCTGCGCTGCGCAGGTCGAGCCCGCCCGTTTTGCCGAGATGGCGGAAGTCGACGCCGTGATCGGCAATGACGAGAAGCTGAAGGCCGAAAGCTATCGCGCGCTGCCCGACTTCGGCGTCTCGGCCGAGGAGAAGGTCAAGGTCAACGACATTATGAGCGTGACCGAAACCGCCGGCCATATGGTCGATGCGATCGAAGGCCGGGCGCGCGCCATCGTTCAGATCCAGAATGGCTGCGACCATCGCTGCACCTTCTGCATCATCCCCTATGGACGGGGCAATTCGCGCTCGGTCCCGATGGGTGCCGTGGTGGAACAGGTCAAGCGCCTCGTCGCGAGCGGCTATAACGAGGTGGTGCTGTCGGGCGTCGACATGACGAGCTGGGGCGCCGATCTGCCCGGCTCGCCGAAGCTCGGCCGGCTGATCCAGTCGATCCTGAAGACCGTGCCGGATCTTGCCCGTCTGCGCCTCTCCTCGATCGATTCCGTCGAAGCGGACGAGGCTCTGATCGAGGCGATCGGCAGTGAGAGGCGGCTGATGCCCCATCTCCATCTCTCGCTCCAGGCCGGCGACGACATGATCCTGAAGCGCATGAAGCGCCGCCACTTGCGGGACGATTCCATTCGCTTTTGCAGCGAGATGCGAGCCAAACGCCCCGACATCGTCTTCGGCGCCGATCTGATCGCGGGTTTTCCGACCGAAACCGACGCGATGTTCGACAATTCCTTGAAGCTCGTCGACGAATGCGGCCTGACCTTCCTCCATGTCTTTCCCTTCTCGCCGCGCGAGGGGACACCGGCCGCGCGCATGCCGCAGCTGCCCAAGGAGATCGTCAAGGCGCGGGCCGCAGCGTTGCGCGAAAAGGGCGAAGCCGCCCATGCGGCGCATTTGTCGCGCCGCTTGGGGAGCCTCCAGCGCGTTCTGATCGAGCGGGAGGGGATCGGCCGGGCTGAGGACTTCACGCTCTGCCGGATCGATCGCGGCGAGCCGGGCTCGATCCTTGCCGCGAAGATCATCGGCTTGGATGCCGGCTTGTTGCAGGCCGAAGCTTTGATCGATGGTGTCGCCGCAGCGTGACGCGAAGCCTTTGCCGTCGACCCAATTGCGCATTCGCTTGATCGCGGCGGCGCTCTATCTTGAAGATGCCGCGTCTCGCGGACCGGGCTGAGGACGGCCCGACCCCGCCCGACGACGTGGGCCGAGTTTAAGGACGAACACGACCATGGCTGAAAAGAAGGGTTTTCTGCGCCGGATCTTTTCCTTCGGAAGCGCAGCGGAGGAAGAGCGGACGCCCGAAAACGGGCAGACACCCCGGCCGAACGATCTCGAGATCGGCCGCGAGGATGCGCCCGATCCCGATGCGAGGCCGGTGGCCGCGGCAAGCGTCGTCGCCGATGCCGAGGCTGGCGCGGCAGCGTCCGACAATGGCGGCATTACGCCGGTCTCCGAGATGGGCCGATCTGGCCCGGACGCCTCCGGCGCGGGCGAGGCCGAGGAGACGAAGAAGCCTGAGGATGCGGGTGCCGAGAGCCCCGAGGCTCAAAAAAAAAACCCGATGCGCAGCAACTGGAGCTAGGCGGCGAGGCCAAAGCCGCCGAAAACCCGTCCGTTCCCGGCTCGGGGCCGGGCGTCGACGTCGTCCAGGACGCTGCGTCCGATCCGTCGCTCGTCCCGCTGGGGGAGCAGGCGGATCACTCGGACCCATCGACCGATTTCAGCTTTCTCGACGCCGAGCTGCCGCCTGAGGCCGAGAGCGAAGAGGAGACGCAGAGCGACTTCTCCTTCCTTGATGCGCCGGGCGCACCGGATGACGAGACCGACGAGTCGGACACAAAGCCTGCCGGCGCCGCGAAAGACGGCGAAACGGCGCTCGGCGACGAGCCGCCGCGGCCCCAGACCGAAGACCGACCGGGGGCGCTGAGCGCCGAGCCCGCCGACATGCGGGTCGATGCGGCAGACCGTCAGCCCATAGCCAGCGAGACGCCGCAGCCTGTCGAGCCCCTCGACGAGACCCGCCCTGAGACCGAGCCTGGCGTCGCGCCTCCTATCGCCGATGAGAGCCAGTCCACCTTGAGCGACGACGCCAAGGAGGAGGAAGCCGACTTCTCCTGGCTCGATGAAGATCTGCCGCCCGAAGACGAGGATGAAGACGAAGAAGACGGGGCGACGCCAGCGGTCACTGCCGCGCCGCGCCGCCCGCAGGTTGCCGGCGATGCCGGTTTTCGCCTGCGCGAAGAGGCCCGGCCTCAGCCCGCCGGCCCGGCGGCGCCCCAACTCACCTGGCTTCAGCGCCTGCGCGCCGCGCTCGGGCGATCCTCGACCCAGCTCACCGGACAGATCACCTCGATTTTCACCAAGCGCCGCCTCGACGAGGAGGTGCTTCAGGATTTCGAGGACGTCCTCATCCAGGCCGATCTCGGCGTCGAGACGGCGATGCGTATCACCGATCGCCTCTCCGAGGGCCGCTATGGCAAGGAAGTCTCCGGCGCCGAGGTGAAGCGCGTGCTGGCCGAGGAGATAGAGAAGGCGCTCGACCCGGTCGCTCTGCCGCTCGAACTCGATCTCGAAAAGACCCCGCATGTCATTCTGGTCGTCGGCGTCAACGGCACCGGCAAGACGACGACCATCGGCAAACTTGCCGCGAAGCTCACTCGTGCCGGTCTGTCGGTCACGCTCGCGGCCGGCGACACGTTCCGCGCGGCGGCGGTCGAGCAGCTGAAGATTTGGGGCGAGCGCACGGGCTCAGAGGTCGTCGCGCGGCCGATCGGCGCCGATGCGGCGGGGCTCGCCTTCGACGCCTATGACACGGCGGTCAAGAACGGCTCGGATGTTCTGATCATCGACACGGCGGGTCGTCTTCAGAACAAGGCCGAACTGATGGCCGAGCTCGAAAAGATCATCCGCGTCCTGCAGAAGCGCGAGCCCGACGCGCCCCATACGGTGCTCCAGACGCTGGACGCGACGACGGGTCAGAACGCCATGAACCAGGTTGACATCTTCCGCAATGTGGCGGGCGTCAACGGCCTCGTCATGACCAAGCTCGACGGCACGGCCCGCGGCGGCATCCTCGTCGCCATCGCCGCCAAGCACCGCCTGCCGGTCTATTTCGTGGGTGTCGGCGAGGGGATCGACGATCTCGAACCCTTCAAAGCCCGCGACTTCGCCGCCGCGATCGCCGGCGTGGAGGCCGAAGCGATCAGCGAAAGCGCTTAAGCTTTGCCGTGCCTTGAGGCGCGGCCACGGCTTCGATCCCGTACCCTGCTCGATCGGCCGGGCGCGGGGTCATTCAGCGCCGGCAGATCCTCCGAGCTTAAATTCGGCGATCCGATCGCCGGTCGCGATCGAATAGACGAGAATACGGCTTCCCGACGCGTCTTCGATGCGGATCGCCAGCCGGTCGCCGTCGAGATCGGTCTCCGTGACACGCGCGCCCGCCTCGAGGGCGATCGAGACCGGCGCCTGGAGCCTATCGGCTGGCGGCGCGTCGCCCGTCTGCGTCCGGTAGATGATCACGCCGAGGACGGTCATCAGGGCGAGGAACAGAAAACCGAGCGAGACGGCGAGCAGCGCCACCATCTTGCGCCGTAGCCGCTCCACGGCCGGGTCGAGCGGCTTCTCCGCGTCCTTTTCGTCTTCGCCCTGCATATCCGTCCTGTTTCAAGAGGTCTTTCGGAAGACCGAACTGGCTTGTCTCATCGTCATGGCAAGCGAGCGCGAAGGACGATGATCGTCGTGCTCCCTAGCGCATCGCGCCGAAAAATGGGAATCGCCTGACGGATAGACAGGAAAAGCGAGAAAAGGCGAAGGCCGCGATGGAGAAACGACGCTATAGGGTCGGGGCCGAAGAGGCGGGTGAGCGCATCGACGCCTTTCTTGCCAAGGCGAGCGAGGGCGAGCTGTCGCGCGCTCGCATTCAAGGGCTCATCGCGGATGGGGCTGTGACGCTTGCCGGCGTTCCGATCGCGGCGGCCAAGCGCCGTGTCTCGGAGGGCGAAGAGATCGAAATCGGCTTTCCCGCCCCGGAAGATCCCGAGCCCGAGGGCGAAGCCATTCCGCTTATGATCGCCTATGAGGATGACGAGCTGATCGTCGTCGATAAGCCGGCCGGCCTCGTCACCCATCCAGGCCCCGGCAACTGGACGGGAACCCTCGTCAACGGGCTGATCCATCATTGTGGGGACAGTCTTTCGGGCATCAACGGCGTGCGGCGGCCGGGTATCGTCCATCGTCTCGACAAGGAGACGAGCGGGCTGATCGTGGTCGCCAAGACCGATGCCGCCCATAAGGGCCTCGCCGCGCAATTTGCCGCCCATGGTCAGGACGGGCAGATGCGTCGAGCCTATAACGCCCTTGTCTGGGGCAAGCCCTTGCCGGAGGTCAGCGTCATCGATGCCCCGCTCGGCCGCGCGCGAAACGATCGGACGCGCCGGGCTGTCGTCAGCCCGAACGCGCCCGATGCGCGCCATGCGGTGACTCATTATACGGTTTTGGCAGCGGCCCCCGGACAAGAGCCCTTGGCGAGCCTCGTCGAATGCCGGCTGGAGACGGGGCGTACCCACCAGATCCGCGTCCATATGGCCCATATCAAGCATCCGCTTGTCGGCGATGGCGTCTATGGGGCCGGCTTTCGAACCAAGAGCGCCAAGCTCGAAGAGGGGCCGCGCGCTGTCGTCGAGGGCTTTTCGCGCCAAGCCTTGCATGCGGCCGAACTCGGCTTCGTCCATCCGGTCAGCGGCGAGCCCATGGCCTTTCGATCGCCCATTCCGGCCGATATGAGGGAACTTGGTGCGGCTCTTGCCGTTGAAATCACAAGCAAATAGCGCCAACACTTCGAGGTGGGGCGCAGTATGCGTCGCGTCAAGCTTTTTTGAACATAGACCGATGCAATCGATGACACGCGTCCCCATATGAGGGGACGAACCCGGGTGCGTGATACGGCCCGGAGTGGCCGGCTCGCTGTGTGGAGCGGTCGCGCGGAAGGATGGAGGGTTTCTCATGGCCCAGATGAGCTTGCCGAGTGTGACCTCGGGAGAAGGCGGCCTCAACCGTTACATGGAAGAGATCAGGCGGTTTCCAATGCTGGAGCCGCAGGAAGAATATATGCTCGCCAAACGCTATGCCGAGCATGACGATCGCGGTGCGGCGCATCGGCTGGTGACGAGCCATCTGAGGCTGGTCGCCAAGATCGCCATGGGCTATCGCGGCTACGGCCTGCCGATCGGCGAGGTGATCTCGGAGGGCAATGTCGGCCTGATGCAGGCGGTCAAGCGCTTCGATCCCGAGCGCGGCTTCCGCCTTGCAACCTATGCCATGTGGTGGATCAAGGCCTCGATCCAGGAATATATCCTGCGCTCCTGGAGCCTGGTGAAGATGGGCACGACCGCGAACCAGAAGCGGCTGTTCTTCAATCTGCGCAAGATGAAGAGCCGCATCCAGGCGCTGGACGAGGGCGATCTTAAGCCCGATCAGATCAACCAGATCGCGACCCAACTCGGCGTGTCCGAGGAAGAGGTCGTGTCGATGAACCGCCGCTTGTCGGGCGATGCGTCCCTCAATTCGCCGATCCGGGCGACGGAAGGCGAATCCGGCGAGTGGCAGGACTGGCTGGTCGACGAGAACGAGTCCCAGGAAGAGATTCTTGCCGAACAGGACGAACTCGATCAGCGCCGCGGCATGCTGCGTCAGGCGATGGATGTGCTCAACGATCGCGAGCGCCGCATCTTCGAGGCGCGCCGCTTGTCGGAAGAGCCGATCACGCTGGAGACTCTATCCGGCGAATTCGATATCAGCCGCGAGCGCGTGCGTCAGATCGAGGTGCGCGCCTTCGAGAAGGTGCAGAAAGCTGTGAAGGAAACGGCGGAAGCCAGCCGCCGCGCCTTGCGTCCTGTGCAGGGTGAAGCGCGGGTCTGACGGAGAGTGTCTGTCTTTCATTGGAGTGTCGGCGAAGCTATCGCGCGGCTCTCCACGACGCGTTCCGATCGATTTGCGATAGAGCGCTGACGAGAAAGGGGAGTGGGGAAACCCGCTCCCTTTTGCTGTCGACTGTCCAAATCGGGACACCGAAAAAGCCGATCCTGCGAGGGACCGGCTTTCGTATAAGTCATGCATTCATATTCGACTGCGCCGACGCGCTCGATCAAAAGCGGCGCGGGGCTGGTTGGCTGGCCGGACGGCGATGGGCGCGGCGTCCCGTGAACTTCTTGGCGACCCAGCCGACGAAGAGCGCTTTGAGAATACTACGGAACATCAGTGTCTCCTGACTGAATGTTTCAGTTTCATGACCCTATGAACGCCGCTTGACGCCTTTGGTTTCCGTAAAGACCTCGCATCACACGCAAAAACCTGTCGCATTTGCCCATTTCACGGCTTGTTGTTTTCCTTGGGCGCCCAACTTCTCCTCTCTGGTTGGAGAGAAGAAAGGTGCGAAGAGTTCATGGATAAAGAGGTCTTCGTCAGACGGCTCGGGCCGTTTCCTCATGTCAGCCCGCCGGTTTTCATCACCTCGGCCATTCTGATCCTTGGTTTCATTCTCTTCGGCGGCATCTTCACCGATACGGCGGCAACGGTCTTCTCCGCCGCTCAATCCGGGATCGCCGACGGCTTCGGCTGGTTCCTGATCCTCGTCACGAATGCCGCGCTCGTCCTCAGCGTCTATCTCGCCTTCAGCCGCTTCGGCGATATCCGTCTCGGCGCGCAGACCGAGGAGCCGGAATATGACATCGTCTCCTGGACGGCGATGATGTTCTCGGCCGGCATCGGCATCGGCCTTCTCTATTGGGCCGTCGCCGAGCCGCTCTTCCATTTCTCCTCCCCGCCGATCGGCCAGGCCGAGACCGCCGAGGCCGCCAAACAGGCCATGGTCATCTCGTTTCTCCATTGGGGCTGGCATGGGTGGGGCATCTATTGCATCGTCGGCATGGCGCTCGCCTATTTCCACTATCGCCAGGGCTTGCCGCTCTCGATCCGCTCGGCGCTCTATCCGTTGATCGGCGAGCGCATCTATGGCTTCTGGGGCCATGTGGTGGACATTCTCGCCGTTTTCGGCACGATGTTCGGTATCGTTACCTCGCTCGGCCTCGGCGTCATGCAGATCAATGCAGGCCTGACGAGCCTCTTCGGCCTTCCCGACAGCCTTCTTCTGCAGATCGGCCTCGTCGCCGCGATCACCGCCTGTGCGACGCTGTCGGTCGTCGCCGGTCTCGACAACGGTATCAAGCGCATCTCGAACTTCAATATCTATCTCAGCTTCGCCATGCTCGCCTTCATCGTGGCGATGGGCCCCGCGCTCTTCATCTTCGACAGCTTCATCGAGAATATGGGCGCCTATATCGAGAATTTCGTCTATTATTCGTTCTGGAGCGAGAGCTATTCGGGCACGAATTGGCAGGTCGACTGGACCCTCTTCTATTGGGCCTGGTGGATCTCCTGGTCGCCCTTTGTCGGCATCTTCATCGCGCGCATCTCGCGCGGGCGCACCATTCGCGAATTCGCGCTCGGCGTGCTCCTGATCCCGTCGACCATTCTGTTCTTCTGGTTCACCGCCTTCGGAGGCGTCGCGGTCCATATGGAGCTCATGGGCGATCCGGGTCTCGTCGCCGCGGTGCAGGACGATTACGGCCGCGCGATCTTCGAGTTCCTGCAATTCTATCCGCTGCCGACGCTCACCACCCTCGTCGTCCTGTTCATGATCCTCGTCTGGTTCGTCACCTCGTCGGATTCCGGCAGCTTCGTCATCGACATGCTGACGGCCGGCGGGGACGACAATCCGCCGAAGATCCAGCGCATTTTCTGGGCGGTGACCGAAGGGGCGATCGCGGCCGTCCTGCTCGTCGCCGGGGGCTTGAAGGCGCTGCAGTCGGCGGCCGTCGTCGCTGGCTTCCCCTTCGCCTTCGTATTGCTGGTGATGATGTGGGGTCTCGTCAGGGCGCTCGGCCGCGACAAGCTGGTTCTCTACCGATACGACCAGGCCTATCGCACAGAGGCGGAGACGGAAGCGGCCTCACCCAGCCCCTATGTCGGCGAGAATTCGCTCAAGGGCCCGCCCTCGCTTCGATGAGGGCGGCGCGGGTCCCGCGTCGAGGGGACATCGGGCGATCGATAGATGATCGCCCTTTCGTCAGGAGAGCTTGGCGCGCAGCCTTTCGGCCACCGCATCGCCCATGCCCGATGTGTTCACTTGGCTTGCGCCGGGCGCCATGATGTCGCCGGTGCGGATGCCCGCGTCGAGCGTTTCGGCAATCGCGGCTTCGAGGGCGTCGGCCTCGGTGATCATCTCGAAGGAATAACGCAGGCCCATGGCGAAGGACGCGATCATCGCCAGAGGATTGGCGAGGCCCTTGCCGGCAATGTCCGGCGCCGAGCCGTGCACCGGCTCGTAGAGGGCGCGGCGCATGCCGGTCGTCTGGTCGGGCGCGCCGAGCGAGGCCGAGGGCAGCATGCCGAGGGAGCCCGTCAGCATCGCCGCGATGTCGGACAGCATGTCGCCGAAGAGATTGTCGGTGAGGATGACGTCGAACTGCTTGGGGTTCTTGACGAGCTTCATGCCGCCGGCATCGGCCAGCTCGTGTTCGAGCGTCAGATCGGCGAATTCCTCGCGGTGAACGCGGGTGACGACCTCGTTCCAATAAAGGCCCGATTTCATCACATTGCGCTTTTCCATCGACGTGACCTTGCCGCGACGGGTGCGGGCAAGCTCGAAGGCGGCGCGGGTGATGCGCTCGATCTCATAGGTCTCGTAGACCTGGGTGTCGATCGCCCGCTTCTGGCCATTGCCAAGATCGATGATTTCCTTGGGCTCGCCGAAATAGACGCCGCCGGTCAATTCGCGTAGGATCAGGATGTCGAGACCCTCGATGATCTCGCGCTTCAAGGAGGAAGCGTCGGCCAGCGCCGGATAGCAGATCGCGGGTCTCAGATTGGCGAAGAGTTCCATATCCTTGCGCAGGCGCAAGAGGCCGGCTTCCGGTCGCTTGTCGTAATCGACGCCGTCCCATTTCGGTCCGCCGACCGCGCCGAAGAGGACCGCGTCGCACGCCATGGCGAGGTCCATCGTGGCGTCTGAAATCGGCGCCCCTTCCGCGTCATAGGCCGAGCCGCCGACAAGGGCCTTCTCGGTGGTGAAGCCGGCCGAGACGGTCTCGTTGAGAACCGTGACGAGTTTCTCGACCTCGGCCATGGTTTCCGGGCCGATGCCGTCACCGGGCAGAAGGAGAAGCTTTCGCGATGCCATGAACCGTTTCATCCTTTCACTGAAAGGGACTGGGGCGCGCGAAAGCACCCGTCCCAGCATCGGATCGAAAAGCGGGCTCCGGCTTTCGGCGCATCCAATGCAAACCATTGCGTTTCAGGATCGTCGAACCCGATTTCGAGAGCGGGCCTTCGGATCGAGAAGTCGGGTCTCCATAGGATCAATGGCGCGGAAGGGAAAGGGGTCGATGGCGCGGAGGCGCGGGACGCCTCCCGTCAGCGGCTTGAGGCGGTCCTGGCCGTTGCCGGGCTCAGGGTTTCCTGAACCTCGAAGCGGGTCGAGGAGCGCTGAAGATTGCCGTTGATCAAATCGAGCGTTTTGGCCAGGGAGGCTTTCTCCCTCTCGCTGAGCCCGTCGAAAGCGAGATCGAGGACGAGCTCGGATCGCTCGCGAATCCAATCGCGCATGGCGTGGGAGCGCTCGGTGAGAAACAGGCGTCGAACCCGGCGGTCGCCCGCTTCCGTGCGGCGTTCGACGAGCCCGGCATCGACGAGCCGATCCACCTGCCGGGAAATCGTCATCGGCTCCATCTCCAGAAGGGCGCCGAGCTCGGACTGTCCGATGCCTTCGGCGGCCAAAAGGCGCGCGATGATCCGGATTTGCGGCCAGGACAGCTTCTGATCCCGGTGCACGTGTTCGAAACCCTGGCGCATCATGCGCGCGGCATCGAAGAGGCGGATGACGAGATGTTGTTTCGCAGACAGGTCCATGAATCCAGATTGCTGAATTCCACACCAAAATCAATCACGCATGAAGCAATTAGACGAATGAAGGAGCGTGATGACCGGCGCCGGCTTCGTCTCGCCCGTCCGTCCATCCCATCGCCGATCCTCGATTTCGGCTTTGCGATGTCATGCAAATTCAGTGGCGATGCGATGGACGATGGAATGGCGCCGGGCGAGCGTGTCGATATCCTTCGAATAGCCGCCGCCGAGGACGCATGCGACGGGAACGTCGCGCTCGCGAATGAAGCCGATCGCGTGACGGTCACGCTCGGCGAGCCCATCGTCGCTCAAGCTGAGGCGACCCAGCCGATCGTCCTTATGCGGGTCGACCCCGGCATTGTAGAAGACGATGTCCGGCTTGGCGCGCTCGAAGGCCGTTCGAAGCGCGTCTCGAAAGATCGCCAGATAGGCTTGGTCGCCCAGCCCGTCCTCCAGCCCCACATCGAGATCGGACGTGGCTTTGCGAACCGGATAGTTCTTTTCGCAATGGATCGAGAAGGTGAAGACGGAAGGATCGCCCGCGAAGATGCGGGCGGTGCCGTCGCCCTGATGAACGTCGCAATCGACGACGAGAACTTTGGCGACATCGCCATCGGCGATCATCAGCCGGGCTGCGACGGCGACATCGTTGAAGACCGAAAAGCCCGCTCCTTGATCGGCCCGCGCATGATGACTGCCGCCGGCGGTGTTGCAGGCAAGGCCTTCGGCAAGCGCCAGGCGTCCTGTCAGCACCGTCCCGCCGGTGGCCGCGCGCGAGCGCAGCGCGACGCGCTCGTCCACCTTGAAGCCGATCTCCCGCTCAATCGGCTCCGGCACCGCCTGGCCGAGCACCTGATCCACATAGCGCGCGTCATGGGCGAGCCGCAGCCAGCCGGGAAGGGCCGGGGCGGGAATGTGCCAACCGTCCTTTTCCACGAGCCCATCAGCCAGGAGAACATCCGCGAGCCTGGAAAATTTCGACATCGGAAAGCGATGCGCGGCGTCGAAACGTGCGTCGAAGGCGGGATGGTGGACGATGGGAAGTCGCATGGCGCGTCAGATAGCGCTCGCAGGGTTCGGCGAACAGCGCGGCTCGCCGACGCGGCGTCTCATCCAAAGCCGGAGACGGCGCGCCGCTCGTCTTGAGCAAACCGCACCGCGCTGGCTTGATAACGTCATCGGCTCGATCAGCCGGACATCGCATCATCCGTTGCGGAAGGTGTAGCCGTAGCCATTGAGGGCGGGGGCGCCTCCGAGATGGGCATAAAGGATCTTCGAGCCTTTCGGGAAATAGCCCTTCGAGACGAGGTCGATCATGCCCTGCATGGATTTGCCCTCATAGACGGGGTCGGTGATCATGCCCTCGAGTCTGGCGCACAGCCGGATCGCCTCCTTGGTCTCCTCGGACGGAACGCCATAGATCGGATAGGCATAATCCTCGACGAGGACGACGTCGCGCTCCTCGATCTCGCGGCCCAGCTTGACGAGGTCGGCTGTGCGGCGTGCGATCTCGACAACCTGGGCCTTGGTCTGGGCGGGCGTTGCCGAGGCGTCGATACCGATCACCTTTTCAGCACGCCCGTCCTTGGCAAAGCCCACCGTCATGCCGGCATGAGTCGAGCCGGTGACCGTGCAGACCACCACATAGTCGAATTGGAAGCCGAGATCAGCTTCCTGCCGCCGGACCTCCTCGGCGAAGCCGACATAGCCGAGCCCGCCATAGGGATGGACCGATGCGCCGGCCGGGATCGCATAAGGCTTGCCACCCTTGGCCTTCACGTCCTCGATCGCCTCTTCCCAGCTGCGGCGAATGCCGATGTCGAAGCCGTCCTCGGCCAGCCGGACATCGGCGCCCATGATGCGCGACAGCATGATATTGCCGACCCGGTCATAGACCGCGTCCTCATGGGGCACCCAGGCTTCCTGAACGAGGCGACATTTCAAGCCGATCTTGGCGGCGACGGCCGCGACCATGCGGGTGTGGTTCGACTGGACGCCGCCGATCGAGACAAGCGTGTCGGCGCCCGACTTGATGGCGTCCGGCACGATATATTCCAGCTTGCGCAGCTTGTTGCCGCCAAAGGCAAGACCCGAATTGCAGTCCTCCCGCTTGGCGAAGATCTCCACATCGCCGCCGAGATGATCGCTGAGGCGGGACAGCTTCTCGATCGGGGTCGGACCGAAGGTGAGGGGATAGCGTTCGAAGTCTTCGAGCATGGGCCAGCCTGTTTCGCGTTGTCGGCGCCATGCTATGCGCAAAGAGGCGGAAATGTCCTTTCGAAGATTGCGACAAGCGGTCAGTATCGGCGAGACAACTGCGCAAAAAATGGAAGAGTGTCTCGCTAATAAGGCTCAAAATGGAAGAAAACGCCAAACCGCCGGAGCTCGACAAGATCGACCGGGCGATTCTCCGCCTCCTCCAAAGAGACGGCCGGCTGAGCAATGCGGAGCTCGCCGAGACGGTGGCGGTCAGTCCAGCCACCTGCCATCGCCGGACTCAGCGCCTTTTCCGGGAGGGCTTTCTAACCGGGGTGCGGGCAGTCGTTGCGCCGGACAAGATCGGTCGAGGCGCTCTCGTCATGGTCGGCGTCGTTCTGGACCGGTCGACGCCGGAGAGCTTCGCCGAGTTCGAGGCGGCGGCCGAGAGGCTCACCTTCGTTCTCGACTGCCATCTGGTCGCCGGCGATTTCGACTATCTCCTGAAGATCCGGGTCGGCGACATGAAGGATTTCAACCGTCTTCACGGCAGCCGCTTGATCGCCCTGCCCGGTGTCCGCCAGACACGCACCTTCTTCGTCATGAAGGAGGTGGTCGACAACCGGCCGCTGGATTTCTGAAGGGGTGGGAGGGACCGCCATCTTGAAACGCGGTAGGCAAGGCAAGGCTGCGCCTGACCAGCCCGCTCCCGATTTCGCACGTGACTGTGCCGATGGGGGACTGTCGACCGCCGCCTCGTGATTATCGGATGCTTTGCGATCGGACCAAATTGATCTTAATAACCAAATGGTTAACGTGGAAGGTGCGTCCGCTTTCAGGGACATGGCTGGCTCGGCCAGCAACCCAATCGCACGGCTCGATCGTCAGTGGTCTAGCGTCGACATTCATGAGGCTCGTCATGCTCGGGCTCCGTCCCGAGCTTCCAGTCACAGCTTTAAAATTATGATATTGTTGTCGTTTCGGGATCCCAGGGACAGAGCCCGAGAATGACGCCCTCAATGAAGGGGGATGTCTAAGAGCAAACACCGGCTCGGGCGATCAGGACGAAGTGAGCGAAGCACCATGCGCTCGCGTCCACTCATCCGGCCGCTTCAACCAAAGCCAAGACGGCATCCTTCATCCAATATCCGCGCCCGCAATCGGACCCTGGCACACCCCTTGCTTTTTCCTCGGCCAAACGAAGGTTTAAGAAGGCGTTAAGGAGTTTGCCCCGATGCGATACAGGTCGATGATCGTCCCGATCCTTGCCGCCGGCGTCGCGCTTACGGCGCTTCCCGGTATGGCCGAGCCCTTTCTCGAAGATGGCGGTGGCGTGCGCAGTGGCGCCGAGATCGGTTTCGATGCCAATGACGACGAGTTTCTGGCCGGTGGCGGCGGGATCGATGCGAGCCCGGACATCTATTCCAATGACGAGGCCGAAGACTTCCTGGAAGACGGCGGGGGGATCGAGATCCGTCCCGACATTCTGTCGATCGACCAACAGGAGGAGTTCTTGGAGGATGGCGGCGGCTTTTCCGATACCGAGATCGCCGTGCCTGTGCCGGTTCCCGCCTATCGCGGCGAGCGGGTTGTCGTCCCGCCCGTGGTGCAGCCCGACCGGGTGACGAGGGCTGCGGAGGCGCGCCGCTGGCGCGACGCGCCGCGCCCGCGCATGCGATTCGAGACGCGCGGCTCGATGATCATCGCGACGGTCGTCGACGCGGCCGATCAGCGCCGCCGCGCGCAGAACGTCGCCTATCGCCAGAATGACGACCGCGCTCCGATCGGTTTCGACGCAGACTCGGAAGGGGCTCGGATCATCGACGTCGAAAGCGAGCGCCTCGACAGGCGGCCCTATCCGGCATCGGGGCTCGACATCATCCACAGGCCGGGCGGCCCGAAGATCATCCGCATTTCGCCGAATTTCTGACCGCTGGTCCGATTATCGCACTCCGCCCTTCGATGCGCATATGAGGCTGCATCGAAGGGCGTTGGGCACGGAAAGAGCCGATTACAGCCCGACCAGGAACGGATTGCTGCGCCGCTCGTCGCCGATGCGGCTCGCCGGGCCGTGACCGCAGAGAAAGCCCACATCGTCGCCTAAGGGGAGAACCTTGTCGCGGATCGAGGCGAGCAATGTCTGATGGTCGCCGCCGGGCAGATCGGTGCGGCCGATCGAACCGTTGAAGAGAACGTCACCGAGAATAGCGAAATTTGCCTCGCGGTTCACGAAGATCACATGGCCCGGC
Source organism: Fulvimarina manganoxydans (assembly GCF_900176465.1). Lineage (GTDB taxonomy): Bacteria > Pseudomonadota > Alphaproteobacteria > Rhizobiales > Rhizobiaceae > Fulvimarina > Fulvimarina manganoxydans. The sequence goes on from NZ_FWXR01000018.1 coordinate 72,091, forward strand.
GCATGGCCCGGCGTGTGGAACACCTCGAAACGATGCGCGCCGAAGCTGACGGTGTCGCCCTCCGAGAGAAACCGGTCGGGCGTGCAGTCGCGGATCGTTCCGGGAAGACCGAACATGCGCGCCTGTTCGCTCAGCGCGCCGAGAAGCGGCTTGTCCGCCACATGGGGGCCGACGATCTCGACGCCGAGCGCGTCCTTCAGGTCCATCGCGCCGCCGGCATGGTCGATATGGCCATGGGTGATCCAGATTGCCTCGATGGTGACGCCAAGTCGCGCGATCGCCGCCTGGATCGTCTCCACATCGCCGCCCGGATCGATGACGACGCCGGTCTTTTCCTCACCATCGAAAAGAATGGTGCAGTTCTGCATGAAAGGCGTAACGGGGACGATCTCGGCCTGAAGGGCGGTCATCATGTCTCCTGTCGATGGGGGAATTCGGGTCGCAGCGCGAAGAGGGGCCGCCAAGCCAGGAAGGCCCGCTCGCCAGAGGGGCGACCGGGCCTTGAAGCAAAGCGACGAATGGAGGCCTGTCGATTACTCGGCGGCGGCGCGCTTGGGCGTCACCTCGTTGGTGTAATCCTCGACGAGGCGGCGGGTGATGTCGCCAGGCGCGAAGCGCCAATCGGCGATCTCGGAGACCGGCGTGACCTCGGCGGCCGTACCCGTCAGGAAGCATTCGGAGAAGCCGGAGAGTTCCTCGGGCATGATCGCCCGCTCGATGACCTCGATCCCGCGCCGCTTGGCGAGATCGATGACCGTGCGCCGGGTGATGCCATTGAGGAAGCAGTCGGCCTTCGGCGTGTGGATGACGCCATCCTTGACGAAAAAGATGTTGGCGCCGGTCGCCTCGGCCACTTGACCGCGCCAGTCGAGCATCAAGGCGTCGGCATAGCCCTTGGCCTCGGCCGCGTGTTTGGAGATGGTGCAGATCATGTAGAGGCCGGCGGCTTTCGATTTCGACGGCGCGGTCATCGGGTCCGGCCGCCGATATTCGGCGAGATCGAGCCGGATGCCCTTCATGCGCTGCTCGGGATCGAAATAGCTCGGCCACTGCCAGATGGCGATGGCGACATTGATGCGGTTCTTCTGGGCCGCGACGCCCATCATCTCCGAGCCGCGCCAGGCGATCGGCCGCACATAGGCATCGGAAAAACCTTGGCGGCGCAGAAGCTCGTTGGTCGCCGTATCGATCTCGTCAGCCGAAAAAGGCAGCTGGAAGCCGAGAATGCGGCCCGACTCGATCAGCCGCTCGGTATGCTCGCGCAGCTTGAAGACTTCGCCGCCATAGGCCCGCTCGCCCTCGAAGACCGCGCTGGCATAATGCAGGCCATGGGTCAGGACATGGACCTTGGCGTCCTTCCAGGGGAGAAACTCCCCATTCATCCAGATTTCGCCATCGAGTTGATCGAATGGAACGCTCATCCTGTCACGAAGCGCCGGCTGGGCGCCCTCCCTAATGTTGTGTAACGTCCGGCACTTCGGGCGTGTTGATCCTTGGGGCTTTCACCGTTCCGTCTCAACCGGAAAGGATGGCGAAACCTGGGACGGTCTGGACCGATCTCACGGAACGGTCGATATGAACGACAGTCAAGACCCGCTCACCGTTCCCTCGCCATGGATCAAGGTGTAACGTGAAACCGAAATTACGTCAACAGTACTGACCTAAATTATGGATGAAGCCCTCACCGCCGACCCCGGCCCGGACGATCTGCCTGTTTCGGCGGAGCCGATTGTGGACCAGCCGCTCGAAACCCGGGGCGAGATCGACTTCCGCTTCATCGAGCTGCTGTTCTTCGCCTATCGGCAGTTCACCAGCGACGCCGATGCGATTTTGTCGGATTATGGGTTCGGACGCGCGCATCACCGGGTTCTGCATTTCGTCAATCGCTCGCCCGGCATGACGATCGCCGATCTTTTGGATCTCTTGCAGATCACCAAGCAGTCCTTGTCGCGGGTGCTGCGCCAGTTGATCGACGAGGGGTTTATCGCCCAGCAGCCCGGCCGGGAAGACCGCCGCCAGCGCTGCCTCTATCCGACGCCCAAGGGCCGGCGGCTGACACTGGACCTCAGCCGGGCCCAGGTGCGGCGCATATCGGACGCGATCGGCGGCCTGGCGCCGGAGGAGGCGGATGCCGTCGCCGCTTTCCTCTATCGCCTCGGCGGACGGGAAGGCACGGCGCAGGACTGGCTGCTTCGCCAGGACATCGTGAAGGAGGACGATCGATGATTGAGGCCATCGCCGAGACCGAGACGAACCATCTGCCCGACGATGCGCCCCATATCCTGATCGTCGACGACGACCGGCGCATCCGCTCGCTCCTGTCGCGCTTTCTGTCGGAGAAGCGGTTCCGCGTCTCGGTCGCGGCCGATGCGGCGGAGGCGCGCCGGATCCTCGCCGGTCTCGATTTCGATCTTCTGATCGTCGATGTGATGATGCCGGGCGAGAACGGGGTCGATCTCGTGCGCTCGCTGCGCGAGACCCGCGACTGCCCGATCCTCATGCTGACCGCCCGCGCCGAGATCGAGTCTCGGATCGAGGGGCTGGAGGCCGGCGTCGACGACTATCTGTCGAAACCCTTCGATCCGCGCGAATTGCTCCTGCGCCTCAACAACATTTTGAAGCGCGGCGGCCAGCCGGCACCGACGGCGATCGAGACGGTGCGCTTCGGGCCCTTTGCCTTCAATCTGCCGCGCCGGGAGTTGAAGAAGGGCACCGATATCGTCCGGCTGACCGAGCGCGAACAGGACATCATGGCGCAATTTGCCGCCAAGGCTGGAGAGACCGTGCCGCGCCTGTCGCTTCTCGGCGAGGAGAACGAGGTGGGCGAGCGCACCATCGATGTCCAGATCAACCGGCTGCGGCGCAAGATCGAAGCCGATCCCGGCAATCCGGTCTGGCTGCAGACGGTGCGCGGCATCGGCTATCGGCTGAACATCGATTGAGCCTGAAGCGGAGAGGGCGATGAGGCTCCGGCATTTTTCGCCGAAGCGCCGGTCGAAGCAGTGGAACCCGATGTCTCGCGCAACGAGGACGTCGGCCCATGGCCGGACCGGATCGGATGCGATGGAGCGATCGCGGGATGCCGAGCATGCGCGGCCCTTCGCCCGCTGGGGAGCGGCGGCACGCGCAAAGCTGCCGGCACCGGCCCGCGATTGGCTGGCCGCCTGGCCGGACGTATTCGGCTGGCGCTGGCTGAAGCGCGTGACGTGGCCACGCACGAGCCGGATCGATATCTGGCGTGGACCGCTGCGGCCGATTCCGCGCTTCTTCCGGCGCGTCGTCCCAAAGAGCCTTTATGCCCGTTCGCTGCTCATCATCATCACGCCCATGGTGATCCTGCAATGTGTCGTCACCGTCGTCTTCATGGAGCGCCACTGGGCCCTCGTGACCGAGCGGCTGTCCAACGCCGTGGTGCGCGACATCGCGGCGATCGTCGACATGATCGAATCGATCCCCGGCGAGGAGGGCCATGCGATCGCAACGCGCATCGCCCGCCAGCGTCTCGACCTCAACGCCTCCATCGAGCCCTTGGCGCCGCTGCCGCCGCCGGCGCCGAAACCCTTCTTCAACATTCTCGACGGCATCCTGTCCGAAGAGATCACTCGCCAGATCGGCCGGCCCTTCTGGATCGACACGGTGGGCGATTCGCGCATCGTCGAGGTGCGCATCCTGCTCGACGATGCGGTGCTCCGGGTCTTTGCTCCGCGCAATTCCGCCTATGCCTCGAACACCCATATCTTCATCGTCTGGATGGTCTCCACCTCGCTGGTGCTCCTCCTCATCGCGATCCTCTTCCTGCGCAATCAGATCCGCCCGATTCAGACTCTCGCGGCCGCGGCCGAGGGGTTTGGCCGCGGACAACCCATGCCCCCGGAATTTCGCCCGCGCGGGGCCTCGGAGGTGCGGCGCGCCTCGATCGCCTTCATCCAGATGCGCGATCGCATCGAGCGGCAGATCGAACAGCGCACCCAGATGCTGAGCGGCGTCAGCCACGATCTGCGCACGATCCTCACGCGCTTTCGCCTGCAGATCGCCTTCTTGGGCGAGGGCGAGGATGCCGATGAGCTCAACGCCGATATCGACGAGATGCAGCGCATGCTGGAGGGCTATCTCGCCTTTGCGCGCGACGAGGCGGGGGAGGAGGTGGCCGAGCTCGACCTCTCCGACCTTCTCGCCCGCTTCGAGCATGAGGCGCGGCTGAAGGATCGCAGGCTCGAAACCCATCTGTCGGGCGATCCGCGCCTGACGGTGCGCCCCGACTCCTTCACGCGGATGGTCACCAATATTGTCGGAAACGCCCTGCGCTATGCGACCCATGTGCGGGTGAGCGCGTCCCATGAAGGGCGCTGGCTGACGATCACGGTGGAAGACAATGGGCCGGGCATCGCGCCGGCCGACCGCGAAGAGGTCTTCAAACCCTTCGTGCGCCTCGACACCGCCCGCAATATCGATGCCGGCGGCACAGGCCTCGGCCTTGCCATCGCCCGCGACATCGCCCGCAGCCACGGCGGCGATATCCTCCTCTCCGACAGCGAGATGGGCGGCCTCAGAGCGCTGATCCGCCTGCCGGCGTGAGGCGCTCTATCCCTTGGACAAGCCAGGGGGAAGCGGTCTAGGGAGGCCCATCTCGCTGCTGGCTTTTCCTGGTGAATAAGATCGGCTCCCCTCATGACCACGCTCGAAACCCGCCGCCTGATCTCCCGTCCCTGGCAACAGGCCGATGTGGAACCCTTCTTCGCCCTTTCCAGCGACCCGGAGGTCATGCGCTTCTTCGGCGGGCCGCAGCCGCGCGAAACGGTCGAGGCGGTGGTTAAGACCGCCATGGAGCGCCAGCGGGACTTCGGCGTCTGGTTCCAACCGCTCATCCTGAAAGAGACCGGCGCCTTCATCGGGATCACCGGCATCGCGAAGGTTCTCTTCGAGGCGCCTTTTACCCCGGCCGTCGAGATCGGCTGGCGGCTCGACCCTGCTCATTGGGGGCAGGGGCTTGTCACCGAAATCGGCCGCGCCTTCATCGATTACGCGTTCATGGAACGAGGCTTTGACGAACTCGTCTCCTTCGCTGTCCACGACAATGAACGCTCGATCGCGGTGATGAAACGGCTCGGTTTCACCCATGACCGGGGTGATGATTTCGACCATCCCCGGGTGCCGGACGATCTCTCCCATCTGAAGCGGCATGTGCTGTATCGATTGCGGAACGGCGCCGGCAAAGGCTGAATGGGCCGAATGAGCTAAGCGCATGATTTCGAGGCGCTGCGATCGTCAGCCAGTCTCTGCCGAAATGGGCTTCAGGGCATCAGCCAGGCATGGTCGGGATCGGCGACGAAGCGCCATTTGCGCAAAGGGCCGGCCATGACGTTCAGATAATACATCTCGTAGCCATGCGGGGCGCCGCAGGGGTGGTGGCCGCGCGGGACGAGGACGACGTCGTGGCTCTTCACCGCCATGGTCTCGTCGAGTGCGCCGTCTTCCGTATAGACCCGCTGGACGCCGAAACCCTGGTCGGGATTCAGGCGGTGATAATAGGTCTCTTCCAGATAGGTGATTTCGGGGAAGCGGTCCTCGTCGTGACGATGGCTCGGATAGCTCGACCAATGGCCGGCCGGCGTGAAGACCTCCGTGACCAGAAGCGAATCCGCGACGTCGGCGTCCTCCATGGCGATATTGTTGATGAAGCGCGTGTTCGAGCCCTCGCCGCGCTGGGTGAGCGTGATGCCGTCCGGCCCGAGACGCCTCGCCTCGTGGCCGCTTTTGCCCGGCGCGAGACAGACCGCCAGCGTGCAAGGGGTCTCGGCGACCGCCTCCCAGTCCTGATCGTTCGGAATGTAGAGGCAATGGGGCGGCGTCTTCTCGAAGACGTCCATCCTCTCGCCGAGAACGCCCCAATCGGTGCCGGCGGCGCGGATCGCCGCCTTGCCTTCCACCATCACCAGAATGGCTTCGTTGGAGCCGAGGCTTCCGGACACGCTCTCGCCGGGCGAGAGGCGATAGAGCTTGAAGCCGACATAGGTCCAGCCAGCGTCTTCGGGCGCAATGTCGTGGACGAGGCCGCTGGTGCCCAAAGGTTTGCGCAGAAGGCTCATGTGGCAGGTTCCTTGTCGAGTCCGCTCTCGCGGGCGATCCGGCGGAGCGCTTCGAGGCCCATGGACTGGTAGAGCTTGGGCTCGCGCACGGACGGGTCTTGCTCGGCCTCGATGACGAGCCAACCCGAATAGCCGTGCTCGGCCGCGCTTTTGAGCACGGGTGCGAAATCGACCCCGCCTTCCGGGTCGCCTGGCACGGTGAAGACGCCGCGCCTGACGCCTTCCAGGAAGGACAGACGCTCCTCGCGGACCTGTCGCATGATGTCGGGCCGGACATTCTTGGCATGGATATGGGAGACGCGATCCATGTGGCGCCGGGCGCCTTCGGTCGGATCGCCGCCGCCGAAGAAATAGTGTCCGGTATCGAACAGAAGCCGGGTCTTGGGGCCGGTCTCGGCCATCAGCCGGTCGACCTCCTCCGGCGTCTCGACGATGGTCCCCATATGATGGTGATAGACCAACGCGATGCCCTGGTCGGCGGCGAAATCCGCCAGAGACTCGATCCCGTTGCCGAAGCCGGCCCAGTCGGCTTCGCCAAGGACCGGCTTCTCGGCCAGCGCCTTGCCGTCGTCGCCATGGATGGCGTTCGAGGTCTCGCAGACGATGATGACCTTCGATCCGACCGCCTTCAGGAGGTCGAGAAAGGGTTGCATCGCCCGCTTCTCTGTCTCGATATCATTCACCAGAAGATTGGTCGAATGCCAGCCCGACACAAAGCGAAGACCGCGCTGCCCAAGCTCCTTCTGGATGCCTTCAGGCGTGTCGGGAAGCTTGTGGCCCTTCTCGATGCCGTCGAAGCCGATCTCGGCCGCCTCGTCGAGGCATTGCTCCAGGGTGATATGGGCGCCGAGCGAGCGATCGTCGTCATTCGTCCAGGCGATGGGATTGGTGCCGTAAAGGATCATCGGCGTGCTTTCAGTTGATCGTCATAGGCGGCGCGGGCCGACTGGACCTCGCGGCGGTTCGAAACTTCCGGGATGGCGACGTCCCACCAATGGCCGCCATGGGGCGTCGAGGGATAGGGGTCGGTGTCGATGACGACGACATAGGGGCCCGTCTTGCCGCCGCGCTCGGCAAGGGCGGCCTCCAGCTCGGCGATGGAGCCGACCTTCACCGCCTCGGCCCCCATGGCGCGGGCATGGGCGGCAAAGTCGATCGCCGGCGGGTTGCTGAGGTTGGAGGAGGCATAGAGATTGTTGAACTCGGCGCCGCCGCTCGCGACCTGCAGGCGGTTGATACAGCCATAGCCGCGATTGTCGGTGACGACGACGGTGAAGGACACGCCCATCATGGCGGCGGTCGCCAGCTCGGAATTCGCCATCATGTATGAGCCGTCGCCGAGCATGCAGATGACGTCGCGCTCGGGCTCGGCCATCTTGATGCCGAGCGCTCCGGCGATCTCGTAGCCCATGCAGGAATAGCCATATTCCATGTGATAGGCGCCGGGGCGCGGGGCCTTCCAGAGCTTGTGAAGTTCGCCCGGCATGGTGCCCGCCGCGCACATGACGACGCTGTCCTTCCCGCTCGCCCGCTGGACGGCGCCGATCACCTGGGCGTCGGTCGGAAGGGCATTGCCGCCCTCCTCCGGAGCGTTCGTCAGGGGATCGACCGAGGCGAACCAGGCTGATTTCAGATCGGCCGGCGGGGCCGGCGCGCGGTGGTCGCCGAGCGCCTCGCTCAGCGCTTCGAGCGCCACTTTCGCATCGGCTGAGAGCGGCTCGGCGCCATGCTTCATGGCGTCATAGGCGGCGACATTGATCGAGACCAATACGCGGTCGGGGTTCTGGAAGAGCGCCCAGGAGCCCGTGGTGAAATCCTGAAACCTCGTGCCGACACCGATGACGAGATCGGCCTTCCGGCAGACCGCATTGGCCGAGCTCGCGCCGGTGACGCCGACCGGGCCGAAATTATACGGATCGTCGAAGGCGAGCGCCGACTTGCCCGCCTGGCTTTCCACCACCGGAATGGCAGAACGCGTCGCAAAGGATTGGAGCGCCTCGCAGGCGCCGGAATAATGAACGCCGCCCCCGGCGACGATGACCGGCGCCTTGGCTTGGCGGATCAGATCGGCGACCCGTTCGACCTCTCTGGCGTCGGGCGCCGGCCGGCGGCGATACCAGATCTTCGGCTCGAAAAAGGCCTGTGGCCAGTCATAGGCCTCGGCCTGGACATCCTGGCAGAAGGCGAGCGTCACCGGGCCGCATTCGGCCGGATCGGTCATCACGCGCATGGCTCGGGGCAGGGCGGTCAAGAGCTGCTCGGGGCGCGTGATGCGGTCGAAATAGCGTGAGACCGGGCGGAAGCAGTCATTGACCGTCAGCGTCCCGTCGCCGAAATCCTCGATCTGCTGAAGAACGGGATCGGGACCGCGCCCGGCGAAGACGTCGCTTGGCACGAGAAGCACCGGCAGGCGGTTCACATGGGCAAGGCCCGCCGCCGTGACCATATTCGTCGCGCCGGGACCGATCGAGGAGGTGATCATCATGGCGCGGCGACGGCCCAACTGCTTGGCATAGGCGATCGCCGCATGGGCCATGGTCTGTTCGTTCTGGCCGCGAAGGGTCTTCATCGTCTCGCGCGCGCCTTCCAGCGCCTCGCCGAGACCGGCCACATTGCCATGGCCGAATATCGCCCAGCAGCCGGCGATGAAGGGCTCGCCCTCCTCCGTCATCTGGGCCGAGAGCCAGCGGATCATGGCCTGGGCGGCCGTCAGCCTGATCGTCGTCATGCGCCTGTCTCCCTGTCGTTTCGTGCCAGCGCCTGATCCCAGAGCCCGCAGAGACGGGTGAAGTTCTCCGTCATGCGCGCGATCGCAGTCTCGTCGTCGATCCGGTCGGCGAACCAGTCCCGCGCCGCATCCCCGAAAATGGTGCGTCCGACCGCAAAGCCTTTCACCAGCTTGTGGCGGGTGGCCTCGGCGAAACTTGCCGCCAGCTCAGTCTCGCTGGCGTCGAGCCCGAGCACCACCACGCCGCGGCAATGGGGATCGTTTTCTTCGATCGCCCGGCAGGCGGTCTCCCAGGCGCGTGCGCTCGTCAAGGGTTCGAGTTTCCACCAATCGGGATGGATGCCGATCTCGTAGGTGCGGCGAATGAGTGTCGCGACGGTGTCGTCGTCGACGGGCCCGACCTTGGAGGGGATGATCTCCAGGAGAAATTCCAGCCGGTTGCGCCGCGCCGAGGTAAAGAGCCGCTTCAGCGTCTCCTCCTGGGCGGCCCGCATGGCCGCCTCGTCCTCCGGGTGGCAGAAGCAGAGAACCTTGACCACCTGATGGAGCGGCCATTCGCTCAAGCCCCCGGCATCGGGGCCGAGTTCGGCTTCGAATTCGAGTGGGCGCGAGCCCGGCAATTCGGCGGGCCGCGCGACCCAGAGGCCGGTGCCGGTCGCTGCCTGGAGCGCGCTGCGGCCGAGCCGGTCGTCGCACAGGAGCCCATAGCCCGGTCGCCCATCGGCGACCGCGAGGGTTGCCTTCAGGCAGAGGTCCTTGAAACGACCGATGCGCCGAGGCGTCGCCCCGTCCAGTTCTTCCATCTGAATGCGATGGTCGAAGGCGAAGACGCGCATCTGCGGCCATTCACCATGGCGGTTCGTCGACCAGTGAAGCTGGTCGAGCTCGCGGTCGTGGCGAAGCGCCGGCGTCTTGACGCCGCGTTTCAAGAAGAACTGCAGCTCTTCAAGGCTCGGATAGGCCGGCGTGCAGCCATGGCGCGACACCGCGAAGGCGCCGCAGGCATTGGCATATTCCAGCGCACGCGGCCATGTCTCGTCGTCGAGCCAGCCTTTCAGAAGGCCCGACATGAAGCCGTCGCCCGCGCCGAGCACGTTGAACACCTCGATCGGGAAGCCCGGCCCGGTCTGTCCCTCGTCGAGGGATTGGGGGATTTTTCCGGTGAAGGCGGCCGCGCCCGCAGCGCCCCGCTTGCAGATCAGCGTCGCCGAGGTCTTCTCGCGCACCGCGCGCAAGGCTTCCAACGTGTCCGTCGAGCCGCCGGCGATGTGGAACTCCTCTTCCGTCCCGACGATGAGGTCGAAGAGGCCGAGATGGCTCTGAAGGCGCTCGGTGACGGCGGCGCTCTCGATGAAGCGGTTCTCGCCGTCGCCATGGCCGGACAGGCCCCAGAGATTGGGGCGATAGTCGATATCGAGGGCGGTGCGTGCGCCGTGCTGGCGCGCCAGACGGAGCGCTTTGAGTACGGCGGCTTCCGTGCGCGGATGGGACAGATGTGTGCCCGTCGCGACCACTGCGCGGGCCTCGGCGATGAAGCCCTCCTCGATGTCTTCCTCGCAGAGCGCCATGTCGGCGCAGTTCTCGCGATAGAAGATCAGGGGAAAGGAGTTTTCGTCGCGAATGCCGAGAAGGACGAGGGCGGTGAGGCGCTCCGGGTCCGTCTTCACGCCGCGCACGTCGACGCCTTCCTTGACGAGTTCCTCGCGCAGGAAGCGGCCCATATGCTCGTCGCCGACCCGCGTGATCAATGCGGATTTGAGGCCGAGCCGCGCCGTACCCGTCGCCATATTGGTGGGCGAGCCGCCGACATATTTCTGGAACGAACCCATGTCCTCGAGGCGCCCGCCGACCTGGGCGCCGTAGAGATCGACGGAGGAGCGACCGATGGTGATGATGTCGAGTGGTTTCACACCGTGCCTCCCAGCGATCCTTCGAGTTCGGCCATGTCCTGGCCGCCGGCCATCATGTCCTGCAGCTCTTCCGGCTTGATCTCCCCGCGCTTGGCCGTTCCCAGGGTCTGGCCGCGATTGAGCACGGTGAAGCGGTCGCCGATCGCCATGGCATGGCGGACATTGTGGGTGATGAAGACGACGCCGACGCCGCTCTTGCGAACCCGGTCGATGGTCGAGAGGACATTGGCGGTCTGGCGCACGCCGAGCGCCGAGGTCGGCTCGTCGAGGATCAGGACCTTGGCGCCGAAATAGACCGCCCTTGCGATCGCCACCGTCTGGCGCTCGCCGCCCGACAGGGTGCCGACCGCCTGGGTTGGGGCGCGCAGGTTGATGCCCATGCGCTGCATCTCATCCATCGTCACCTGATTGGCCAGGCGAAAGTCGATGAATCTGAACGGCCCAACCTTGCGGACCGGCTCACGGCCCATCCAGAAATTGCGGGTCACGCTCATCAGTGGGATCATCGCCAGATCCTGATAGACCGTCGCGATCCCCGCGCCCATCGCGTCGCGCGGGTTCTGGAAGCTCATCGGCTCGCCGCCGATCAGGATCTCGCCCTTGGTCGGCTTGTGGACGCCGGCCATGGTCTTGATGAAGGTCGACTTGCCGGCGCCGTTGTCGCCGAGAAGGCAGTGGCATTCGCCGGGACGAACGTCGAAGGAGACGCCGTTTAGGGCGATCACCGGGCCGAAATGCTTCTCGATATTCTTCATTTCGATCAAGGGCGACATCAGCGTTCTCCCGTGATCGCGCGGCGGATATAGGTGTTGAAGACGACGGCGAGGATCAGGATCGTGCCGAGAAAGACGCGGAAGAGCGAGCTTTCGGCCTGGGCGAAGAACAGGCCCTGCTGGACGACGCCGAAGATCAGCGCGCCGAGGGCGGCGCCGACGATCGAGCCATAGCCGCCGGTCAGAAGCGCGCCGCCGATGACGACGCAGATGATCGCCTCGAACTCCTTCAACAGACCGCGATCGGCGGCGGCGGAACCGAATTCCATCACCTGGGACGTGGCGAAGACCGTGGCGCAGAAGGCCGTCGTCATGAACATGAGGATCTTCACCCGCGCGACCGGCACGCCGACATAGCGCGCGGCCTGGGCATCGCCTCCCGATGCGAAGATCCAGTTGCCGAAGCGGGTGCGTGTCAGAACGATGTGGGCGACGATGATGAGGCCCAGCGCCCAGAGGACGACCATGGGGATGCCGTCGATGATCGGCTGGCCGGTGCGGGTGCCCCGCGTATAGGTTTCCGTCCAGCCATTTTCGGCGAGCCAGACGAACAGACCTGAAAACGCCTTGCCACCGAAAAGCGGCGCCAGCCAGTCGCCTTCCGCTAGCGGCGCGATGCCGCCGATGATGGTCTGCTGGGTGGTCAGAATGGAAAGCCAGATGGTGAGGCCGCGCAGGACATAGAGCGAGCCGAGGGTGACGATGAAGCTCGGAAGGCCGGTGCGGATGACCAGAAGGCCGTTGAGGGCGCCGATCGCGATCGCCACTAGAAAGGCGACGAGGATCGCGCTCCAGACCGGCCAGCCCCATTGGACCGAGAGGATCGCGATGACGATGCCTGAAAAGCCGATCATCGAGCCGACCGAGAGGTCGAATTCCCCGGCGATCATCAACAGGCAGGCGCCGACCGCGATGATCGCGAATTGGGCGGAGACGACCGTCCAGTTCATCACGCCCTGAAGGCCGAACATGCCCGAATCCCGGGCGATGGCAAAGAAAAAGACGAAGACCAGGATCGCGCCGCAAATGGAGCCGAGCTCGGGCCGCACCAGGGCCGAACGCAGCCGCGATCTGGATTTGAGACGTTCGTCATCGGCGGCGATGGTCATCGCGGCGTCACCTCTTCAATGGGTCGGTGGATGAAAACGGGCGCTCGAAGCGCCGAAGGATGTGAGCGGAAAGGTCCCTCGACCTTTCCGTTCGCATCCGCGCGTCAGAGCCGAGGCTCGGAGCGGATGGGCTTGGACGCTGGGGAAGGTTTCTCGATATCGGCCTGCTCAACCCCTGAAAATGACGACAAGACCCTCTGCGCAACGTCATTCTCGGTCCCGGTGCCCTCGGGGTTCATACAGCCGACGATAAGTCTCAATCGTGAGAGCTTGAAACCGACCGTTGTCCTGCTCATGATCTCAGCGATCTGTTTCGGCAGCCGGCAGCAAGCACCCGACGACTTCTCCCCCGTGGGGAGACGGTGCCCGAAGGGCGGATGAGGGGTATAGCCTCGCGATATCAAGGGTTCCGCCAATTGGCGCTTCCCTCATCGAAGCCGCGGCAAAGCCCTCATCGCCTGCCGGCACTTCTCCCCATGGGGGAGAAGCCGAAGCATCTAGGCTCGGCTCTTAACCGTCAGCGAGAATACGCTCGAAGGCCGCAGGGACTTCCCCCGAGCATTCCGCGTCCTTCGGCAAGGCATGGTGTCGTGCATCATGACGCCGATCGTCTGCAATCCGCTCGGGGAGCCTCTCCGCTTGAAGCTCAGCGATACTGGCCGGCCAGCGCCTCGACCTGATCGAGATTGTCCTTGGTGATGAAGCCCGGACCCGAATTCACGTCGTTCGAGGGGATGACCCCGTAGCGGTCGTAATTGGTCAGGAAGACGACCGGCAGATAGCCTTGCAGGAAGGGCTGCTGATCGATCGCGAAGTCGACGATGTCGTCGCGGATCGCCTGGGCGATCTCGCCGGACAGATCGAAGGTCGCGAACACGGTCTGGTCACCGCCAAGGCCCTGTTCCTGGACCGCGCGGATCGTCGGATGGGCGGAGGTGGGCCCGAGGGTCAGGATCGCGTCGGTATCGGGATTGGCCGAGAGATAGGCCGAGACCGTGTTCTGGATCTGACCCGGATCCTGGCCGGCATCGATCATCTGATTGCCGAATTCGACGCCGAGCCCTTCCGCAAAGCCGCGGCAGCGCTCCACCGAGGCCGGATTGGTGATGTAGTGATTGACGCAGACGAAGTGGCTCGCGCCCTCCTTCTTGGCGCGCTCGCCGGCAAGGCGCCCGGCCTCGAATTCCGGCTGGCCCACATGCATGAGAGCGCCGAGCTCCTTGGATTGCTCGGCGGTGCCCGAATTGATGGTGATCACCGGAATGCCCTGATCGACGGCCGCGCGGATCGGGCCGGACAGGACGTCGAAGTCGGCGATCGTCACGATGATGCCGTCGGGATTGGAAGCGGTCGCCTGCTCGACGATGCGGGCCATGTCGGCGAGATCGCCCGTCGGGGGATTGCGATAGTCGACGGTGACGTCGAGCTCGTCGGCGGCGAGCTTGATCGCGTTGCGGATCGTGTTCCACCAGGAATCGGAGTCCGGCGCATGGCTGATCAGCACGAATTGCTCGCCGCCATTGTCTTGGGCCGACGCGGCAAAGGGCAGGGTCGATGCGGCGAGGCCGAGGGCCGTCGCGCACAGCAGAGACTTCATCATGAGTTCCTCCCGAAACGATTTGCGAGCCACTCCTCCCCAGGGCGGCGGCTACGAATGGAATATTCCATCTATTTATTCCGGATTGCAACCCTGTCGTTCCAAATTCTTCGCGCGGATCAGCGTGTCCCTTCGGCCGGCGACGCCGGACAGCCTCTTCCTTCGTTGCGGATAAGGACCTGTTCCAAGCCCTCGCAGCGTCACCGCGATCCGATGCGGCGTGTGCCGGTGGAGACGACGAGGGCGGTGGCGAGGGCGAGCGTCGCGGTGAGCGGGCGAAAGGCGCCGACATCGGTCTCGTTGACCGTCAGCACCGTGCCATTGAGGCGCCGCAGCGGGCTTGTCAGCGTGTCGGTGATCGCGACGATGGGAAGGGCGCGCCGCTGCGCCTCTTCGGCCAGCTCGATCGTGGCCGGCGTGTAGGGTGAGAAACTGATGGCGACGAGCGCATCACCCTCGCGCAGGGCGTGGCGGGTCTCGATCTGGCCGACCGCGCCGTGGAGCATGGCCGGGATCTCCATCTTTTCGAGCGTGTAGGCCATATAGCTCGCAACCGGAAAGGCACGGCGAAACCCCGCGATATGAATGGTTTGCGCCTTCGCCATCACGTCGACGGCTTTATTGAGGGCATCGGGGTCGACCGTTTCGGCCAGCCTTGCCAGGGAATGGCGACCCGCTTCCATGAATTCGGCGAGAAGCGCCCCGGGGGAATCCTGGCCATGATCGCGCAGAACCTCGATGCGTGTCGGATAATCCGGCCAACGCGGCGCATAGGCCTCGCGAAACAGCTTCTGCATCTCCGAATAGCCGGAAAAGCCGAAGAGTTGGCAGAAGCGGACAAAGGCCGAGGGCGGGACCTCGGCCGCCTCCGCAAGCTCGGCCACTGTCGAGACGGCGATCCGCTCCGGGGCCCGCGCGACGAGGTCGGCGCATTGGCGCAGACGCTTGGGCAGCGTCTCGCTCTCCTCCGCCAAGCGGCGGTGAAAGATTTCGAGCCGGGACGGCGCATCCGCAGCGGACATGGCGTTACTCCTTCAATGGGGGCCTTCAATGGGGCCTTCCTTCAGGCCTTTATTTCGGACCGCTTGACAGAGGCGGCTGCGGCGAACCATAGAATGGAACAAATATTCCATTCCAGCAATCCGTTGGGAGAGCGGGTGCCGATCGAAGGGCCAAAACTCTTCGGGCGTGAATGGTTCGCGGGAATAGGGGAGGAGACGCGCCATGCAAAGCCTCGGCATCGGCCTGATCGGGACCGGCTTCATGGGCAAGGCCCATGCGATCGCCTGGGCGAACGCCAATCGCGTGCTGGGAGGCCTGCCGCCGGTGCGTCTCGAACTCCTATGCGACACGCCGATCGAAAAGGCCGAGGCGATGGCGGGGCAGTTTGGTTTTGCCCGCGCCATAGACGACTGGCGCCGCTTAGTGGACGACCCGGCGGTGGACGTGGTCTCGATCACGACGCCGAACGCCCTGCATCGCCCGATCGCCGAAGCCGCGCTTGCCGCCGGCAAGCATGTGTGGTGCGAAAAGCCGCTTGGCGTGACGCTCGCCGATGGCGAGGCCATGGCGGCGGCCGCCGAGGCGAGCGGCCGGACGACGCTGGTCGGCTATAACTATCTGCGCAATCCCGCCTTTCAGCATGCGAGACGCCTCATCGAGGAGGGGCGGATCGGACGCCTGTTCCATCTGCGCGGCTTTGTGGACGAGGACTATCAGGCCGATGGCTCGCTGCCCTGGACATGGCGGTCCCGGCGCGCGGAGGCCGGCCTTGGCGCCCTCGGAGACATCGGCGTTCATCTGGTCTCCCTGCTCACCGGCCTTGGCGGGCCGATCGTCTCGGTCGTCGCGGAGGCCGCCGCCGCCTATCCGACGCGCCCCCTCCCTGAAGGCGGCGAGGCCTCGGTCGAGAACGAGGATATCGCCTCGGCGCTCGTGCGCTTCGAGGCCGGGTTTCATGGGACGCTGGTCATCTCCCGCGCGGCCTGGGGGCGCAAAGGCTCGCTCGGTTTCGAGGCCCATGGCACAAAGGGCATGATCCGCTTCGACCAGGAGCGCCTTAACGAGCTCGAACTCTATGTCGCCGAGGGCGCGAAATCGGAAGCCGGTTTCCGCACGATCCTGACGAGCGGCGAGCATCCCCCCTATGGCGCCTTCTGTCCGGCGCCGGGCCATTCTCTGGGCTTCAACGATCTGAAGGTGATCGAGGCCGGCGAGCTTCTTCGCACGATCGCCGGGGGCGAGCGCGCCCGGCCGGACTTTGCCGAGGCGCTCGCCATCGAGCGCGTCGTCTATGCCATGGCCGAATCGGCCGATCGCGACGGCAGCCGCGTTGCCGTCAGCGCGATGGGCGGCTGAGCCTTATCCCCTGCGTCATTCACATCTCATTGGGAGATTCCATCATGCCTCTTTCCCTCGCGGTTCTCGGCGCCGGTCGCATCGGCAAGGTTCATGCCGACGCGATCGCCGCGACGCCGGGCGCGCGGCTCGTCGCCGTGGCGGATGCCTTCGAGGCCTCCGCCAACGCCCTTGCCGAGGCCCATGGCGCGCGCGTCTCGACTATCGACGAGATCCTCGCCGCCTCCGATGTGGACGCCGTGGCGATCTGCACCCCGACCGATACCCATGCCGATCTCATCGAGCGCTTCGCGCGGGCCGGCAAGCCGATCTTCTGCGAAAAGCCGATCGACCTGTCGCTCGAGCGCGTCCGCCAGTGCCTTTCGGTCGTCGATGAAACCGCCACGCCCCTGATGATCGGCTTCAACCGCCGCTTTGATCCCCATTTCGCCGCCTTGAAGCGGGCGATCGACGAGGGGCGCGTCGGCTCCGTCGAACAGGTGGTGCTGACGAGCCGCGACCCCGGCCTACCCCATCTGGACTATCTTCCCCGCTCAGGCGGCCTCTTTCGCGACATGACGATCCACGACTTCGACATGGCGCGCTTTCTTTTGGGCGAAGAGATCGAGAGCGTCGTCGCCACGGCGTCGGTGATGGTGGACCCAAAGGTCGGCGAACTCGGCGATGTGGATACGGCGACCATCCTGATGCGCACGCCGAGCGGGCGTCAGGCGGTCATCATCAATTCGCGCCGAGCGACCTATGGCTATGACCAGCGCATCGAGGTTCACGGATCGGGCGGCATGGTCAGCGCCGAGAACCAGCACGAGGCCTCGGTGACCATCGCGACAGGCGACGGCTATACCCGCCCGCCCTTGCAGAACTTCTTCATGACCCGTTATGCGGCCGCCTACCGGGCCGAAATCGGCGCCTTCCTGAAGGCTCTCTCCGAAGGCATCGCGATGTCGCCCTCCGGCGATGACGGTCTCGCGGCGCTGGCCCTGGCCGAAGCGGCGACGCGTTCGGTCGCGGAAAAGAGGCCCATCGACCCGCGCTCGATGGGCAAGGGGGCTTGAGGGCCGTTTTGGGGATAGACATACGACATTCACACATCATGCGAAGAGCCTGTATCGCAGGGGATCGCGATCGATCATGGTCGTGACAATGACCTTGGCGATTTGTCTCAGCAGCCGGCAGCAAGAGCCGACGACTTCTCCCCCTGGGGGAGAAGCCGCAGCGTCCATGCCCGGCCCTGACCCGTTCTCCAAAAGATTGCGGATGAGAGTCGGTGCGCCGAATGCGCGGAACATAGCGCAATCGTCTTGTGCGCATGCGCGATAGAGGCTAGGGCGTTTAGGATACAATCCTGTCCGGTCGCCGCCATGTCCCGCCTCTTCGCCTATGCCCGCGTCTCGACCATCGAGCAGACGACCGACAACCAGCTCGGCGAGATTCGGGCGGCCGGCTTTCAGGTTCAGCCGCGCCGGATCGTGACGGAGACGATCTCCGGCTCGATTCCGGCTTCCGAGCGTCCAGGCTTCACGAGACTGATCGACCGGCTGGAGGACGGGGATATTCTCGTCGTCACCAAGCTCGACCGGCTCGGGCGCAACGCGATGGATGTGCGCAAGACGGTCGATCAGCTCGCCGAGCTCGGCATCAAGGTCCATTGTCTGGCGCTTGGCGGTGTCGATCTGACGAGCGCGGCGGGTCGCATGACCATGGGCGTCATCAATGCGGTGGCCGAATTCGAGCGTGATCTTCTGATCGAGCGCACCCAGGCCGGGCTCGAACGGGCGAAGGCCGAGGGAAAGACGCTCGGCCGTCCGCCGCGTCTGACGCCGAACCAGAGACAGGCGGTCGTCGCCAAACTCGCCGAAGGCGCCTCGATCTCGCGCCTCGCGCGCGATTACGGGGTCTCCCGGCTGACCATCACCCGGGCCCGGGACAAGATGAAGGACGCCGCGACATCGTCCGACGAAAGCGCCGACCGGGCGCGCGAGGCCAGCTCCGAGAGAGCCGATGCCGATCCGTCGTGAAAATCGGCACTTCTACCCGATCGACTGGCGCGAACTCTCCGCCGCGATCCGCTTCGGCCGGGCCAAGGGCCGATGCGAGCATTGCGGTCGGCCCCATAACAAGATCGTCTATCATCTCGGCGACGGACGCTGGTTCGACGATGAGGCCGAGCGTTGGCGGGACGGGCGCGGGCGGCTGATCCGCAAAGCCGCGCTGCCCGATCCCCGGTCGGATCAATCGGACCTGACGGTCACGACCACCCTGGTGCGCATCGCCTGCGCCCATCTCGACCAGGACACGTCCAACAACGACGACAACAATCTCGCCGCCCTCTGCCAGCGCTGCCATCTCGATCACGATCGCCCATGGAACCTCGAAAAGCGCCGCCTGACCGTTCTGCTGCGCCGCGCCCTCGGCGATCTCTTCAACGGGCCCTATCGCCGATAGCTCCACGCTTTGGACAAGCGCGGGGCGGGTGGGCACGCTTAGCCGCTCTCCTGCACGAATGAATTCGGCCTTGGAGCGAAATGCGATGAATCGGAACCAGAGCGCATGACGGTTTCTTCGGACGGCGTTGAGCGAGTGCTAGGCATTCGCAATTCAGACTCTCGCTTCCATCGCGTTCGTCATGCTCGGGCCTGTCCCGAGCATCCAGTGCGCCGATGAAGCCGCTTCTTTTTCAGGCGTTTCTGGATTCTCGGCACGGTGGCCGAGAATGACGAAGCGTCGAGGGTAGCGGCTTTACGATCAAGTCGCCCCGAGCGCTCGATCATAGTGTCGTGCGCTCTGAATCAGAACCGCGATTTCACTCCAAGTCTTTGTTTTGCCGCATGAC
This sequence comes from Fulvimarina manganoxydans, assembly GCF_900176465.1. Classification (GTDB taxonomy): domain Bacteria; phylum Pseudomonadota; class Alphaproteobacteria; order Rhizobiales; family Rhizobiaceae; genus Fulvimarina; species Fulvimarina manganoxydans. The sequence continues at coordinate 91,485 of NZ_FWXR01000018.1, forward strand.
GTGATCCGAAAAATCATGCCACTTTTCGGCAGTATGCTTTATCCCGCAAGCCCGATCTCGACGGCGGTGATGGCGAGGATCAGGAGAACGAGGGTCTCCGTGACGACCATCGCCACATGGCGCCAGCCGAGCTGCAGCATGTCCTTCATATTGGTCCGCACGCCGAGCGCCGAGATGGCGATGACGAGGAGCCAGCCCGACAGATCGACCGCGACGCCTGCGACACTCGCGGGAAGCCAGCCGAGGCTGTTGATGGCGGTCAGCACCGCGAAGCCGATGACGAAGGACGGCAGGCGGACCGATTTGGTGTCGCTCCGCTTCTGGCCTGCGAGAGCCAGGACGATGATGATGAGAACCACCGGCAGCATGGCGACGCGCAGGAGCTTGATGATGGTCGCCACATCGCCGACATCGGTCGAGATCGAATAGCCCGCGCCCACCACTTGCGCGACGTCGTGGATCGTCGCGCCGACCAGGAAGCCGCTCTGGCTGGAGCTGAGCCCCAACACCGTGAACAGGATCGGATAGAGGATCATCGCGATCGTCGAGAGCGTGGTGACCGAGACGACCGTGAAGAGAAGATTGCGCTCGGTCTTGTCGTTGTGGGGAATGACGGAGGCGATGGCGAGGGCGGCCGAGGCGCCGCAGATCGCGACGGAGCCGCCGGTCAGAAGCGAAAAGCGCCATTGCTTGTCGAAGATGCGCCCGCAGACGAAGCCGGTGGCGATCGTCAGGGCGATGAGGCCGATCACCGTGGCGAAGGTCGAGACGCCGAGCGAGGCGATGTCGCCCGTCGTGATGCGCGCGCCCAGAAGCACGATGCCGAAGCGAAGCAGGCTCTTGGAGGAAAATTCGAGGCCCGGCTTGAAGCGCGGGTCGACGGCCAGGAAGTTGAAGGCCATGCCGATCAGAAGCGCGAACAGCATGACCGGCGCCGCATAGTGATCGGCCACGAAGCGCGCCGCGGCGGCCACGACGAGGGCCAGGAGAACCCCGGGAAAAAGCGGCCAGTAGCGGTCCTTGAGGGCTGCGGGGGTCGGAGTCTGCATGAGCTGGCCTTCGTGTTCTCGCCCGTTCTTTGCGGGCATGCGGGAAACCGGTCCGGGTGTCTTGGAACCGGCGCGCGTGCGGCGTCCTAAAGATCGGCGCCGTAGTGGAAATCCTCGGTCAGGCAGGTGGAGAGGCGATGCTCGACCGGCGTGTCGTCGAGCGCCAAGGCGAGGCGCTCCACCTGGAGGACGGGATCGCCGAGCGAGCAGCCGAGATGCGTGGCGACATGATCGCTCGCGAGCTTTGCCTTCAGCTTCTCGGCGGCCCGACCGATGGTAATGCCGTAATGCTCTGAATAGAGCGCATAGACATTGTTCGGGATCGTCTCCATCGCGCCGAGGGTCTCGAACCGGGCCACGGGCAGGGTGACGCGCTCCACGATGACCGGCTTCTCGCCCAGCCGTCTCACCCGGTCGATCCACCAGACGTCGTCTTTCGGCGAGAGCTTCAGCTGGTCCCGAATCAGGGCGCAAGCGCGCGAGCGCCCGCGCCCGATCACCTCGCTCCGGGGAAAGAGGCGTGTGCCGTCATCGGCGACGAGGCGGAAGAACTTGAAGAGAATGCGGCTCTCTTCGGGGATGGCGACGAAGGTGCCGCGCCCCTGCCGGCGCACGAGAAGATGCTCGGCGGTCATGGCGTCGAGGGCCTTGCGCACGGTGCCCTGGCTGACGCCGAGCTCCTTGGCGATCTGGAATTCGCTCGGCAGCATCATGCCGGGCGTCCACTCGCCCGAGATCAGCCGCTGCACCAGCCGGGCCCGCACCTGGGCATAGAGCGGTCTGAACGCCAATCCTTCCGATCCGCTCTCGCTCATCTCGCCGCCGTCTCCATCGCCAATGTCAAATTCTGCCGCTGGCCGCTCGCGATAAAGCGACCGCTTCGGTTCCATACCACCCTTGACACCCGTTCGAAAACATATTTTATGTCTTATACAAGACTTGAGCGAATGCAAAGCCCCAGATCCTCGCGTCGGTCGCCCTCGCATCAATCAGCGAAAGCGAGGTGCGAGGGGCGGCGTCAGGTCGAGCGAATTGTCATCCGATACCGAAAAAGGGAGAAGACCCGATGAGCAGTCATCCGCAGCTATTGGTCCACGATCACAAGGACAATGTCGGCGTGGTCGTCGTCGAGGGCCTGAAGGCGGGCACAGACATGCTCTGCGTCGTCACCCACGACAATTCCTCGTTCCGCCTGACGGCCAATGACGACGTTCCGATCGGCCACAAGATCGCGCTCAGCGATGTGTCCTCGGGCGACACGGCGGTGAAATACGGCGAGGACATCGGGCGCTTCAAGGCCGATGTGAAGAAGGGCAGCCACGTCCATGTCCACAATCTGAAGACCAATCGCTGGTGAGACGATGTGAGGACGCGCCGGCGCCGATCGCCCCGCGCGGCTCATCGCTTTCCCGCTCCCGTCTCACCTTGAAAAGAGCTTGACCATGCCGATCAATACCAACCGCAAATTCCAGGGCTATCGCCGCGAGAATGGCCGCGTGGGTGTGCGCAACCACGTCGTCATCCTGCCGGTCGACGACATTTCCAACGCCGCTTGCGAAGCCGTCGCCAACAACATCAAAGGCACGCTGGCCCTGCCGCATGCCTATGGCCGCCTGCAATTCGGCGCCGATCTCGACCTTCATTTCCGCACCATGATCGGCACCGGCTCCAATCCGAATGTCGCCGCCTGCATCGTGGTCGGCATCGAGCCGGGCTGGACCCAGAAGATCGCCGACGGCATCGCCGAGACCGGCAAGCCGGTCGCCGCCTTCTCGATCGAGCAGAATGGCGATCTGAAGACGATCATGGACGTCTCGCGCAAGGCGAAGGAAATGGTCCAGTGGGCCACCGAGCTTCAGCGCACCGAATGCGACGTCTCCGAGCTCTGGGTCTCGACCAAATGCGGCGAGTCCGACACGACCACCGGCCTCGGCTCCTGCCCGACCGTCGGCAATATGTATGACAAGCTGATCCCCGAGGGCATTTACGGCGTCTTCGGCGAGACCTCCGAGATCACCGGCGCCGAGCATATCTGCAAGGAGCGGGCGGTCGATGCGGAAGTCGGCGAGCGCTGGTACAAGATGTGGAAGGCCTATCAGGACGACGTCATCTTCGCCCATGCCACCAACGATCTGTCGGAATCCCAGCCGACCAAGGGCAATATCGAGGGTGGCCTTTCCACCATCGAGGAAAAGGCACTCGGCAATCTCGAAAAGATCGGGCGCGAGTGCAAGTTCATCGACATTCTCGAGCCTGCCGAAGCCCCGCAAAAGGGCAATGGCCTCTATTTCATGGACACCTCCTCGGCAGCGGCCGAATGCGTGACCCTGATGGCGGCTGCCGGCTATGTGATCCACACCTTCCCGACCGGCCAGGGCAATGTCATCGGCAATCCGATTGTGCCGGTGGTGAAGATCACCGCCAATCCGCGCACGGTCCGCACCATGTCGGAGCATGTGGATGTGGATGTCTCCGGCATTCTGCGCCGCGACATGACGATCGATCAGGCGGGCGACGCGCTGATCGAGAACATTATGCGCACCGCCAATGGCCGCATGACGGCGGCCGAAGCCCTTGGCCACCGCGAATTCGTGATGACCAAGCTCTATCGCAGCGCCTGATCGGCCGCGATCTGCCTGTTTCGAGGTCGGCCGCCCCATCGGCGGCCGGCCTTTTCGTTCACCGAGTGCCTGATAGAAGAGGGTGAGATGCCTGAGATCGTGATTTCCGAATTCATGGACGAGGCGGCGGTGGACCGGCTTCGCGAGCGCCATGACATTCTCTACGATCCGGATCTCGTTGATCAGCCTGACGCTTTGCGCGAGGCGCTGAAGACGGCAAAAGCGCTCATCGTGCGCAACCGCACAAAGGTCTCGAAAGAGCTCCTGGCCGATCTGTCCTCGCTCGCCTGTGTCGGACGGCTCGGTGTCGGCCTCGACAATATCGACCTCGACGCCTGCAAGACCAAGGCCATCACCGTCTATCCCGCGACCGGCGCCAATGACGTCGCGGTCGCCGAATATGTGGTCACGGCGGCGCTGACGCTTCTGCGAGGCGCATACAACCGAAGCCCCGACATTGCGGCGGGGCGCTGGCCACGCATGGAGATGATGGGCGGTGAGATCGCCGGCAAACGCCTGGGGCTGATCGGCTATGGCGCGATCGCCCGCAAGGTCGCGGCGCGCGCGCAAAGCTTTGGCTGCGAGATCGCCGCCTTCGATCCGTTTCTGCCCGAAGGCGATGCCGCCTGGCAGAGCGCCGAGCGCCTCGATCTTCAGGCCTTGCTTCGGACCTCGGACGTGATCAGCCTGCATGTGCCGCTCACCGAGACGACGCGCCATCTGGTCGGCCGCGATGCGATGAAGGCGATGAAACCGAGCGCGATTCTGATCAACACGGCGCGGGGCGGGGTCGTCGACGAGGCGGCGCTCGTCGAGGCGCTTCGGGCTGGGCAATTGGGCGGCGCCGCGCTCGACGTCTTCGAGAGCGAGCCGCTCGACCGGGAAGCCGGCGCGCGCTTCGAAGGGGTTCCCAATCTGATCCTGACGCCGCATATCGCCGGCGTTACGAAAGAGGCGAATGTCCGCGTGAGCTCTGTCACGGCGGACAACGTCCTCAACCATCTTGCGAGCCTGTCCCAATGACCACCACACTGTCGATCGAAGACACCGAGCGCCTCGTCGCGAGCGCCCTTCAGCGCGCCGATGTCGGCCCCGCCCAGGCCGCCTCCGTCGCCTATGCGCTGGTCACCGCCGAAGCGGCGGGCCAGGGCGGTCATGGTCTGCGGCGCGTGCCGGCCTATAGCGGGCAGGCCAAGGTGAAGAAGGTCGATGGCCATGCGAGCCCCGTGATCGAGATGACGCGGGCAGCGACGATGCGCGTCGATGCCGCCGAGGGCTTTGCCTATCCTGCCTTCGATCTCGCCATCGAGCGGGCACCCGCGATCGTCGCCGAGACGGGCGTTCTGGCGATCGGGGTGCGAAATTCCCATCATGCCGGCGTTCTCGGCCTCACCGTCGAGCGCTTCGCCGAAAAGGGCCTTGTCGCCTTGATGATGGCCAATGCCCCCAGCGCCATGGCGGCCTGGGGCGGCACCAAGGGCGTCTTCGGCACCAATCCGATCGCCTTTGCGACGCCTCTGCCGGACGCCGATCCCGTCGTCATCGACCTCTCGCTCTCCAAGGTCGCGCGGGGCAAGGTGATGGCCGCCAAGCAGAAGGGTGCCGCCATTCCCGAAGGCTGGGCTCTCGACAAGGACGGCAATCCGACGACCGACGCCGACGCCGCGCTTGCCGGCACCATGGTTCCCGTCGCCGACGCCAAGGGCGCGGCTCTGGCGCTGATGGTGGAAATGCTGAGTGCGGGGCTGACGGGCTCGAATTTCGCCTATGAGGCCTCCTCGCTCTTCGACGACAAGGGCGCGCCGCCGCGCCTCGGCCAGTTCATCCTCGTCCTCGACCCGAAGGCCATCGGCGGCGCGAACGCACTCCACCGCCTCGGCGACCTCGCCGCGATGATCGGCCACGAGCCCGGCGTGAGGCTTCCGGGCCGCCGAGGTCTCGAAGCCCGGCGCAAGGCGGCGGAGGCTGGGCTTGTCATCGAGGACGACGTGATGGCGATGATCGAGGCGGTGTGAGGGGGAGAGTGGAGTGCGGCGATACTGTTTCCGAACTGAGTGTCTGAATGGTGGTGATGGGTGGTTAGCGGTCGGTCTGCTTTCAGACGGGAATACAAATAAGCAGACGATGCCATCGCATCCGCTCAAGACCCATAGACGCGGCCATGCT
>NZ_FWXR01000023.1 GCF_900176465.1 Fulvimarina manganoxydans
CATTCATGCTGGCCTCCTTCCAGCCAGCATGTTGAATCACAGCCCAGAGAAAAGCGGAATCCTCAGCGACTCAGTTCGATGTCATCCCGCTCTAGCACGATCGGACAAGACCTGGCGAAGTCGGTGTTTCAGATCCATGGCGTAGGGCCGGACGGAAGCGTCGTGGTGGAACGTCAACTCCGGCGATCAGACCTATTGCGATGGTTCGGCAAGCAGAAGCCATGCCTCGTCGACCTCGAAGCCTGTAATGATAACCTGGAATAGAGCCTTTTTCGTAAAACGGGAAGAGAGTTACTAAGTGAGCTCAACCTGCGATTAACATCCCGCGCGGAAGTCTCCGTTGTCAGCGCTCCGAAAAGAGTTCGCGAGAGGACCTGCAAAATGTCGTGCTCGGTATCGTGGCGTTTGACGCCGGTGTTCCAGATCGGTGAATTTTCGGAAGATCAGTTGCTTCCCCGATCCCGTTTCTCCCGCTACATGCGTTGCGATCCCTTCTTGTCGCCGTACCGAGCGCGATAGTTATCGATCGTGTCCATGGCACCGCAAAACTCGACATTGTGCCAGTCCGGATCGTAGAGGTAGCAGGCCACGTTGCCGCCGGTTTCTCCGTCTCCCAATGGCGGTTCGCTGTTATGCCTGACCGGACCGTAATTGAGGGGAACGCCGTTTGCGCGCTGCTGTTCGGCAAAAGCCAGAACGTCTTCCAACCGGTTTCCTTCCACTTCCAATGCAAAATGAAAAAAGCTCATGCCGGTGGGCGTCGCAATCTGACCGGACGGATCATATTGCTCAACCAGAACGAGGCATTCCTCGTGGTTGCTGGCGCTCATATAGGCGCATCGGACCGTCCATCCCTCCCGCAAGGGATGCGGTTCGGCTTCGCAGGTCCGGCTGTGCGACAGTCCCGCGACCTGTTCGTACCACGCACGGCTGCGGGCAATGTCCTTCACATAGATCGACAACTGGCCGACATGCGAAACCAGAGAGGGTTTGAAGACGCCATAGTCCTCGGTCTTGTTGGAAAAGCGCCGTCTCGTCAGGGTCGGCCACAAGAGCACCAGTTCCCGGAACCACTTGTGCTTGAGCAGGAATCCGAATTTCTGCTGGAATGGAGGAATGACGTTCGGCGGGACGTATTCGGACGTGCTCATGGGGCGCACTCCTCGATGATTTCGACGCAATGACGATCCGGGTCTCTGACGGAAAACGCTCTTGCAACGGGTTTTGCCGATGCCAGTACCCGTCCCTCCCGAATGGTCAGGTCCATCTTTTCGGCGCGCTCGCGAATGGTATCGAAGCTTGTCGCATCCCGCACGGCGAGCGAAAAATGAAGCATCGAGCCATTGTCCATCTGCAGCGTCCGGTGCTTGACCAGACAAATGTCGTGATGGTGGAAGCCGAAGGAGAAGAAACGCATCTCCTGCTGGGACAGACGCATGGCGGCGCTGCTGTCGGGATGGTTGAGCGCGGAAAACTGCAGGTCCAGCAATTCCGTGTAGAACGCCTTGGACCGCTCCAGGTCGGTGACGTAGAAGACATGGTGCTGAAGCTTGGTCGCCGCAATCGGCTTATGCGTGTTCATGCCGTCTTCCTTCCTGTTCCTGGCTCGACGCCCATGCCACGTATTTCCTCGTCTGCCTGCCGCCTCTCAGGAGTCCGGCCAGCAAAGCCAGGAATGGTGAAAAGCCTCGGCGTGGCCGCTTCCCTCGGCTGACGCGATGAATTTGATTCTCGACAATGGATCGCGCGGCGAGCGAAGCGAGCGGCTTGCTCCTCCACTCTACGCTTGGCGCGGCGACCTCGACCGTCTGCCCGCATTGCCAGGCTTCTGGGAGATCCGGCCGTAGCGCCAGCGCCGTTGCCATGCCCACAATGGAAATCCCCGCGTCGATCGCCTGTTCCGCAACGGCCTTCCGGCGGATTCCTCCAGTCAGCATGACCGGCATGCGGGCGATGGCGGTCACCTGCTGCGCAAATTCGAGAAAGTAAGCCTCTCGTGCGAGTGTTCGGTCGTCGCCGGTGCGTCCCTGCATCGCCGGGCTTTCATAATTGCCGCCGGAAATCTCCACGACGTCCACGGCCAAGCCGTTCAGCCCCTTCACCAGGTGCAGGGCATCATCCTGATCGAAGCCGCCACGCTGAAAGTCCGCCGAATTGATTTTCACCGCGACACAGAAGTCTTTCGAGACATGGTCGCGAACACCTCGGACGATGTCGAAAAGCAGCCGCGTCCGGTTCTCCAGAGAACCGCCCCAGGCGTCCCGGCGGCGGTTGGCCAGGGGCGAGAGGAACTGGCTGAGGAGGTAGCCATGCGCCGCATGAACTTCCACGCCGCTAAACCCGGCCTCTTGCGCGATGACGGCCGTTTCCACGTGGCGGCGAAGCACGTCGCGGATATCGTCCTCGGTCATTTCGCGTGGCATCGCGAACATCTTCGAAAACCGGCCCAATTCGACGGGCACGGCGGACGGCGCCAGCGCAGGCTGCCGCAGATTGGCGCGCATCTGTCGTCCCGGATGATTGATCTGCATCCAGCACTGCGCGCCCTGGCTGCGCGCCGCCTGCGACCATCGGCGCAACGCGGCGAGATGTTTCCGGTTCTCGACGACAACGCCGCCCGGTCCGGTCATGGCGCGACCGTCCACCATGACGTTGCCCGTTACGATCAGACCGGCGCCTCCCTTGGCCCAGGTGTCATAAAGCCGCCAAAGCCTTTCGCCCGGCGCGTGGTCTGCATCGGCCAGGTTTTCCTCCATTGCGGCCTTGGCGAGACGGTTCTTCAGGACGGCACCGTTCGGCAAGGTGAGAGGCTGAAAGAGCGGGTCGTCGGTCATTGTCTGTCCTCAGGCCGAAATGGTGACGCGCTGCTCGCCCAGATCGATGATCCCGTCGGGGCTCTTGATCCGGGCGGTCACGACATCCCCCGCCTTCAGATATTGGGGCCTGCGCGACTGGGTCCTTTCAAAGGCCGCCCAAAGCTTCTTTTCAGGCAGGACAAGCTGCATCAGCTTGCGCAGAGCGGGTGGCGGAACCCTCAGCGCGCAGCCCGACGGCGTGCCGGTCAGCAACACGTCGCCCGGCGCGATGTCGGAGAAGGTCGAAAGCTCCGTGATCGTTTCGGCCGGTTTGAAGACGAGGTTGCGCGTCGTATCGCGCTGACGTTCCGCTCCGTTGACCGAAAGCGAAAGGTCCAACCGGTCGAGGTAGTGGAATTCTTCCGGTTCCAGCACCGTCAGATAGGGCCCCATGGGGCAGAAGCCGCGATAGCTCTTGCCTTTGAAGAACTGCGTCTGCGGAATCTGGATATCGCGTGCCGAGACATCATTGGCGATGGCGATGGCGAAAACATACTCGCTGAGAGTCGCCTCGGTCACGGTCACGGGTGCGGTAATGGCCTTGCGAAACACGAGTGCGAGTTCGATTTCGTAATCGAGCAGGCGGACATGCGGCGGTTTGCGGACCGTGCCGCGAGGCGCGTTCAACGAACAGTCCGCCTTTTCGAAGAACATGTTGAAGGTCTTCTCGTCCGGGTCCATCCCCGATTCGATCATGTGCTGGCGATAATTGGCGCCCTGGCAGAGAATTCGCGCCGGTGCGGTGACGGGCGACAGCAAGGTCACATCCGCCAGCGACACGCTTGCCGCGCGCCCCGAGGCGGCGATCCAGCCGGTCTCGCCGTGCTCGATCAAAGCTGCGGTTGTCGGGTATTCCTGGTCCAGCGGAGCGATTGCGTCGCCCTTCACCAGGCCCCAGCGGCGGCGGCGGCCGATCTCGAAGTGGGCGAGATTCATGGCCATGTCCGTGTTCCCTCTCTCAACGCAATCTCACAGGACGTCCGTCTGGAAGACGTATTGCCCCAGCTTTTCGCGGAGCGGGGTTGCGTCGCCCTCCGTCCGGACCTTCGCCAGCAGACCACGCTTGGAATCCTGCACTACGGACAGGTCTTTGAGCGTGACGCCGCAGGCGTTCGCCTCCGTGCGAACGACCAGTTCGATTTCCCGCATGGACAGCGCCGGCTTGAAAATCTTGCCGACCGGCGTGACCGGCATGTCGGGTAGGACGATGACCGCCCTGGGTTGCGCCGCACGTTCGGGAATGTGGGTTGTCACATGCGCCAGGAGTTCTTTCTCCGAGGCCGTGTGGTCCGGTCTGAGCTGGACGTAGAGCACCGGCAACTCACCCGCATGCACATCGGGTCGCCCAACCGCCGCGGCCAATTGCACCGCGGGATGCTCATAGGCGGCCTGTTCGATCACCTGCGGGTCGATATTGTGGCCGCTGCGGATGATCAGCTCCTTCTTGCGCCCGGTGAGCCAGAAGTAGCCGTCCACATCCTGACGGGCGAGGTCGCCGGTGTTCAGCCACCGCTCGCCGTCAATCGTGAGCCAGATGCCCTCGTTGTGCTCGGCAATGACATAGCCGGCAAAGACGTTGGGGCCATGGATGGCCAATAGGCCGACTTCCTCCCGGTCCGCGAAGCCAGCGAACCGGCCATCATTGTCGAGACGCACCACGGCCATCTTCTGGTAGGGGATGCGAATCCCGATCGAACCGATCCGCCGTTCGCCGAGGGGCGGATTGACGCTCGAAACACAGGCACCCTCGGTGAGCCCGTAGGCTTCGAGGATCCGAATGCCCGTCGTCTTCTCGAAATTGCGGAAGGTTTCTACCGGCATGGGCGCCGCGCCGCAAAAGCCATATCCGACGCTGGAAATGTCCCGGCCGCCCAGCGGAACCTGAAGCAGCGAGGAATAGACGGTCGGAACGCCGGAAAAGGCGAAGATGCGGTAATGCTCGACGATGTCCCAGAAGGAGCGGATGACGCCCTCGCCGCGATAGCCCTGCGGTGTGCCGAGGATCACATGCGAGCTGTTGCTCCAGGGGGCAAGCCCGGTCACCAGCTGACCGTTGACGTGAAAGAGCGGCAAACCGCAGAAGATGGGCTTTGCCGCGCCGAGCACCTCGCCTGCGAAAAGGCGCATCGACCAGCTGTTGAAGACTTCGGAAAAATGTGTCCGCTTGGCGATCTTGGGCGTGCCGGTCGTGCCGCCCGTGCAGAAATAGGACGAGATGTCGTCTGGGCCCGGCGTCTCGAAATTCAGCCCTTCGCCATTTTCCCGGGCGATTTCCCTGCGCAGGTTCAAGATGGGCAGCGGCTTGCCTGGTATGCTCAACCTGCGGAAACGGGACAAGGTTCGAAAGGCAAGGCCGGCTGCACCTCGGACATAGGGGCCCACCCCGACCGTCAGAATGCCGGCCAGATCGGGCACCTGGGCCGCGGCCTGGCTGGCCTTTTCCCAGATGTCGCTTCGCAGCGTCGGCTCCAGCGTCACCAGCCACTTGGCCCTGCCGGCTCTCAGAAGCTCGCCGATCTGCTCGGCCTCCAGAAGCGGATTGATGGCAAAGGCAATCCCGGCCGCCTCGCCGCCCCAGATGACGAAATGGGTTTCGGGCAGGTTCGGTAGCACGAAGGCGACGACGTCGCTTCGGCCGATGCCGAGCCGGCGCAGGGCGTTGGCGGTACGGGTGATGTCCGCAAGGAGTTCGCGTTGGGTCCAGGTGACGGGCTTCTTGTAATCCTTCGCCCGCAGGAAAAACGACAATGCCGGAGACTCGGGCGACGCCGCCAGTCCTATTGACAGCATCTCATAGGTGCTCGTGGGCAGCCCCCTCTCGGCCAGGGAGATCTCCTCGAGCTCGGCAATGTCGGTCTCGTTGTTCACCTGAACACCGCCGGTATCATGTCTGGTCTTGAGCATCGTTGCTCCCGAAACACTCAGTGTGCAGCTACGACTCCGGGAGCGGCGGCAGATCGTTGGCGGCAATCGCGCGCGCCTCCGCTGCCTCCAGTCCCAGCGCCCGCAAAACCAGTTCAGCCGCATTCGATCCGGCCTCACGCCAGGTCTTGTGCCCATCGAGCACCAGCAACATGGCCGCGACGCCGGTTCCACCGATCATGGCCAGGACGGATGATGCCTGGTCCGGCTGAAACTGGAACCGTCCGGCTTTCAGACCTTTCATCAGGTCCACGGATGGCTGGGACTCAAACATGGTCCGCAGAAGATTGCTGGAGAATGCGAAACGGAGGATGAAACGCCCCCATACCGGGTCTTCATGCGCTCTGCGGACGAAGTGGCGGATCCCATTGGCGACGGCGATCGCCGGATCGGCAATGTCCTGGGATGCGAGGGCGATGCGCGCATGCATCTCCGAAGCAAGCCCGGCGACGACCTCCTCGAACAACCGATCGGGCTCGACGCCGTTGTTGTAGATCGTCCCGCGTGCAACGCCAGCGGCCTGCGCAAGCTCGCTGACATTGATCTGATTGCCACCCTTTTCCGCAAACAGCCGCATGGCCGCCTGATTGATCCGGGCCTGGGCGGTCGAGGCAAAGCTCACTGGATTCTCCTCGTCACTCTTGACAGAAATTGAACACTACTGTTCATTCCGAGTCAATCATGTTGATAAGGCGATCACCGGAAACAAGGGTGGTCCGGGGAAGCCAAACTATGGAAGCCAGTGTCCAATCGCACACCGACGTGCTGGTCGTGGGATGCGGACCTGTCGGGGCGGCATTCGCCCTGATGCTGGGTCGGCTTGGGATCTCTACGCTGGTAATCGACAAGGCGCCGGACATCTATCTGGCGCCCCGCGCCATCGCCTTTGATTTCGACGCCTTGCGGATCCTGCAATCGGTGGGCGTCGGAGAAGCGGATTTCGAGCAGGTCCGGATCCCGGTCGTGCGGTTGATATCACCGCTGTTCGGCGAGTTCGCCCGCATCAATACCGGGCAGGATGTCGACACGCATCCAATGCAGATCACCTTCTATCAGCCCGATCTCGAGCGGGGCCTGCGCCGAAAGCTCGAGCAGACGAAAAACCTCGCGCTCAGCCTCGGGACCGAACTCGTGGCACTGACCCAGACGCGCGAAGGGGTGCTCGCAAGCGTCAGACATGCGGATGGTCAGATGCTGGACATCCGTGCCGGCTATCTCGTCGGCGCCGACGGCGCCCATTCCGTGGTCCGCGGCATCATCGGCCGGGACTTCCAGGGAAGCAGTTTTGCCGAGGATTGGCTCATCGTCGACGCGCAAAACCCTTCGCAGCCTATCGACCACGTTGAATTTCTCTGCAATCCGAAGCGACCGACACCCCACATGGTGGCGCCGGGGGGTCGGCAGCGATGGGAATTCATGCTGGCCAGAGGCGAAAGCCGCCAACAAATGGAAAGGGACGAGGAAATCGATCGTCTTCTGGCCCCCTGGGGCGGGATCGCCGCCATGAAAATCGAACGCAAGGCCGTTTATCGCTTCCACGCGCGGATCGCCTCGTCCTTCCGAAACGGACGGGTCTTCCTGATCGGCGATGCAGCGCACATCACGCCACCCTTTGTTGGGCAAGGTCTGGTCTCGGGGCTGCGGGATGCTGCCAATCTTTCCTGGAAACTGGCCTACGTCATTCAGGGAAAGGCAGGTCGCCACATCCTGGATAGCTACGACCAGGAAAGACGCCCGCACGCGAAAGCCATGATCAATCTTGCCCGCTTCATGGCCAAGCTCATCATGCCGCGACACCATCTTTCGGCCTTCATAGTCCACGGCACGATGAAACTGATGCGCTGCGTTCCCGGCTTGCGCGCCCTGTTGGACGAACAGGGAATCCGTCCTTCCAACAGCTTTCGCAGGGGCTGCTTCATCAAGTCGGCGTCATGGCCAAAGCCTGGCCACATGTTTCCGCAGGTCTGGCTTCTGGACCCGAAGGGAAACGAGTTCCGCAGCGACGATGTCCTGGGTCAGCATTTCGCGCTCATAGGACTGAATACGGATCCCGGTGAATATCTGACGGAAGACACCAGGCAGTTCGTCTCGTCTCTGGGGGCCACCGCAGTGGCAATCGGTCACGCCGACACATCGACAGCGGCGCGATTTCATTACAGGCTGAAAACGCCCTCGGCGTTGCTGCCGAAAGGAGATCGCAGGGTCGCGCTCGTCCGACCCGACCGCATTGTCATTGCAACCTGCCGGGCCCGCGACACGGCATCCATGCTTCGCTCCGTCAAGAAATACTTGGACGGTTGATTTCTTTCAAACGGGCGCCTCTAAAAACATCTCCAAGCGCTTTGTCTTGTGATTCCATTGCCCTGGAAGCGATGGGAGGGAATGGATGCGCGGACAGCCTGGATTTCGGGACATTGAAGAGCGTTACGGGCGTCTCGGCGAGGACGGCGATGCGTTGGAGAAACTGACGCGATCGCGCCGTGGGAGGTTTTCCGCAAGCCTCTGTTGAAAGCATTGAAGCGTTCCGACGGCGCCAAGGGTGGGAAACCGCCCTACGATCCCGTTCTGATGTTCCAGGTCTCGGTTCTGCAGGGCACTACAACCTGTCGGACGATCAGGGACTATCAGGCTAAATTTCAAATCCAAGACCGGCTGGCTTTCAGGCGTTTTCTCGGCCTAGCCGACAAGCTGCCGGACGCCAAAACGATCTGGCTGTTCCGGGAGCACTGGGTCGAGGCCGGAGGGTCGTGTCCCGACGGGTGGTGTAGGATCTGCGCAAATCCGCGAGCGAGCGCGCCCTCAACAGCGCCGTAGTGATGTGAGGGGATTTGCGGCGGTCATCGTCGATCTTCGGTAGGGTTCGGATTGCGAACCTGACCCTGAAGGAAGACCACGATGACCGACATGAAGACTGCGCTCGTGAACCTCATCGAGCAAGAGGCGGACACCGATCTCGTTCGCGACATGCTGGCCTTTGCTGCCGAGTGGACGATGGAGATGGAGATGGAAGCGCGAACCGGCGCGCCTGCTGGCGTTCGAGCCCCGGATCGAACGAACCATCGGAACGGCTATCGCGAACGGGCTTGGGACAGGCGGGCTGGGCGGATCGATCTTTCGATCCCGAAGCTCAGGAAAGGCAGCTACTTCCCGAGCTTTCTAGAGCCCCGGCGCACGGCTGAGAAGGCCCTCGTTGCTGTGATCCAGGAGGCGTATGTGCATGGCGTCTCGACACGCTCGGTGGATGACCTCGTCCGCGCCATGGGTGCTGGTGGCGTATCCAAGAGCGAAGTCAGCCGCCTGGTCGGTGAGATCGACGAACGGGTGAACGCTTTCCTCTTCCGGCCGATCGAGGGCGAATGGCCATACCTCTGGATCGATGCAACCTATCTGAAGGTCCGCGAGGGCGGTCGCATCATCTCCACCGCGGTCATAGTCGCCGTCGGCGTCAACGCCAGCGGTCGCCGCGAGATCCTCGGTGTCGCAACCGGTCCTTCAGAGGCAGAGACGTTCTGGAAGAGCTTTCTGCGCTCGCTCGCCGATCGCGGTCCGCGCGGCGTGAAGCTCGTCATCAGCGACGACCACAAGGGCCTCCGATCGGCGGCGAACAAGGTCTTTTCCGCCACCCACCAGAGATGCCGCGTGCACTGGATGCGCAACGCGCTGTCCCATGCCGGCGCAAAGCAGCACCGCCCCGCCGTCATCGCCATGCTGAAGACGATCTTCGCCCAGGAAACCCAAGACAATGCACGCCGCCGCTGGCACGAGGTCGCCGATCACATGCGCAACAACAAGTTCGACCGGCTCGCCGAGATGATGGACTCATCCTGCGAGGACGTCCTCGCCTACATGGCCTTCCCGCACGATCACTGGCCGCAGATCGCCTCGACCAATTCGCTCGAGCGCGTCAATCGCGAGATCAAGCGACGATCGGATGTCGTCGGCATCTTCCCCAATGACGCCGCCGTCAGACGCCTCGTCGGCGCGCTCATGTTGGAGACCAACGACGAATGGGCCGTCTCAAGACGCTACATGTCTCTGGAAACCCTCGCTAAGGTCTGCGACAATCCCATCGTCAGCCTTCCCATGCTGGACGCCTGACACACAATCATCTCGGACCCACCGAGATCGACGTTCCTACACCACTCCACGGGACGCCACCGTGTGTCTTGCGGAAAGATAGGTCGCTAAGCTGTTGATTTTTATGACAGTATGGCGGTGAGAGAGCCCGCCGTAGACGCGGCTTTTTCGCATATCTAGTGCCCTGACGGTTGCACCGGCACAAAATACGCCTCATTGGAATCCTACGGTTATGACATCGGGGATTGGAATGGCCCGCAACAAGCTATCCGAGACGGCTATCAAGGCCATCACCAAACCCGGAATTTATTCCGACGGTGACGGGCTCTTTCTTCGCGTGCGGAAGGGCGGATCGAAGTCTTGGGTGTTCATCCATCGCCGTGGCGGCAAGCGTGACGAGGTCGGGCTAGGTGGATACGGCCAAGGCACCGCGCCCGTCACGCTTAAGCGGGCACGCCAGCGTGCCGAGCTTATTCGCGAGCGAATTGCGGATGGCGAAGACGTTCGGGTGGCGCGCGACGCGGTGGCCCCCGTCGCACCGCCGCCCGTGGTGACATTTAAGGACTGCGTCGACGCCACGATTGCCATCAAGACCAAGGAGTTCCGCAACGAGAAACATAAAGCACAATGGCGCATGGTGCTCGAAAAATACGCCAAGCCGCTGCACGACAAGCCGGTTGCCGCTGTTACCGTGGACGACATCGTTAGGTGCTTGACGCCCCATTGGGAAAAGCGCCCTGAGACGGCCGATCGGCTGCGGCAACGCATAGGGGCCGTTATGGATTATGCGAAGGCACGCGGGCTCAGGACGGGTGACAATCCGGCCGCCTGGCGTGGCAACCTTTCACATCTCCTACCGGCCCGCCAGAAACTCGCAAGGGGCCACCATGCCGCCCTGCCCTTCGCTAAGGTGCCGGCGATGGTCGGAAAGTTGCGACGGTCAAAAGGCACTGCGGCAAGGGCGGTCGAATTCCTCACATTGACCGCCGTTCGCACCGGCGAGGTCCGCGACGCGGTTTGGTCCGAGTTCGATTTCGACGATGCCGTTTGGACAATCCCGGCTTTGCGGATGAAAGCGGCACGGGAACACCGCGTCCCGCTCACGCCAAGGATGATTGCGATCCTCCGCGAACGTCAAACGGCAGCGATCGGCCCGCACGTCTTCGGCGGGCAGAAAAACGATAAGCCGGTCTCGGCAACAGCCATGACCAAGGCCCTGCGAGCCGCGGCCCCCGACGATGCCGGCTGCACCCTTCACGGCCTTCGATCCGCCTTTCGCGATTGGTGCGGCGAGGAGACGGACACCCCTCGGGAGATCGCCGAAGCGGCACTAGCGCACAACGTCGGCAATGCGGTCGAGCTTGCGTACCGCCGCGGGGATGCATTGGAAAAGAGGAGTAAGCTGATGTTGAAATGGGAGGCTTATTGCAGAAAAACTTGACATTTTTGTATACATGCTATACAAGCGTCACATGCAACGCAAAACCGACACCGCCTTTGAGCAACGTCTGAGCGTATCGCAAAGTATCCGGTAAATTTCAATGACTGCGAAGAATGAATTCAAGCCGCGCTTGATTTCGGAGCAAAAAGCGTGTGAGCGCGCTTGCTTTTCCCGCTGGACTATAAATGAATTAGTGCGTCGCGGGGACTTCCCAAAGCCAGTAAAAATAAGCGATAAACGCAAGGCGTACGTCGCGGACGAAGTCGACGCTTGGGTCGAAGCAAGGATAGCGGCCCGGTAGCCCGCGCCATGTCGACGTAGCGCGCCGGCGTGTACCATTCGTTGTCGCCGCTAAACGCGGCCAGCCGCGACGCAGCACCCGCGCCGTTATCGTTGGCGGGCTCTAGCGCCGGCATGGACATGGGTGCGGGTTGGGGTGCGCCGCGGCCAATATTGGCGGTGGACATCTGCGTGGGTTGGCCGGTCTTCGGGTGGATGAAAGTCCGGGGTTCATACTGATAACCGTTATCAGTATGGCTTTCACGCATGCTTCCAACAAAGGGCTGGCTTACCCCACACCGCCGGGCAATCTCCCTATCCGACCACGCCGCCCATTCAGCATCTTCCAGCAACCGCGTGACCGCACGTCGCTTGTCCGCGTTCGTGCGCCGCATGCCGTGGGTGGCATTGGCGCCGACGCTGTGAAGGATAGCGTCGCGCCGTGTGCCTTGGCGGATGTCGGCCAAAAATTCTCACTTCGATTAATACGAAGTGACACCGCCCCGGAACCGGGCAGGTATAGCGGCGCCCCGAGGCGCCATCCGCCGCCGAAGCGGCTTCCCTTGCAGAGAAATCCCAATTGAACGATACCGACTTGCGACCCGTGCCGTGTCCACACGGCGGCGGCACGGTTGACGCAACCGAACGCCTTGAACGGCTTCCGCCGGAAACAATCCGACGCCTTACAGACTTCGTAACGGCCGCCCCCTACCTGACCCGCGGTCGTTACGACAGCCGCATAGCGGCCCATGTCGCCGAAGCTGCGGTGCTGGACGGCGCCTGTGCGCTGACCACCAAAGGGCTTGCCCGACGCTTTGGCTCGAACCGCCAGACTATGTGCAAGGCGATCCGCCGGCTGATCGCGGCACGGGTCATCTGCATCGTCGGCGAACAAGCGGACAAACGCCGTCTCTACGCCCCATGCCTGGAACGTGGCGACGAATGGCGCCGCGATTTCGAAAGGCGCCAGCCATGAGCCGCGCCGTCGATAAGTCGGACGGCCTCCTGGCAAAATACCTTCTTTTGACAGCAATCATTGGGACCGATTGGGCCACGCGTTTGGACCACAAGGTCGCGACCATCATCGTTGAACGATACCGCAGCGACCACGGCAACGCGCGCGCCAGCAACAGCTACCTAGCGTGCCTCACCCGTGCCGACATCAAGAACGTTCGCATTTCCGTCGGCCGTCTTGTGGAGCATGGTGCGTTTTTCATCCATCGCGAGGGCAAGGGCACCCGGCCGACCGAATACGTCCCCAACTTCTCGTTCGCCGCTAGTGGTGGTGCACACGCCCCCGCTACTAGTGGGGATGCGGACACCCCCACATGTGGGGGTGCAGACGCCCCTACTAATGGCCGTAGTGGGGATGCTGAAACCCCCCAATCCCGCTTACCCGTACCGCTTACAATAAGCGGTTACGGGGAAGAAGCGACTAAAGAACCCGCCGCGGCTACGCCGCCGCCCGCGCCGCGCCCTGATAGGGCGGGCGGGTCGGTGCCGGCCGGTGATTTCGAGGTGCTTTGGCGGGCGTACGGCTTCAAGCGGGGGAAGGCCGAAGCCCGCGCCGCCTTTGATGCGCTGTCGCCATCCGACGAACGGGCGGCGGCAATGATCGAAGCGGCACGGGACTGGTGCGCGGCCTGGGCGGAAGGCGGCGACGCGAAGACGGGCCGTCGAACTTTGGCGAGTTGGCTGCAGCGGGAGGATTTCGACTGCGAGCCACCCCGACGTTACGAGAAGCCCACACGACAGAAGCGGCCAACCGATGACGAGGAACGGCCGCAGGCGCCGACAACCGGCACGGCAGGGCCGCCACAAGCCCCAAAACGCCATCGTGTCACCATCACCGACGCGGCGACGCACCAGGCTGGCGCCGACATCGTTCTAGCCATCGTCATGTCGGCCGAGGACGGCACGCATTTCCGGGCAGAGCACAAGGTGCAAGCCCGATCGGCTTCTGAACAGGAAGACGGACAGCGCGCGCTAGCCCGCCTGTGCATGGCGGCGAACCTTGGCGCCGTGGAAGACGCCGCCGAGTTGTGCGGTCGTGAGATCGAAATCATGGCCGGTCCGACGGGGCCGATCCATTACGTGCCGCACTTAGACTGCGGCCTCGTTGCATAATTTGTGGAGGCACCTATGCCGAACACCCCAAACACCCGCACCGCAGAGCCAAAGACGAAGACCCCGCCCTTCCGTGACTGGCCCTTTCCGCGGCGCTTCGCGATGTCGGCAACCCACACCGGGCACGTGTGGAAGCGCCCGCCTTGCATAGCCCTGCCTGTCAAGAAAGGCGCGGCGGCATGACGGCCCGCCGCCGGCCGCCTATCGCGGCGAACGACAATCAGATGACGGGCGCGACGGTACGGACGCCTACTGAGCATCGCGCCGCGGTCGCAGCTGCGGGCACCGCCACGCGCTGGGCGGCCCGGTGGCCGACACGCGCGCGGCTGGTGCGGGCGAAGCGGCTCGACCTCCTTGAAGCGCTCGACGCGTATGTTGACGTGATGGCCGTCGGTTCGTGCCTTGGCGCCGGCCCCGAGGGTCAGCAATACATGGCGGATTTGGGAGCAGATCACATCTGGGAGGTGAGGCCCACCCTGTCCGAGATAATGGCAGCCGCGGCAATGCCAGCGCCCGAACCGCCGGCCGGGGCCGCGGTCATGACGCGGGGCGATTTGCAACTGCATATCTCAAACGGCGGGGTTACAATTCACGTTGGAGGCCTGAGGTTCGACGACCGGCTACGGCTCGTCCGGTATCGCGACGCGCGTGGCCTTTATCGCGATGTCGCAGACCGGCCCCGCCGGCCGAAAGGGGCGACGCCCGCTGAGCGCGATCCCGCGACGGTGCGGTTTCTATTGCCAGCCAACAGCAACACACCCATCGCGGCCGGCGCGGATTTCCTTGGTGGGCTTGTCAGGCCAAAGGGCAACACGACACCGGCGGCTTGCCACCACGAAGCCGTTGCCGTCGCCGACGGGCCCTCGGTGCGGGCCGACATCCGCGCCAGGATGTTGCCAGCCGATCTCGAAACCCTTGACCTTGCAATCACCGATGCAACGGCGGCGCAAATCGGGCAGGCGGCAGGATATAAGCCCGGCAAATCTTCTGAAAGGGCAGGCGCGCGGCTCGTAGACGACGCCCTGATTCGCTTCGCGGAAATTCTCGCAGCCGATGATGCCGCCACGGTGCCCCCGCCCGTCGCCGCCAACGTATACTAATGAGGGAAGCGAAAACCGCGATGGCGCAGGTGCGGCCTTCCCCGTCATGTGTGGTTATCGGTGCCCGGCCGCTTCGTGCGGTCGGGTCTTTTTCGTGCCGAACCACACCCGAAAAAATCACATCCGTCACATGGGAGGCGCTTTTGGTTGATTGGTGGCGGGAGCGCATCTTCACAACCGACGAAATCGCGGGGACGGCCGGTATCGGCACTGCGGCGTTGCGCATGATTGTCCATCGTCACGGCGGCGACGCTTTTAGCGAGCGGCGCGGGCTTCGGCGGTTCTTTTCGGCCCGCGACGTGTCGGTACTTAGAACGGCCCGCGCATTGTCGCCCGCGATCCCAATGGCGGAAGCTTTGCCGATCGCATTCGCCCACCATCGCATGCCACCGCGCCGCGGCTTGTTCATCGTCGTGGCCGACGGCGCGGTCACGTCGATGGATGCCGATGGCGCGGCCCGTGCCGCAATTGAATGCGGGGCGCTTGTCGTGCCGGTTGGGCGCTTCGCGGCCGATGTCGTGGACGCGTGCCGGCCGCTGTTCGACGCGGCCGTGGCCGCTTAGGGATAGGGACGGAGGCCGAATGATACGCTTCACCGTCGTCGGCAACGGCATGGCAAAGCTGGAAGAGGCCGCGCACATCCTGGGCAACAAGCGGAAGCCGCGCGTAGCCTACAGCCGGGCGATCAATCACGAAGGCAAGAAGGCAGGCACTGCCGCAGGTCGGGCGCTGTCGGACCAAACGGGCTTGCCGAAGTCTACCGGGCGCCGTGCGGTACGGCGCAATGTCGACCGATCGACGCCGGAGACGCTAACGTACACGATCCATGGAAGCGGTGGCGAGGTCAGCCTTAAGTATTTCAAACCACGCGAAACGAAGAAGGGCGTCAGCGCCGCGCCATGGGGCGCACGGCAAATCTACCCGTCGACATTCATGAAAGCCGGGTGGTGGCCGAAGCGCGTTGAGAAGCCGAATTGGAACCGTCAGACATTTTCCCGCAAAGGTGACGGGCACACCTATAACGCGGTGAAGTCGAACCCCTTCGTTATATCGGGACAGATGAAGCGTATCCGTACCGGCACCGCTTTTGTGAAGCAGAAATCAGGGCTCTTCATTCCCATGGAAATGGTGCGCGGCGCGACGGCCAAGGCGTTCCGTGATGGCGCGCGTGGCTTGGAGGCGCGCGTTGATCACGAGGTGCGGCGCATGACGAAGGGTGTCGTAAGCTAACCCCTGGGTTAGGTTCTCATCCCCCATCGGAAGTAGTGCGGGGGCTAGCGCCCCAGATTTCACCCGATTTCAAAATTTTCAAAGCAACTTTGCTTGTCCCGTTGACGGCGCCCGAACCCCGGCGCCACAGGGCGCAGAGCGATGCCGGGCCCGAAATCCACCCCCTGGGTTAGGTTCTGATCCCGCATCGAACGTAGCGCGGGGGAAAGGCCCCCGTCTCCGGCCAGTTGCAGCCCAAAAAATCACATCAACAGGTGCGGTTACCCGTCGCCAACCCTTTTGCGGACGGGTTTCGTCAACGCATTCAACGCCGTTGACGAAGTTGACTTGTTGACGCGCCACGACGCGATGGGCGTAAGCGCGCGCCCTCCCCTCAAGATTGGAAATTCTATGCCCGAAACGGCGTGCGTGGTGCGGCGATGCTGCGATCACGGTCCCCCAAACAAAGTGTTCGTGGAAACTACTGGTGATCAAAACAACCGTGGGCCTGAGCTATCGTCCGGTGCGGTCGTTGAGACGCTGGCAACAGTGCCCACCGCGAGTTGGCAAGACGCACTGCATGAAGCCGGGCACGGTGTCATTGGACATGCTTGCGGGCGACATATCGAAAGCATAACCGCCGCAGCACAACCGCACGTTCGATGGGCGCCCGGCCATTACGACAACCTGTCATTATTCCGAATAGCTGTCAGCTTTTCCGGCCAGATAGGCGAGATGTCCGACCGTCGTTTCTACCGAACGGTTTCCGAAGAGGTCGAAGCGGATTTCATTGATCGCGCCTTGGAAGGAAAAGTCGGGCGCTGCGACCTGTGCCAGATGGCGCTCGCCGCCTGGCTCACCGCTGGCCAAGAAGCCACGCGGGACAAGGCTATCGCCGCATTTCGGCAGGGGCAATCGATAGCAATCGAGATCGCGACGATGTCCCGATATCGCGCGGCAATCCATCGGCTGGCACGTGCCCTAATGGAAGAAGAAACCATCGAAGGCAGCCGCGCCCACGAAATTATCGCCGAAACGATCAGGTTCGGCGACATGGTGTGCGAAGAAGAGGAAATCCCCAATGCTTGCAAAGCTTAAAGCCCTGCTGAAGTCCGACACGACCGCGGACATCACCGCCGCAATGGCGACGATCGATCTAACCGCTTTGCGCGCGGCGCTTGAAGCCGCCAATGCGGAACGCACCAAGCTGTTGCTGGCAGGCAGCGATGCGGAAATCCGAAGGGCAGAGGCGGAAATTGAAGCGTGCCGCCTTGCGCTGGATCGGGGTGAAGCGATCCGCGCCGAACTTGAGACGCGGTTGGCGCAGGCGAAGGAGCGGGAAGCGGAAGCGGGCATCCGCGCCGAGCATGCGGAGATCACCGCAAAACGCGACGCGATCGTGGCACGCATCAAGACCGAATATCCAAAGGCCGCCGCGACAATCATTTCCATTATCGAAGATGATCGCGGCCTAGCGGCTGCGCTTTCTAAAATCAATGATCGCGCCTACGCCGGAGACCTATCTAAATATGGATTAGGACTTATCAAAACTCCGTCGGATTTTGTTTGGGGCGACCAGTACCTTCCAAACGTCTTCTTCGATGGCCACACTTCCTTGCTTCCCACCGATAGCACGCCCGCGGTTGGTATTGCTGCACGTATGCCGAGGAACTACTAATGACCACCACCGAACGCGTCCCCGCCCCGAAGTTTGGGCGGGCGGCGTCTATTAGCCCGGCTTCGTACGACGAAGCGGAAAACAGCGTCGAAGTCATCTGGACGACGGGCGCTTCGGTGCGCCGTCGCGACTGGCGCACGGGCAATTATTACAACGAAATCTTGGACGTTTCGCCCGGTGCGGTGCGGCTTGAACGCCTGAACGGCGGCGCGCCGTTGCTTGATACGCATCAGGATAGCGAATGTCGGAATGTTATCGGCACGGTGGTGCCGGGCAGCGCGGTGCTGCGCGATGGCAAGGGCTACGCGCGTGTGGCGCTGTCCCCGGCGCCGGACGACGCAAGCGTAGTGGGCAAAATCCGGGCCGGCATCATCCGCAACATTAGCGTGGGCTACGTCATCCATGCCGTCGAAAAGACGGTGAAGGACGACGGCAGCGACGAAGATTGGCGGGTTGTTGATTGGGAGCCGCACGAAATCAGTGCGGTGCCTATCCCCGCCGATGCCGGCAGTCATATCCGTGGCGCCGATAATGATGGTGGTTCGGTGGTGGTTATCACCGACCCGATCGCCGCGGCATGCCGCGCGCGAATGCAGGCTTTGCAGAACGCTTTACCGGCGATCGACATCGTCCCGATGGGCGCCGACACAATGATTGCACGCGCCCGCGCCTTCGGTGCCGATCCCGAGCGTATCCCCGACACGATGGCGCGCATCTTGGAAACCGCCCTAGCCGCGGTTGCGGAAGCGGGTGGCGATCCGATCGAAGCGGCAAATCTTGCCTACGGCGCATTGCCGCGGACCCTCGACTTTGGCGCGAACGAACGCGGCGCGGCGTACGGCGCGGCTTTCGTATTGGCGGCGCGATAACGGATTGCTGGCGGGAAAGTGGGGATGACGATGGACATCGTGAGACAAGCAGATGACGAATGGGAAGAGCGCGAGGAGATATTCGAGCGCCTTCGACAGATAGCGGATGAGGCACCGGCGCTAGAGACGCCGGCCACGGCCGCGGCCACGCCAGAACCCACGCCAACACCGGCAACGCCCAGGATCGTGGTGACCTATGCTGGGCGACCCGCGCCCTTCATTGTTCACTTGGAAAATCCGCTGATTGTCGACGGCAAAGTCGTCGAAACCATTGCAATCCAGCCGCCGGCTTTCGGTGACACGCAAGCGGTGCGGGCACGTGTGATGACGCGACATGAAATGATCGCCAAACAGGCCGGCATCGACGCGCAGGTGTTGGACGCCCTGCGCTCGCCCGATGACGAGCGCGTCGTTGGCGCCGCCCTTCTGATGGCGCAGGAGGCATAAGCAATGGCGCGCCTGAAATCGGAACTGCTTCTGACGCTGAAGGACCACGTCACCGGCCCGGCGCGCGGCGTCGAAGGGTCGATGGCGCGTCTTCGTCGAAATGCGCGCATGGCCGAAATGGGCTTCAATCGGAGCCATTCGGCCGTCGACCGCCTCGGCGGTGGATTAGCCTATTTGGGGCGTGGCGCCGTAGCGGCCGCCGCGCCCTTGGCCGCCGGCCTTGGCGCCCATGCCGCCACGCGCGAAGCGATCGACTTCGAGTCGGCGCTGTCGGGCATCCAGCAAAAAGCCGGGGCAACCGACGCCGAGATGCAGAACGTCCGGCGGCAGATCGCCGGGCTCGCCGATGACAAAACGCTTGGCGCCTCGCTCGACGACATCGTGGGCGGCTTTGAGCGCGCGGCCGCCGCCGGTGTGCCAATCAACGAACTTGGTCAATTCGTCCGGGTCGTCGCAAAGGCGGCGCCGGCGTTGGACATGACCGGCGAAGCGCTGGGCAACACACTTTCACAGCTTGAAGGCGCTTCGCTTATCACGCGGGACGGCTCGCAGCGCTTCCTCGACTTGGTCAACGCCCTCGAAGATGCCGGCACGTCGAACGCTTCCGACATTCTCGACTTCATGAAAAGGGCCGGCGCGGGCGCCAAGATTATGGGCTTCGCTGCGGAAGAGACCGCCGCCCTTGGCGGTGCGATGGTCGATCTTGGCATCAACAGCGCCGAGGCCGGAACGGCCGTCAACGCAATCACGACGAAGCTGACGTCGCCCAAAGGGCTCTCAAAGAAGGGGCAAGCGGCGCTGAAGGGTCTGTACGGCTCGACGGAAGCTTGGACGGAGCTTGTCCAAGAAGACACCGACGCCGCCTTCGTGGACCTTCTAGAGCGGATGCGGGACCTGGACGACGAGGCGCGCGGACAGGTAGCGCTCGATATATTCGGCCTGGAACATGCCGATATCGTTCAACGCCTCATCGAAGGGCTGGACAAGATCAAGGACCGGCTGCGTCTGGCGAAAGACGAAAGCCAATGGCTCGGCAATCTGGATCGCACCGCCGCCCTGAAGATGAAGACGACGGAGGCCCAATTAGGGGTGATCCAGCGGCGCCTTCAAATGCTGGCAATCAACGCCGGCGACATTGCGCTGCCCGGCATCAATGCGGCCCTGGAAGCTGCCAATGGTCTGTTCGATACGTGGGATCGGATGGGCAACCCCTTCGAGCATTTGCAGGCCGGCGCCGAGGGCTTCGCTCAAGGGCTCGGTTTTGAGAACCTGAATTCGATGCTCGACAAGATAAGCACGAAATTCTCGGCGATCCTCGGCATCGGCGACGGGCAACAGAACAACCTCACCCAGACGATGCAAGGATGGCGCACACTTGGCGAAGACCTGCGCGGCATCTTCGAGACGCTGGAAAAGGAGGTGACCCACGTCGAGCTGGGCCTGCTTCGCGTCCTTGAAGTCGGATACCGGGCCAACTTCCTCAAAGGCCTCTTCAAGACCGACGACGAGCAGAAGGCGTATCTCGACTACCTGGACAAGCGCCAAGCGGAGCTTGTTGATCGTATCGGCGAAATTCGACGCTCGCAGGAAGGCCGGCGCGTCGTCGATGAAGCGGAAGCGAAAGCGCTGCTGCCGTCGCGGGCGGAGGCCGACCGCGCGTCCATGGATACGGCTCGCCAATTCGGGATGCTGCCAAAGGCGCCGGAAGCCTCCACGGCGACGGTCGCGCCAACCGCATCCCCGGCACGCTTCCGGCCAACGCTGCCCGACCGGCGGTTCTCGGCAACGGAAAGCGTGGGCATCGCGCTGCGGCCGGCTGATCGGCCTGGCCCGGCCCCCGTCGTGCCGCCGGCCACCACGTCGGCACCGGCGGCGCCCGTTGCGCCGGTGGAAGTGCCGGTCGCGCCGAAAATCGACCGCGCCGCGCTGGAAGCGCAAATCCGCGAAATCGACCAGCGGTTGGGTGAGCTTTCGTCAGCCGCGCGCGAGATCAAGTCCTATGGGGCAGCTAGTGGTGCGGCGACGTCGATGGGTCAGATCGCCGACGAAATGCAGCGGCTGATGCAGCGCCGCGACGAATTGGACGCGAAGTTGCAAACGCCATTGGCGTCTATATCCGTGCCGCCGGTGGACACGGGCGAAATGGACATGGCGCAGGCCAAGGCCACACAGACGGGTGGCGCCATTGCGGCGGCGCTAAGCGTCACGGCACGGCCCGTGGTGCAGACGGACAGCATCGCGTCGGCGCTAAGCCAGGTCCGGGCGCTGGCCGCCGAATTGCAACGGTTGCCGGGCTTAGCGGGCAACGCCGCGGACGCGGTGCGCGTGGCCCGCGCCGACTATAGCGGCTTACACGCCGACCTTTCACGCGCAGGTGAGTAAAATGGCTTGGAAAACTGAATGGGCCGTCATGGTCAACGGCACCGATGTGTCGTCAAACATGCGCCCATACCTGATGTCGGTGGAAGTGCAGGACAAGGACGGCACGGCCAGCGACACCTGCGCGCTGGCATTCGACGACAGCGATGGGCAATGCGCTTTACCGGCGCGTGACGCCATCGTTGAAGTCTACTTGGACGGCGCGCCCATCTTTGAAGGCAAGGTGGATAGCACCCCTTGGCGCTTCTCGCGCGGCGGTGGGAGGGTCTTGTCCATCAGCGCCAAAGGCTTCGACACGCGCGGCAAGGCGAAGGCGGGCCAGCAATGGCACTTGGACGACGCCACGCTTGAAGATGCTTTGGGGAAGGCGGCCGAGAAGGCGGGCTTTAGCGTGGTCGTCGACCCGGCGTTTGCCGCCATCAAACGAACATACTGGGCGCCCGACGGTGCGTCGTTTCTGGCATGGGGCGAGAAATTGGCCCGCGCACACGGCGCGACGTTCAAGATGCGCGGCACGCAAGCCGTGTTCGCGAAGCGCGGCAACGGCGCGGCCGTAACGGGCGCCGCCCTGCCGGTTGTCGTCGGCATTGTCGGGCAAAACGTCATTTCGGTGGACCTCGACCCCACCAAGGGGCGACCCGTCTTCAAGCAAAAGCGTGTCCGATATTTCGACCGCGCCAAAGCGCAATTTATGGAAAAGGTGGTCGATATCGAGGCAGTCGATGTGTCCGACGCCGTTGATACACAGCGCTGGCTGGCCGCCGACGAGGACCATGCGCAGGCAATGGCCGAAGGCCAAAAGTCGGATGCCGAGCGCGAGGCGGCGGTGGGCAGCGTAGGGCTTACGCTGATGGTCACCGCACAGGCCGAAGGGACATTCGTATTGGCAGGCGCACGCCCCGGCATTGACGGCACGTACCGCATTACCGGCGTCACGCACCGTGCCGACCGCGGCGGCGGGGCAACCACCGTGCTGCAGCTGGCGCAGCCGCAAGGCGAAGTCGGCAAGGACAGCCGGGTGGCGGCTTAAGGCCTCACCATTTCGCTTTGAGTCGAAAGCAGGTCAGTGTAATGCGAGCCCAAAACTGCATAAGCAGTTTCGATCTAGGTCCGCGACCCTACCTATACGCCTACTTAATCCACAATGGGCTATTGCGGATGAAGGCGCATTGGATTCAACTGCAATCGGGGAAACAGGAGGCGAACATGGTGCCGAACGCAACATTCGCGACTAAAACACAACTCAGTGAAATGGCTCTTGAAGCGGCGATCGAGCTTGAGCGCCCGCGTCAGCGTGGGCCTCACTTTGACAAGTTGGGTGAGTTTCTTGAAACGATCCACCGTCAATTAGCCGAAGAAGATGGGTCTGTTTTCCTGCGCGAAGAGGGTTTTTACAACGCTTATCGATACGCATTGTCCGCAGACGGTGCAAATGTGCATGCCGATCGGAAGACCGTATTGCAGAAGCTCATTCAACTCACGCAGGAGGATATAAGAGGTGACAGCCCCTCTTTGAACGATCTTAAGTCCTTCTGCTTGCATGTCCATGAAGCACTTGCTACCGATCTGTTAGAGGAGCATGAAGGATTCATACTTTCAGATGGACGTTGATCAGAATCTTAACATTACATTTGTCGAGACAAAGTTAGTTCGCCTTAAGGGGAGGATCAACGAACTCCTCGAGGAGTCACTTCCGTATTCAGATAGTAAATCCGCGGCCGAAACACTTTTAGCTCGTGTCGATAGACAAATAGCGCGAGCACGTGATTCGCATGGATTTAGCCCTGCATTGCGAGAACAAGTAGGCCTGCAGGCCCTACTTCTTTTACAGCGCGTGACGCACATCTTAGGAATACTATCTCGATCAAGTGTGACGAGAAATGCACTTGAGCTATACGAGCCGTTCCGGATAATTTGCACAAAGTTTTTCAAAATTGATGTTTCAATTATACTTTCTTCCGAATGGAATTTCATTCCATTTACCTATCCTATGGTGCTTGACGATCTGCCAAATTGTATAATTATTGGTCTTCCCGCATCTGAGTCAGATAATATACTAATTTTCCCCGCGGCCGCTCATGAACTTGGGCATACTCTTTGGTTGCATAATCAGCTTGGTTCGGTGTACGCGCAGCGAATCAGAATCGAGGCTGAAGCGATAGTCACAGCCGATGCTAACGCGGTGTCCGCTAGCTTTCCCGTATTGCCCGACAATGATCTCTTTCGCAAAGCAGCATCTGAGCAACTTGTTTCGGAAGTTGCGCATTTCGCAATGAAGCAAATTGAAGAGATGTTTTGTGACTACATTGGTCTCTTTATGTTTGGCCGAAGTTATTTGCTCGCATTCGAATACCTAATCGCGCCTGGATTAAAGGATAGAACCGTTGGCACTTACCCAACGACCTATGATCGTGCGAAAATGCTGAATGAAGAGGCGGCAAATCATGATTGCTCAATCGTCGACTACGAGAACCATTTTGTAAGGAAGCAGAATATCAATCCCATTAACGAATTTAAATACAAAGCAGCGGATCGATTGCGGAATCAGTTCATTCCCGATATTATCCGTACTGCTCACGATATTATAAGCGACGCCGGAATATCGATTCCAAACAGCGAGAAAGTGGAGGCGGCAAAGAAATTCTTTGCTGTCGGCATGCCTGTTTCTAATGGGTTTTCAATTGGTGAAATGGTGTCAGCCGCTTGGGCACTCTTCAACGATATGGAATTTACGCCACTAACCGGCTCAATGCACGATAAAACGAATCACCTCTCGGACCTCGTTTTTAAATCAGTTGAAGTACAAGAATTCCAGGGGTGGCGAAAAGATGCTTAGCAAATCCGAAATTATCAAGCTCATTAAAAAAGGCGAAACAGACCCTTCTGAGGGAATCGGAGTAGTGCCTTCACCACTGTCATCCGAGCAAGCACAAATTGGTCCCGGGTCACTTGATCTACGCCTCGGCCGTTGGTTTCTTGTCCTACAGCAATCAAAGCGAAGCGTCATCGATCTCCGTGAACAATCGAACGCGGAGACTGGCGACCGTGACGGGAAGTACTATTATGTACCCTTTGGCGCAAAATTTGTAATTCATCCCAACAGGTTTGTACTCGGCGTAACGCTTGAGTGGCTTCGAATGCCCAAAACCGTTGGTGGATACATCCTTGGCAAGTCATCTCTGGGCCGGCGCGGTCTGATTATCGAGACTGCAGCTGGTATACAGCCAGGCTTTTCTGGTTGTCTAACTCTGGAGCTTTTCAACTGCGGCGAAGTACCTATCAGCATCGAGCCGGGCATGCTGATAAGCCAAGTCTTTTTCCACAAAGTCGACGGTGAACCCATGCTCGCAGACTCCCACCATCACGGGCGCAGAAGGCCAGTGTTTGGCGTTTACAGGTATGACACCAAGGCGAAGGCCCAGCCTGCGTCTCTAATTTAGCAACCTGATAGCGTACCGCCCCTAACGCATAATCTGCGCCAGTTCTTTCTGTGCTTCGGCGCGCCGGGCGTCAATGAAGGCGGCCAGGTCGTCGATGTGGACGCCCAGCGCCGCCTTTTGGCTATCGTCGGCCCGCAACACGGGTAGGGGGAAGTCGCCGGCTAGCAAGCGCCGTTTGAAGACGTCGCGGGACAGATGGGCGAACAGGCTTTCGCGCACCGCTTCAAGCGGCACGACGGCCGCACCGTGTTGCGCCAGCAACGCCGTAACGGTCGTGCTTGGCGGCGTGTCTGGCGCGGGTGATGCCGGGCGGGCTGGTCTAGGCATGGGTGGGGTCCTTACGTCGTGGGATGGGGCGGCACGCAATGGCCACCCCCAATTTGTCATTAGGCCGCATGCTTGCGCGGCGTGGCGTCCCCATTGGGTCCGAAATAATATTCGAATTGTTTGGCGTCGATACCGCCCGCCGTGCACAGATAGTCGCGCAGGCTTTCAACGAGCCGTTCGATCATCGCGCGATCTTCGCTGTCTGGGTCGTCCGCAACACGTTCAACGGCACCATAAAGGGCGCCCAATTGGAACAACGCTGTATGTGCGTCGGAGGCGGTGTGCGTGCTGATCTCTTCTTCCAGCAGCGTGAGACGATCGCAGGCGGCGGCGCAGCTGGTGAAGTCACGGCGCGCGTCGGCGGCGCGCCAGGCAGCAAGCGTAACAGTCGCGAACTCAGTTATGAGGCGGGGGGTAATGTTTTGCATGGGTAATTTCTCTCGTTGATGTCGGCTTTGCAGGGCCGCGGAGGCTCCACCTCCGGATACCAGCGGGACCGGCGCTGGCGCCGGGAGTCTGCAAACACGTCAACGAAAAACGTGCGCCACGGCCTTCACCCGAAGGCTATTTTATCTCGATCAACCGGGGAGCTACCCCTTGACCGTGCCGTGGCACTCCCGGCATAGTGATGCCGTTCGCGCACACGACCACGTGGCACGTTCATTGCGCACTTGGGCCGGCAAGCCTTTGTGCAGCAGTCACGGTGATGCCGTAGCCCCGGCAAGGGCACGCCATCTAGTTTGCAGATTCCGCGCAAATCATCTTTTAATAAAATCCAAAAAGCAAGCGTCTCTTATGGGGCCGCAAGCTTTTTTGCGTCTCCTAATGCCACACTACAAATTTACCGTTACAAATATGCCGTTTCTTAGCCGGTAAATTGGTGGAACGACTTTGTAATCGCGCTGCTCTACCGTCCATTTTCATTTTTATATTGGTAATATCTGGCGGAAATACACAGAACCGCCCTTTTTGCGCGGTGATCTGACGCGGCACGCAAACTGTTTGTAGAACGGGGAAAATGAGAGCGGTCAAATCGCAGACTGACCAGCTTCCAGCGCCGAATTGCCAGCATGCTGATTCGTGAGCCAAAAGGCTTTTCCACACCAATCCGTCGTTATGGCAAGAAGTGTGTCTGGCCAGAAATCGTTAGTTAAGTTGTTGATTTTTATGACAGTATGGCGGTGAGAGAGGGATTCGAACCCTCGATACGGTTTCCCGTATACACGCGTTCCAGGCGTGCGCCTTCAACCACTCGGCCACCTCACCGTGCCGTCCGAACTTGGCCGTCTCATGCATTCCTCATACGTCAAGGAAAGCCAAGCGACCTTTGGACCCTCAAAGCCTGCGGCGCCCTTCTGGGACGAGCGCCTCTCGGTCGGACGGCGCGGACTTAAGCCAGATCGCGCCTGGGTTCAAGTGGGATTTCGCATTCCCGTCATGTGAGGCTGCCGCGAGCCTTGCGACAGGCTCCGGACTGGCGGGCCTCACCACCTTACTGTCGACGCAACCGAACATTCGAGAGCGCATTGTTTTTGATGCCTGACATCCCCATCTTATGGCTCGAAGACAAGAGACGGCGGCAGGCTGGAGCCTTGATCAAGCGCGCCCGGGCCGGACCGCGCGAACGGTTAAGCGAAAGGACGAGCGAAGCATCATGTCGACCCTGCGCGCGCTTTCGCGCTTCATCGGTATGGTTCTGTTCGCGCTCGCCGTCATTTTCGCGGTTGGCGACATTGCGCGATACGTGGCCGACGATGTGATCCGCTTTTCGACCATCGCCGAAATCGCTCAGACGACCGGCGTCGCCGCGGATTTGTTCGCCGGCACATCGGCAACGCTCGCCGTGATCGGCACCTGGCCCTTCTCGATCACGGCCGCGGTCGTCGGCTCGCTCTTCGTCATTCTCGGCCGCAAGCCGCGTGGTCTTCGGCGACGGGCCCTCATCTGATCCCGTGAAGGCTTGCCCGCCGAGCGAGAGGAGCGAAGACGCCGAAGATGATGGGCGATGCGGCATTTTGAGAGCGCGGCTCGCCCCGCCTTGTCTGAACGCCATTCTTAGAGGGAAATCTGACAAACCGGAATCGTCATTCCGCTCTAAGTCTTTGTTCTGCCGCATGATGTGATCGGAAAAGTCATGCTACGTTTCCCATCATGCTCTCATTCCCAATCGAAGAGAGACCCCGATGTATATCCTCGATATGTTTTCCAAGAAGACGAAGATGATCGACAAGGCCGATGCGCTCGCCGGGCGAGAGACGCCGTTGCCGACGGCCGAGACCCACTTCATCAAGGAAACGCCTTTGAAGGGGCCGTTCCCGGACGGCATGAAGACGGCCGTCTTCGGCATGGGCTGCTTCTGGGGCGTCGAACGCATGTTCTGGAAGCTCGATGGCGTCTATACGACCGCCGTCGGCTATGCAGGCGGCTATACGCCGAACCCGACCTATCAGGAGGTTTGCACCGGTCAGACGGGCCATAACGAGGTGGTGCTCGTGGTCTACGATCCTCGGGAAATCTCCTATGAAGCGCTTCTGAAGACCTTCTGGGAAGGGCATGATCCGACCCAGGGCATGCGCCAGGGCAATGATGTGGGCACCCAATATCGCTCGGCCATCTATTATGCCGATGAGGCCCAGAAGATCGAGGCCGAGGAAAGCCGCGCCGCCTATCAGAAGGCGCTCGCGGCCGCGGGCCATAAGGGAACGATCACCACCGAGATCGAGCCGGCCGGCACGTTCTTCTATGCCGAAGATTATCATCAGCAATATCTCGCCAAGAATCCCAATGGCTATTGCGGGGTCGGCGGCACGGGCGTCTCCTGCCCGATCGGCGTCGGCGTCGCGGCCGAATAGCCGTCCAAGTCAAGACCTCTCTATCGAGACGGCTCTATAATGCTTCGGGCTTCGGCGCATGGCGCCGAAGCCCGTCCAATGCTCCCACATTTGCCGACCAGATGCTTCACGCTTGACCTGACTCGTGCCCTCCGCATCTTAGCTCTCGAGCGTCGGGGCGAACGCCCGACGCGGTACGCGCCGGGGCGGCGTTGAAGGAGAGGTCAGATGGGCGCCGAGGCCGCCTCGCAAGGACGCGGTCACCGCTGGCCCGATTGGACCCTGCGTCTTCGCCCCATCATCGGTTGGGTGGATATCGAACAGGCGCGTTACGCGCTGAATGTGTCGATAGCCGCGATACTCGCGCTCGCCATCGCCTTCTTCTTCGATCTTCAAAACACCTACTGGGCGCTTCTGACCATTCCCCTCATCGTGCGCCAGCAATCGGGCACGATGGTGTGGCGCAGCGCGGCCAGGCTCGCTGGCACGTTGCTCGGCGCGCTCGTCGCCATGGTCCTTGTCGGTGCCTTCGCCCAGTCGGCCTCGGCGATGATCGCCGCCCTCGCCCTCTGGATCTTCGGCACCGGCTATCTGGCCCGGCTCGAAAGCGGTACGGACGCCTATGCCTATGGGGTCGGCGGGCTGACCGCCATGGTCATCGCCCTCGACACCGGCCCGAATATCGATGCAGCCTATGGCTATGCGCTCGCCCGCACGACCGAGACGGTCATCGCCATCGTCTGCGGCTTCGTCGTTCTTCTGGTGGTCTTTCCGCGATCGGTCGAGGCTTCCGCGATGGAGACGATCGCGGATGGACGTGAGCGCGTGCTGAAGCTCGCCCGCGGCGCGCTCCACCCGTCGCGCTCTGCGTCTCCGCAAGATCGCAAGGCCGCGATCGCCAGCCTTCTCGCCATCCATACCCAGCTTCGCGCCCAGTCCTTCGAGCGGTCGCGCAAGCGCTGGCGCCTGCCGCGCATGACCGCCGTCGCCCACGCATTGACCCAAGTGGGCGTGGCCGCCGAGGCCTGCCGTTTCGCCATAGACCATCTCCCCGCAAGCGATCGAAAGGGGCAGGTGGAAGACGAACGCCTTCGCCTTGCCGAAATTCTCGACGGCTTTCCCGAACGGCGCGAAGACGCCGAGCGCACGCTTGCCGATGCCAAGACCATCGAGCGCTTCATCGAAGGCGTCGAGCCCCGTCGCATCGTCGAGCGGGCTCATCGGGAGAACAGCGGCAGCTTCTCAAGCCTGGAAGTGGCGGCCCTGTTTCGCCTGCGCATCTTCGCCTCGGCCTTGCGCGATCTCTTGAAGCGCGAGGCCGCGCTTCTCGATCCGAGCCTGCCGGCCGACGAGGCGCGGCCCATGAGCCAGCGCTATCGCGATCACTTAGCCGCCCTACAATATGGCGTGCGGCCGATGCTGACCTTCGTTCTGGCGGCCGGCATCTGGATCGCGAGCGGCTGGCAGACCGGCTATGTCTATGCGCTCATCACCGGCGCCCTGACGCTTCTTCTGCCCACGATCGTCCCGCGCAAGGTGCGGGTCAAGGCCGGCCTCAATATCGGCCTCGGCTATGCGGCCGGCGCGATCCTCTCTTTGGCCTTGATGGCGATGCTGCCCTTTCTCGACGGGTTCTGGGGGCTCGCGCTGCTTCTCGGATCGGCGATCTTCGTCATCTATTATGTGGTTGGCGCCCAGCCGACGCTGCCGATCGCCATCGGCGCCACCTTGATGCTCGCCATCGGCCTCCAGCCCTCCAACGACCAGAGCTACAGCGTCATCCGCCTCATCAACACGGTCGCGACGCTCGCCTTGATGCCGCCGACCTTCATTGCCGCCGTCGCGATCCTGTTTCCGGAAAACCAAGCCTGGCTCTGCCGCCATCTGCGGCGAGGGACCGACAAGCTTCTCGACGGCGCGACGCGGCCGAAAGCCATGGATCAGCAGGCCTTC
Organism: Fulvimarina manganoxydans; assembly: GCF_900176465.1. Taxonomy (GTDB): domain Bacteria; phylum Pseudomonadota; class Alphaproteobacteria; order Rhizobiales; family Rhizobiaceae; genus Fulvimarina; species Fulvimarina manganoxydans. The sequence continues at coordinate 29,935 of NZ_FWXR01000023.1, forward strand.
TTCGAGCAGGCGGTCGACATCATCGGCGACTATGGCAACGATCTCGACACATCCGGCGCCAAGGCCGAGCATCTCCTCGACCGGGCCGAGGCGACCCTTCTGGCGGGCCTCGAAGCCTATGAGTTGAGGCGCCTTGCGGCCGACCCGGATCTGCCGCAGGAGATCGCCGCCTTCTGCCCCCGTCTCTTGAGCGCCATTCGCGAGGCGGCCGGTCTGTCCAAGGGGACGCAGGAAAAGCCCGAAGAGTGCTTTGTGGCGCTTCGCGGCGCGATCGAACGGGCCGGGACGGGGGCAAGCGATGGACCTGACGAGGCGCGGCGGCTCGCCCTCCTACGCTTCGGCGCGGTCGGCGAGCTTCTCGCCGTCATTGTGGAGACCGGCCGTCTCGCCAGGAGCCCTGCGCGCGAGCCGAATGTCGATAAGCCCGCCGGGAGGACGTGATGCATCAGGAAGTCGCCATTCTCGGGCTCTATATCCCCGCCCTCTTCTTCTGCGCCATCGCGGCGAGCGTCCTCTGGTTCGTGATCGATGGCGTGATGCTGCGGCTTGCGGCCTGGGATTTGTTCTTTCATCCGCCGCTCGCCCGACTTGCGCTCTATTTCATTCTCTTTTCCCTGGTCGCGGCCTTCGCGCCCGATTTTTGAGCCGGAACGCCCGTCGTGATCATCATTCGCCTGATCCTCACCGCTCTCATCGTCGTCGCCGCCGTCTTCGGCGCCATTTATGTCTGGGACAGCGTCTTCGAGGATCCCTGGACGCGGGACGCCCATGTGCGGGCCGACATCGTCGAGATCGCCCCGCAGGTCTCGGGTCCGATCACCGAAATCGAGGTGACCAACAATGCGCGGGTCGAGCAAGGCGATCGGCTTCTGACCATTGATCCGACCGACTACCAGCTCGCTCTCGAACAGGCGAAGGCCTCGCTCGGCGAAGCCGAGGCGCAGGCCGCCCTGAAGGCCCAACAGGCCGCGCGGTTCAATGCCTTGCAGGACCGGGACGCGGCCGCGGTCGCCGACGTCAATGTCGCCAATGCGCGCCTCGAAGCTCAGGCGGCCGAAGCGGCCGTCGCCTCCGCAAAGGCGGCCGTCGACAGGGCCGAGAAGGATCTGGAGCGCACCGTCCTTCTGGCGCCGACGACCGGGCGGATCGCCAATCTTTCGGCCGATACCGGCGATTATGCGAGCGCCGGCAAGGCGGTGCTTGCCATTGTCGACGAAGCCTCCTTCCGGGTCGATGCCTTCTTCGTGGAAACCAAGCTGCCGGCGATCCGCGTCGGCGATCCGGCACGGGTGAAGCTGATGGCGAGCGGGGAGACACTCACCGGCGAGGTCACCGGCATTTCCGCCGGCATCGCCTATGGCGAGGACACGTCCTCCGCGCTTCTGCAAAGCCCAGAGCCGTCTTTCCAATGGATCCGCCTCGCCCAGCGCGTTCCGGTCGAGATCGCCTTGAAAGAGCGTCCCGAGCGCGTCCCCCTCGTCAACGGCGCGACCGCCTCCGTCATCGTCGAAGTGCCCGACGACCGCCGCCAAGGACCGATCTGGGATCGCATCTGGAGCGCGCTTCGCTGAGGCTTCCGCCTCGTTCCGACGCGCACCCATCCGCCGCCAAAACGCCTTTCAGGCAATGCGGACACCATGCGCGCTGGCGACGTGTTTTTTTTCAGATGATTTCCCGCCGCGCCCATGCCAGTCTCTTGGGCGCGATCCGCATTCGCCCAGCCGATGCGCAGCCGACCGCGAGCGGTGGTGCGCTTGGGCGGGCGCAACGACAAACGACAGGGATGACGACCCCATGAAACAGTTCCTGGCAGCCTGTCTGGCCGCCTCATTTCTCGCCGCTCCTGCCTTTGCCCAGGACACCGAGTTCAAGCCCGCCATCCTGTTCGATCTCGGCGGCAAGTTCGACAAGTCCTTCAACGAGGGCGCCTATAACGGCGCCCAGCGCTACAAGGACGAGACCGGCACCGAGTATCGCGAGTTCGAGATCACCAACGAGGCTCAGCGCGAGCAGGCCCTGCGCCGCTTCGCGCGTGACGGGGCGAGCCCGATCATCTCGGTCGGCTTTGCCCAGGCTGCAGCCCTCGAAGCGGTGGCCAAGGAATATCCGGACACGCAATTCGCCATCATCGACGCGGTGGTCGATGCGCCGAATGTCCGCTCCATCCTCTTCAAGGAGGAAGAGGGCTCCTATCTCGTCGGGATTCTGGCGGCAATGAAATCCGAGACGGGCAAGGTCGGCTTCGTCGGCGGCATGGACATTCCGCTGATCCGCAAGTTCCTCTGCGGCTACAAGGGCGGCGTCAAATCGGTGTCGGAGGATATCGAGGTTCTGGAGAATATGACGGGGACGACCGGCGCGGCCTGGAACGATCCGGTTCGCGGCGGCGAGTTGACCCGCTCGCAAATCAGCCAGGGCGCCGACGTCATCTTCCATGCCGCCGGCGGCACTGGCATCGGCGTCCTTCAGGCGGCGGCCGATGCCGGCAAGTTCGGCATCGGCGTTGATTCCAACCAGAACATGCTTTTTCCCGGCCATGTCCTTACCTCCATGGTCAAGAAGGTGGACAACGCCGTCTATGACACGTTCGAGGACGCCAAGAACGGCGAGTGGAGCGCCGGCGTCGTCAATCTCGGCCTTGCCGAGGACGGCGTGACCTATGCCATGGACGAGAACAATGCTGAGCTCGTCACCGAGGAGATGAAGGCGGCGGCCGAAGAGGCCAAGGCCAAGATCGTCTCCGGCGAGATCGAGGTCCACGACTATTCGACCGATTCGAGCTGCCCTTACTGATCGGCAGGAAATCAGGACACTGATACGAAAAAGGCCGGCCCGGAGGGTCGGCCTTTTTTTGATGCTGGGCCCCGCCAGACGATGCGCATCATCGCCGTTTAGAGCGAAATGCGATAACTCGGAATCGCAATTTCGCTCTAAGTGTTTGTTTTGCCGCATGATGTTGCCCGAAAAGTCATGCAACTTTTCGGCATCATGCTCTAGAGCGAAACGCGACCGATTTGGAGAGGGTATCCGACAGGCTCTCCGAACGGCATATATCGAGTGCTCGGCACTCGCGGAGCGGTCGTTCATTTCCATCGCGTTCGTCATGCTCGGGCTCCGTCCCTACGAGATTCACACATTGTCTCGCTGGCGGTTAAGACCCGACCTTGGACGCTTCGGCTTCTCCCCCAGGGGGAGAAGTCGTCGGTGCTTGCTGCCGGCAGCTGAGACAAGTCGCCAAGGACAGCGTCAAGACCACGGTCGGTCGCAAAGCCCTGGAATAAAGGCTCTTCGCAGGATGTGTGAATGTCGTAGGGCACCGTCCCAAGCATCCAGTGCGCCGATGAAGCCACTCTTTTTTCAGGCGCTTCTGGATTCTCGGCACGGTGGCCGAGAATGACGAAGCGTCGAAGGTGTCGGCTTTAGGGTCACGTCGCTGCCTGCGATCGAACACAATGCGAGTGCTCGCCGCCTGTTCATACTAACTTATTGTATTGTTTAAAATTTAATCCAAAAGTCGATCAACTTTGGCGCGCCTGCCTCTAGGGTCGAAAAGGTGCCCGGCCGGACCAGCCGGACACCCAATAAACGGAAGATCAGGCCGCCAGATCGTAGCGATCGAGCATCATGACCTTGGTCCAGGCGGCGACGAAGTCCTTGACGAAGCGCCCATGGCCGTCGCTGCCGGCATAGACCTCGACGATCTGGCGCAGCTGCGCATTCGATCCGAAGATCAGGTCGCAGCGGGTGGCGGTGAAGCGCTCGGTGCCGCTCTCGCGGTCGTTGAGCGTGAAGCGCATGCCCGCCTCGTCCGCCTTGCGCCACTCCATGCTCATATCGGTGAGGGCGAGGAAGAAGTCGTTCGACAGGACGCCCGGCCGATCGGTGAAGACGCCATGCTTCGAGCCGTCCCAATTGGTGCCGAGAACGCGCAGCCCCCCGACGAGAGCCGTCCATTGGGGCGCCGTCAGAGACAGAAGCGCGGCGCGGTCGAGAAAGAGCTGTTCGGGGGCGACGTTATAGACGATGTCGTCCCGGTGATAGTTGCGGAAGCCGTCCGAGACCGGCTGCAGCCAGTCGAACTGTTCCACATCCGTCAGCTCCTGGGTCGTGTCCATGCGGCCCGGCGTGAACGGCACTTCGACATCGACACCGGCATCCTTCGCGGATTTTTCGACACCCGCGCAGCCGGCGAGCACGACCATGTCGGCAAGCGAGATGCGCTTGTTGCCGGACTGGGCGTTGTTGAACTCGTCGGCGACGAGGCGAAGGGCATCAAGCACCTTGTTGGTGCGGGCCGGATCGTTCACCTCCCAACTGTTCTGGGGCTCGAGCGCGATGCGTCCGCCATTGGCCCCGCCCCGCTTGTCCGAGACGCGGTGGGTGGAGGCCGCGCTCCAGGCGACGAAGACGAGGTCCGAGACCGACAGGCCGCAATCGAGCACCTTGCCCTTGAGGTGAGCGATGTCGGACGCGTTCACCGTCTTATGGTCGAGATCGGGGATCGGGTCCTGCCAGAGAAGATCCTCCGCCGGCACTTCCGGGCCGAGATAGCGCGACTTCGGCCCCATGTCGCGATGGACGAGCTTGAACCAGGCCCGGGCGAAGGCGTCGGTGAAGGCGTCGAAATCGTTCAGGAACTTCTCGCAGACCTTGCGATAGTCCGGATCGACCTTCAGCGCGAGGTCCGAGGTCATCATCATCAGGGGATGCATCTCGCCGGTATGGGCATCCGGCGTCTTCGGCGCGTTCGGGTCGGTCGGCGTCCACTGGGTCGCGCCAGCCGGGCTCTTGGTCTTCTCCCACTCATATTTGAAGAGGTTGGTCAGATAGTCGTTGTCCCATTTGGTGGGGTTCGGCGTCCAGGAGCCTTCGATGCCGTTGGTCATCGTATATTGGGCAAAGCCGGTGCCTTCGGGATTCTGCCAGCCAAGCCCCATGGCCTCGATCGGCGCGCCTTCCGGGGCCGGGCCGATCTTGTTGGGCGAGACCATGCCATGGGACTTGCCGAAGGCGTGGCCGCCGGCGATCAGGGCCACGGTCTCTTCGTCATTCATCGCCATGCGGCCGAAGGTGATGCGGATGTCGCGGGCCGAGTCCATCGGATCGCCATTGCCGTTCGGGCCTTCCGGATCGACATAGATCAGCGACTGGTGCGAGGCCGCGAGCGGGTTTTCGAGGTCGTAATAATCGTCCTTGGGCTCGCCTTCCCAGCGCAGGGTGCGGGTGACCATCTGGTTCGGATGGCCTTCCATCGGTCCGGGCGTCGTCTCGGACGGCTTCTTGCCGTTCCACCCTTCCGGTCCCCAATAGATCGCGGTATCCGGCTCCCAGGCATCAACGCGCCCGCCGGCATAGCCGAAGGTGGGAAAGCCCATGATCTCCAGCGAGCAATTGCCGGCGAGGATCATCAGATCGGACCAGGAGAGCGCCGTGCCGTATTTCTGCTTGATCGGCCAGAGCAGGCGGCGCGACTTGTCGGTGTTGCCGTTGTCCCACCAGGAATTGACCGGTGCGAAGCGCTGCATGCCCTGCCCTGCGCCGCCGCGCCCGTCGGCCCGGCGATAGGTGCCCGCCGAATGCCAGGCCATGCGCACCATTTGTGACCCATAATTGCCGTAATCCGAAGGCCACCAAGAGACCGAGGAGGTCAAAAACGCCTTGATGTCCTTCTTGACCTCTTCGAGATCGAGCGTCTTGAAGGCTTTGGCATAGTCGAAGTCGCGGCCCAGAGGATCGGCCTCGGCCGGGTTCTGGTGAAGCTGTTCGACCTTCAGCCGGTTCGGCCACCAATGTTCGAGCGTCGGCTCGGAACCGATCGCACCCCCGATCCGGGTGCCACCGAAAGGGCACTGGCCGCGATTGGGGATATCTGCCTTGATGTTCATGGTCATAGACCTTTTCGAGAAGATGACGACGATGGGTTCGCCGGCGTCAAAACCGCCAAATATCCCCTGTTCAGGTGGGGTAAATGGGGCGATCCTCCGAAAGGTGTCGTGGCATGCGACGATCAGCCCAGCTGGGCGCATAGCCAGCCAATGACATCAGAGACTTGGCTCTCGCGCGCCAAATGAGAAACGTGAAGGAGGGGAAAAGAAAGGGCACAAACGATGGCGCGTCGTGTCTCATGCCGGCATCAAGCCCGACCCCGGATCGTTCCGATAAGCGCTGCATTCGAAGATGGGCACTTTACGCGACCAGGCCATACGAAACGGCCAGGCAAGCACGAGAGATCTGAAAGCTATTCGTTTGGAAGAGTGGCTCCCCGGGCCGGACAACCGGCACAATCGAACTGGAGCCTCTTCCTTGCTCAAAGCCCTACTATGCAAGGGCTTCAGCGCAGATTGTTCCCGAGGAAAATTCCATCGGTGTACTTCGTGAGGTAGCCTGTGGTGTACCTCGTCGTCAAGCGACAAAACGAATAGACGCCCCAATTCAAGCGGACGCCGGCTCGGTTGTCTGCCCGATCTCCTTTGGCCACTCCCATGCCCGGTGAAATGGGTCACCGGAAATACCCCACCCCTTTGGTGAGACGCTTGCGTCAACCGATCATCATCAAGGGAAATTCCATGAACACCGAAGACACCATCGCCGGCATTCGAGCAGGCCGACATTACCTTATCCACACGGATGGCGCCTGCAGCGGGAACCCAGGCCCAGGGGGATGCGCTGCTCTCCTTCAGCTCTTCGACGGCCTGACCATGCTCAAAGAGCGCGAGATCAAGCGCGCGGAGCTGAAGACCACGAACAACCGCATGCAGCTGCGAGCGGCCTTGGTGGGTCTCAGGGCGCTGGAGGTGAACGACACACCTGCCATCATCGTCTCTGATAGCGCCTATCTGGTCGATGGCATGAACTAATGGGTTGAAGGCTGGGCGGCGAAGGACTGGAGGAAGTCGGACGGGAAGGCCGTGGCCAATGCCGACCTCTGGAAAAACCTCATGGTTGCTGAAGCCGCGCGAGAGGTGGCTTGGGTCCATGTGCGGGGCCATGCCGGGCATCTAGGAAACGAGAGGGCCGATCGGCTGGCGACCCAAGCGAGGGACGAGGCCGTGCGCAGGGCGCGCAGTTAGCTTCTCGTCCAATCTTCGCCCTCGAACTTTACCCCACCCAATTAGAGGAAGGTCCGGTCTCGCTCGCTCACGATGCATCCTGATCTTTCTCAATCACCCCACCATCAATCAGCAGGGGCTGGCGCACGGCCGGCCGCGTCTGCACGCGACTACCGCGAGAAACCAGATGAACATCCACATCAATCAAACAGAAAAACTTGCCCTGGCGTATGCCGACAACCAGAAAGCAATCGCGACCTTGGAAGCTCTTCGGACGGATTTTAGGGCCGATCTTCCTACGAGCCTTCCAGTGCGCAGCATCATTGAGCTCAAGCTGTTCTCGCATCGGTCTGGCCTTAACGAATATCACGTCCAGCAACTGAAGCGATTGGTGGCGAACGACACCGCGCTCGATCCCATCCTCATTCTTCCTCTTGGGGGCATGTTCTTTCTCGTCGACGGCCATCACCGCCTCGCAGCCTATGCCGCCCTCGGGCGGACTTCGGCCATCCCTGTGGCATATTTCGATGGCTCGCCACGTGAAGCCCTCACGCATAGCCTTGAGGTCAACTCACGCCTATCGCTGACCCTGGATAATCAGCAGCGCCAGAATGGAGCCTGGAAGCTAGTCCGCATTGGTGGGTTCACCTCGAAAGAGATCATCAAGGCTACCGGCATCTTGAAGCCTCAGGTGACTATTATGCGTAAGGCACTGCAGATGCTTGGGGAGGATGCCAACGGGTATGAGGAATGGTGGGCGGCCAGGAAGGCGGCGAAGGGCGAAAGCGGAGCCAACACCGCTGACTTTGATCCAGACGCTGAACTGGAGGAGCAATCGGACGTGGCGGCCGACCGCATGGCCCGAGCCTTCTCCACTCACCTGGCTGACCGTCCAAGGCTCATGGCGATGACCTTGGAGAAATATATGGGCCGGAGGCTTGGCGAACTCGTGCAATACCTCTCGGAGTATGTTGATGGCGACCAGGAATACGATGATGACGATCTGGTGCCCTTCTAGAGGCTGATCGAGCAAGATGGAGGATAAGGGGTCATAATGCTTACGGGTCCTAATTTATGACCCCCTCGCTCCTGGTGGTCCTTTCGAGGTGGCGTCCATCGGTCAGGGGAGGAGGATCGAGCTTGCTTTGATCGGACCCCAAATGGAGGGGCGCAAAAGTTTAACTGAAAAAATTGGAAGCACCTATCCACTATAGGGAATATATCCGCTCCCCCCGTGGCCCTGTGATTTTTAGGATGCCAATAAGCGAATGAGATGATACAGGAAATATTCATAGGGTATTTGGCTGGATTCTCATGGTCATCTCGTTTGTCTCCACAGGACGCGGCGCGGGGAAGACCTTGCTTGCGGTGAATGCTGCAGGCTGGTTCTCCCGAACGCGTAGAACGCTGCTACTCGATGCGGGCGAAGGCGCTAGAAGCCTTGCCTGGGCGCGAGGTCGGGAGTGCCTGCCCTTCGGTGTGGCTCGCTTCGAGGGTGCCGAGGACCGCTTCAACCAATCGGGACCAAGTCCTACAGTCGACATGACGTTCATTGACGGACCATCGCTCGATCTAGTCCGCAAGATTGCCGTCCTGCGATCGTCCGACGTTGCCGTCTTCGTCCTGGACACAGCGGAGGAAGACATAGACGAAGCGGTCGAGCTCTTGCGGAGCGCGGCTCGCGAAGCCTCACCCACTGGTTATGCTCGGGTCGCGTTCCTCGCCAGTCGAACAATCACCGGTTCACGTACTGGGGCGCGGCTAAGGCGTTTGGCGCTTCGGCACGGTTTTCCCATGCTCATGTCCGAGCTTCATATCCGGCCGGTCTACGCCTCGGCTCATGCCATTGATCAGACGATCTTCGAGCACGCACCACAGAGCGATGCAGCCACGGAACTCGAATGCGTCTTGGTCGAGATCGAAAGCATGATGCTCCCAAGGTTCCGCTCGCTCGGCACCTTCGCATCGTGAACGCATGGCGTCCTGATTGAGCTTATCGTTCCACACGGCAGGCCCTCTTGGACCGTTCCAGAGGCCCCAATGGGCCGTTCCAATGAAATGCCTATTGCGTTTTGGAACGGCTACGGCCATACGTCTATGACTCTATTGGAACGGAGATCGCCCCCATGCTCATCGGCTATGCCCGCACCTCGACGCTCGAACAGGAGGCGGGCCTAGAAGCTCAAGTGCGCGACCTCACGGCGCTCGGGTGCGAACGTGTCTTTCAGGAACAGGTCTCGTCAGTCGGCGAGCGGGTAGCGCTGGAAGCCGCAATCTCCTTCACAAGGAGCGGTGACACCCTTGTAGTGACCAAGCTCGACCGCTTGGCTCGCTCCGTAGTCCACATGGGGGAGATCGTCGAACGCCTGAAGGCGAAGGGCGTGGCTCTCCGCATCGAAGCCATGAACATCGACACTTCGACGCCCACAGGCGCACTGATGCTCAACGTCATGGCGTCCGTGGCTCAGTTCGAGCGAGAGATGATGCTGGAGCGTCAACGCGAGGGCATCGCGAAGGCGAAGGCTGCAGGCGCTTATAAGGGGCGGAAGCCGACAGCACGCGTCAGGGCCGATGAAGTCCGCTCCCTGGCGTCCGAAGGCTTGAGCATGGGCCAGATCGCCAGCCGCCTTGGCATTGGTAAAGGGTCGGTCCACCGCATCCTATCGGACACACCAACTTCCAATGGGGCCTCTTCGGCTACTCATGGCGGATGATACAGGCGCCTCAGTGTGACGGGGTGTCTGTGTCGTTTCCGATGCCGCAGTCCCTGCCCTGCGCTTCAATGCGGCATGCACGCCATGACACGAACGCTTGAAACAGGCGCTGGTCTTCAGGTCGCCTAGCGCGGACCAGCCGAGAGAGACGTAGCCATTCTTGATCGGCCAGTTTTCGTGATGGCGCCCCATGTGGATGCCCCAGATCGTCGTCACAGCGCTCTCACCTAGAAGCGTTCAACGACATCAAAAAGCAAAAACGTCTCGCATTTCTGAATGTTCTCATCGACTGTTTTCGGCCCTGATATCTGCCACGCATATCTATCAGCGGATGCACCCCCAAGTGCGAAGTCCTCTATCCTGGACCGAATACGTTCCCGCTCTTCTCCTTCCCAGAAGGCTAGCGATAAGATCAATCCGGCAACTGCAGCATCCGCATCATTGCCACGGATTTGCTTTGCACAATCAACAGCGTCTCGCATCGCGCCCTCAATGCGCTTTACGCCAACGCTGGAACCCCTGACCTGCTTAAATTCGAATGCCCACGATGCCTCTTCGCAAAGCCAAAGGTCGCAACGTCCATGAGTGATTTTCCTGCGATCGGCACGACTTCTTTTCCATGTGGTGAATTCAGCCAATCCCAAATAGCCCGCACAAGCTGCAGCGGAGGCAAGAAGAGAAACACTCGCAGTCTCATTATAAGCGAACGGGTCATTAAACATATCTGGATCGTCTGTTTCGACTTCACCATAGAAGCGCCCGCATAATTGAGCAGCATGCTTCATCCAATTGTCCCAAACGTGCCATTCGCGTCTGCGGCGATCGCCAGTTTCCAGGCGTCTAGCCTCTATTATCGTCATCCCGCCTGCTCCTTTGCCGCTCGCTCCTGATTGAGGGCGAAGAGGCGTGCGAGAATTTCGTCGTCGGAGAGGTCGGCCGGCCAGCCATAGGCGCCCGCCACGGCTTCATCCAGCGCCCTGTGAGCATTGACCAGCCATGCCGGCCGCTCATTGTAGAGGTTCGTCAGGGTCCGCTTCTTGAGGATGGCAGCGGCCTTCTCATCGACCGGGAGAATGCGATCGGGGAACCCTTCGACCACCTCGGGCTCGCGCCGCACGAGATCGGGCGGGTTCAACCAGTTCTCCCGCCGCTCGTTGAGGAGCGCCGCCGCCTTGCCGATGGCAATCGCATGCGGGTTCTCAGCATAGTCGCCAGCGGGGATGTCCGGCGTCAGGCCCTCGGGGAAGGGGAAGGTTTCGAAAACCGATGTATTTGAATAAGTGATGTCATTTCCAGAACCAATCCACGAACAGGTCGCAACAGTCCAGACGAAATGAAACCGGCTTTCCAAAATGCCAAAAAACGCAAAGTCATCCCTCACAAAAATCACGAGCTTCTGATCTGGAAGTATTGCCTTGTGGAGAAAACCAAAATTACGGTAACTTGTTACCATCGGCGTCGCGATGTAATGATCTAGAGCCTCAAGAGCCTTCCGCATAGCGCCGCGAGATCGGCTATGTATCCACCATCTATCGCGGTCACTAGCCGTGCGGACGACGGAAATTACTATTATCATCTAATCTCTGACGGTATGATTTGATATTCCTTTCGGAGTAGGAGAAAGGCTCTTGGAAAAGCGCAGCACTTTGCTCATCTCGCTTAGGACCAAAATCAATTACCCAGCGGTCTGGCCGATTTCCATTGAAATCGTCTCCATTCATGGATGGGCGCAGCACCTCGCTGTTTTGCGAACCATCAACATTCCGAGGTTGGAGCAACCAATCTCTTGCCAATTCAGGTGCGACAAAAAATGGTCCGTTATATATCACACCAACGTAGGATATTCTCTTATTTTGCTCAAGCTTCTCTCGCTTCGTAAGATCGAATTTGCTGCTCGTTAGGTCAGAATTTATTTTTTTGACCGGCTTTCCGTTCAGTGTTGCAATATTTTTATGATCGGCTTTACCGAAAACGATCAGAGAGACCCGAACTGAAGCACCCTCGACTGTCCAAGGCTCATCACTCCACGCCGCGATCAAGCGTATTTCATCAACAACTTGATCTAGAACTTTGCGACTTGCACCATTCCTTACTGAATTAGTAGCAACGAAGCCAACGCGTTCTGTCGAATATTTCTGGATCGAATGGAACCCTTTCCAGATCCAGTAGACAACAAGGTCCGCACCGCCTGGAATTTTGCCAGAGTAAATGCTCCGAACGCATCCCGTGTATTTTTCACCAAGTTCTCCAACTATAACCTTATCGCCGAGGAATGGCGGATTGCCAATGATCGCATCCGCTTTTGGCCACTGCGCTTCAACGATGTTGCCATCGCCATCTTCGCTGAGGAGCGCATCTCGGCACTCGATCGTCTCCAATGGCTTCAGGACGGGGTTTGACGAGGCGTTGAAGCCGTTCTTCAGCATCCACTGGATTTCACCAATCCAGACGGATACCCGAGCCAATTCGGCGGCATAGGGGTTGATCTCGATACCGCGCACCACTTCGGGGCCGATCTGCGGAAAGCCGCGCGGCAGGCCAAGAGCCTCGCTCTCCACCTGGGCACGGTGTTCGAGGTTTTTCAGTTCTCGAAGTGCGACATAGAGGAAGTTGCCCGAACCACAGGCCGGGTCGAGCACGCGGTAGTCCGCAAGGCGCTTCAGATATTCATCCAGCACCGTCTGGGCCTGGTTCTTGGCCTTCGTGCGCGCCCCACCCTTGGCAGCCTCCGCCTTCGCCATCAAGCCCTCGATACGACCCTTGGCCTCGCTCCATTCGGCGGCCAGGGGCTCGACGATGGTCGGCCCGATGATCATCATGATCTTGTCGCGGTCGGTATAGTGGGCGCCGAGCTGGCTGCGCTTGTCGGGGTCGAGGCCGCGCTCGAACAGCGTTCCGAGAATGGACGGGTCGATGTCGCACCAATACTGGATGGCGGCCCTGTGGACGATCTTCAGTTCGTCCTTGGTGAGCGGGAAGACGAGATCGTCGTTGAACAGCCCGCCATTGAACCATGCGATCTTATCGAAGCCGACACGGCCCCCATCCTTCATGGCAAGGAAGAGATCGCGGGCGAAGCTCTCGAACTCGGCCGGCTCATCCAGAGCTCGCTCGATCATCCGCGTGAAGAGCTTTGATGGCAGGAGGTTTACGTCCTCAGCGAACATGCAGAAGACGAGGCGGTTGATGAAATGCGCCACCTCTTCCGGCAGATGACCGCGCTCGCGCAGCGACTTGGCGAGAGCGGCGAACTCTCCGGCGATTTCCTCGGTCAGTTCCTGCCGCGTCTTCTTAGGTCGTAGGGCTTCCGGGTCGGTGAACGCCGATTTCAGCCAACCACGCTTGTCCGCATCGGCGATATCCGCGATCGGTATCTCGTAGATTTTCGAGACCGAATTCGTCCAGTTGGTATGGATGCGGATGGTCGTGCCAATGTCGGAGACTATCAACAGGGGCGGATTGTCGAGGGCGACCGCGTAGCGTTGAAGCTGGGCGAAGGCGGTATCGAGGTTCGCATGGGTGCCCTTGTACTCCCAGCCGAAACAGCCGCGCTTGAAGACATCGGCAAACCCCTTGCCGCCCGTGGTCTTCGTCGCGCCCTTTTCAAAACCATAGTCGAGGCCTGAGGGGTCCGCTTCGGCCGGGCTCTGTTCTTCGAGAAGGCGGCAGAGGTCAAGGAAGTGCTCATGTGCGGCTGCGCGCTCTTTGAGCTTCGTCCCCGACCACTTCTTGATGAAATCGTGCGGCGTCATGCATCCCCCGGTATTCCCCGTGCCGACTTTCGCCACGAAGAGGGACGAATTGCAATCGTTCGCACGGTTGATGCGACCGGAGGGGAGAGGCTTGGATGCCCCTCCCGGGTAGTCCTAGCCGACGATGGATGCGCCTACGTCGATCGCAATCCAGGCGCTGGTGAACCAGCCGAGCATTCGGATGGGCAGGGCGAAGTAGGAAAAGCGCAGCATCACATTCATGAACTGGCTTGCGCCGCAGGCGAGCGCGGTGACAAGTCCAAAGACCATGTTCAGGCCGATGAAGGTGCCAAGGCCGGCGATAATCGCAAGAACCATGTCCATCGCCTCAGCCCTTCCGTGCGCTCAAGCGGCCTTCGCGGTGGCGAGACCAGCATCCGGTGAGCCGGCCGGCGAAGAAATCGACATCGTTTGCGGATGATCGCTCCGCTCCGAAGCCGACCGAATGCGGCACGAGTTCGATCCGTAGGCTCCCGAGGTGGAACAGGAGGGTGACGTAGAAACCGCGCATGGTGTTCTCCTGTGGCTGCGGTTGGGAAGACGTGCGTCATCGGCCGGCCGCGAGTGAACGTCCGTGGAAGCCGATGGGGAATGATGAGGGACGCTTAGGTGCGTTCCGGGGGAGGGAAGCCGAGCGCTTGCCGGAGGGCTCTGTCAGCAACCTGGAGGCGCGCTCGCTCGCCGCCGTAGTTCGACGCGGTTTTACCCGATGCGTGCCCGAGAAGGATGTCCTGAACGGCGTCCTCAACGTCTGCGACGCGGAGAAGGTCTTTCATCCGATCACGAAGCGAATGCGTCGTCACCTTGCGATCGGCCGTTACGGCTCGAACGTGTTTGCTGAGTGCCGCTGAGGCCGCTCCACCCCCACCCTCACGGCAGTAGTCGGGGAACAGGAACGGACCATCGGTCGCTTCGACCGCCTCGCGCATGGCTTCGAGGGCTGGCCCGATGAGAGGCACCTTGCGCTGAGAGGATTTCGTCGTAATCCTTCTCGCCTCGTGCCATTCAACGTCGAAATGCGGGATGGCGTCTTCGAGATGAACATCGACACGGCGAAGACCAGAAACCTCGGAGAGTCGGCAGCCGCTGTTCTCTAGAATGATCCATATGCGAGCTAGATCGTCCTTCGCCATCGATAGAACGCGCCTTCGGATGGCCTGGACCTCATCTTCCGTGAACGGTCGCTTGACCTTGCGTTCCGGCTCAGCGTTCTCCCGAACGTCAGCCTTCAGTTTCATGAATGGATTGCGGAGCGTGCCGAGGTCGAACTCTTCAATCGCATGATTGATGACTGCGCGAACCGTATTGAGATAGCGATCCACCGATGAAGGACGCCGACTGTCCAGCATGACCGAGCGAACTTCCTTCGCATCGTCTCGGCGGAGGCTGGATAGGGTCCGGGTCAACGGGATGGCTTGAGCGACGAGCTTGAAGACCCGCTCCAATTCGTCCTTGTTCTTCTTGCTGTCTCGGACCCGCTCCTTCTCGTAGAGCCGCTTCGCATCATCAAGGGTTGGGTCAGGCCGTCTCGCAGTCGCACCACGGTATAGGGCGCTTAGGAACGCCTCGTCAGCCTGAGAGAGACCGATGGGGTCGCCCTCTTCGTCCCTGTGATAGCCTTTGAGGACCGCATCAGCGATAGCTTCGCGCCCGCCTTCCTCGTTCGCATCCTCTTCGTCGGGCGTCCATTCGGAGTTGAGCCCAAGCGCGGCAACACGGCGAGCCGCCTCACGCGCCACCTCAAGCGCAGTCTGATCTTCACGCGATGCAGCCGCAGGCGTCACCCTTGCCGCCTGGGCGAGCTGGCGCTCTACCTCGGCATGAACAGACAGATAGAGCCGGATGGCTTCCGCTTCCGAGCCGGCCAGCCGAAGCACGATCTCCCGCTTGCCGATCGCAGCACGGAGAGAAGCCGGGACTTTTCGCCGGTAGTACCAGGACGCTTTTCGTTTCTGGATGTGTCGCACGTCGATTAGCATAGGGTACCTTCGGTGTAACCGGAAGTGTACCTCGGGGAACGCTAGATGCCTGGAAACCCAGGATTTTCTGGACTTTGAGCGAGAAAATGGCTCCCCGGGCCGGATTCGAACCAGCGACCGATCGATTAACAGTCGAGTGCTCTACCACTGAGCTACCGGGGAACGCGAAGGGTGCAGCGCCGAGCGCCGCATCGCGATGACGGCCCTATAGCAAAGGCGCGGGCGACTTGCCAAGCCGTATCGGCGAAAAAATCGATCGGCGCCGCCAAAGCCTTCGCACAAGGGCCTTTTACGGGGCCATAGCGGACCGATGAGTGTGTCCGAGGCTGAGACTGGGGCCTCGGGGCTGGGTTCAGCCGGAAGCTTCGTCCCGGTCGCCGCTGAAAACAGGCCGAAGGCGTTCGGCTCGCTCAAGCGTGATCGCGCAAATCCCGCTCCTTCGGTCGCCCCTCCTTTCCGCGACCGCCTGCGGCTCCCATCTGCCGCAAACGATGAAGACGCCCTCACGAACCGACTTGCAACCTGTCGAACCTGGCGCAAGGGAGCGGTCTCATGCGCCCCGACATGGGCCGACGATCGAGCTCTTCGGTCGAAAGATGCGCCTGCCGCGCAGCCGACCCTTGCGGATCGCCCTCGGCGTCGCACTCTGCATTGGCGGCATTTTAGGCTTTCTCCCCGTCCTCGGCTTCTGGATGATCCCGCTCGGGCTCATCGTCTTGTCGGTCGACGTGGCGCCCGTCCGACGGTTCCGGCGCAGACTGGCCGTGCGCTGGGAAAATCGCCGTCGGCGCTGGAAGGGCGCTCGATCCGACGGCTGAGATTCGCCGTGACGGACAGGCCGAGTTCTCCTCCGCTATTTTGACACGGCCTCTTGGCAAAGACCGGTCATGGCATAAAGCGCGGTGAGCGGGATCGGCGTCTCGCAGGTTTCGACGGACAGGCTCTGCGAACACTCGTGCAGGAGCGCGGCAATGACGAAGCGGCCCCCTTCGCCCCGGCGCCAGACATCGACCCGCACCTCGGACTGGGAGATAAGGATATATTGGCGAAGGCTCGGCAGGCTTTCATAGTCCCTGAACTTGCGGGATTGATCGAACCAGGCCGTCGACGACGACAGCACCTCGAAAATGACAGTCGGGCCGGAGGCTTCATGAGCCGATGGATCGAAAGCGCCGCAATCGATGGTGACATCGGGATAGCGGCAATTGCCCGTCGCAGGGATTGGCACGCGCAGATCGGAGCCGTAGGGACGGCAGCCCCTGCCCTCAAGGCGCTGCCATAGAAGCGCGAGCAGACGGCTCGCAATCAGCGCATGGGCCTGGCTGCCCCCCGTCATCAGGCGCGGCTCGCCGGCGTCCAATTCGTAGCGCTTCTCCTGAGCCGCCTCCCATTCGAGGAAGGAGGGCAGGTCCCATACGCTCTTCCTGAGTTCCGGCATGGTTCGCTCATCCTGGTTGACGTGCGAGCGATCCTAGCACAGGCGGCAGGATCGGTGCGCGCCAAGACCTGCGCCTGTTTCGCGTAACCGGAAAGCTCTCTCAGGAAGAGACCAGTCGCCCGTCTTAAAGTTTACGCAACCGCAGCTTGATAGATTGTTCGGGCGATCAACCGGCCGGAGGACGCCTCTTGAGCGGATTAGGAACTCGCAATCCGAAGCGTCTGGCCGTCCTGATCGACGGGGAGAACGTCTCCTCAATCGTTGCCGAAGGCCTCTTTCGGCATATCGCGGGTCTGGGCGAGGCCAGCCTTCGGCGCGTCTATGGCGATTTCGCGAATGGGCGCCTGAAAGGCTGGGCAGAGGCCCATGCCCGTTTCGCCGTTCAGCCGGTTCAGCAATTCGCGCCCGTCCAGGGCAAGAACACAGCCGACATCGCACTGGTCGTCGATGCGATGGACCTTCTTTACAGCGCTCGCTTCGATGGCTTCTGTCTCGTCTCATCCGACAGTGATTTCACCCGCCTCGCCCTTCGAATTCGAGAAGCCGGGCTCGACGTTTTCGGCTTCGGCCGGCAGACCACCTGCGAAGCCTTTCGCAAGGCCTGTCTCGACTTCGTTCCTCTTGAGAAATTGGCAGGGGCAAAGCCGCCGGCTGCGAAGAAGACGGAAGCAGGGACCGACAAGCCGAAAGGACAAGCGCCTCTATCCGCAATGACCATCCTCACGCGAACCATGGCCCAGATGGATGCGAAAGACGGCTGGGTGCATCTCGGCCCCTTTGGCAGCCAGATCAAACAGTTGGCGGCGGATTTCGAACCACGCACCTATGGACATAAGAAACTCTCGGATCTCTTGCGCGCGACCGGCCATTTCGAATCGAGACAGCATCCGGGCAACGGATTGGAAGTGCGGTTGAAACCGTTGGGCGGAACGCAGAGACCGCAGTCGAAAGGGGCGGCCAAGGTGAAAAAGCCTAACGCGCCGCAAACGATCGCGATCGGCGAAAGCGCCCTCGGTTGCCGAGCCCTTCGTCCTGGCCCATAAGCCGGCAGTCCAAATTTCCGACGAAACGCTTTTTCAAAAGGGCGCGGCCATGGCGCAGAAAGTCATCTTCGACACCGATCCCGGCCAGGACGACGCGGTCGCGATCCTGACCGCGCTCGCTTCGCCCGACGAGATCGAGCTTCTCGGCATCGTCACCGTCGCCGGCAATATCCCGCTCGATCTGACGACCCGGAACGCTCTGAAGCTGGTCGAATTGGCCGGCCGGCCGGAGGTCCCGGTCTATCCCGGCTGCACAAAGCCCTTCGGCCGCAGCCTCGTCACCGCAGAGCATGTTCATGGGGAGAGCGGTCTCGACGGGCCGGACCTGCCCGAACCGGTGACAAAGCCGAAGGAGACCCACGGTGTCGATTTCCTGATCGAGACGGTGCGCGCCCACGAGCCCGGCGCGATCCGGCTTCTGTGCCTCGGACCGCTCACCAATGTCGCGCTTGCCTTTGCCAAGGCGCCGGATATCGCCAAGCGCCTGAAGGACATCGTCCTGATGGGTGGCGGCTATTTCGAGGGCGGCAACATCACGCCGACGGCCGAGTTCAACATCTATGTGGATCCGGAGGCGGCGAGCGCGGTCTTCCGTTCGGGCGCGGCGATCACCGTACTCCCCCTCGATGTCACCCATTTCATGCGCTCGA
Organism: Fulvimarina manganoxydans; assembly: GCF_900176465.1. GTDB lineage: Bacteria > Pseudomonadota > Alphaproteobacteria > Rhizobiales > Rhizobiaceae > Fulvimarina > Fulvimarina manganoxydans. The sequence goes on from NZ_FWXR01000023.1 coordinate 48,560, forward strand.
CCAAGGAGCGGATCGAAGCGTTCCGGGCCCTCGGCAACCGCTCGGGCGAAGCGGTGGCGGCGATGCTCTCCTTCTCCGAGCGCTTCGATGTGGAGAAATACAATTGGGAAGGCGCGCCCCTTCACGATCCTTGCGTGACCGCTTTCGTCCTAAAGCCCGAGCTCTTCAAGACCCGCCACGTCAATGTGGAGATCGAAACCGGCTCGCCGCTGACGCGCGGCATGACCGTCGTCGATTATTGGGGCGTGACGGACCGGGACAAGAACGCTGTCTGGGTGCGCTCGGGCGATAGCGATGGCTTCTTTCAGCTTCTGACGGAGCGGATCGGACGCCTTCCATAGGATCAGACTGGCCGAATAGTAAATCTAAGAATAGAATCATTCCAAATTGGCAATCTAGAAATAGAACAATTCCAGACTTCACGAAGTTGTTTGACAATCAGGCGCCATCTGCTTAGCCGTCGGTCCGGGCCTTCGCGCCCGTTCGCCCGAACCGTCTTGAAGAGCACCGGGCCTTGTCCCCGGCAGGAGCTTGACCGTCATGTCCTCGATCCTTCGCGTGGCTGGCAGAGCCGCATCCGTTTCCTTTCTGGCGCTTGCCGCGCCCGCCTTCGCCCAAAGCGACACCCCGAGCCAGGAAGCGGTTCTCAAAAACTATGCGGACATCGCGCTTGCGACCTATGAAGACGCCCTGACGCGCGCCAAGGCGCTGGAAGAGGCGAACAAGGCGCTGACCGAAAATGCCAGCGCGGAGACGCTCCAAGCCGCTCGTGACGCCTGGAAGGCCTCCCGCCCGGCCTATCAGCAGAGCGAAGCCTTCCGCTTCGGCAATCCGATCGTCGACGATTGGGAAGGCCGGGTGAATGCCTGGCCGCTGGACGAGGGGCTGATCGACTATGTGGATGCCGGCTACGGCACCGAGTCGGATTCCAATCCGCTCTATGTGGCCAATGTCATCGCCAATGAGGAAATCACTCTTGGCGGCGAGACGATCGATGTGACGACGATCACGCCCGAGCTGCTGCAGGACAAGCTTCAGGAAGCCGGCGGGGTCGAGGCGAATGTTGCGACCGGCTATCACGCCATCGAGTTCCTGCTCTGGGGCCAGGATCTGAACGGCACCGAGGCCGGGGCCGGCGATCGCCCTGCAACGGATTTCGCGACCGGCGAGGCTTGCACCCACGGCCATTGCGACCGGCGCGGCGCCTATTTGAATGCGGCGAGCGAACTCCTCGTCTCCGATCTCGAGGAGATGGTGGGCAATTGGCAGGAAGACGGGGCGGCGCGTAAGGCCCTCCTCGACGATCCGACCGCCGGCATCTCGGCGATCCTCACCGGCATGGGCTCGCTCTCCTATGGCGAACTTGCCGGCGAGCGCATGAAGCTTGGCCTTCTCCTCCATGACCCTGAGGAGGAGCATGATTGCTTCTCCGACAACACCCATGTCTCCCATTATTACGACGTCGTCGGCATCGAGAATGTCTATACCGGCAGCTATGAGCGCATCGACGGCTCGACGGTCGAAGGGCCTTCGGTCTCCGATCTCGTCGAGGCCAAGGCGCCCGAGGTCGACAAGGAGCTGAAGTCCGACCTTCAGGACACGCTGACCGCCATGCGCGCCGTCTATGACGCGGCCGAAGGCGGCGAGGCTTATGACCAGCAGATCGGCGAAGGCAATGCGGACGGCAATGCCCGCGTCCAGAAGGCGATCGACGGTCTCATCGCCCAGACCCGGACGATCGAGCGCGCCGTCGCGGCCCTCGATCTCGGCGACGTGACCATCGAAGGCTCCGACAGCCTCGACAATGTGGACGCGGTCTTCCAGTAAGACTTCAATACCGCCGAGATGGCGGCCTCCGCAGAGGCCGCCATTTTGGGATTTCTCCTATCGACGCCTGTTCGCCATGCCCGCAGCCCGCCCGCTCCTCTTTGCCGTCGTCAGTGTCGCAGGCCTCCTCTGCGCGCCTGTCGCGGCGGTCCTCGGCGGCCAATCCCATGTGCGAAGCGACCTGACGGAGAAGGATCTGAAGCGCGTTCGCGCCGTCACGGAACCGGCGACCGACTTCTCCAAGCCCGAATCCTTCGAGGCGATGCCGGCGGGCGCGGCGACCTCCACCAAGCTCGTCAATCGCGACACCTTCTCGCAAATCTCCGCCAATCAGAGCTTTGCGGCCGAAGACCGGTTCAAGCTCGGCAATGCCCTGTTCCGCAAATTCTGGGTCTCCTCGCCCTCCTCGACCCATGCCTCGGACGGGCTTGGACCGCTTTACAATGCCCGCGCCTGCCAGAGCTGCCATTTGAAGGATGGGCGCGGCCGCCCGCCGGCGCCAGGCGAGACGGCGGTCTCGATGTTCCTGCGCCTCTCGGTACCCCCGAAGACGGACGAAGAGCGCGAAAGGCTCGCCTCGAAAACCTTCACCCGCATCCCCGAGCCGACCTATGGGGGACAGCTACAGAATTTCGCCGTTCCAGGTATCAAGCCCGAAGGGCGGATGACCATCCGCTATGACGACATGCCGGTGACGCTCAGTGACGGAGAGGTGGTCACGCTGCGAAAGCCGACCTATGGCGTCGCCGATCTCGCATACGGCCCGATGGCGGACGATGTCATGCTCTCGCCGCGTGTTGCCAATCCGATGATCGGCCTCGGCCTATTGGAGGCGATCGAGGAGGCCGACATCCGCGCTCTCGCCGATCCGATGGACAAGGATGGCGACGGCATTTCCGGCAAGGTGTCCGAGGTCCGCGATCCCGAGACGGGCGCTCTGACGATCGGCCGCTTCGGCTGGAAGGCGACGACCCCCTCGATCAAGGTTCAATCGGCGGAAGCCTTTTCCGGCGATATCGGCATTTCGACGCCGCTCGTCACCGATGCCTTCGGCGAGTGCTCGATTGCCCAGACCCTGTGCCGCGAGGCGCCTTCCGGCGTCCAGACCCGGCTCGGCGAAGTGGAAGCCCCGGGGCCCATCCTCGATCTCGTGACCTTCTATTCGCAGAACCTCGCCGTCCCGGCGCGCCGCGACGTGGGCGATAAGACGGTGCTGCGCGGCAAACAGATGTTTTACGAGGCCGGCTGCACCGCCTGTCATCGCCCAAAATTCGTCACCTCTCGAAAGGCCGCTGACGAAGCGCTGCGCTTCCAATTGATCTGGCCCTATTCGGACATGCTGCTTCACGATATGGGCGAAGGCCTTGCCGATCACCGCCCGGTGGGCGATGCCTCAGGCCGGGAATGGCGCACGCAACCGCTCTGGGGCATTGGACTGACCGAGACCGTCAACGGCAACAGCTTCTATCTCCATGACGGGCGCGCCCGAACGCTTGAAGAGGCGATCCTTTGGCATGGCGGGGAGGCAACCGCCGCCAGGGAGGCCTATTCTGCGATGGACAAACGCGATCGCGATGCGCTGATCGCCTTTCTGGAGTCCCTATGACGATGACGAAGCCTTCGATCCTGTTTACGGCTCTCGCCGCGATGACGGCAATGCTCATGGCCTGGCCCGCCGGCGCCCAGGAAGACGGGCCGCCGACCCCCACCACGGCGAGCGCCGGGGAAAAACTCGATGTAGTCTGGAATGTCATCGATGGGGCGATCCGGCCCGGCTATTCGGCTTTCGAGGACGCAGCCCGGGAAGAGGCGACGAAGATCGGCGCCCTGTGCGAAATGCCAGACGAGGTGCAGCTCCAAACGGCACGCGAGGGGTTCGGTCAACTCGCCAAGGCCTTTGCCGCGATCGAATTCGTCCGCTTCGGTCCGATCACCGAGGACCATCGTCTCGAGCGCATTCTGTTTTTCCCGGACCGGCGCGGGGTGACGCTGCGCCAGGTTCAGGCGATCCTCGCCAACACCGAGGACGACAGCGCCCTCTCGCCCGCAACGCTCGCGCAGAAATCGGTCGCGGTGCAGGGCCTGACGGCGCTGGAATTCGTCCTCTTCGGCTCCGGCTCCCAAACGCTGGAGACGAAAGGCGGCGATTTCCGTTGCAGCTACGCCAAGGCGATTGCCGACAATATCGTCTCCATCGCGGAAGCCGTGACGGCAGGCTGGGGCAATGAGGAGGGCATCACCAGCCGCCTCACCAATCCGAGCCAGAGCGACACCGCCTATCGCAAGGCGGACGATTCCCTCAAGGAGATAACCTCGATCTTCATCGACGGGCTGGAGATGATCCGCGATCAACGCCTGAAGCCCGCCCTCGGTGAGGATGCGCAGGACGCCAATCCGAAGGCGTTTCTCTATCATCGTTCGGAAAATGCTTTGGCGGCGCTCTCGGCGAATTTTACCGGCCTGCGGCAGATCTTCGATGCCGCGCAATATGGCGAGATCCTGCCTGAAGCTCAGGCGAGCTATCTGCCGGACGCGATCAGCTTCGAATTCGACAACGCCCGCCGAACCCTCGACGCCATTCCGGCTCCACTCGCCGATGTCGTCGTCTCCAAGGAGAACCGGGACAAGCTCGACTATGTGCTGATCGTGACTGGCAGCCTCCAATCGGAATTCGCCAATCAGCTCGCCCCGGCGCTCGGCCTGTCGGCAGGCTTTTCCTCACTCGACGGCGATTGAGCACACCAGGGGGCAGCGTCCAGACGGCCCCTCACGACGCAACCTTAAAGGAGGCGCCCATGCCCCCGATCCGCAACCGCCTCGCAACGCCGCTTCTGGCGCGGCGCGACTTCCTGGCGGGGGCCGGCGCCCTCTTTGCCAGCACCCTCATCGGCCGGCGGGCGGAGGCTTTCGAGGACGCGGACGCCCTCTTTGCGAGCGCCTGCCGACGCCCCGACGGCTCCTATGGCTGCGCGGTCTTTGCCGAGGATGGGCGCATCGTCTCGGAAGTCGCCCTACCCGATCGCGGCCATGACGTCGCCTTCGATCCGCTGTCTTACCGCGCCGTCGCTTTTGCCCGGCGCCCGCGCACCTTCGCCGTCGTCTTCGATCCGAAGACCGGCGAGACGGTGAAGACCCTCACCTCGGCCGAGGGGCGCCACTTCTTCGGCCATGGCTTCTTCTCGCCCGACGGGCGGCTGATGTATGCGACCGAAAACGACTATGACGCCGCGCGCGGGCTGATCGGCGTCTATGACGTGAAGCGCGATTTTGCGCGGATCGGCGAATTCGACACCCATGGCATGGACACCCACGAGGCGCTGCTCATGCCGGACGGGGAGACCATCGTCGTCGCCAATGGCGGCATCGAGACCCATCCAGACTATGGCCGCCAGAAGCTCAATCTCGCGACGATGGAGCCCTCGCTGGTCCTTATCGACCGAAAAAGCGGCGACCTTCTCGCCAAGCACAGGCTGGAGAAAAGCCTGCACCAGCTTTCCATCCGCCATCTCGCCATCGATGCCGATCGCAAGGTCTGGTTCGGCTGCCAATATGAAGGGCCGAGCGCCGACGCCCCGCAGCTTCTGGGCTTCGCCACGCCCGAAGCCGGTCTTTCTCTGATCGAAATGCCGAGAGGCGATCTCGCCCGCCTGTCGAATTATGTGGGCTCGGTCGCCGCCAGTGCCGATGGAACACGCATCGCGATCTCGTCACCGGTCGGGGGCGAGGTCATGATCCTCGATGCGACCAAGAAGTCCCTCATCGAGAGCCACCCCGTTCGCGACGGCTGCGGCTTGGCCGCGGACGGTGCCGGCTTCCTCGCCACCAGCGGCCACGGCCTCGTCACCCATCTGGCCAAGCAAGCCGCCGATCGACAAGCCGATCGCGAATGGGACAATCATATTCTGGCGCTATAGGCCTTGCGGCAAAAGGCCGAACGAGCGAGCGGAAGAGGCCGGCAAGAAGATGTCCATTCTTTTGATCGACGCGTGACGAAGTCTGACTTGAGGCGTAGAATGCGGAACGACGCGGCGCTTAGAGACCAGGCAAGCCCATGGATCGCAACGAACATCGCAGTATCGAGCTGACGCCTCGCCAAGCCGATTATGTCGACGAAATGGTCCGCTCCGGCTCATACGCCTCGCCGAGCGAGGTCGTGCAAGCCAGCCTCGACGCGCTTAAGGAGCGTGAGGACAAGCTGGAGAGCTGGCTTCGATCCGACGTTGCGCCAATCTATGACAGAATGGCAGCCGATCCCGATGACGCAATACCGGCCGAACAGGTGTTCTCCGATCTGCGCGAGCGATACGGAGCCCCGTAGAAGCGCCGCGCGTGAAGGCGCGTTCGGTCGTCTTCTCGCCGGAGGCGCGAGAGGATCTCCTGATCCTTGGCGATTGGATCGCCGAGCGAGCGGGGCCTGCGACGGCCTTGCGCTATCTCGCTCGTCTTGAGGCTGCCTGTTTGGGGCTTTCGACGGCGTCCGAGCGCGGCCGACGACGCGATGATATCCGGCCTGGGCTCCGCGTCGTCGGCTTTGAACGCCGGATCACGATTGCCTTCGTGGTTTCGCAAGAGCAAGTCACGATCCTGCGCCTCCACTATGGGGGCCTCGATTGGGATCGCAAAAGCGACCCTATTTGATCCGCACCCGCCGCCTCCGCTGCTTGTCCCGCTCCGCCGCCGCTTCGATGATGGCGAGGATCGCCGTCACATCTTCTTCCCCCATCACCGGGATCGTCTCCGCCAGACGGTTGGCAAGGCGCGTCGCATCGGCAGAAAGGCCGGAGGTGTCGACGGTGACGCGCGGATGAGAGATGTCGGCGAGCCGCTGCAGCTCCTCCGCCTCGTCCCAAATGACGCCCAGATAGCCGATGATCCGATGCAGGAGATCGAAAGTGGGCCGGCCCCGATGGCCGTGTTCGAGAGCCGAGAGATAGGCGTTGGAAATGCCGAGGGCCTCGGCCATCTGGCGCTGGGTGACGCCGCGCCGACGGCGCAAGGCCCGCAGCCGCTCGCCGAAGGGGGTCATGAGGGGCGCCTCACGCGCACATAGAGCGCGCCATCCCCGCCATGATGGCGCTCCGCCGCCTCGAAATGGGAGACGAGACCGCGAAAGTCCGGGCTCGAAAACCAGAGCGGCACCATGCGCCGCAGGATACCGCGCGGGCCGCCCGGCGAGCCGCGCCCCGTAATGACGAGGACATGGCGCAGCCCCATGCCTTGTGCTTGACGTAAGAAGCCGGCGAGCGCGTCATGAGCCCGGGTCTGGGTCATGTCGTGGAGATCGATCCGCGCTTCGATCTTGAGTTTGCCCTTGGCGAGCTTGCGGCGGGCGAGACGCTCCAAGGGTTGCGGGCGAAGCGGCACGGCTTGAAGGCGAGCAGGCGCCAGGCGGCTTGCCGGTGAGGACGCCACAGCCGGCGGCTGGGCTTTGGATTTTGCCTGAGGGGCGGGCTGCGGCGGGACAGGCTCCGCCGGCGCTTCGGGCACCTCTGGCAGTGCCTTCCCCTTCAAAGGCATGGCGGTGCGCGCGACGCTCGCCCAGAGCCGCCGATCCTCCTCGGACAGTGTCTTCTTGCGCCGCTTCATGGGACGAGCCGCTTGGCGAGGGCGGGCGGGGCGAGAAGCGTCAATTGGGCCTCATGCCGAATGCGGCCCGCGATCCGGCCCGCCGCTTCACCCGATCCGACGAAGATGTCGCCGCGCGCGGCGCCGATAATCGCCGAGCCCGTATCCTGGGCGATCATGAGCCGGGCAAAGGGCGTCTTATCCAGACGAAGCTCCGGCGCCGCAACGAGATAGGGCACGCCAAAGGTCGCAAGGTCCCGATCGACTGCGATCGAGGCGAGCGGCGCGAGCGGCACATTCGCGGCGCCGATCGGCCCCGTTTCAGGGTCATCGATCGGCCGTTCGGCAAAGAAGATGAAGGAGCGGTTCTGGTCGAGAATCGGCCGCACGCGCTCCGGATGAGCGGCGAGATAGGCGCGGATGCCGTCCATATCGGCTTCGGCAAGTGTCAACGCGCCGGTCTTAACGAGAAGGCGGCCGATGGCGGTGAAGGGATGGCCGGTCTTGGCGGCATAGCCGATGCGGATCGCCGTCCCATCGGCAAATCTGAGGCGCGCCGACCCCTGGACATGGATGAAGAAGGCCTCGACCTCGTCGCGCACATAAGCGATTTCGAGACCTCGACCCTTGAGGAACCCGGCCTCGATCGCGGCCCGGTCGGGATAGTCAGTCATGAGGCCGCAGGAGAGCCGTCGCGCGTAGCCGAAGCTCTTGTCGAGCCCGGCAGGCCTCGTGACATCGTCGACGGCGACGAGATCGGAAGGACGGGCATAGAGTGGATGGCGGAACGTCTCTGTCGGAACGCGCGAGGCCTCGACCTCCGGCTCGTAATATCCGGTCACGAAGCCGGTTTCGCGGGTCTCGCCCGCCAAAGGCGCGACCGAAAGACAGCAAAAATGCCGCTCGAAAAATTCGAGGGCATCTGTCTCGCCGATCATATCCGGTAAGCCGAGAGCGTCGCGGGCAGCGTCCCCATAGAGGCCGGCGTCGATCCCGAGACGGCCCGTGGCATACTGTCCTTCAAGGAGAGCGGGAGCGCTGGCCCTGAAAGCGGAAAAAGCCGCGGCATGACCCGCGACTTTTCTGATGGCCTCTTGGTCCGGCTCGGTCTTGAAGACCTCGAGCATGATCGCGTCCGCTCCGCCGGGCTATTCTTCGGATTCGGTGCCGACGAGCTTCCAATTCGGATCGCGCGACCGCGTGTCGCGTCCAAAGGTCCAGATATCGCGAACCTCGACCACGGTTTCGAGATCGCCGTCTACCACGTCGCCATTGGAAGACAGGGTCGCCGAGATCATCTCCGAGACGATCCGCAGCGTGACCAGAGCGTCGCGCCCACGCAGCTCGGCTGAGACAATACGGATGTCGTTGATGCCGATGAAAGAGGAGCGCATGGTCTCCCCACTCTCCTCACGCTGGGTAATCGCTGCCTCAAAGCCCTCATAGACATCCTGAGACAGGAGGTTCTGCAAGGTCTTGCGATCGCCTTCGGCAAAGCCGTTGACGACCATTTCATAGGCGATCTTGGCACCTTCGACGAATTCGCCCGGCTCGAAAGCGGGATCAGCATCCTTGATCCGCCGCAGCTCCTTATTGAGCGGCGTGCCGGGCTCGGCGACCTTGTCGATCTCACCATATTGCATGCTTGCCGGAACGCTTTCCTCGCCGGCCGGAACCCTTCGGCTCGGCAGGGTGACCACATTGTCGGCCTCGGCCGCCTCGTCCTTCGGCGCGGTGTTGCGGTCCCGGCTGTAGGGGTCGAAAGGTGGTCGCTCGTTACCGGTCCTCCGCCCCAAGACATTATAGAGCTGAAAGAGGACGATCGCCGCCAATACGATTATGAAGATCGTCCCAAAACTCATCAGTCGCCGAACTCCGCCTGTTTTTTAAACCGTCATTCTTCGTGTCGCCCATATAGAGAGTGCCGCCGATGCATTCAAATCGGCAAGAACGCTTCCTATGTTGAGGCCTGACGATGGTTTGCGCGAGGCCTGCCGCCCGGAACGATCGAGCGGCGCCAAGCAGATCGCCAGAACCGGCATGCATAACCGGATCGGCCTCTGTGCGCCATGGCTTTTCCTTCGAGATGGATGTCTGACCCCGATGCCTCTTGCCCTGATCCCCTTCCTGCTATTGGTGGTGCCCGTCCTCGAGATCGGCGTCTTTATCGCTGTCGGCGGCGCCATCGGCCTCTGGCCGACCCTCGGCCTCGTGGTGCTGACGGCCGTGATCGGCTCGGTGCTTCTGCGCCGCCAGGGCCTGTCGACGCTGGACGCGATCCAGCGGGAGACCCGCGCTGGTCGCGTGCCCGGCCGCGAGCTCGTTTCCGGTCTGATGATCGCGATCGCCGGCGTTCTGCTGTTAACGCCGGGTTTCGTCACCGATACGCTCGGCTTCCTGCTCTTCGTTCCCCAGCTTCGCGATGCCGTGTGGCGCTTCCTGCGCTCGAAGGTGGTCGTGGTCGGCGGCCAGGCGGCGGCGAATTTCGGGCGCGGGGCGGGCACGGGCAGGCCCGAACAGCCCTTCCGTCCGAGTGGCCCGGAGGCCGGGCGGCGCCCGGATGTGGTCGATCTTTCGGGCGACGACTATCGACGTCAGCCCGATCCCTCATCGCCCTGGAATGCCGACAACACCGACGATCCGTCGAATCGAACGCTGCATTGAGCCGCATCAGGCCAAGAATGAGCGCTGACGGCGAGAGAGCCCGCCATTTGGCCGGCTCGCGCCTTGTGGGCCGATGGCCCGCATGCTAGCTCGCCCCCAACGGAAGGCATGGACCGATGCGGGCCATCCGGCTTGCATCGCGTTTCTGCTAGACGACGAATGGTCCGAGAAACGGGAGACATCATGTCCGAGACGACCAGCCAGCCGAACGAAGCCGGTGCAGGCCAGGCAAACGGCGTTGCGCCGAGCCTGAACATCCTCACCCAATATATTCGCGACCTCTCCTTCGAGAGCCCGAAGGCGCCGGCGATCCTGCGCAATCAGACGAAGGCGCCCGGCATCAATATAGGCGTCAACGTCACTGCCAATCCGGTGGACGGTTCGCAGACGGATTTCGACGTGCGCCTGACGCTGAACGCCAAGGCCGGCGAAGGCGAGGAGATGCTCTTCCACGCCGAGCTCGAATATGGCGGCGTCTTCCGCCTGCAGAACTTCAAGGACGAGCACCGCGTGCCGGTCCTCTTCATCGAATGCCCGCGTCTGCTTTTCCCCTTCGCGCGCCAGATCATCGCGGACGTCACGCGCAATGGCGGCTTTCCGCCGCTGATGATCGACCCGATCGACTTCGCCCAGCTGTTCCAGCAGCGCATGGCCGAAGAGCGGGCCCGCCAGCAGGTTCAGCAGAACGCCTAAAGGGCGGGACCTCTCGCTCGGGGGAGCCGGGCCCCTGTCGTGCCCGTCAGCGTCAATCGAGCGAAACCGAGAACCATGATCGAAGCCGGCCGTCGCCCTGGAGGCATTGGCCGGCTTTTTGTTATGCCCCAATGAGGAAAGGGCGGCTGCTTGGAACGAGAAGCGCGGCGCTCCTTGTTATCGCAGGCGCGATCGAAGACCAGGATGGCCCGATGAAACGCCTTCTCGAGGGACCGGCGATCGCCGCAACGCTCGCCCACCTTTTCGCGCCCGGTATCGCTCAGGCCGCGCCCGAAGCGATCACCTGCGACATGGTCCGCGCCCTGCCCTTGGTCGAAGCCGGTTCCCGCGACGCAGGTGTGACCTTCGAGGAGACGCCGGACGGATGCATCGTCAGGAACCTCGTTCCTTTTCCAGAGACGGGAATTTCGCGCTGGCAGATCGGCATGCTCGATATTCGCGGCCAGTGGGAGGCGCCGGAAAACCCCACCGATCTCGCCCATGCCGCTCCGCCCACGGCGCTGAGCGTCAAGGCGCGGGACATCATCCAGATCATCGAGACCGACGATCCGGTGATGAACTACCAGTTCCGGGTGCAACAAAAGCCGATCGCGATCACGCTCGATTTCGATTGGGACCCGGACAGCGGCATCGCCCATCTCGCCGAACTCTCATTGGCGGGCGAGGTCTTGGGCCGCGCAAGCCTTGCCCTGACGTCTCGCCTGCCTGGAGACGCCACGATCGAGGACTGGCAGAAGGCCGATCTGCGCGTCGAAAGCCTACGCCTTTCCCTCAAGAATCGTTCGCTGGTCGAGAGTTTTCTCATTCCGCCTCTCCTCGCCACGCTTCCGCGCGATACCGATCCGGCAAGCTTGGTCGAGGCCTACCGGCAGAGATTCACGGCGGGTGTCGAGGCTTTGACCGATACGCTTGTCAGCGAGGACAGCAAACAGGCACTCACGGCCTTTGCGCAGGATTTTCCCAATCCGACCGGCACTTTCGAAGCCGAAATCCGCTTCACCGAAGCCATCTCGCCGCTTTCGGCCCTTGCCGAATGCCACGAGCCGCCTTTTTGCCTCGCAAAGCTCCAAGCCCGTTACGAGCCGACAACGCCCTGGCAACCGGGCGATTGAGGATCGATGGCGTCTCGATGCGATGCCCGCGTCTCAGGCCATGCGCAAGCGCCGACCCTTGACGAAAAGGGCGAGCGCCATCCCGGCGAGCATCGAGGGCAGGAAGGCCAGAATGCCGGGCGTCGCCAAGGGCAGAGCAGTCCAGGCCGGGCCAGGACAGAAACCGCCAATGCCCCAGCCGATGCCGAAGAGCGCGGCGCCGGTCAGGAGATCGCGGTCGATATCCTTGCGCGTCGGGATCTGGAAATCGCTCATGAGAAGGGGCTGGCCGCGCCGCCAGACGAGGCGGTAACCGATGAAGGTCGTCAGGGCCGCGCCGCCCATGACGAAGGCGAGCGAGGGATCGAACGCGCCGACGATATCGAGAAAGTTGAGGACCTTGGCCGGATTGGACATGCCGGCAAGGATGAGGCCGAGCCCGAAGAGAAGGCCTGAGGCAAAGCCGAGGACGAGACGCATCGGACTAAACCCTCAGACCACGTGACGCAGGAGAAAGACCGTCGCGAAGGCGAAGGCCATGAAGGTGAGGACGGCGACGAGCGAACGGGCCGAGAGGCGCGCAAGCCCGCAGACACCATGGCCCGAGGTGCAGCCCGAGCCGAGCACCGTGCCGAAGCCGACAAGAAGGCCGGCCAGCACCATCGCGGCCAGATTGTCCGGCACGGTTTGGCGGATCGTCTCCCCCGTGACGAGACCGACCAGCAGCGGGGCGGCGATGAGGCCAAGGACGAAGGCCAGGCGCCAGCCCCAATCGTCGCTGCGCGCCGGGATCGCGCCGGTGGTGATGCCGGAAATCCCGGCGATCCGGCCGAACAGCGCCATGACGAGAACGGCGGAAAGGCCGATCAGGACGCCGCCAAGGGTCGAAGCGAGCGGCGTGAAGGGCGTAACGGTCTCAAGCGGCATGAGGACTCCTCGAGGTGGAATAGCCAGGCTGCATCGGCCTCACGCTCCTCAGAGCCTATCGGTCCGCTGATTGGTCCATACGCCATTTCGGCGACCGGCGCTTTCAGGCTTTCGATCAATGGCGGAAGTGGCGCATGCCGGTCATGACCATGGCGATGCCGTTGTCGTCGGCGGCCTTGATGACGTCCTCGTCGCGCATGGAGCCGCCCGGCTGGATGACCGCCGTGGCGCCGGCTTCCACCGCCGACAAGAGGCCGTCGGCGAAGGGGAAGAAGGCGTCGGAGGCAACGACGCAGCCCTTGGTGAGGGGTTTGGAGAGGCCTGCCGCCTCGGCTGCATCCTGCGCCTTTCGCGCCGCGATCCGCGCCGAATCCACCCGGCTCATCTGGCCGGCGCCGATGCCGACCGTGGCCCCGTCCTTCGCATAGACGATGGCGTTGGACTTCACATGTTTGGCGATGCGGAAGGCGAAGGTGAGGTCGGCGAGTTCCTGAGCGCTCGGCGCGCGTTTGGTGACCACCTTCAGATCGAGATCGTCGACGACGCCATTGTCGCGGGACTGGACGAGGAGACCGCCGGCAACCGATTTGACGAGCATCCCGACGCTGCGCGGATCGGGCAGGCCGCCGGTGACGAGAAGGCGAAGGTTCTTCTTGGCGGCGACGATGCGCACGGCCTCCTCGTCGGCTTCGGGCGCGATGATCACCTCGGTGAAGACCTTGACGATCTCTTCGGCGCTTTCGGCATCGAGCCGGGCGTTCAGGGCGACGATGCCGCCAAAGGCCGAGACGGGGTCGCAGGCGAGCGCCTTGCGATAGGCCTCGACGATGCTCGCCCCTTCCGCGACGCCGCACGGATTGGCGTGTTTGATGATGGCGACGGCCTTGATGCGGGCCGGGTCGAACTCGCCGACCAGCTCGAAGGCGGCGTCGGTGTCGTTGATATTGTTGTAGGAGAGCGCCTTGCCCTGAAGCTGGCGAGCGGTGGCGACGCCGAAGCGCGTCTCGCCGCTCTTGTAGAAGCCGGCCGCCTGATGGGGGTTCTCGCCATAGCGCAAGGTTTCGGAAAGCGTGCCGGCGGCGCTGAAGCGGCGGGGCGCCGTGTCCCCGATCTCCTTGGCGAACCAGCCGGCGACGGCCGCGTCGTAAGCCGCAGTGCGGGCATAGGCGATGCCGGCCATCTTGCGGCGGAAGGCCAAGCGCGTCTCGCCGTCATGGGCGGCAAGCTCGGCCAGTACCGCCTCATAATCGGCCGGGTCGACGACCGTCGTCACATAGCCGTGGTTCTTGGCGCCGGCGCGGATCATCGCCGGCCCGCCAATATCGATATTCTCGACCTGGGTCGCGCTGTCGGCGCCAGAAGCGAGCGTCTCCTCGAAGGGATAGAGATTGACGACGAGAAGATCGATCGGCTGGATCGAGTGCTCGCGCATGGCCGAGGCGTGAGCCGCATCGTCGCGGATTGCCAGAAGCCCGCCATGAACGCCGGGATGCAGCGTCTTCACCCGCCCGTCCATCACTTCAGGAAACCCCGTCAGCTCCGAGACGTCGCGAACGGCAAGCCCCGCCTCCGACAGCGTCTTGCGCGTGCCGCCGGTGGAGACGAGCTCGACACCGCGCTCACTCAGCGCTTTGGCGAAATCGACGAGGCCGGTCTTGTCGGAGACCGACAGAAGGGCGCGCTCGATGCGCACTCGCTCAGGAAGCGGCGTCTGATTGGCTTTGACGGACATGGGCGGCAACTCTCTTGACGGCGTCTTTGCGGGGATCAACGCCCTGATAGGCCCTGGGCCTTCGCGCTGCAACAGCCGCCGAACCACGTCGAAGCTCAGCGGGACGGGGACGGCCGCCCTGTCGTAACCCTGGCCTCTCCCTCCACTCTCTCGCCTCGCAGCGCGGCCGACTGGCGGCCGAGATCGTCGAGCGTGTTCGGCAGGACGCCGACAGCCCGGTTCATGCCGCCGCAGGCGGTCAGCGGGGCAAGGAGAAGGGTGAGGATGAGGGCGCGGATCATGGGTGAGGACCTCATTCTTTACGGTTCGCCAGGTTCACGACGGCATTTGGGTCCTTGAGATGCACCGGGGCGGCGGGAAGACCATGGAGAGGGCGTTGCTCGATGCTTCGTCATCCTCGGCCCTTCAGGGCCGGGGATGACGAAGCGTCAGAGGGATTGCTCATGCTTTCGGCGCATCTGTCTCATACAGAAGCCTTCCGATCGAGTGCGTGGGCGATTGGGGTTTGCTACGAACCGACCCACCACTGCACCGACAGCGCCTTGTTCCTAACCCCCCGAAACCCGCTTCACCCGCGCCGCGAAGAACCCATCGACGCCGCCATGCATGTCGGGGGTAGTGCGCAGATCGCCATCGACCGTGATCGCATCGGCGAAATCCGGCACCTCAGCCGGCGCGATCGGGTCGCGGGCGAAGTCGGAATGGGTTTTGAGAAAGGTGCCGATCACCGCCTCGCCTTCGTCCCGGTCGATCGAACAATTGGAGAAGACGAGACGCCCGTTCAGCGCGACGAGGCGCGCGGCCCGGGCCAGCATCCCGGCCTGCACCTCGGCGAGGCGCTTCACCTCGTCGGGCGACTTCGTATAGGCGACGTCCGGGTGGCGCCGGATCGTGCCGGTGGACGAACAGGGCGCGTCGAGAAGGACGGCGTCGAAGGTCCGGTCTGCGCCGAGATCTTCGAAGGGCCCTTCATGGGTTTCGGCTTCGAGGCCGAGCCGGGCAAGATTGGCCTTGAGGCGCTTCATGCGCGAGGCCGAGAGTTCGCAAGCCGTAACCGTCGCGCCAGCCTCGCAAAGCTGGGCGGTCTTGCCGCCGGGCGCGGCACAGAGATCGGCGGCGGTGCCGCCTGTCAGATCGCCGAAGAGCTGGACGGGAAGCGCGGCGGCGGCATCCTGAACCCACCAGGCGCCCTCGTCGAAGCCGGCAAGCTCGGTCACCGGGCCGTCGAGGGTGTCGAGCCGCACGGTCGAGGCACCGATGACACGGCCGCCGAGCTTGGCTGCCCAACCCATCGGATCGCTCTTCACCGTCAGATCGACGGGCGCGGGATGGCGGTGGGCTTCGGCGATCGCGGCGGCCTTCTCCGACCCATAATGCGCGGTCAGGCGTTCCCTCAGCCAGGACGGGCAATCGACCTCACGCGGCAGTTCGGCAGGCGCTTCGCGCGCCATCCGGCGTAGGACGGCATTGACCAGCCCCTTGAAGCGGCGCGCACGGGGATCGGCCTCGGCGGAGGCGACGGCGAGATCGACGGCGGCCGAATCCGGCACGTCCAAAAAGCGGATCTGCGCGGCGCCCACATGCAGGATATGGCGGAGCGAGGCGGCATTGGCCGGCAGCGGCCGGTCGAGCCGGGCGGCGATCTCGGCCTCCAGCGTTCCGCGAAAGCGCAGGGCGGTCGTCAGGATGGCCTTGACCAGCGCCCGGTCGCGCGGCTCCAGCTGACGAAAATGCGGGTGGCCGTGATCGGGATCGGTGAGCCCGTCCAGGGAAGTCGCCTGATCGACGACGGCCGAGAGAAGCTTGACCGCCACCTGCCGGGCCTTCAGCCCTGGCCTTGCGACCACCTCGCCTTGCTCATGCTGCGCGTGCTTTGCGGGCGGGCGCTTGCCGCCGGGCCGCTTGGCCGATTTGACGGTGGGCCGCCCTTCGGGACGGCGCCCCGTCGTCTCATTGTCTGTCGCCAAATGCCGCTTCGCTTCTCGTCTCGTTGGGATCGGGCCCGATTGTCGCCGCCTTAACCCCAGGGCCCCGAACGGTCCTTGGGTGAGGGGGGTGGAATGTTCGGGCGCCCTCCCCTAGCGCGATCGGCGTCGCGGCTCCAGGGGCCGCGCGCCGTCTCGGCCCCGCCTTGAAGCGCGCTTGCGCGACCGGTAGCGGGGGGCGCGCCGCTCCCTTGTCCGAAGCCGAGCGACCCCGCGCGCTCGCCGGCTGTGCCCAGGCGATCCTCGCCGCCCGACATTTCGCGAAGCGCGGCGATGCGGTTCGCGGTCGCCGGATGGGTGGAGAAGAGATTGTCCATCTTCTGACCCGACAGAGGGTTGATGATGAACATATGGGCCGTCGCCGGATTGCGCTCAGCGTCGCGGTTGACGATCCGCCCGGCGGAGGTCGCGATCTTTTCCAGCGCGGAGGCGAGCCACAGCGGATTGCCGCAAATCTCCGCGCCGCGCTTGTCGGCCGAATATTCCCGCGTGCGGCTGATCGCCATCTGCACCAGCATCGCGGCGAGCGGCGCGACGATCATCGCCACCAGCACGCCGACAAAACCGAAGGGGTTGTTGTTGTCGCGATTGCCGCCGAAGAAAAAGGCGAAATTGCCCAGCATCGAGATCGCGCCGGCGAGCGTCGCGGTGATCGTCATGGTCAGCGTGTCGCGGTTCTGCACATGGGCGAGCTCATGGGCCATGACGCCCGCAACTTCCTCGTAAGACAGGCGTTCGAGAAGCCCGGTGGTCGCCGCGACGGCCGCGTTTTCCGGGTTTCGGCCCGTGGCAAAGGCGTTGGGCTGAGGATTGTCGATGACGTAGACTTTCGGCATCGGCAGGCCGGCATTTTGCGCGAGACCAGCGACGATCCGATAGAATTCCGGCGCCGATCGCTCGTCCACCTCCCGCGCATGATGCATGCGCAAAACCATCTTGTCGGCGTTCCAATAGGAAAAGAGGTTCATCGCCGCCGCGATGCCAAAGGCGATCATCATGCCGACCCGGCCGCCGATGAGGAAGCCGACCCCCATGAAGAGGGCCGTGAGAAAGGCGAGAAGCATCGCCGTCTTGACCGAATTCATCGCCGTCTCCGTTTGAACCTTTTCCCGCCGGCCGTCGTCTTCGATTGGCCGCCCAAGCATCGCCTTAAGAAGTGGGCGAGAGAGATGGTTGCTTCAAGAATGCTGGCGCGTTCACGGAGTTCGCACGCAACTCACCGTCGCTTTGGGGACTTGTGATGAGAACGGGGGTCCGCGTCACGGCGCCGTGCCCTTTTGTCGAACACCAATGGCCCGAACGGAGTGATCATGGCGAATTACAAAAGACTGACCGGCGATCCGGCCGAAGGCGAAATCGTCGTTCGGATCGTCTCGGAGGGTCGCTCAACCAAGGCCTTCATCACCGGGCTCGACCACACGGGCGATCCGGCCGAGCCGACCGTCTATCCGCCGGAGGAGATGGCCCCGGACGAGGCCTTCCGCATCGTTGAGAACAAGCGCGAGGCGATCGGCGATGCCGAGGTGAAGGTGATGCTGGAACAGGGCGTCGAATGGAATCCCGAATGGGGAACGCTGGTCGAATAAGCTGGCCTGTTGCGGAATCGGTCGACAACGGCCGAGTGATCCGGTCGCCGAGCCCCGGATGCGTGGGATTGGCTTTCCAGCGTCCAATGCGTGCCGGGCTGGGAATGCCGTCTCGCCTCGCCTATCTCACAGGAAGCCGCACATGACGAGGACCGACACGACAATGACGGATGAGACCGCCGATCCCTTTCTGAACGCCATGAAGGTCTCCAGCGAGACCAATGTCCGCCAACTCAGCCCCGCGGCCAAGCGCGCCTTGGCCGAGGCGGAGGAGCGGCGGCGCAAGCATGAAGCCTTCAAGGTCGACCCCGACAGCCTTCCCACCGAGATCGACGGCCGAAAGACCGAGAACGGGCTTGAACCCGTGCGCTATGGGGACTGGGAGAAGAAGGGGCTGATCAGCGATTTCTAGGCCTCCGCATACGGCCCGCGAGAGCGTTGATCGGCAGGTGCGTGAGGATTGATTCTGGGCACGGGCGCCGGAGCGACCCCAGACTACATTCCTTAAGGGGTCCGGGGCATTTCCGTCGTCGATCGAAGGCTGATGAGGCGCTTCCGTCTGCCCGATTGCGCACAGGCGCCATGCGTTGCCATAGCCCAATTCTCGACGACACGCGCGCTTTGCAACCTGATCCACCCAGTCGCAACCAGCGCCCGAGCGGCTTCAGACATCGTTCAGCATTTATAGGAATAATGTCTCTTGATTTCGGTTCGATACGTTCCGATCTTGAGAGGTGCTATGACGACGATCCTCACCCGAACCCTGGCCGTTCTGTCTCTCGCTTCGCTTGTCGCGAGTGGACCGGCTTTCGCACAGGAGCCGCCCGACGAGATCGCTGGGCCGGTGGAGGCGCGGGTGGTCAAGGTGCGCGATGGCGATACGATCGAGGTGGAGGCCTATATCTGGCCCATGCAGTCGGTCCATGTGGCCGTGCGCCTTCGCGGCATCGACGCGCCGGAAAAGCGCGGACGCTGCGAAGCGGAAAAGCGGGCCGCCGCTGTCGCCACCGAACGCTTGAGCGAGCTCGTCGCCTCAGGGCGGGTGACGCTGTCGGGGATCGAGGGCGACAAATATTTCGGCCGCGTTCTGGCGCGTGTTTCTACCGAGGAGACGGCGGATGTCGCCAAAGAGCTCCTCAAGGATGGGCTCGTCGTGCGCTATGGCGGCAAGGCTCGGCTCGACTGGTGTTCCGAACTCTCGTCGATCCCGGCGCCGACGACACGGCCCAAGGGCTGAGGCAGGCGGCGCGGAGCACCGCCCGCCGAAACCTGGTCGAGCTATTTTTGAAATCCGTCGGCGCGGATTATTCCTTCTCCGGCACCGGCACGTTGAAGCCGTTCAGCGTCATCGAGACGAGGCAGTAGAGGCCGACCAGATAGATCAACTCATGGGCGCCATGCCGGCCGAAGGTGCGGACCGCCATGTCATAGGTCGGGCGCGGCAGGACCGAGCCGGTGACGAGCGCATGGGCGACGTCATAGGCCACCTCTTCCTCGCCCTGGAGCCCGGTCGGCTTCACGCCGGCGACGAGCGTCGAGAGCTGCTCCTCGTCAATGCCCTTATGCTCGGCGACTGCCACATGGGCGTAGATCTCATAGGCCGAATTAAAGTGGGCGCCGGTGACGAGAATGGCGATTTCGCGGGCCTTGGGCGGCAACGTCGCCTGCATCGACATGACCTTGGTCAGCTCCCAGATCGCCTTGCCGATCTTCGGCTCCTGCAGCCAAGGGTTCCAGGGCCCCATCAGGGCGCCGTCCTCCTGGCGGATCGCCTGGAAGACGTTGAAGGTGGATTCGATCCCGGCCTTCATGTCGTCATAGATCGGCTTTTGTTCGTCGGTCAGCTCGGCCGGGGAAATGAGGGGGAGGCGCATGCGTGTCGCCTTTCTTGAAAAAGCGTTGCAATCGGTTCCGCAAAGCAACGATTGTGCGGCGCGAAAGATGCCGATACCCAGCCCCTCTTGCGAAATTTAATCCGCCCGTCATGTTCGGCCTATCCCGATGCGACGCGCATCGTCATCCGCCGGAAGGACGGCCTTTTCAATGACCCCAAGCCCATCGTCCGGCGACGAAGCCCGTTTGGCCGCCATCGTCCGCCATGTGGTGGAGGCGCTGTCGCCCAACTGCGCCGTCATCCTCTGGACAGGCGAGCGGATCGGACCGGACGACGGCGTTGCGGTACGGCTGAACGATCCGGCAGGCCTCGCCCATCTATGTCTGCGGCCCGGTATCGGCCGCGCTGTCACGCTTTGGATGGACAAAGGCATCGATATCGAGGACGGCACGGTCTTCGATCTGGCCGGCCTCGGCTCTTCGCGCTCGACCCGCGAAGGGCTGAAGCGCATCCGAAAGACGACGATCGCGAAAAGCCTTCCCGCCCTGTGGCGCCTGTCGCGCCGGGCAAAGAAGGCCGAAGCGGCGGGCGCGGGCGCGGGCGCAAGCGGCTCGTCGAAGGATGCGATCCAGTATCATTATGACGTGGGAAACGACTTCTACCGGCTCTTTCTCGACGAGCGGATGGTCTATTCCTGCGCCTATTTCGACGGCTGGCACGACGATCTCGACAAGGCCCAGGAAGACAAGCTCGACATGATCTGCCGCAAGCTGCGCTTGAAGCCCGGCGAGCGCTTTCTGGACATTGGCTGCGGCTGGGGCGCCCTGCTCATTCATGCCGTCTCGCGCTATGGTGTCACCGGCCATGGGGTGACGCTGAGCCAAGCCCAATTCGATCTCGCCACGGCCCGCGTCGCCGAGGCCGGGCTATCGGATAAGATCACGATCGAATTGAAGCCGTTTCAGGAGATCGATGCGAAATTCGACAAGATCGCCTCGATCGGCATGTATGAGCATGTGGGTTTTGCCAATCACGACGCCTATTTCGGCGCCGTGCGCAAGCTTTTGCGCTCACGCGGGCTCTATCTCCACCATGCGATCACGCGGCCCGCCAAGAAGGACGACAAAACCTTCCACAAGGGCTCGCGCGAATACAGGGCGATCACCCGCTACATCTTTCCCGGCGGCGAGCTCGACCATCTCGGCCATTCGGTGCGTATGCTGGAAAAGCACCGCTTCGAGGTTCACGACGTCGAGGATTGGCGCGAACATTATGCGCGCACATGCCGGCTCTGGCACGACCGGCTTCTCGCCCGTTTCGACGAGGCGGTGGCGCTTGCGGGCGAGCCGAAGGCGCGGCTTTGGCTTCTCTATCTCGCCGGCTGCTCCCTCGGTTTTACGCGCGGCGGCGCGCTGATCTATCAGACCCTCGCCTCGAAGCGCGACAAGGGCGTCAGCGGTCTGCCGGCGACCCGTGCCGATCTCTACGGGTGATCCAAGCCGACCACCCTAGCCTGAGCGTCATCTTGCGCATGACGCAAGCTTCGGATTTTCTGGCGCTCACCCGTCACGCTGCCGCGAAAGCCTCGCCCCATGACCTTGCATCAGCCGAACTCGCTGGAGGCGCGCGATGTCGCCTATCAGCTCCACCCCTATACCAATGCCCGGCGGCACGAGGAGATCGGACCGATCGTGATCGCCAAGGGCGACGGCGTCTTTGTCGAGGATGTGGACGGCAAACGCTATCTGGAAGCGATGGCAGGCCTCTGGTCGGTGGCGGTGGGCTTTTCCGAGCCGCGGCTCGTGGAGGCGGCCAGCCGGCAGATGGCCAAGCTCCCCTTCTATCACACCTTCACCCACAAGGCCCATGCGCCCGCGATCGAGCTTGCCGAAAAGCTGATCGCCATGGCGCCCGTCTCGATGTCGAAGGTGCATTTCACGAGCTCGGGCTCGGAGGCGAACGACACCATCGTCAAGCTCCTGCGCTACCGGGCGAATGCCCTCGGCCAGCCCGAAAAGAAGGGCATCATTTCGCGCATCAAGGGCTATCACGGCGTGACGCTCGCCTCGGCGAGCCTCACCGGCCTGCCCAACAATCACAATGCCTTCGACCTGCCCATGCCGGGCGTCTTCCATACGATGTGTCCCCATCACTGGCGCGAGGGCCGTGAGGGCGAGAGCGAGGACGCCTTCGCCACGCGCTGCGCCGAAGAGTTGGAAGCCCTGATCGAGCGCGAAGGCGCCGAGACCATCGCCGCCTTCATCGGTGAGCCGGTAATGGGCGCCGGCGGCGTCATCGTGCCGCCCGCGACCTATTGGGAGAAGATCCAAGCGGTTCTGAAGCGCCACGACATTCTGCTCATCGCCGACGAGGTGATCTGCGGCTTCGGACGCACGGGGCAAATGTTCGGCTGCGAGACCTACGGCATCGAGCCCGACATCATGACCCTCTCGAAGGCCTTGTCATCGTCTTATCTGCCGATTTCGGCCGTTCTCATCAATGACAGGGTCTATCAGCCCGTCGCCGATAAGAGCGGCGAGAT
Organism: Fulvimarina manganoxydans; assembly: GCF_900176465.1. Taxonomy (GTDB): domain Bacteria; phylum Pseudomonadota; class Alphaproteobacteria; order Rhizobiales; family Rhizobiaceae; genus Fulvimarina; species Fulvimarina manganoxydans. The sequence goes on from NZ_FWXR01000023.1 coordinate 71,027, forward strand.
CGGCACTTTCGGCCATGGCTTTACCGCGAGCGGCCATCCGGTCGCGGCCGCCGTTGCGCTCGAAAACCTTGCCATCATCGAGGAACGGGGTCTTGTCGCCAATGCCGCGGCCATGGGCGAGCGGCTGCAGGCCGGGCTTGCCGGGCTCAAGGATCACCCGCTGGTCGGCGAGGTGCGCGGCGTCGGCCTCATTGCCGGGATCGAGCTCGTGACCGACAAGGGCGCCAAGCTCGCCGCCCAGCCGCCGGGCTCGATGGCGGCCAAAGCTTTCGGCCTGATCCAGGAGCGGGGCGTTATCCTGCGCGCGATCGGCGACACGCTCGCGGTCTGCCCTCCGCTGATCGTGGAGGCCGGGCATATCGACAGGATCGTCCAGACGACCCGGGAGGGTCTCGACGCTCTCGCTGCATCGATGTGACCTCGGCGGGCGAGCGGTATCGGCGCAGGGTCTCAGCATAGGCAAAGCCGGCGAGAGCGTCGCCGGCCGATCCGCCCTTTCCAAAAACGACAAAGCCGGCCTTCTCAGGAAGACCGGCCATAAGGCGTCGGTATGTGTCGGCAGCGATTTGGGCTTTGCCAAGTCGGCCGGCTGGCCGGATTAGCGGCGACCCCAGCGCACGGCGCGCTCGATGTCCGAACGAAGCAGGCCGATATCGGCGAGTTCGCGGTCGTCCATCATACGCAGCTTGCGGACATCGTGGGAGCGGGAGCGCATCTGAGCGAATTGGGTGGCGAAGGCGCGGAACATTAAAGGGAACTCCTGAACAAGAACGACGGCCCGACGCGTCCTCGCGCATCGGGGGCGGATAGTTGGCAAATGACTGGAAGTTCGAAGACGTCGGCGGGCCCCGATCGGGCTTGCGTCGCGCTCCGTTCTTGACTGCCTATATAGCAGTCACGACTGCTGAAATGGAGTGCAGACCTTTGCACATCAGATGTGCATTCTGCGCATGGCAGAGGTCATAAAATGGTAAGCTTCGTGGCCGTCGACGGGTTCGTCCGGCCGATCCTCTCGGCGACGCGACAGTGCCGAGGAAGGTAACCTTGGAGCGAGATACGATGAACTGGAGCAGAGTACTCGACACTGCGCTCGATCGCAGGCAGCGACGCGATCGTAAAGCCGACACCCGCGACGCTTCGTCATTCTCGGACACCGTGCCGAGAATCCAGAAACGCCTGCAAAAGAAGCGGCTTCACTGGCGCACTGGATGCTCGGGACAGGCCCGAGCATGACGAACGCGACGGAAGCGTGCGCCTGAATGACGAGTGGCGAGTACTCGCTCTACGCCGTCCGAAGAAACGGTCGCGCACCATGGAATCGGGATCGCGGTTTCGCTCTAAATGTTTGTTTTGCCGCGTGATGTTGTCCGAAAAGTCATGCAACTTTTCGGCATCATGCTCTAAACGTCCCGCGACAGCCGTGCGGCCCGGCGTGCCCTTGCCTCGTCGAGGCTCGACAGGGTGATCTCGGGCAGTTTGGTGCGCCAGTCCGTCCCGGTGATCGTCACGACCCGATTGCCGCGAAAATCCTGGTCGGCATGGATGACGCCGCGCTCGGTCATGAAGTTGAGGAGGAAGCGTCCGCGTGAAGGCGAGTGGCTGCCATAGGCCTTGGCGAGCGCCTCGTCGGAAGGGCATTCGGCCTCGTCCCGCGCCGCCCTTGCGATCATCATGAAGACGCCTTGCATCTCCTCGGGAAGGTCGGCCGAGCGCTCGACGATCATCTGCCATTCGGGGTCGTCCGTCTCGGCGGAAATCCCGGCACGCGCCAGCGACAGCCGGCGGCGGAAGGCGACCATGTCGGTCTCGCCGCCGCGCAGGCGCTTCAGCCGGCAATGGGTGAGAAACTCCTGATAGAGCACGGGGACAGGCCGAAAGGCGGCATCGGGATCGGCGAGCATTTCGGCGAAGATCTGATCGACCACCTCGGCCCGCTCGTCCGGGCTGCGGCCGTCATCCTCCTGGGCCTCGGCGCGCTCGCGCGAGGCCGCATTCGACGACACGCGCGCGATGATCTCGCCGGTGCCGGCATTGGGCTGCGGTTCGGGGCGCGGCGGTGGCGTATAATGGGGGCGCATCGCCGCCCGCCGGTCGGCCTCGCGCTCTTCGTCCGTCACGGTAAAGACGAGATCGGCCAGATCTTCCGGCGGCAGATCGGGCAGCGGGGTGAGGGTCGGGCGCCCGGCTTTCGAATGGGTCTCCGTCGGTCCGATGCGGATCGGCAGCGGTCGGCGGAAGAGCGCCGGCCCGAGAGCGACGAAATTGCCGGTCTCCAGATCGCGGAAACGCTCCGCGCCACGCCGGTCGATGCCCAAAAGATCGGCCGCGCGCTGCATATCGATGTCGAGAAAGGTGCGGCCCATCAGGAAGTTGGAGGCTTCCGCTGCGACATTCTTGGCCAGTTTCGCCAGGCGCTGGGTGGCGATGACGCCGGCAAGGCCGCGCTTTCGCCCTCGGCACATGAGATTGGTCATGGCGCCCAGCGAAGCGCGCCGCGCCTCTTCCGAATGCTCGCCCGCCATGGCGGGGGCGAAGAGATGGGCCTCGTCTACGGCGATCAGCATCGGGAACCAGAAGGCCCGGTCGGCGTCGAACAACCCGTTCAGAAAGGCGGCCGCGCACATCATCTGCACCTCGGCATCGAGGCCTTCGAGGGTGAGGACAACGGACGCCCGATGCTGGCGGATGCGGCTGGCGATGCGGGCCAGTTCGCTCGGCGTGCGATTGGCGTCGACGACCACATGGCCGTAACGCTCGGCGAGCGTGACGAAATCGCCTTCCGGATCGATGATCGCCTGCTGCACATGGCCGGCGCTGCGCTCTAAAAGTCGGCGCAGGAGATGCGACTTGCCGGAGCCCGAATTGCCCTGGACGAGCAGGCGCGTCGACAGGAGCTCTTCGAGATCGAGTTCGGCCGGCTCGCCCGTATGGGTCACGCCGAGATCGACGGCGACGGTCATGCAGCTTTTCCTCGAAAGACGTCAGGACGGGTGGGCGGCGCGTTTAGTCCGCTTAACGAGCTTCCTGATTAGCATGGATAAAATGCGAGGAGTCTCCCCCGTCCCCAATGTCCACAGGGGCGTCCGATACGATCCGGCATTCTTGACGATTGGGGTGCGCTGAAAGGCTCTGGCGCCCGCGGTGTACAGGCCGCGACTCTTGATCCAGGGGGCGGCTTGGTCGTGACGCCGACCTTGGCGACTTGTCTCGGCAGCCGGCAGCAAGCGCCGACGACTTCTCCCCATGGGGGAGAAGCCGAAGCGTCTATGTTCGGCCCTTAACCGCCATCGAGAAAATGTGTGAATGTCGTAGACGAGGCGCCCGACGATGAAGACGCCGGACTCCGTGTCTTGACCAGCTTTAAATCCCCGAACCGCCCTGTTCGAGAAAGTCGCTTTCCCGCGCCGGTTCGATCGCCTCTCCGCCACTCAGATTGCGGTTGGCGGTCGGCGTCGGCAAGGGCATCCAGGCGACGAGATCGTCATCCTCATAGGTGACGGGCGCCTCCGGCCCGCTATCGGTCGCGATCCAGCATTTTTCGTGGGCGCCGCGCGGTGCCGCCCAGCGGACCGTATCGACCTCCGGCGGTCCCTGTTCGCCGCCGCGCACGGTGACGAGAATACGCTCGCCGCTGCGATCGGCGCCCTTCATCGCGGCCCAGCCTTGAGTGACGGTCTCTGCCATCTCGAAATGCCCTCCCTGTCAGGCGACCCCAAGCGGTCGCCGCGCATTGTTAGCCTAGCGTTCATCGCCCGGCCGAGATTCGACACGCGCTCTCCATCGTCGCCTTCCGAGCCTCACCAGGCGCCGAACCATGGATCGATGCCGGCCAAGACCTGCCTCGAGCTTCACAGATAGCGCACATCATAGCGCTTCAGGATCGCCATGATCAGGTCTCTCGCATGTTCCTTATGCGTCTGGGCGGCGCGGCGCGCCTCTTCCGGCCGACCGGCGGCAATGGCCTCGATAATGGCGCGATGCTCCGCGATCGATGGGCTCGGCTTGGGGCGGAGATTGAGCGTCAGGCGCCGCGCGCGATGGGATTGGTCCAGATTGACGGTCGCGATGCGCTTGAGACGCCCATTGCCGGAGGCGTCGATCATCGCGGCGTGAAACTCGCCGTCCTTGATGGACCAGAGTTCCAGGTTGTCGCTCTTCAGCGCCGCTTCGCTTTCGGCGGTCAGCGCCTCGAGCCTGTGGCAGATCGGCTCGCGGACATCGTCCGGCTTCGATGCGATGAGAAAGGCGGCCATGCCCTCGACCGCGACGATGACGTCATAGACCTCGCGCATATCATCCGGCGACAGGGCGCAGATGACGACACCGCGCTTGGAGCGCAGCGCCACCATGCCTTCCGCCTGGAGCTGAATGATCGCCTGATGAACCGGCGTCCGGCTCATGCCGAGCCGTTCGGCGATTTCGAGCTCGGAGCCCTGGAAGCCCGGCGGGAACAGCCCGTCCCGGATCGAGGTCTTGATCGCGTGATAGGCGGCGTCGACGAGGGTCGAGCGCGGCGCGCTCCGTCGATCTTCATAAGACAAGGCCGCGTCCATCACGAGATTCGATCCTTTCGTTCGGTTTGAAACTCTAACGGTGATGCTGTCACCAAACAAGCAAGTTTGTACGCGCTGATGCATGCAACAACGCGTACATCATTGACAGCCAGGCTTATTTGGTGCCTCCTTGGCCACGAGCCCCGTCGAGGCCGCGTGTGGGAGACGCGCTGCCGCAACCGAAATGGCGGGCGCCACTTTCAGGGAGGAACCATCCATGCGTATGAAAACGCTTCTTTCGACGGCCGTCTTCGCCTTCGCTCTGTCCGCCGGTGTCGCAAGCGCCCAGGACTATCCGTCCAAGCCCCTCAACTACATCATCCCCTTCAATGCCGGCGGCGAGTCCGACGTCGCGGCCCGATTCCAGCAGCCCTATCTCGAAGAGGCCGCCGGCCAGAACGTCGTCATCCAGTATATTTCGGGTGCCGGCGGCGCGCAGGCTTGGTCGCAGCTGAACGGCATGGAAGCCGACGGCTACACGATGATGGGCTCGAACCTGCCCCATATCATCCTGCAGCCGATGGCCCAGGATGTGGGCTACAAGACCGAAGACATCACCAATGTCTATTTCTTCCAATATACGCCGGACGCTCTGCTCGTTCCGGCCGATAGCGATTTCAAGACGCTGGAAGATTTCGTCAATTACGCCAAGGAGAATCCCGGCGCAGCAACGGTCGCAGGTTCGGCCACCAATTCGGCGAACCATGTGGCGGCGACCAAGCTGAACGAACTTGCCGGCATCCAGACCACCTATATTCCCTTCTCCGGCACCAGCCCCTCGATGACGGCCCTTCTCGGCGGCCAGGTCCAGGGCGCGTTCAGCTATTCGACCGCCGCGCTCAATCAGGGCGATCAGGTGCGCGTCCTTGCTGTCGCGGCCGAAGAGCGGCTGCCCGCGCTCCCCGATACGCCGACCTTCAAGGAGCTCGGCTACGACATGGTGGGCGGCGCCTATCGCGGCGTCGCAGTTCCGAGCGGCACGCCAGAGGACGTCCGCACCAAGCTGTCCGATCTCCTGGGCGAAGTGAACGCCAATCCGGAATTCAAGAAGAAGATGGAGGATGCCGGTTTCGTGGTGATCTCCGTGCCTTATTCCGAGGTTCCGGCCTTCATGGAAGAGCGCAAGGCGCAGTACGACTCGGTCGCGAAAATCATGGGCATCGAGACCTCCTCGAACTGATCGTTCTCGGCGCGCGGCTTCGGCCGCGCGTCTTGTCTTGCAGGCAAGGAGAGTTTTGAGGATCCGGTTCGGGTCGCTCCTCCCGCCTGTGCGTCGCGGCGGGTCTCTTCCATGGACAAGTTCATCTATTTCCTCGAAGCCTTGAGCTTCGCCAATCTCGGCCTCGCCTTTGCCGGGGTTCTGGCTGGCATCGTCATCGGCGCCCTGCCTGGCCTTTCGGCGACGATGGCGGTGGCGGTGCTGGTGCCCTTCACCTTCACCATGAATCCGGCTTCCGGCCTGATCGTGCTCGGCGCGATCTATACCGGGGCGATCTATGGCGGGTCCTATTCGGCGATCCTCGTCAATGCGCCGGGAACGCCCTCGGCCATCGCGACGACCTTCGACGGCTTCCCCATGGCTAAGCGCGGCGACGGGGCCTTAGCGGTCTCGATCGCGACGCTCGCCTCCGTCATCGGCGGCCTGATCGGCGCACTGATGCTGATGTTCCTGGCGCCGCCGCTCGCCACCGTGGCGCTCGCCTTCGGGCCGCCGGAATATTTCTGGCTCGCCATTTTCGGCCTGACTTTGATCTCGGCGCTATCGGTCGGCAATCTCATCAAGGGCCTGATCGGGGCCTGTTTCGGGCTCATCCTGTCGATGATCGGCGTCGCCGTCATCGGCGCCGACGTGCGCTTCACCTTCGGCAGCCAGACCCTCATCGGCGGCATCGACATCGTGGCCGGTCTGATCGGGCTCTATTGCATCCCCGTCTTGATCGATCTCGTGGCGACGAAAGACCCGCATCTGAAGGTCGCGAGCGATTCCTCCGGCTTCCGGCTCGGGGAATCCTTCGCGATCCTCATGCGCAACAAGGTCAATGCGATCCGCAGCTCGGTCATCGGCACCGTGGTCGGCATTCTGCCGGGTGCCGGCGGGTCGGTCGCGAGCCTCGTCTCCTATTCCGAATCGCGCCGCTCGTCGAAGAACCCAGAAAACTACGGCAAGGGCGAGCCCGGCGGCATCATCGCGACGGAGGCCGCCAACAACGCCACCGTGGGCGGCGGCTTCATTCCGACGCTCGTCCTCGGCATTCCGGGCACGCCGCCGGACGCCGTCATCCTTGGCGCGCTGCTCGTCCAGGGCATCAAGATCGGCCCGCAGCTCTTCACCTCGCAGGGCTCGATCGTCTACACCTTCATCTTCGGTCTGTTGATCGGCACGCTTTTGATGCTGCCCATCGGCCTGGTGGTGGGCCGCTATGCCTATAAGAGCATCGTGGCGATCCCGAAGGCCGCGCTCGTTCCCACCATCGCCTTTCTGACCGTGATCGGCTCCTTCGCCATTCACAACAATCTGCACGATTCGGCCGTCATGCTGGGGCTCGGCGTCATCGGCTGGGGGTTGAACCGCGCCGGTTTCGCGCCCTCGCCCATCGTGCTCGGCCTCGTCCTCGGCCAGATCGCCGAACAGGGCTTCGTGCAGGCCTATCTCATCGGCAATGCGCAAGGAAACATTCTCGGCCAGTTCTTCGGCCGCCCGATCTCGCTGGCGATCGCCGCCTTTGCGATCCTCACCTTGTTCTATCCGCTGGCAGCCTCGGCGATCGGGGCGCGGCGGGCGAAGAAATCGGCCGTCGATCAAACCGTGGAGAGCCGCGATGCAAACGCTTAAAAACGTTCACGATCCGCTCGGCACCGCCGTCGCCGCCGGCTTCGTCGTCCTCGGCATCGTCCTCGTCTACAGCTCCCAATCCATGAGCGCGATGGGATCGGTCTTTCCCATCACCACCTCCTCGGCCATGGCGATCCTCGGCCTCGTCTTGATTGGCCGGAACGTCGTCCTCGGCCTGCGCGGCATCACGCCGGGCTCCAGCGCGACCAAGGAAGGCGGCATCGAAGGCGGCTCCAACCTGCGCCGCATCCTCTTCGTCCTCGCAATGGTCGCCTGGATCGCGCTTCTGCCGGTGCTCGGCTTCTTCGTCGCGAGTTGCCTGGCATACTTCGCGATCATGATCGTCTCGGTCCATGAGCGCATGAGCGTCAAGGAGATGGCGCTCCTCGTCATTCTGGGCCTCGCGATCCTCGGCGGTTTCACCCTGCTCATGTCCGAAGTCCTGCTCATCCCCATGCCGCGCGGCCTGTTCTTCTGACGCCAAACCCGGTTGACACCGTCATCCAAGACCAAGCCCACCCGTTACCTCCAGCCCGAAAGGCTTTCCCATGCCCCAGACCAATGCCCTCAAGATCGCGACCATTCCCGGTGACGGGATCGGCCGAGAGGTCGTGCCGGAGGGCATGCGCGTTCTGGAAGCTGCGGGACGCAAATTCGACATCGCCTTCCAGTTCGACGAGGTCGATTGGAGCTGCGACGTCTATAAGAAGACCGGCCGGATGATGCCCGAAGATGGGCTCGAGCGCTTCAAGAAACACGACGCGGTCTTTCTCGGCGCCGTCGGCTGGCCGGACGTGCCCGACCATATCTCGCTCTGGGGCCTGCTCATCCCGATCCGCCGGACCTACCACCAATATGTCAATCTGCGGCCCTGCCGGCTCTTGCGCGGCACCACGAGCCCGCTCGCGAACCGAAGCGCCGAGGACATTGATTTCTACGTGGTGCGCGAAAATGTCGAAGGCGAATATTCCGAAGCCGGCGGGCGGCTCTATCGCGGCATGGAGGACGAGATCGCCATTCAGGAGGCGATCTTCACGCGGCGCGGCGTCGACCGGGTCCTGCGCTACGCCTTCGAGCTCGCCAAGACCCGCAAGAGGGGCCATGTGACTTCGGCGACGAAGTCCAACGGCATCGTCCACACGATGCCCTTCTGGGACGAGCGCTTCAAGGCGGTGAAGGCCGACTATCCGGACATCGAAACCAGCCAGTACCATATCGACATTCTCTGCGCCCATTTCGTCCAGCATCCCGACTGGTTCGACGTGGTGGTGGGCTCGAACCTCTTCGGCGACATCCTCTCCGATCTCGGCCCCGCCGTCGCCGGCTCGATCGGCATCGCGCCTTCGGCGAACATCAATCCGGAGGGCGACTACCCTTCCATGTTCGAGCCGGTCCATGGCTCGGCGCCCGACATCGCCGGCCAAGGCATCGCCAATCCGATCGGCCAGATCTGGTCGGCCGCAATGATGCTTGACCATCTCGGCCATGCCGATGCGGCCGCCGCCGTCATTGAGGCGATCGAGACCGTCATCGCCGATCCGGCCTCGCGCACCAAGGATATGGGCGGCAAGGCGACCACGGCCGAATGCGGCGAGGCGATCGCCCAGGCTCTGGCCAGCTGACGGGGAGAACCGATGCGCATTACCGAGATCCGCGAGAAAACGGTTTCGATCGCAAGCCCGATCGCCAATGCCTTCATCGACTTCTCCAAGATGACCTGTTCGGTCGTCGCCGTCGTCACCGATCAGATGCGGGACGGGAAGCCGGTGATCGGTTTCGGCTTCAACTCCAACGGACGCTACGGCCAGGGCTCGCTCATGCGCGAGCGCTTCATTCCCCGGCTGATGGAGGCGGAGGCGGGTAGCCTCGTCGATCAGGCGAATGGCAATCTCGATCCCTTCGCCATCTGGTCGACGATGATGAAGAACGAAAAGCCCGGCGGTCACGGCGAGCGTTCTGTGGCGGTCGGCACCATCGACATGGCGGTGTGGGACGCGGTCGCGAAGATCGAGGAAAAGCCGCTCTATCGCCTTCTCGCCGACCGATACCGGGATGGCGTCGCCGATGACAGCGTCTGGGTCTATGCGGCGGGTGGCTATTATCATCCCGGCAAGGAGATCGAGGGCCTGAAGGACGAGATGAAGTCCTATCGGGACCGCGGCTACCGGGTGTGCAAAATGAAGATCGGCCTCGCCCCTTTGGCCGACGATATGAAACGGGTGGAGGCGGCGCTCGACATTCTCGGCGAGGGCCAGAATCTCTGCGTCGACGCCAATGGCCGCTTCGATCTTGAGACCGCGATCGCCTATGCCAAGGCGCTCGAGCCCTACGACCTCTATTGGTACGAAGAGGCCGGCGATCCGCTGGACTATGCTTTGCAGGCGGAGCTTTCGACCCATTATTCCGGCCGCATGGCGACCGGCGAAAATCTCTTCTCCATGCAGGACGCCCGCAATCTCATCCGCCATGGCGGCATGAACCCGAAGCGCGACATTCTGCAATTCGACTGCGCGCTCTCCTATGGCCTGGTGGAATATATGCGCACTCTCGACATGCTGGCCGACAATGGCTGGTCGTCCCGGCAGGTCGTGCCCCATGGCGGCCACCAGATGTCCCTCAACATCGCCGCCGGTCTCCATCTCGGCGGCAACGAATCCTATCCGGATGTCTTCCAACCCTTCGGCGGCTTCGCCGACGCCATCGCGGCCGAGGACAGCCGTGTTGGCCTGCCGGATCTGCCGGGGGTGGGGTTCGAGGGCAAGGCGGCGCTTTATGCGCTGCTGAAGCGGGAATTGCTGGATTGAGGGAGGATTAAGCTTCCGGAGAGCGACCGCGATCAAGATCGGCCATTCTGCTTCAGACTTGGCCGGGTAGGTGGTCGGCAGGTTTCGACCCTGGCTGTGTCAAAACGCTGCTCGTGCTATGGTCTTCCGGGTTGACCGGAGGTTGGCATGGGGCGCTTCGTTTGTGGTTCTGATCGCGATCAGGT
>NZ_FWXR01000010.1 GCF_900176465.1 Fulvimarina manganoxydans
CTCGACCGGCGTCAGATCGCTTCGCTGGCAGGGCTTGCACCCTGGACGCGGCAATCAGGCACGTGGAAGGGCAAGAGCTTCATCGGCGGCGGCAGAGGCAAGGTGCGCGCGGTGCTGTTCATGGCAGCCCTCGTCGCCAGCCGGCACAACCCGGTCATCAAGGCCTTCCGCGATCGTCTCGTCGCACAAGGCAAGCCGAAGATCGTTGCAACCGTCGCAACCATGCGAAAGCTCCTCACCATCCTCAACGCCATCATAAGGGACAAAAGACCATGGCAAAGCGCTTGACCGGAAAGACAGTCGCTCTCCCCCAGGGGGAGAAGTCGTCGGTGCTTGCTGCCGGCAGCTGAGACAAGTCGCCAAGGTCATCGTCAAGACCACTGTCGGTCGCAAAGCCTTGGAATAAAAGCTTTTCGCAGGATGTGTGAATGTCGTAGGTGCGGGGACCGAGAATGACGCGCGCGATGAAGGCCAAGGCCGGACCTTCGAGTGCCGAGCACTCGAAATAGACCGTCTGAAGACACCGTCGTGTACTCTGATCCCGATTGATCGCGTTTCACTTGAGTCGTCGGGGCGGGGAAGCCTGGTTCCGCCCTTGCAGAACGCCGTTCTGTGGCCGAAGACGGTCCGAAAGCCTCTCGCCTTCCATCAAGGGACGAAAAAGCCTTGCAGTCCGCAGATGCTCAGACCCCGGCGGCCGAGGTCGATCCGCGCCGCTGGATCACGCTCGCCGTGCTCCTCACCGCCGGTTTCATGAACCTCATCGACGTGACCATCGTCAATGTCGCGATCCCCAGCCTCAAGGCCGATTTCGGCGCGACGAGCTCCGAAATCGAATGGGTCGTGGCGGGCTATATCGTCGCCTTCGCCCTGGGGCTTCTGCCACTCGGCCGGCTCGGCGATCTCGTCGGGCGAAAGCGCATGTTCCTCATGGGCGTCGCCGGCTTCACCCTGTGCTCTGCCCTGTGCGGTCTCAGCCCGACGATCGACGTCTTGATCGCCGCCCGTCTGGCGCAAGGCTTCTCCGCCGCGATGATGATGCCGCAGGTACTCGCCCTCGTGCAGGTCACCTTTCCCGACCATGAGCGCGGCTTTGCCTTTTCGCTGTTCGGCGTCACGGCGGGGCTCGCCTCGGTCGCCGGGCCTCTCGCCGGCGGCGCCCTGATCTCGGCCGATCTCTACGACCTCGTCTGGCGGCCGATCTTCCTCGTCAATCTGCCCATCGGCCTCCTCACGATCCTCGCCGGCTGGCGCTTCATCCCGAATGTCTCGCCCAGCCGCCGGGAGCGGATCGATGTCGTCGGCGTGCTTCTCGGCGCGGCGACGGTGTTTGCGATCATCATTCCCCTGGTGGAAGGGCGGGAGGTCGGCTGGCCGCTCTGGTGCTTTGCGATGCTCGCCGCCGCCCTGCCGCTCGCCATTGCCTTCATTGTCTGGGAACGGCACCGCGAGCGGATCGGTGCGACCCAGCTCTTGCCGATGAGCCTCATCCGCAACCGGCATTTCCTGACCGGGCTCGCCATGACATCGAGCCTTTTCGCCGGGATTCCCGGCTTCTTCTTCATCACGGCGGTATTCCTGCAGGTCGGCTTCGGCTATTCGCCCCTCGAATCCGGCGTGGCGACAGTCCCCTTCCCCGTCGGCGTCTTCATCGCGTCCCTGGTCTCCGGCAAATTCGGTTCGCGGGCCGCGAAGGCCCGGCTCGTCGCGGGCCCGCTCATTCTCGCCGCCGGCATGACGATCCTTTATGCCGTCGTCCTCTCGATCGGCGAGACGGTCAGCCAGTGGAGTCTGGTTCTACCGCTCTTTCTGTGCGGTCTCGGCATGGGCATCACCGTCGCCCCGCTCTTCGCCACGATCCTGAGGGCCGTCGAGAACCGGGATGCCGGATCGGGTTCGGGCGCGCTTCAATCCTTCCAGCAGATCGGCGGAGCGCTGGGCGTTGCCGTCAGCGGCGAGATCTTCTTCCGAACGGTCGGGGAGACCGGCGCGGGCGCTGGCATATTCCGTGAAGCCTTCGGGGCATCGATCCTCTTCGAGATCGGCGTGTTTCTGCTTCTCGCCTTTCTGTCGAGCCGGCTTCCTTCCGGTCTCGGCGAGCGGGATGATCGTGCGCATGCAAAAGCGCCACCCGCTCCGCCCGTCGAAAATTGAGAGCAGAAAGACCCGGGGATACCGCAGTAGGCTAAAACTCCGTCTTCAACTCCGCCAAGGCTTCGCGATAGGTCGGATATCGGAAGCTATAGCCCGCCGCCTTCAGCTTGGCGTTGGAGACGCGCTTGTTCTCGCCATAGAAGCTGCGTGCCATGGGCGAGAGTTCGGCTTCGTCGAAGGGCGTTTCGGGGGGCGGCTCGATGCCGACAAGATCGGCCGCATGGGTGACGAGGTCTTGCGGCGGAGCCGGCTCGTCGTCGGTGACGTTGAAGACGCCGCCGAGATTTCGATCGGAGACAAGCGTGAGCGCTCCGGCAATGTCGTCCACATGGATGCGGTTGAAGACTTGGCCCGGCTTGACGAGGCGCTTGGCGGTGCCCTTCGCCAGATTGACGAAGGTGTTGCGGCCAGGGCCATAAATGCCCGAAAGGCGCAGAATGGCGAGCGGCACGCCATGGGTTTTAGCAACGTCGGCCCAGGCCTCTTCGGCAGCGATGCGGGCCTTCGAGCGCTCGGAGACGGGCCGCGTCTCGCTCGTCTCGTCGACCCATGCGCCATCGTGATCGCCATAGACGCCGACGGTCGACAGATAGCCGATCCATTCAAGATCAGGCGTGCCATGGCCGATGCGGTCGCGATACCAGCGCAGCACGGGATCGCCCTCCGGCGCATTCGCCCCGCCCACATGCGCCCCCTCCGGCGCTTTGTGGCCGGGCGGCACCGAGACGAGGAGATGGGTCGCGCGGGCAAGCGCCGCGTCGATCCCGTCGCCGGGCGCCTCGCCATCAAAGACGAAAGGCGTCAGGCCGTGAGCGGCGATGCGGCTCGCCTTGTCCTTGGAACGGACCGTGACGCCGAGAACCGCGTCGAGATCGAGGCTTTCGACATAGCGGGAGGCGGAATAGCCATAGCCGAAGACGAAAAGTTTCATTCCATGCGCTCCGAAGCCGTTTCCCTCATGTCGCTCTTCCATCTTGCCGCAGCCTGCCACTCGTCTCGGACGATGTCGTCCCCCTCCCTATCAAGGGCCGGAGCCGAGCGCTGCAAGGCATCGTGCGGCGAAAGCTGCGCCAGGGCCCAGACGGCCATCGCGCGAACGAGCGGCTGATCGTCGGAAAGCAGCGCTTCGATATGCGGGAGAAACCCTGGATCGCCGGAATTGCCAGCCGCGACGAGACAATTGGAGACGAATTTCGCCCGGCCGATCCGCTTGATCGGCGAGCCCGAGAAGAGCTGGCGGAAGGCCGCATCGTCCAGGGCGAGCAGATCCGTCAGCCTCGGCGCCTTCAGATCCTCGCGCGCCACCAGCTTGGCTTCGCGTGCTTGCTTGGCGAATTTGTTCCAGGGGCAGACGGCGAGACAATCGTCGCAGCCATAGATGCGATTGCCCATGGCCTTTCGCAGAGGGCGCGGAATAACATGTTTGGTTTCGATGGTGAGATAAGAGATGCAGCGCCGGGCATCGAGCTGATAGGGCGCGGGAAAGGCATCCGTCGGGCAGGCGTCGAGACAGGCGCGGCAAGAGCCGCAGCGATCACTCGCCGGCTCGTCGGCTTCGAGCGGCAGGGTCGTGAAGATCGAGCCGAGAAAGAGCCAAGAGCCGAAATCGCGGGACAAGAGATTGGTGTGCTTGCCCTGCCAGCCGAGCCCGGCCATCGCCCCCAGCGGCTTTTCCATCACCGGTGCGGTATCGACGAAAACCTTGACCTCATGGTCGCCCAGGCCCCGGCGGCGGGCCTCGGCGACGAGCCGACCGGCAAGCTCCTTCAGCTTGCCCTTGATGACGTCGTGATAGTCCCGGTGCCGGGCATAGACGGAAATCGCGCCGCGATCGGGCCGATCCAGAATGGCGAGCGGGTCCTCGTCGGGCCCGTAATTCATGGCGAGAACGACGATCGATCGCACCTCGGGCCACAATGCTTTCGCCGAGCGCCGCCGATCGAGCGTCTCCGGCATCCACTCCATGGTGCCATGCCGACCGGCCTCGACAAATTCGGCGAGGCGCTCGCCGGCAAGGCCATCGCCCTCGCCCGGCGCGACGCCAAGGGCCGAAAAGCCCAGGCGGCGCGCGTCCTCGGTGAGAAAGGCCTTGAGGCCGATGGTGGCGGCATCCGTCATCGGCCGGCATATGAGGCCATCGAGCGATCGCCGCAAGCTGGCGGAAGCGATCGCCGAACGATCAGCCCGCCGGCTTGCCGTCCCATTGGGAAAAGGCCTCGATCAATGGCCCGATGTCCTCCGCCTCCGGGAAGACATCGTAGCTGCGATGCACCGGCAGATCGATGAAGCTCAGCTTTTCACCCGTGCAGGTTTCCATGAAGGGTGCCATGTCGCCGGTCTCGTCGAGCATGGTCGAACGAATATTGACGACACTGGCCAGCTGCATAGGCCGGGTGAAGACCCAGCTTAGGCAAGAGGGACAGAAATAATGCTTATTGTCCCCCTTCAGCCCACCGATCACCGGCTCGCCCTTGGTGATGGTGAAACCTTCGGCCGGCACCATCACGGTCAGGGAGAAGGCACTGCCGGACATTCTCTGGCAGCCTCGGCAATGGCAGGCCGCCGTCATCATGGGCGGCCCGGACACGTCAAAGCGCAAGGCGCCGCATCGGCATCCGCCCTCCCGCGGCAGCTTCCAATCGCGTGACATGGCGAAATCCCCTATCGGCCCGTCATGGCGAGCTGGTCGGGATTGTAGCGGGCGCCTGAGACCGCCGACAACCTCTCGCCGATCGCCGCGACTTCGTCCTTGGTGAGCACGATATCGACCGCCGCCGCATTTTCCTCCAGGCGCTCGATCTTTCGCGTTCCGGGGATCGGCACGATGAAGGGCTTCTGATTGAGGATCCAGGCAAGGGCGAGCTGGGCGGGCGTCGCGCCGCGCTCGTCGGCCAGGGCTTTCAGCGTGTCGGCCAGCGCGGCATTGGCGGCGATCGCCTCCTCCTGGAAGCGCGGCAGATTACGGCGGAAATCGCCCTCCGCCAGCTGATCGCGGGACGTGATCGCGCCGGTGAGCTGACCGCGCCCCAACGGCGAATAGGGCACGAGGGTGATGCCGAGTTCTTCGCAAAGCGGAATGATCTCGGCCTCCGGATCGCGGGTCCAGAGGGAATATTCGTTCTGAACCGCCGAGACGGGATGGACCGCATGGGCCCGCCGGATCGTGTCGGCGCCGGCCTCCGACAGGCCGAGGGCGCGAACCTTGCCGGCCTTGATCAGATCGGCCACCGCCCCGACCGTCTCCTCGATCGGCACGGAAGGATCGACCCGGTGCTGGTAGAAGAGATCGATCGTCTCCAGCCCAAGGCGCTGAAGGCTCTCCTCGCAGACCGCCTTCACATGCTCGGGCCGCGAATCGACGCCGTCCATGGCCGCCGCTCCCGAGGCATCCTTGCGGATGCGGAAGCCGAATTTGGTGGCGATCACAGCTTCGTCGCGTCGGTCTTTCAAGGCCTTGCCGACGAGCTTCTCGTTCTCGAAGGGGCCATAGACCTCGGCGGTGTCGAAGAAGGTGACGCCGATATCGAGGGCGCGATGGATGGTGGCGATCGATTGGGCTTCCGGCTGGCCGCCATAGGCATGGCTCATGCCCATGCAGCCAAGGCCGATGGCCGACACGCTGAGATCCTGACCGAGCTTGCGGGTTTTCATGGTCGAACACTCCTTTCGGGTTCGGGATGCAAGATGGCGCAGCGTCCAGGCTTTCGAAAGCCATTGCGCGGGACATGGGCTGTTCGATAGGATTCACCAATGGACCGATCTCTCCTCGCGCCGCTCAGTCTCTTCGCCGTGGTGGCGCGGTTGAAGAGTTTTCGCGCGGCTAGCCGCGAAACCGGGCTTTCGCCCTCTGCCATCAGCCATGCGGTCTCCAATCTAGAAGCCTCGCTCGGCGTGCGTCTCCTGAACAGGACCACACGATCGGTCTCCGAGACGCCGGAGGGCGCCGCGCTCTTGGCGAGCCTGTCGCCCGCGCTGTCCACCATTGCGGAGGCGGTCGACGGTCTTGGCGCGAGCATGGGCGAACCGACGGGGAGCCTGCGCATCTCCTTGCCCCGCTCGGCCTTCGAGATCGTCGTCTTGCCGAGGCTCGCGAGTTTCCGCGAGGCCTTCCCCAGGCTTCATGTGGATTTTTCGCTGGAAGAGGCCTTCGTCGATCTCGTCGCCGATGGTTTCGATGCTGGCATCCGCCTGTCGGAGGCGGTCGAGCAGGACATGATCCGTGTCGCCGTCAGCGGCCCGATGCGGCTTGCGGTGGTCGCCTCGCCCGGCTTTTGCGAGCGTCATGGTCGGCCCAACCATCCCAGTGAGCTCCCCGCTTTCTTAGGGATTCACCGGCGCTTCGCCTCCGGTCAGATCTATCGCTGGGAATTTGCCCGGGGCGAGGAGAGGATCGCCACGCTCCCGCAAGCCACGATTCTCGTCAACGACAGCGCGGCGAGCATTCAGGCCGCGATCGAGGGCGTTGGAATCGCCCTCGCGATCCGGCCGCAAATCGAGACGGCGTTGGCCGAGGGGCGTCTCGTCAGCCTGCTCGATGACTGGTTGCCGCCTTTCGACGGTTTCGCGCTGTTTTATCCGTCCCGTCGGCAGATGCGCCCGGCCTTACGCGCCTTTGTCGACCATTTCCGCCTCTGAGGGTTCCCTCGTCCGATCAGAAATCGAGATCGGCATAATGCTGGACGGGGGGCACGCCGCGTACGCGCTCGGTCAGGAGCGGGCGGAAGGAGGGGCGCGACTTCATCCGGCTGTACCAGTCCTTGGCCGCCGGTTCGTCATCCCATTGAACCTCGCCGAGATAATCGAGAATGGAGATGACGGCGGCCGCGGCGAGATCGGCCTGGGACATACGCGGACCGGCCAGCCAGTCGCGATTTTCGGTCAGCCAGCCGAGATAGCGAAAGTGATGCTTGAAATTCGCTCTCGCCGCCCGGATCGCGGACGCGTCCGGGGCGCCGCCCCCCTCGCCTTTCGGCATGTCGAGCTTGAACACGCGCTCGCGCACCAGATAGCGCGTCACCTCCTGGTCGAGCTTGTCCACGAACCATTCGGTCAGACGGCGCACCTCGGCGCGCTCGGCCGGCTTTTCCGGCATCAGCCGCTTGTCGCGCATGAAGACGCCGCGGGTCTCGTCAAGATATTCGCCGGCAATGATGCCACCGACGATCGCCGGCCCGTCATCCTCGATCATCACCGGAAGGGTCGCCGCCGGGTTCATCGCCAGAAAGGCTCGCCGCCGCTCCCAGGGCCGCTCCTCGATCAGTTCGCAGCGTTCGGCATATTCGCCGAGCAGCAGCCGGACGTAACGCGAGGCGGCAGACATGGGATGATGATACAGCTTGAGCATTCGCCAGGGTCTATTGCCAATGAATCGGGCCCGCGCCACCCAGGCGGGAGGCGCCGGACGGGCTGCACAGTCAGCCCTCTTTTCTGATCGCGCAAAATGATTGCCAAAATGCGCTGCCCCCACCCTCGATCGTAGCGGAAGGTTAATGACTCTCGCGACATAGCAGCAGATGCGCCGCAAACAAGTGGGCGGCGAATCTCCCGCTGACGGCATCGATCACCCGGCCGCCATATCTTCACCGCCTTTCGAGCGAGAAGCGTCGCGGGCCAACCATAGCCGAAAGGATCGCAACGCATGGATCTCGGTTCCGTCCTCGACGCCGTCATCCTCGGGATCACCGAGGGTCTCACCGAATTCATCCCCGTCTCCTCGACCGGCCATATTCTGCTTCTCGGCCAGGTTTTGGGATTTCATTCGGCTGGACGAAGCTTCGAAATCCTGATCCAGCTCGGGGCGATCCTGGCCATTCTCACCGTCTATTTCGGCAAGCTGTGGCACCTCTTCATCACGCTGCCGACGAGCGCGCAGAGCCGGCGCTTCGTGGCGGGGCTCGTCATCGCCTTCCTGCCGGCGGCCGTCATCGGGGTTCTCGCCCACGACTTCATAAAGACGGTGCTGTTCGAAACGCCGCTCGTCATCTGCGTGGCGCTGGTCGTCGGCGGCATCCTGCTTCTCGTCATCGACCGGATGCCGCTGAAGCGCCGCTATGACGACATCATGGACTATCCCCTGTCGCTCTGTCTGAAGATTGGCTTCTTTCAGTGTCTCGCCATGATCCCCGGCACATCGCGCTCGGGCGCGACGGTGGCGGGCGCGCTCTTGATGGGCACGGACAAGCGCTCGGCGGCCGAGTTCTCCTTCTTCCTCGCCCTGCCGACCATGCTCGGCGCCTTCACCTATGATCTTTACAAGAATTTCGACATTCTGACCGCCGACGATCTCGGCATCATCGCCATCGGCTTCGTCTGCGCGTTTGCCGCCGCCCTCTTCGTGGTGCGCACGCTGCTTGATTTCGTCTCGCGCCACGGCTTTGCGCCCTTTGCCTGGTGGCGCATCGCTGTCGGCCTCATCGGCATCGTGGTGATCCTCTTCGTGTCGCCCACGACCCCGGTGGTTCCCGCGACCGCCAACCCGGCCGATGGCTACGGCACGGTCACGGCTCCGAAGGAGAGCCGGCCGGGGAGCGCGACAACAACCGATGCCGCCAAGGCCCCGTCTTCATCGGGCAACGGCACCTCCGACGGCGATGCGATCGGCGACATGATTCGCGGAGACGATCTGCGGCCTAGCGAATGAGCCCGAGAAGGCCTCGCCGCAGAAGCTCGATGGCGAGCACCGTCAAAAGCAGCTTGAGGCCTATGCGAAAGCGCGCTTCCGGCAAGCGCTTGAGAAAAGCGGTGCCGGCAAGCGTTCCCAGAAAGCCGGTGGCGATCATCGCGGCTACGAGCCCGGCATAGGGCCAGAGCACGACACCGGCAGCGAGAAAGGCGATCACCTTCAAGGCATGCTGGCTCGCCGTGACCGCCGCCATGGTCGCGACCACCTGTTCGCGCTGGGAAAAGGCCCGCGAAAACAGCACCGCATTGAGCGGCCCGCTTGCCCCGACGAACATCGACAGAAAGGTCGTCACCGCCCCGGCCAGCGCATAATGCCAGTTCTTCAATCGCTCCAGCGAGGGCAGGCGCACGAAGACGGTCAGGAGAATGAAGCCGCCGAGAAGCGTCTGGAGAAGCGATTCGGGCAGGGAGACGACCATGCGCGCGCCAATAGCCGCTCCGATGAGTCCGCCCAGGATGAAGGGCACGGCCTTTTCCCAAACGACCGCCCGGCGCTGGACGGCGAGCCGGCCGGCATTGGAAGCGAACTGGACGACGCCATGAAGCGGAATGAGCACCGCGACCGGCAAGACCAAGGTCATCAGCCCGAGAAGCGTCACGCCGCCGCCAAGCGCGAAAGCGGCCGTCAGGGCCGAGGTGAAGAAGCTCGCCACGATGAGGATGAGAACGGATGCGGTGGACAGATCAGGGGCCAGCATGGCCGCCAAATCGCTCAAGACCGTGCTCCGATCCGAGGGGCCGCAAGCCTCGTAGCCTTCCCGAAACCCATCCTGTCCCGGCAACGCGCCGACGGACGAAGCCCGTCAGCGAACGCCCGGCCGAGCACGGGAAGGCTCAGACCACGCCTTCCTGATCCTGGGCGTCCAAGCCGCCAGCCTGTGGCTGAGGCTGGGTGAACTGGCCCTGGGGCCGGAAGCGGATCAGATAGGAAGGCAGGATCGCATCGATCGAACGCGGGCGGATGCCGAAAGCATCCAAGGTGCGTCCCTCGCTCTTCGCCGCTTCGGACACGATATTGTCGTTCTGAAGCTGGCGCACCTGATCGGGGGTGATCAGCGCATTGGGCAGGAAGCGCATGAACCGGCCCATGGAGGCGGCCATCGGGAAGGGGATCGAGACGAAGCGGCGCTTTCGATTGATGATGCGCAGCATCTCTTCCATCATCTGACGGAAGGTGAGGACTTCCGGCCCACCGAGTTCGTAGACCTTGCCGCCCTCGACCGATCCCTCAACGGTCGCGGCGATCGCCTCGGCGACATCGACCACATAGACCGGCTGGAACTTCGTCGTGCCGCCGCCGATCAGCGGCAGCGCCGGCGAGAAGCGCGACATATCGGCGAAACGGTTGAAGAACTGGTCTTCCGGCCCGAAGACGATCGAGGGCCGCAGGACATAGGCGTTCGGAACGGCGTCGAAGACCGACTGTTCGCCGGCGGCCTTGGTGCGGGCATATTTCGACGCGGAATTGGCGTCGGCGCCGATGGCGGAGATCTGGGTGACGGGTGCGCCGACCTTGCGCGCAGCGTCCGCGACCGAGCGGGCGCCGAAGGACTGGACCGCATCGAAGGACTGCTTGCCGCTCTCGGACAGGATGCCGACAAGATTGATGACGTGATCGGCATTCTCGACCGCCCGATCCACCGACCAGCGATAGCGCAGATTGGCCTGGATCGGCAGGATTTGGCCGAGCTTGCCGGCGGTCTGGAGGTGATAGGCGAGATCGGGCCGGCGGCAGGCGACGCGAATGCGGTGGCCGCGCCGGGCGAGTGCCCGCGTCACATAGCGGCCGAGAAAGCCTGAGCCTCCGAACACCACCACCGTCTTGCCCGTATCGACAGCCGTCATCTCGATGTCTCCGTCCTGCCAAGCCACCGGGCGACCTCGCCGGGGCCTTGCCTTCTTCGAAGCCGGCTTGGCCGGCTTGAACGAGGCACATGGTTCGTCGTCCCGCCAAGGCGAGACCCGTTCCCCGGCTCATAACCTGTCACCCGCCTCAGGTGAAGGCGCATTCTAGCCGCATTCGCTTCGCCGCCTCGCCCTTTTGGGACGACGAGGCAGTGACAAACGACCTCATCCGGCGGCGAAGCGATCGGTCGCCTCGACAAGGGCGCTCAAGATTGCCGGCTCCGCAAAGGCGTGACCGGCGGCCTCGACGATGCGGTATTCGGCGCGCGGCCAGGCCTGGGCGAGTTGCCAGGAGGTGATCGCCGGCGTCACCACATCGTATCGTCCTTGAATGATCACGCCGGGAATGGCGGCGAGCCGGTCGGCATTGGCGATGAGCTGGCCGTCCTCCAGCCAGAGCTCGTGATAAAAATAATGGTTCTCGATCCGGGCAAAGGCGATGGTGCCGTCCGAGACCGGCCCGCGGCCAACGGGAACGGGCTCGGAGCGGAGCATCACCGTCGCTGACTCCCACTGGGTCCAGGCGCTCGCGGCCGCGGCACGGACGGCACGGTCCTGATGGGTCAACCGCTCGCGATAGGCAGCGATGATGTCGCCCTGCTCGTCGGCCGGCAGCTGGCCGACAAAATTCTCCCAATGGTCCGGAAACAGGCGGTTGGCGCCGGACTGATAGAACCAGTCGAGCTCGGCCCTTCGGCCCGAAAACACCCCGCGCAAGATCATCGCGGTGACGCGTTCGGGATGGGTTTCTGCATAAGCGAGCGCCAAAGTCGCACCCCAGGAGCCACCGAACAGCGCCCAGCGCTCGATGGAGAGGGCCTCCCTCAACCTTTCGAGATCGGCGACCAGATGCCAGGTGGTGTTGGCTTCCAGGCGCCCGAGTGGGGTCGAGCGTCCGCAGCCGCGCTGGTCGAGAAGGATGATGCGATAGCGTGCCGGATCGAAGAGCCGGCGATGTTGCGGCGAGGCGCCGCTTCCGGGCCCCCCATGCAGAAAGAGGATCGGGCGCCCGGCGGGGTTCCCGCATTCCTCGTAATAGAGTTCATGCCCGTCCCCCACATCGAGGCGTCCGACGCGGAACGGATCGATCGGCGGATAGGCTTTGCGCGGATTCGGCATGGTCATGGTTGCGGCAGATAGGGCGGAAGGCTCGCGGCGGCAGCCGGTCTGAAGGAAAAGCGAACGCCTTTCCGATCGTCAAAGCCGTGGTCGTTTCGTGCCCTTATCGATGCGCGGGCCTGTTCGTCGCCCCCTTACGCCTCTAGCTTGAGCCGCAGCGACGCGTTTTCCGGCGATGCGGCCATGGGAAGCGCCCGACATTTGAACAAGACGCAGTACGGGGTCCACTTCATGCCGACCAGCATCAATCCCGCCACCGGCGAGACCATCGAGGACTATGCCGAGCACGGCTCCGACGACATCGAGCGGGCGCTCGCCAATGCCGAGATCGCCTTTCGCGACTGGCGCCGCTCAAAGGCCACGGCCCGCGTGGACCTCCTCAATAAAATTGCCGACACGCTAGAAGCCCGTAAGGACGAGCTCGGCCGCATCGCGACCCTCGAAATGGGCAAGCGCTACAAGGAGGCCGTCGCCGAGGTGGAAAAATGCGCCCTCGGCTGCCGCTTCTATGCCGAACACGGGCCCGAGATGATCGCCGACAAACCAGCGATCGGGGGGCCGGGCTCGGAGAATTTCGTCAGCTATCTGCCGATCGGCCCGGTTCTGGCGGTAATGCCCTGGAACTTTCCCTATTGGCAGGTCTTCCGCTTCATCGCTCCGGCCGTGATGGCCGGCAATGTCGGCCTTCTGAAACACGCCTCCAATGTCAGCCAATGCGCCCTGGAGATCGAGAAGGTGATGCTGGAGGCCGGCGCGCCGCAAGGGCTCTTCCAGACGCTTCTGATCTCCTCCTCCAAAGTCGAGGGCATCTTGAAGGATCGCCGCATTCGCGCCGCGACCCTGACGGGCAGCGAGGGCGCGGGCTCGGCGGTCGCCGCCACCTGCGGCTCCGAGATCAAGCCGACCGTTCTGGAACTCGGCGGCTCGGACGCCTTCATCGTCATGCCTTCCGCCGATCTTCAAAAGGCGATCGATATCGGCGTCACCGCCCGCATGCAGAACAACGGCCAGAGCTGTATTGCGGCCAAGCGCTTCATCGTCCATGAGGACGTCTATGACGCCTATCTGGAAGGCTACAAGGCCAAGCTCGAAGCGATGACGCTCGGCGACCCGATGGACGAGGCCACAGATCTCGGGCCCCTCGCGATGAAATCGGGCGTCGACGATCTCGCCTCCCAGATCGATGCCTCCGTCAAGGCGGGCGCCAGGCTCGTCACCGGCGGCAAGGCCGACGATGGCCCCGGCTTCTTCTATAAGCCTTCGATCATCGCCGAGGTGCCCGAGGCCGCGCCTGCCTATCGCGACGAGCTTTTCGGCCCCTGCGCCATCCTCTTCAAGGTCAAGTCGATCGATGAGGCGATAAGCCTTGCCAATGATTCGGACTTCGGCCTCGGCGGCTCGGTCTTCACCCAGGACAAGGGCGAACAGGAGCGCTTCATCCGCGATCTCGATTCCGGTGGCACCCATATCAACCGTATGACCGCGTCCCATCCGGCGATGCCCTTCGGCGGCGTCAAACGTTCGGGCTATGGCCGTGAACTCGCAGCCGAAGGCCTGCACGCCTTCATGAATATCAAGGCCGTGACGCGCGACTGAGCCCGGCGCTCAAGCGCACCCGACGCGATGAGCTATGCCGGCCGCGCAAGGCGGGGCATCAAATGTCCCGCTTGAACTATCGCTGAAAAAAGGTGCAACATATGCGCCGTGCGTGAAACTGCGGCACCCGGCGGGCGAGGCCTTGGACCAGCCTCGCGGCGGGACATGGCTTTGCTCATCGCCCGAGACCTCGCTGCCCATGTTATACCGCGCGGGCAGCGGGTAGAAGGACGAGACCGGCCTTTGCGTAACGGCATGGCCGCGGGAATGACACGCCATGGGGGACCCGATGAGCGAAAGACGCGATACGATGCCCGACGCCATCGCGGCGGCGGCCGCGAGAGCCGAAACGAACGGCATCCGCAGCCTGTTCGAGGCCGATCCGAACCGATTCGAGACGATGTCGCGGGCGCTGGGCGACATGATCCTCGACGTCTCCAAGACCGCGATCGACGCCGAGGCGCTGAAAGCGCTCTTCGATCTTGCCCGCGAGCGTCAGGTGGAAGCCAAGCGCGACGCGATGTTTGCCGGCGCCCGGATCAACGAGACCGAGAATCGGTCCGTCTTGCATGTGGCCCTGCGCGCAAAGGCTGACGACGGCTTCGCCTCCGATGGCGAGCCGGTCGGCGAGGCCGTCGAGAGCGTCATTGCCGCCATGAGCCAGTTTGCCGAGGCGCTGCGCTCGGGCAAGGCGAAAGGCGCGACCGGCAAGCCGATCACCGATGTGGTCAATATCGGCATTGGCGGCTCCGACCTCGGCCCGGCCATGGCGACGCTCGCCCTTCGGCCCTATCACGACGGCCCTCGCCTCCATTACGTCTCCAACGTGGACGGCGCTCATCTTGCCGATACGCTGGCGGGCCTTGCCCCGGAGACGACGCTCGTCATCGTCGCGTCCAAGACCTTCACCACCATCGAGACCATGACCAATGCGGCGAGCGCCCGCGACTGGCTGGTGGCGACTCTTGGCGAGGAGGCGGTCGGCCAGCACTTCGCCGCGGTCTCGACGGCGCTCGACAAGGTCGCAAAATTCGGCATCGCCAAGGACCGGGTCTTCGGCTTCTGGGACTGGGTCGGCGGACGCTATTCGATCTGGTCGGCGATCGGCCTGCCCTTGATGATCGCGATCGGACCAGAGCGCTTTCGCGCTTTTCTCGCCGGTGCGCGCGAGATGGACGTCCATTTCCGATCCGCCCCGCTCGAAGAGAATCTGCCGGTCATTCTCGGTCTCGTCGGTTGGTGGCACCGGGTGGCGATGGACTGCCCGAGCCGGGCGATCATCCCTTACGATCAACGGCTTGCCCGCTTCCCCGCCTATCTCCAGCAGCTCGACATGGAATCCAACGGCAAGCGCGTCGGTCTCGATGGCCAGCCCGTGCCGATCTCCGGCCCCGTTGTCTGGGGCGAGCCCGGCACCAACGGCCAGCATGCCTTCTTCCAATTGATCCATCAGGGCACCGACGTCATTCCAGTCGAGTTTCTCGTCGGGGCGAAAGCCCATGAGGACGAGGCGATGGCAGTCCACCAGGATCTCCTTCTCGCCAATTGCCTCGCCCAGGGCGAAGCCCTGATGAAGGGCCGAAGCCTGGAGGCGGCGCGCCGCCAGCTCATCGATGCCGGTAAGTCGGAGGCCGAGGCCGAGGCGATCGCGCCGCACCGCGTCTTTGCCGGCGACAGGCCCTCGATCACCATTCTCTATCCCACCCTCGACCCCGCAACGCTCGGGCGCCTCATCGCGCTCTACGAGCATCGCGTCTTCGTCGAGGCCCAGCTCTTCGGGATCAACGCCTTCGACCAATGGGGCGTGGAACTCGGCAAGGAGCTGGCGGGCAATCTCGTGCCGGTCGTCACCGGCCAGACCGATTCAAGCGGCCTCGACGCCTCGACCCGAGGGCTCGTCGCCGCCATTCAGACCATGAGAAGGACCTGAACCGCATGTCCGCTACGACGCCCCTCGACACGTCCAAGCTCGACCCGCGCAAGACCGATCCCGACGCCGTCGCGCGTCAGATCATCGGCAAGCTGACCTATCAGATCGGCAAGCGGCCGGACGAGGCGCGCAAATATGACTGGCTGCGCGCAACGACGCTGGTCGTGCGCGACCATGTCATGGACCGCTGGTTCGCCTCCGGCGATCGCATCGCCGAGAGCGGCGCCAAGGAAGTCTGCTATCTGTCGATGGAGTTCCTGATCGGTCGCCTCCTGCGCGATGCGATCAACAATCTCGGCCTCAGCAAGCCCGTCACCGAGGCCCTGGCGCGCTACGGCGTCCAGCTCGACATGGTCGAGCTTCTGGAGCCCGATGCCGCCCTCGGCAATGGCGGCCTCGGACGCCTCGCCGCCTGTTTCATGGAATCCATGGCCTCGACCGGCGTGCCGGGCTATGGCTACGGCATCCGCTATGTCCACGGCTTCTTCCGCCAGGAAATCTCCGAGGGCGCCCAGGTCGAATTGCCCGAAAGCTGGCTCGTCCATGGCAATCCCTGGGAGTTCGAGCGGCGCGACGCGACCTATGAGATCGGCTTCGGCGGTCATGTGACCACCGTCCATGAGAGCGGCAAGCCGGCCCGCCAGGTCTGGCGCCCGGCCGAGCGCGTTCTGGCCGTGGCCTATGATACGCCGATGGTCGGCTGGCGCGGCGCCCAGGTGAACACGCTGCGCCTGTGGAGCGCTCAGGCCGTCGATCCGATCCTTCTCGACGCCTTCAACGAGGGCGATCACATCGGCGCCCTGGTCGAATCGAACAAGGCCGAATCGATCACCCGCGTCCTCTATCCGGCCGATTCCCATCAGGCCGGCCAGGAATTGCGCCTGCGCCAAGAGTATTTCTTCTCCTCCGCCTCGCTGCAGGACATCATCAAGCGCCATATCGCCCGCCATGGCGACCTGAAGACCTTGCATGAGAAGGTCGCGATCCAGCTGAACGACACCCATCCGGCGGTTTCCGTCGCCGAATTGATGCGGCTTCTCGTCGACATTCACGGCATTGCCTGGGCGGAGGCCTGGCAGATCACCTCCAAGACCTTCGGCTACACCAATCACACGCTTCTGCCCGAAGCCTTGGAGCATTGGCCGATCCATCTCTTCGAGCGCCTTCTGCCGCGCCAGATGCAGATCATCTACACGATCAATGCCGAGATCATCCGCCACGCGGCCCAGGAAAAGGGCTTCAACGACGCCCAGATCGCGGCGATCTCGCTCATCGACGAGGGCAATGGCCGGCGCGTGCGCATGGGCCAGCTCGCCTTTGTTGGCTCCCATGCGGTGAACGGCGTCTCGGCGCTCCATACCGAGCTGATGAAGGAGACGGTGTTCCACAATCTCCACGAGCTTTATCCGGACCGAATTCAGAACAAGACCAATGGCGTCACGCCGCGCCGCTGGCTGATGGAGTGCAACCCGGAGCTGACGGGCCTCGTCACCGAGGCGATCGGCCCGGCCTTTCTGGACGACATCGAGAAGATCAGCGAAATCGATCCGCTGGCGGACGATGCGGCCTTCGTGGAGAAGTTCGCCGCGGTCAAGCGCAAGAAGAAGGAGGCGCTCGCCGCCCTCATCTCCGAGCGCCTCGCCATCCAGGTCGATCCGAATGCGATCTTCGACATTCAGGTCAAGCGCATCCATGAGTATAAGCGCCAGCTCCTCAACATCATCGAGGCCGTGGCGCTCTATGATCAGATCCGCTCCCACCCGGAGAAGAACTGGGCGCCGAGGGTGAAGATCTTCGCCGGCAAGGCGGCGCCGAGTTACGCCCAGGCGCGCGAGATCATCAACCTCGCCAACGATGTCGCGCGGCTGGTCAATTCCGACCCGGTCGTTCGCGATCTCCTGAAGGTCGTCTTCATCCCGAATTACAACGTCTCGGCAGCCGAGATCATCATGCCGGCGGCCGATCTGTCCGAGCAGATCTCAACGGCGGGCCTCGAGGCGTCGGGCACCGGCAATATGAAATTCGCCCTGAACGGCGCTCTGACCATCGGCACGCTGGACGGCGCCAATGTGGAGATGAAGGACCATATCGGCGACGAGAACATCTTCATCTTCGGCCTCACCGCCCCGGAGGTCGCCCAGCGCCGGCGCGAGGCCCATTCGGGCCGCTCGATCATTGAGGCAAATCCCATCCTGCGCGAGGCGCTGCACGCGATCTCGTCCGGACTCTTCTGCCCGGAAGCGCCGAGCCGCTATCACGGCCTCATCTCCAATCTCTACAACAATGACTGGTGGATGATCTGCGCCGACTTCGAGGCCTATTGGAACAAGCAGCGCGAGCTCGACCAGCTCTTCGCCAAGCCGCGTGAGTGGCATTCCAAGGCCGTCCACAACACGGCCCGCATGGCCTGGTTCTCCTCGGATCGCTCGATCCGCGAATATGCCAAGGACATCTGGCAGGCCGGCCCCGGCGCGGTCGCTTAAAGGTCGTTCGAAAAGGCCGAACGCGGCGCCCATCGCCGCGTTCGGCCGGACCGATTAAGGTCGCGTCCCTCAACGCATCCCCGACCTGTTTCGTCGTCGGCTCTTCAAAACGCTCCCGACGGACATTGCGCGCTCCGGTCGCCCTGTGCGCCGGAAAATTTCGCCCTTCGCGCCTTGGCGCTATGGCGTCACCGGGCTTTTGCTCTACCATCGACCTTGCGACGGCTAAGGGCCGGTTCGCGAATCTCCCACATCAAGGGAGTGACGGACCGGCGCTGAAGACCGCTTGCAACTTGGGAGGAAGCCTATGCCAGACCAGAGGCGGATCGCACCGCTCGCCCGCGACACCATGGCCTATGTCCTTGCGGGCGGCCGCGGCAGTCGGCTGAAGGAAATGACGGACAACCGCGCCAAGCCGGCCGTCTATTTCGGCGGAAAGACGCGGATCATCGATTTCGCCCTGTCGAATGCCATCAATTCCGGTATCCGCCGCATCGGCGTGGCGACCCAGTACAAGGCCCACAGCCTGATCCGCCATCTGCAGAATGGC
Source organism: Fulvimarina manganoxydans (assembly GCF_900176465.1). Lineage (GTDB taxonomy): Bacteria > Pseudomonadota > Alphaproteobacteria > Rhizobiales > Rhizobiaceae > Fulvimarina > Fulvimarina manganoxydans. The sequence goes on from NZ_FWXR01000010.1 coordinate 18,419, forward strand.
TGGAACTTCCTGCGCCCAGGGCGCAATGAGAGCTTCGATATCCTGCCGGCCTCCCAGCGCGTGTCGGAAGACCAGTGGTATTCGGGCACGGCGGATGCGGTCTATCAGAATATCGACATCATCGAGGATCACGCGCCGCGCTATATCGTGATCCTGGCGGGCGACCACATCTACAAGATGGACTATGAGATCATGCTTCAGAGCCATGTGGACTCTGGGGCCGATGTCACGGTCGGCTGCCTGGAAGTCCCGCGCATGGAAGCGGTCGGCTTCGGCGTCATGCATGTGGACGAGAGCTATAAGATCACCGATTTCGTCGAGAAGCCGAAGGACCCGCCGGCCATTCCCGGACGTCCCGACACGGCGCTCGCCTCCATGGGCATCTATGTCTTCGAGACGCGCTTCCTGATGGATCAGCTGCGCCGGGACGCCGCCGATCCGACCTCATCGCGCGACTTTGGCAAGGACATCATTCCCCATATCGTCAAGCATGGCAGCGCCTATGCCCATCGCTTCAACAAGTCGGTGGTCCGTTCGGCCTACGAACCCGACACGGAAGCCTATTGGCGGGATGTGGGAACGATCGAAGCCTATTGGCAGGCCAACATCGACCTGACCGACGTGGTCCCGCCCCTCGACATCTATGATCGCGACTGGCCGATCTGGACCTATGCGGAGATCGTGCCGCCGGCCAAATTCGTCCATGACGAGGACGGGCGACGCGGCATGGCAATCTCCTCGCTGGTCTCGGGCGACTGCATCATTTCCGGCGGCAGCCTCAATCGCTCGCTCCTCTTCACGGGGGTACGCCAGCACTCCTATTCGGTGCTCGATCACGCGGTCGTGCTTCCGGGTTGCCAGATCGGCCGCAATGCCCGTATCACCAAAGCGGTCATCGACCGTGGCGTTCAGATCCCGGATGGGCTCGTCATCGGCGAGGATCCCGAACTCGACGCGACGCGTTTCCGGCGGACCGAGAACGGCATATGCCTGGTGACGAAAGCGATGATCGATCGGCTGAACTACTGAGCCCGGCCGAGCGATCGATGATGAGGGGATCTGAGCCTTCGATGAGCCTTCGCGTCCTGTCCGTCGCCTCGGAGGTCTTTCCCTTCATCAAGACCGGGGGGCTCGCCGATGTGGCGGGCGCCCTGCCGATCGCGCTTAAAAGCGCCGGGATCGAGACGCGCACGCTTCTGCCGGCCTATCCGAGCGTCAAAGCCAAGGTTGGCGAAGGCGAGGTCGTCTGCCGCTTTTCCGATCTCTTGAGCGCCGAGGCGGTGATCCGCGCGGTCTCTGCCGAGGGTCTCGATCTCCTGCTCCTCGACGCGCCGACGCTCTTCGACCGGGAGGGTGGGCCTTATATCACCCCCGGCGGCTACGACCATCCCGACAATTGGAAGCGCTTCGCGGCCCTTTCGCTCGCCGGCGCGCGCATCGCACAAGGCGCGATCGAGGGCTATGAACCGGACATTCTCCACGCCCATGACTGGCAGGGCGCGCTCGCCCCGGCCTATCTCGCCATGGCGGGCGAAAGACGGGCCAAGACGGTCCTGACCATCCATAATCTCGCCTTTCAGGGCAATTATCCCAAAGCGATCTTCCCCGAGCTCGGCTTTCCGAAAGAGGCCTGGTCGATCGAGGGTCTCGAATATTACGGCAATGTGGGCTTCCTGAAAGCCGGCATTCACGCCGCCGACCGCGTCACCACGGTCAGCCCGACCTATGCGCGCGAAATCCTGACACCGTCGGGCGGCATGGGGCTCGACGGGCTGCTCCGGGGGCGAGGCGATGCCGTGAAGGGCATCGTCAACGGCATCGATATCGAGGCCTGGAACCCAGCGCGCGATGCGCTGATCGAGGCGCCCTTTTCCCTCGACGATCTCGACGAGAGACAGAAGAACCGGGCGGCGCTGGCAGCCGAATTCGAGCTCGAGGCCGAAGCCGGCCCGATCCTCGCCATCGTCAGCCGTCTGACCTGGCAGAAGGGGCTCGACGTCGTCGCCGAGGTCGCCGACGCCATCGTCGAACGCGGGGCGCGTCTCGTCATTGTCGGAACCGGTGAGCCGATGATCGAGGGCGCCTTCGAGGCCCTGCGCGTCCGCCATCCCGGCAAGGTCGGCGTGCGCGTCACCTATGACGAGGCCTTGTCGCACCGGGTCCAGGCGGGCGCCGACGCGATCCTCATCCCCTCGCGCTTCGAGCCTTGCGGGCTGACCCAGCTTTACGGGCTGCGCTATGGCTGCATTCCTGTCGTCAGCCGGGTGGGCGGGCTCGCCGACACGGTGATCGACGCCAATCACGCCGCCCTTCAGAAGGGCGCGGCCACTGGGCTCGTCTTCGACCGGCCGGAGCCGGACGCCATTCTCGCAAGCATCGACCGGTTGATCGAACTCTTCGCCAAGCCGGCCGAATGGGCCTCCCTACAAAAGGCCGCGATGACCAGCGACGTCTCCTGGACGACGAGCGCCGCGCTTTATGCCAATCTCTATAAAGACCTGACGAAAGACCCGACGCCATGATCGAGACGATCGCGACCAAACCCTATCAGGATCAGAAGCCGGGCACGTCGGGCCTGCGCAAGAAGGTGCCGCATTTCCAGCAGCCGAATTATGCGCAGAACTTCATCCAGTCGATCTTCGACGTGGTGGCCAAGCAGGAGCTGGAAACGCTGGTCATCGGCGGCGATGGCCGCTTTTACAACCGCGAAGTGATCCTGACCGCGATCCGCATGGCCGCCGCCAATGGCTATGGCCGGGTGATCGTCGGCCGGAACGGCATCCTGTCGACGCCGGCCGCCTCCAACCTCATCCGCCAGCGCGGCGCGGCCGGCGGCATCATCCTGTCGGCGAGCCACAATCCCGGCGGCCCGGATGGCGATTTCGGCATCAAATACAATATTTCCAATGGTGGCCCAGCCCCCGAAAGCATCACCTCGGCGATCTTCGAGAAGACCAAGTCGATATCCGCCTATCGCATCTTCTCGGCGCCTGCGCCGCGCATCGACGAATTGGGCGAGAAGCATCTCGGCGACATGGTGGTCGAGGTGGTCGACCCAGTCGCGGCCTATGCCGAATTGATGGAAAGCCTCTTCGACTTCGACAAGATCCGCGCGCTGATCGCCTCCGGCTTCACCATGCGCTTCGACGCGATGCATGCGGTGACGGGCCCTTACGCGAGCGAGATCTTCGTCAACCGACTCGGCGCGGAAAAGGGAAGCGTCGTCAATGCCGAGCCGTTGGAGGATTTCGGCGGCGGCCATCCCGATCCCAACGCCGTTCATGCGGCGACCCTCATCAACCATCTGATGGCGCCGAACGGCCCGGCCTTCGGTGCCGCTTCCGATGGCGACGGCGACCGCAACCTCATCATCGGCAAGGGTGTCGTCGTCTCGCCCTCCGATTCGCTCGCCGTGCTCGCCGCCAACGCGCATCTCGCGCCCGGCTATGCCCGCGGCATCGCCGGCATCGCACGCTCCATGCCCACCAGCCAGGCGGCCGATCGCGTCGCCCAGAAGCGCGGGATCGGCATGTATGAGACGCCGACCGGCTGGAAGTTCTTCGGCAATCTACTCGATGCCGGAAAGGTCACGATCTGCGGCGAGGAATCGGCCGGCACGGGGTCGGATCATGTGCGCGAGAAGGACGGGCTCTGGGCGGTCCTTCTCTGGCTGAACATCCTGGCCGAGCGGCGTGAAAGCGTGGCCGACATCTTGAAGAGCCATTGGGCGGAATTCGGCCGCAACTATTATCAGCGCCACGATTTCGAGGAGGTGGACAAGGACGCCGCCGAAGGCCTGATGGAATCCTTGCGCGACCGTCTCGCCTCCATGGCCGGCCAGCGCTTCGGCTCGCTCGTCGTCTCGGAGGCCGATGATTTCTCCTATAAGGACCCGGTCGACGGCTCGGTCGCCACCGGCCAGGGCGTGCGGATCGTCTTTTCGGGCGGCGGGCGAATCGTCTTCCGCCTCTCCGGCACTGGCACGGCGGGCGCCACCTTGCGCGTCTATATCGAGCGCTTCGAGCCCGATCCCGCCAAGCATGATCTCGTTCCCGAAGAGGCCCTCGCCGAGCTTATCGAGACGGCCGATGTCATCGGCGAGATCAAGAAGCGCACCGGCCGGACCGCGCCGGATGTCGTCACCTGACCGAGCGGAGTGCCGGCATGGGTTGCTTCTTAAACGAAGGATAGCCTGACGGCCTCCTGCGCGGGTACTCTCTCACGTCATGACGGCTCGAATCACATCCGAACGCGGTTGCCCCGAGCGCCTCGGCGCGACACTTGACGAAGACGGGGTTCATTTCGCCGTCTTTTCCGCCCATGCCGAGACGATCGAGCTCTGCCTCTTCGATGCGGCCGGCACGCTCGAAACGGATCGGCTGGCCCTGCCCGGCCGCGCGGGCGACATTCATTTCGGCTTTGTGCCCGGCCTTCGCGCGGGTGTGCGCTATGGGCTGCGGGCCCATGGGTCCTACGACCGCAAGGCCGGACACCGTTTCGACCCCTCGAAGCTTCTCGTCGATCCTTATGCGGTGCGGCTCGATCGGCCCTTTCTCTTCCATCCGGCCTTGATGGCGCCGCCGGAGCGGCGCCTCGATACCGGCCCGCTCATGCCGCGCGCGCTCGTCACCGATCTTTCGCGCGAGGCCGCCCCCCTCCCCTTCTCGGGGCCGGGCCTCACTTACGAGGTTCTCGTTCGCGGCCTGTCCCAGCGCCATCCGGACGTGCCGGAGACGATTCGGGGCACGGTGTCGGCGCTCTCCCATCCTGCGATCCTCGATCACCTCGCCAGGATCGGCGTCGAGACGGTCGAACTGATGCCGATCGCGGCGGCCATCGACGAAGCCCATCTCGCCCGCCTGCACCTCACCAATGCCTGGGGCTACAATCCGATCACCCATATGGCGCCCGATCCGCGCCTGGTGCCGGGCGGCTTTGCCGAATTGCGCCGCGTCGTCGACGCGCTTCACGAGCGCGGCATCCGCGTTTTGCTTGATGTCGTCCTCAACCACTCCGGCGAGGGCGACGAGGCGGGACCGACGCTGTGTTATCGCGGCCTCGACAACCAGACCTATTATGCCCATTCCCATGACGAGCCCGACCGTCTCGTCAACGACACCGGTTGCGGCAACACCTTCGCGGCTTGGCGCGAGCCGGTCGTCCGCCTGTTCATCGATACGCTCAAGACCTGGGTCGAAGCGGCCGGCATCGACGGGTTTCGCTACGACCTGGCGCCGGTTCTCGGACGATTGCCGGGCGGTTTCAAGCCGGATGCCCCTTTCCTCCAGGCCGTAGCCAACGACCCGGTGCTGGCCTCCCGCATTCATGTGGCCGAAAGCTGGGATATCGGCCCTGGCGGCTATCAGGTCGGGCAGTTCCCAAAACCTTGGTTCGAATGGCAGGACCGCTTTCGCGATGATGTGCGGCGCTTCTGGAAGGGCGAGGATGGCGCCGTGCCCGCCCTCGCGACCCGTCTCGCCGGCTCGGCCGACATGTTCGACAAGAATGGACGCAGACCCTCGGCGAGCGTCAATTTCGTCGCCGCCCATGACGGGTTCACCCTGGCCGATCTGACGATCTATGCCGACAAGCACAATGAAGCGAATGGCGAGGACAATCGCGACGGCCATAACGAGAATTTCTCCTGGAACAACGGCGTCGAAGGCGACACCGACGACAAGGGCGTGATCGAGGCGCGCGGGCGCGACATCCGCGCGCTTCTGGCAACGCTCTTCGTGGCGCGCGGCACGCCGATGCTGGTCGCCGGCGACGAGTTCGGCCGCAGCCAAGAGGGCAACAACAACGCCTATTGCCAGGAGAACGAGACGACCTGGCTCGACTGGGCGAAGGCCGAGAAAGCGTTGATCGACTTCGTCGCCAAGCTCTCAGATTTGAGGCGTAGCCATCCAGCGCTTTGCGCCGACGCCTTCTTGCGGGGCGATACGCTCAACGGCAAGGGCCTCAAAGACGTCGAATGGTTGAACGAAGCCGGCCGCGCCATGGATGTGAGTGAGTGGGCCGATCCGAAGCGGCGCCTACTGGGGCTGAGCCTTTTCGCGCTGAAAGACGACCATGCGGCTCCTGCGTCAAAAGATGGCGCGCGGGCGATCGTCTATCTCAATGCCGGGCGAGAGGATGCGACGGTCGCGCTCCCTGCCCCGCGTCCCGGCCACGGATTTCGGCTCGTCATTCAATCGGACTGTCCAAACCTCGAGCCACGCGCGCTGGAGGCCGCGAGCGGGCTCGTCGTCAAGGCCCGCTCGGTCTTCATCCTCGTCGAGGAACGGCTCTGACGCTCAAAGCCGTCGCGGCATCCCGACTTCGAGCACCCTTGTCGGCGGAAGGGAGAATTTGTCGGCGCCGCGCCATGCGAGCCGCGCCAGGATGGTATAGAGGGCGAGGAGGAGACCGCGTGGGCTCGCTGAGATGCGCGGCGCGATCGGCCGTTCCAGATTGACGATATAGGTGACGTCGTCGGCATCGATGCCGAGCTTTGCGAAGGTCTCGCCGAGAAGCGCCGGCAAATTGACGGTCTGCATATAGCCGACCCTGAGATCGATGCGCGAAATGCCTTCGGACATCTGCGTGATCGAGAGGCGAGTCTCGGGTTTGACCCTCGGCGTCGAGGCCGTCCAGACGGTAACGAGCAGCGAAGTTCGGAATTTCAGGCCGGCGAGATCCAGAAGCTGGGCGCAGGCGCGCGGCGCATAGGAGCCGGGCCGCATCAGGAAGACCGCCGGCCGCTCGCAGGTCGGGCTCTTGGCCCCAAGGCGGCGCAGAAGCTCAGTGCTGTTCGCCGTCCCGCTCGATTGAAGCTCCGACATGCGTTCCTGCCCTGTGCGCCAGGCAATGGCGATCAGCATGACCAGAGCGGAGAGGCCGATCGGCAAGGCGCCGCCGCTCAAGATCTTGTCGGCATTGGCGAGGACGAAGACGGCATCGAGCAGGAGCAGGCCCGTAGCGAGCGCGTAGAGGCGCAGAACCCGGCTTCGCGCGCGCCTGGCATGCTTCAAACGGTAGGTGACATAGAGGATCGTGGTGGTGACCATCGCCCCGGCGACCGCGATTCCATAGGCATCGGCCAGCGCATCGGACGAGCCATAGAGCCAGACGACGGCGATGGTGGCGATGCCGACCATCAGATTGACAGCCGGTAGATAAAGCTCGTGCGGATTGTCCGGCGATTGATGGAGAATCCGGGTGGGCGGAAGAAGGCCGAGGCGCACCGCCTGACTGCCGAGGCTCGCAAGCCCCGTCAGCACCGCCTGGGAGGCGATGACCGTGGCGGCGGTCGCAAGGGCGACGACGACGGGCAGAAGCCAGCCGGGAAAAAGCGCATAGAACGAACCGTCGAGAGAACCGCCGGAGGCAAGGATCAGCGCGCCTTGACCGAAGTAGTTGATGAGCAGGGCCGGAAGAGCGACGAGAAGCCAGGCGCGGGCGATCGCTCGGCGCCCGAACTGGCCGAGATCGGCATAGAGGGCCTCGCCGCCTGTGACCGCCAGAAACACCGCGCCGAGAACGGCGCTGGCAACGAAGGGCCGCTCGAACATGAGCGTCAGCCCGTGATGGGGTAAAAGTGCTGCGAGAACGCCCGGATGATCGAGGATTGCGGGAAGGCCAGCCAAGGCGAGAAGCGCGAACCAGGCCAGCATCACCGGGCCGAAGACGGCGCCGATGCGGCCAACGCCAAAGCGCTGGGCGACGAACAGGGTAGCCAGGATCACCGTCGCGATCGGCACGGTCGCGCCTTTGAGCTCCGGATCGATGTCGGCGACGCCTTCGACCGCGCTCAGCACCGAGATGGCCGGCGTGATCACCGCATCGCCGAAGAGAAGAGCGGCGCCGGCCATGGCGACAAAAGCGAGCAGCCTCTTCGATCGCGTGCCACTGCGCCGGTGGAGCTCCAAGAGCGCGGCAAGCGCCAGAATGCCACCCTCGCCGCCATTGTCGACCCTGAGGATCAAAGCGACATATTTGACGCTGACGACGAGGATGAGAGACCAGAAGACGAGGGAGAGCACCCCGAAAACGCTCGCAGCATCGCTGCCGCCCGCGGCCCCGAGCGCGACCCGGAAGGCATAGAGAGGGCTCGTACCGATATCGCCGAACACGACGCCGAGGGCGGCGATGACGAGGGCGGGGCGAACCGAGAGCGAAGGGGACGGCGTTTTGGCGGCAGAAGACATGGGCGTTCCGGGCGGCAGGCGCTACACCCACGTCGGCGATCGAATCGCCAAGCGGGATTGCGCCCGTCTTATACGAAATCCGTTTCGCAAGTTGGATACTCGACGCGACCGATACGTTTCGGGTCAGCAAAGGTGAATCTCTTCCATGCCCAAAGGGTGATGGATGCGGCTGCAGCCCGATCGCCGGATGAGGCTCAATAGCCCTTTCACATCGCGCTTTGGGACACGCGGCATACGAAATCCGACTGATCGCTTCGCGATACGGATTTTTAAGCCGCTCACGCGCCGCGCGGGTTTTCGCATGTAGTCCGACTGAGTCGGTCGGACACCGTATCAGGCCGCCTCGCGCTGAGCGCTCCGGGTCAGTTTCAGATCAGTGCTCCAGCGCTGGCCGATCTCCGCCGTCATTTGGGCGAGTTCCGCGCCCGGGCGTGGCTTGGAGAAGAAATAGCCCTGCATCTCGCGGCAGCCCTCGTCATAGAGGATCTGCATCTGCTCGTGCGTCTCGATGCCCTCGGCCATGACATTCATCTTCAAAGCCCGCGAGAGGCTGATGACCGACCGCACGATGGCGATGTTCTCGGGGCGGCTGAGATCGCGCACGAAGGACTGATCGATCTTGATCTTGTCGAAGGGGAAACGCGACAGATAGCCAAGCGAGGAATAGCCTGTTCCGAAATCGTCCATGGAGATGGTCAAGCCACGTTTGCGGAAGGCCTGGAGGATGGCGAGGATGTTGTCGCTTTCGTCGAGGAAGAGCGATTCGGTCACTTCGATCTGCAGACGCTTCGGCTCGATGCCGGACTGAGCGAGCGCGCTGTCGATATCGGACAGAAGTGTCGGGCTACGGAACTGAACCGGCGACAGGTTGACCGAGATCGTCATGCCGCTCGGCCATTCGGCGGCCTGACGGCAGGCGGTCTGAAGACACCATGTGCCGATCTGCTCGATGAGGCCGGTTTCTTCGGCCAGCGGCACGAAGACAGCGGGCGAAATCATACCTTTGACCGGGTGACGCCAGCGCAGAAGCGCCTCGAATCCCGATACGGTGTTGCGGCCGGCATCGACGAAGGGCTGATAGAAGAGCTCGAGCTGATCGTTTTCGAGCGCCACCTTCAGGTCCAGCTCCATCTCACGCCGATCGCGCAGGCGCTCGCGCATGGCGGGCTGGAACATGCGGAATCCCGAGCGCGGCGCCTCCTTGGCCTGGTAGAGTGCGAGGTCGCAATTCTGCAGCAGAATGTCCGCATTGGTCCCGGCTTCGATCTCGCTCGGACGCACATGGATGAGGCCAACGCTGAGCCCGGCATTGATCCGCCGCCCCTCGATGTCGAAAGGTTCGGCGAAGGCCGCGACAATGCTCTGGGCGAATTCCTCCGCGACTTCGGGCAGGCGGATGCCTGGCGCGACGACACCGAACTCGTCGCCGCCGAGCCGCGCGACCGTCGCTTTCGGGCCGACCTCACGCATCAGCCGCTCGCCGCTCTGGACCAGAAGCGCGTCGCCGATCGGATGTCCGAACGTGTCGTTGATCGACTTGAAATTGCGGATATCGAGAACGAGGAGAACGAAATCGTCCCGCCGCCGGGCGAGGAGCTCGTCCACATCCGCCGCGAAACTATGGCGATTGGGCAGATCGGTGAGCCCGTCATGGCCGGCGACATGTTCGAGCTTTTCGGCGATCTTCTGGCGTTCGGTGATATCCTCGAAAGTGATGAGGAGGCCGCGCCCGGTCATACCCCGGCGCTTGACCTCCATGATCTCCCCGCGCTCGGTCTCCATCAAAATGACCGAGGTCTCGTTACGTGGCAATGGGCTCGTCAAGCGCGGATCGCGCAGAAATACCCGCGCCGAGGTCCCGAGCGCATGCTCGCCAAAATAGTATTTGAACACCTCGTTGCAGACGAGAAGCTTCTTGTCCCCGTCCAGCATGCAGAGCGCCTGGGTCATGTTGTTCAGGGCCGCGCTCAGCTGATCCTGCTGTTCAGCGAGCTGGCCGGACAGGGCCGTGGTGCGGTGAGACATGGTCTCTGCGAGCGATGCGCAACGCGACTGCATTTGGGCGATCGCCATCAGCATCGTGGCGATTTCCTTGGGCCCCCGCGGCACGATGGGGTCGCAATGCTGCGGCGTGGCGACGGTGCGTGCAACGCTGGTCACATATCTCAACGGGCCGGCGACTGCCCTTGCCATGAAATAGGCAAAGGCAAGAAGCGCCAGAATGATCGATCCGAGCCCGATCAGGCTCAGCCACATGCTTCCCTTGATCTGGGTGTCGGCGCTGTTGCGATAGGTCTGGAGGTCGTTGCGCACGATCTGGCTGGCTTCCGACAAGGAACCCGACAATTCGCCGAGCTGCGTCAGCACCGCATGCTGGGACAGATTGCCTTCGCTTGCCGAGAGGCGGCTCAGCGGATAGCGCAACCCACTGATCACGAAGATCGCCTTTTCGGAAAGATCGCTGTCGAACACGTCCACCAGCTCGGACTTGATGTCCTGGATGCCTTGCGTGAAAAGCGTCTTCTCCTGGTCGGACAGCACCGGGCGTTGTCCGCTCTCGCGCGAGGCGAAGGACATTTCGAGACGATCGCGAAGGCGTTCGACCCTCGATTGCGCAACCGTCAGCCGATCGAGCGGCACGACCGCATCGTCATGGATCCCCATGGCAAGGCTGAGCGCATGGGACTGGTTGTAGAGCGAGAACGTGCCGAAAGCTCCAGCGATGACGGCAAAGACGATCCCGCCGATGATGAGCCTTAAGGTAATCGACATTTCCGCTTCGCGCTTCCCGTGCTTGTCTCGCAGCCAGCTCGCTCGTTCGTGGGATCAAAATGCGATCCACATTCCACCTATAAAGCCGCAAAGTTACCACAGCGTTAGGCAGGCAAGCGCATGGGAGGCGTTCGGCGCATGCCGGGCAAGCTCAGCGCCAGTTTGGGCGGGCGCAAGGCTCGGTTGCGCCCGCCCGCCGTCCTTCCGGTCAGGCTCGGCGTTCCGCCGTGATCTCCTTGAGCGCGGCCATCGCATCGACACCGATCGGCAGATTGGCGAGCCTGACGACGTCTTCACGCCTGACACCGACCACGTCCCAAAGTATATCGTCATCGAGCTTCAAGAGCGAGTTGAAGGCGTCGCGCTGCAGGCGCTGACGGCGACGCTCGGTACTCCAGCTTCTCAGATAAGAAACGAGGGCAGAGGAGTGAGCGAGGCTCTCGTCGCCATAGCGCGGCTTGGTGAGCAGTCCGAACATATCGAGTTCCTCTCATTGATGATGACACCATCATGAGAATTTCGAATTGATGAGACAAACGAGATGTTCTAATATTGTCTTTGAGAATTTCTCATACATGCCTCTTCAAAGGGATATCCATGTCCGCCATCGCCCCGATCCGCCCGCTGCTCGACCTGGATCTCGCCCGCACCTTCGTCGCCATCTGCGAGACCGGAAATTTCTCGCGCGCCGCCGAGCGCGTTCATCGCAGCGCCTCGGCGATCAGTCTTCAGGTAAAAAAGCTCGAGGAGATGCTCGGGCGAGAGCTCTTCGAGCGCGAGACCCGCAAGATCACCATCACGCGCGATGGCGAATTGCTGCTCGGCTATGCGCGCCGGCTGCTGCGCCTCAATGACGAGGCGATGGCCCATTTCCTCGTTCCCGATCTCGCAGGCAGCGTCCGGCTCGGAATTCCGAATGACAACGGTATCGTAGCGATGCCGGATATTCTGCGCCGCTTCGCCGACAGCCATGCTCATGTGGATGTCGACGTTTATCTGACGACGACCAGCGTCCTGCGCGAAAGAGTGCGCCGGGGCGAGCTCGATCTCGCCATCTTCAGCTACGACCCCAAGGAAGACAATGGCGAGACGCCCGCCGACATCATCCATAGAGAGCCCCTCGTCTGGGTGGGGGCGCGTCATGGCTCGGCGGTGGAGAAGCGCCCCCTGCCGGTCGCGCTCGCTGAACCCGGCTGTTATTGGCGAGCCGACGCGATCGAAGCCTTGGAGGGGGCCGAACTCGCCTATCGCATCGCCTATACGAGCGAATTCTGCCAAGGGCAGATCGCGGCGGTCTCGGCCGATCTCGCCATCGCCCCGCTTCCGGCCTCCGTCGTCTCGGACAAGCTCGTCCGGCTCGGGCCGGACCATGGCCTTCCCGAGCTTCCAGACTATCAGATGACGCTGGCTCTGCGGGACGGAGCGAGCCCGGCCACCAAGGCTCTCGGCGAGCATGTGGTTGCAAGTTTCCGTGCGATCTCCCAGCGGGGAATGCGGATTTTCGCTTGATGAGCCTGCCCGTTGGGCATGGCGACCGATGCATGAATCACGCGGTCGCTTCGCCAATTGCCCAAAAGGCTTTGGATCACGTCGCCACGCGGCCTGTTTGCGATAGGCAGACGGCCCGGCGATCTTTATAGCTGCGGCCCGACATGGCCGACAATGATCCCAAACGCCTTCTGGCGGCGAAGCCGAAGCTCTCCCTCAAACGCCCGGAATCCCGCGGCGTCATGCTCGGGCTCTTGAGGCGCATCCTTCAGGAGAACGGCCGCCTCTTCGTCCGCGAATATGCGGTGGCCGTCGTCTGTCTCGTCCTCGTCGCCGGCACGACTGCCTTTATGGCCTGGATCATGCGCGACGTGATCGACGAAATCTTCGTTCAGGGCAATCGCGCCGCCATCGTCTCGCTGCCGATCGTCATCTTTCTCGCCTTCGCCATTCGCGGCGCGGCGAGCTACGGCCAGGGCGTGCTTCTGGCGCGAATCGGCAACAATATCGTCGCCCGCTACCAGCGCCGCCTCTTCACCCATCTGACCGAACTCTCCGTCGACTTCTTTTCCGAGAACCGGTCGGCGCATCTGGCCGCGCGCATCAATCAGAACGTCTCCGGCATCCGCGACACGCTCAATCTGACCGTCACCTCGCTGGCGCGCGACCTGCTCAGCCTGATCTTCCTGGTCGGGGTGATGATCTGGCAGGACCCGCTTCTGTCGTCGATCGCGCTTCTGGCGGGCCCGCCCATCGCGATCATGATCGGCAAGCTCGCCCGCAAGCTGCGCGTGGCGACCCGCGAGATGATCGACGTCAATGCCCGTGTGCTCGCCTCCATGCAGGAGGCGGCGCAAGGCATAACCGTGGTGAAGGCCTTCACCATGGAAGCGCCCCTGCGCGAGCGGATCGAGACGCTGATCCAGACGGCGGAGACACGCTCCAACCGCATCGCCTCGATCACCGAGCGCACGACGCCGGTCACCGAGATGGTCGCCGGCCTCGCGATTGCCGGCGTCATCGCCTATTCGGGTTACCGGGCGATCGTCTATGGCTATTCGCCGGGCGCCATGTTCGCCTTCATCACTGCCCTCCTGCTCGCCTATGATCCCGCGCGGCGCCTTGCGCGCCTGCAGGTCCAGCTCGAACGGGCGATGGTCAATGCGGCGATGATCTACGAGATTCTCGATCTGGAACCCCGCCAGCCCGATCCGTCCAATGCGCCGTCCCTCGCCATCGACAAGGGCGAGATCGCCTTTCGGGACGTGAACTTCGGCTATCATGCTGGCGAGCAGGTTCTTCGGGAGATTTCCTTTATCGCCCCCGCCGGCAAGACCACCGCTTTGATCGGCGCGTCCGGCGGCGGCAAGTCGACCATCGTCTCCCTCGTCCAGCGCTTCTACGATGTGGAGAGCGGGGCGATCCTGATCGATGGTCAGGACATCCGCCAGGTGACGAAACGCTCCTTGCGCTCCAAGATCGCCTATGTTCCCCAGGCACCCTACCTCTTCGAAGGCACGATCCGCGACAATATCCGCCTCGGCCGGCCGGATGCGACCGATGCCGAGATCGAGGAAGCGGCGCGCCAGGCTCAGGCCGAGGAGTTCATCGTCAATCAGCCCCAGGGCTACGACACGCCGCTCGGCGAGAACGGCGTCACCTTGTCGGGCGGTCAGCGTCAGCGGCTGTCGATCGCCCGCGCTCTGGTACGCAACGCGCCGATCCTGCTTCTCGACGAGGCGACGAGCGCGCTCGATACGCGCTCGGAGACCTTGGTGCAGGAAGCCTTGGAACTCGCGATGAAGGATCGAACGACGATCGTCGTGGCCCATCGCCTCTCGACCATCGTCAATGCCGACCAGATCCTCGTCGTCGATGGCGGGCGCATCGTCGAAGGCGGCACCCATGCCGAGCTTGTCGACAAGCCCGGCGGCCTCTATGCCCGCTTCTACGCTCTGCAGACGCGCACCCAGGGCGACGACATCGTGGCACTCGCCTAAGGCTTGCGGTCTTCAGGCGGGTAGCGGGAGCAGAAAGAGACAACGCATGGCCGAGACCAGGATCGCCGTCGCAGGAGCCGCCGGCCGCATGGGCCGCACGATCATCCGGATCATTGCCGAGACGCCGGGCGCGGTGCTTATCGCCGCGATCGAGCCCGAAGGCTCCGACCATGTGGGCAGCGACGCCGGAGAGCTTGCCGGCCTCGGCGCAAATGGCATCGTCGTCACCGCCGACCGGAAAGCGGCCCTGAGCGAGGCCGAGGTCGTCATCGACTTCACCGCCCCCGGTGCCAGCGCCGATCTCGCCGAAATCGCGGCAGAGAGGGGAACCGCCCATGTGATCGGCACGACGGGCTTTGCAGCCGATGACGAGGCCCGCATCGCCAAGGCTGCGGAAAAGGCCGCAATCGTCAAATCCGGCAATATGAGCCTTGGCGTCAATCTTCTCGCCGGCCTCGTCGAACAGGCGGCAAGGGCGCTCGGGCCCGATCTCTTCGACATCGAAATCCTCGAAATGCATCACAAGCACAAGGTCGACGCGCCGTCCGGCACCGCGCTCCTACTCGGCGAGGCGGCCGCCAAGGGGCGCGGCATCGATCTGACCGACCACAGCGTGCGCGTGCGCGACGGGCAGACCGGTCCGCGCGAAGAAGGGACCATCGGCTTTGCCACCTTGCGCGGCGGCTCGGTCGTCGGCGAGCATTCGGTGATCCTGGCCGGAGAAGGCGAGCGGATCGAACTCTCCCATCAGGCCGGGGACCGTGCCATCTTCGCGCGCGGCGCCCTGCGCGCCGCACTCTGGGCCGCTTTGCGCGCTCCAGGCCTTTATTCGATGCGCGATGTCCTCGGCCTCGATCGCTGACGCCATTCCGCCTTACACAAAAAGGACCATTCAGATCATGTCGGGCACCCTCGTTCTCCTTCGTCACGGCCAGAGCGACTGGAACCTCAAGAACCTCTTCACCGGGTGGAAAGACCCGGATCTGACCGAGAAGGGTGTCGAGGAGGCCAAGGGCGCCGGCCAGAGGCTGAAGGCCGCCGGCTATCGTTTCGACCTCGCCTTCACCTCGGAGCTGTCCCGCGCCCAGCGCACGTTGACGCTCGCTCTCGGGGAGCTCGGCCAGAGCGGCCTTGAGACGATCCGCAACATCGCGCTGAACGAGCGCGACTATGGCGACCTATCCGGCCTCAACAAGGACGATGCGCGCGAGAAATGGGGCGAGGAACAAGTCCATATCTGGCGCCGCTCTTATGACACGCCGCCTCCGGGAGGCGAGAGCCTCAAAGACACCGGCGCGCGGGTCTGGCCATACTACATCCATACGATCCAGCCGCGCGTCCTTCGCGGCGAGACCATCCTCGTCGCCGCCCATGGCAACTCGCTGCGTGCCCTCGTCATGGCCCTCGAAGGCATGAGCGGCGAGGAGATCGTCGGCGAAGAGATCGCGACGGGCGTTCCGATCGTCTATCGGCTCAACGCCGATTCGACGGTCGCCGAGAAGACCGTCCTCTCAGCTTGAGAAAGCAGCCGTGATCGTGACGGCGCTGACCATTCGCCCGGCGCGGGACGAGGACCGCGAGGCGCTCGCCTCGATCCTCGTCCCTGTCATCCGGGCGGGCGAAACCTATGCGCTGGACCGCGACCTGTCCGAGGACGCGATCCTGTCCTATTGGCTTGGCGCGGATCGCGAGACCTTCGTCGCCGCAGAGAACGGCCATATTCTCGGGACCTATTATCTGCGGAAAAATCAGGCCGGCGGCGGCAGTCACGTGGCCAATTGCGGCTATGTCACCGACCCGGCTGCGAGCGGGCGCGGCATCGCGCGGACCATGGCGGAGCATTCCTTTCAGGCCGCGCGCGAACGGGGCTTTGCCGCCATGCAGTTCAATTTCGTGGTCTCAACGAACGAGCGGGCCGTGCGGCTCTGGCGCTCGCTGGGTTTTGCCGAAGTGGGCCGGCTGCCGAGAGCCTTCCGCCACCCGGTCGCCGGCGAGGTGGACGCCCTGGTGATGTATCGCATGCTCTGACATGGAAATCCGACCAATCGCTTCGCGATACGGCTTTTCAAAGCCGCTCAAACGCCACGCGGGCTTTGATACGGAGCCCGACTGAATCGGTCGAACACCGTATGGCGTGCGGCTTGCACGCAACTTCTTCGATTGCCGAGCGACCCCGGCCTCTGCTAGCCGGACCCTGGGCACCCGAAGATTCGATACTTGCGAGGATAAGCATGACCGATCGCATCGTCTTCCGCAGCGGCGAAGCTCTCGTCGCCGGAGGCCCTCCGGGCACTGCGGCCGAACCCGAAGTCGTCATCGGCGAGCTCGACGGGCCGGTCGGGACGGCGCTCGCCACCCTCACTGGCGATCAGGTGAAGGGCCATAGCCGCGTCTTCGCCTTGCTCAACACCGACATCATGGTCCGTCCGGTGACGCTCTGCGTCTCCAAGGTGACCGTCGACGATCCGAAGTATACCAACATTCTGATGGGCACGGTCCAGTTCGCCATCGCCAATGGCGTGCTCGACGCGGTGCGTGAGGGACTTCTGCCCAAGGACCGGGTCAACGATCTCGGCATCATCTGCTCGGTCTGGCTCGCCCCGACCATCGTCGACGTCAAGGATCTCGACCACAAGGTTCTCTTCGACATCCATCGCAAGGGCATGACCTCGGCGATCCGCAAGGCGATGGCGAACGAGCCTTCGATCGATTGGCTCCTGGAGAACCAGGATTCGATCGTCCACAAATATTACCAGATGGGCCTCGACGGAAAGCTCTGAGGGCCTTTTCTGCAAAACCGTGATGGCGCCGGCACGGAGCCCGGCGCCATCGCCATCACATCGGCCTCGGTCAGCGGTGCGCCTTCAGCGCCGCGATCTGATCGGCAAGCGTCGCGCGTCGCTCGCCCGGCTCACGAGGCTTGCCGACCGTCGTGTCCTTGCCCGTCTGATGCTCGAGCTGCGCATTGAGCTCGCCGCCAGTGACAAGCACGATCATCATGATCCAGACCCACATCAGAAAGACGATGATCGAGGCGAAGGAGCCGTAAGTGGCACTGAAATCCTTCACCTGGCTGGCATAGAGGCTGAAGGCGAGCGAGGCGACCAGCCAGCCGACGAGGACGAGGATCGCGCCAGGCGTCAACCAGCGGAATTTCGCTGGCCGCCGATCGGGGCCGAACCGGAACAATCCGGCGAGCCAAGCCATGGCGACGAGCGCAAGCACCACGGGCGAGGCCAAACCGACGATCCATTTGAGATTGGCCGGAATCGGCAGGATCGATAGCGCCGCCGGCAGAAGCACGACCGTGCCGAGCGCCAGAATGACAAGAAGGATCGTCGCCAGGGTGAAGCCGAGCGTCACAGCGTTCTGCTTGATGAAGCCGCGCTCGTCCTCTTCCTCATAGGCGATGTTCATGGCCTTGAAGAGCGCCTTCACGCCCTTGTTCGCGCTCCAGAGCGACAGGATGAGCGAGACGGCGAAGGCGAGCGAGAGCGAACTGCTTTGCTGGCCCGTCAGCCGTTCGAGCTGGCTTTGGATGACGCCGAGGGCGCCCGAGGGGATGACGCCTTCGAGCTGGGCGAGATGGCTCTGGATCGTGGCCGGATCGGCAACGAGGCCATAGATCGCGACCAACGCGCCGATACCCGGAAAGAGGGAAAGCAGCAGGAAGAAGGTCAGGCCACCGGCAATGAGCGTCACCTGATGGTCCTCGAATTTGTCCTTGACGCGCATGATGGCGGCTTTCCAGCCGGCCTTGGGCATCTGTGTCGGTGTCTCGGCCGCGCGGCCTGCATCGATTGCGCTCATCCTGAAGGTCCCGTCCTGATCTCGCATCGCCGTATCGGCCGGTCTTGAGACGATGTGCCTCGTCCATGCCGCTTTTTCGTCCAGTCGAGACCGCAATTCGTTTGGCGGAACGGAAGTTCCATCGCAAAAGAACCAACTAAGGATCAATCGACGCTCATCGTTCGATAATAGAGGCAGAGATCGCTGACCGGGCAGGCCTCACATTTCGGACGGCGCGAAACGCAAATGCGCTTGCCGAACTGGATCAGCCAGAAATGACCGTCGTGAAGCGCCCAGCCTGGCGCCCGCTCTTCCAATTGTTTCGCGGTCTCGTCGGCCGTCTTGGCGTTCGTCAAGCCGATCCGGTTGGCCACCCTGTGAACATGGGTATCGACCGCGATGACATCCGCGCCGAAGGTGAAGCTCATGACGATGTCGGCGCATTTGCGCCCGATGCCGGGCAGGCTCATCAGGCCCTCACGCGTCGCCGGCACGGTTCGCTCATGGGTCTCGATCAGCGCGGCACAGAGCTTCTTCAGGGAGCGCGTCTTTGTGTTGTAGAGGCCGCAGGGCTTGATCGCCGCGGCGATCGCCTCGTCTTCCAGGGCCAGCATGGCATCCGGCGTCTTGGCGAGGGCAAAGAGCGCATCGGCCGCCTTCTTCGTGTTGGTGTCGCGGCTCTGGGCCGAGAGGAGGCAGGAAACCACCGAACGGAACGGATCCGGCTGATCCTTGGGACCCTTGGCGGTCGGCGTGCGGCCAGGCATGGCCTCGGATAGACGCCGAAAGACGATCTCGACCTCGCCTTCGTCCAGCCGATCGGCCCCCGCTCTTTGTGACGCCGCCATTCCACCTCGCCTCTCATCCGTTGAGGCCGAGGAATATGCGAAAGGGCTCGGCAGTTTCGAAGCCTTGCGCCGATCCGACGCGGCAGCCGCGTGTGCGGTTAAACGCTTCCGACCTTGCGCGCCGGAACGCCGGCGACGATCGCGCCCGCCTCCACATCGGAGCGAACGATCGCGCCGGCCGCGATCACGGCCCGGTCGCCGATGCGGCAAGGTCCCAGTACGACGGCGTTGGAGGCGATCCAGACGCTGTGGCCTATGACGATGTCTCGGCCTTCCGTTGGGTAGGTCTGCCGCTCGATCCCATCCTTCTCGATGAAGTGGGTGCCTGTGATCAGCGAGACGCCATGGCCGAAAAAGCTGTGATCGCCGATCGTGATGGTCCCGGACGAGGTGTTCAAGACGGCGTCGACGAGATGGACATTCTCGCCCACATGAAGGCGGTCCCTCTCGCCCCAGACGCCAGGCGTCTGCATCAGGCCTTGGCGAAGCGCCCGCAAGGCATCCGGGTCGGCTGCGATCCGACCGGCGATTTCGGCAGGCCCCGGCCTTGGTCTTTCAGCGTCGCGCCGCTCCAAGGCTGCCGCGATACGCCGATCGACGAAGGCTGCCAATCGATCCTTCAGCCATTGGGGAGCGAGTGTCATCAAGGTCCGTCCGTATCCATCCGCGGTCTCGACGCCTCATGGACCGAAAAGGCCGGTCGGAACAAGGCGTGTGCTCCACCTAGAATAAGACGCCGAAAAGTTGGCCGACGTTCTGGATCACGGCTGACGAGAAACAAGAGGTCGGAGTGAGCATACGACCCGAGCCGGTCGCGTTTCACTCTAGGCGTCATGACGGACGGTCCCTTGCCCTATTCGTCCCGTGCGAGCACGCCGCACTCCCAGCCGAGCATGGCGCGCTTTCGCGTGATGCCCCAATGATAGCCGGTGAGCGCGCCTGCCTTGCCGAGAACGCGGTGGCAGGGGACGACGAAGGAGATCGGATTGCGCCCGATCGCGGCTCCGACCGCCCGTGCCGCTTTCGGGGCGCCGATGCGCTCGGCGATGTCGGAATAGGTGGTCGCCGTGCCGAGCGGGATGGTGGCGAGCGTCTCCCAGACGCGGATTTCGAAATCCGTTCCGATGAGGACGACGCGCAGCGGCCGATCGGGGCGCCAATTGTCGCGCTCGAAGACGCGCGCCGCCAGCGGCTGCGTCACCTCGGGCGCGTGACGGAACTCGGCCTTCGGCCAGCGCCGACGCATATCCGCAAAGGCCGCTTCCCGGCCTCCCTCTCCCTTGTCGGCAAAGCCGACCCCGGCAAGCCCGCGATCGCTCGCCACGACGATCGCCGTGCCGAAGGGGGTCGGATGATAGCCGTAAGCCAGGTCCAGCCCCGCCCCCTTGGCCTTGTAGTTGCCCGGTGACAGCGCCTCATGCTTGACGAAGAGGTCGTGCAGCCGCGAGGGACCGGACAGACCGACCTCGAAAGCCGCATCGAGAAGCGGCATGCCGCCATCGAGAAGCCGGCGCGCATGGTCCAGCGTGATCGCCTGGAGAAAGGCCTTGGGCGTAAGGCCAGACCAGCGGCGGAAGGTGTCGCAAAGGAAACCTTCCTCCACCGACAAGGTCCGCGCCAGATCGGACAGGGTCGGCTGGCTGCGAAAATCGGTGGAGATGCGTTCGATCGCCAGGCGCACGAGATCGTAATCGGCGGTCGTCATGTCCATGGCTTCGCGTATGGGAACCGCGACCGGTTCGATCGGCTCTTGGGAGGCGGATATATCGAACGAGGAGGGAGCGATGTCGAGCATGAAGGTCTCCTTTCATGCCGGAGATTGGGCGAAGGCCGAGAGCGGCGCCACCCGTTTTTTTCGACTTGAATGCGGACTTGACGAAAGATGCCAATCAACCTTCGCCAGAGCGCACCCCGATCAGCTCTTCTTCGCTTGATTGAGCGCCTCGTTGAAGGCTTTGGCGAAACTCTCGCGGTCGTCCAGATTGAGGAAGGCGCCGATCTCGGTCACCCGTCCTCGCGAGGCGACATCCATGCGGGTGATGCCGATTTCCTCCATGCGCGAGACGCGGAACTTCGTCCAGCTCGGCACATGATGGGACTCGCGAATGCGGCCGCGTGGTGAAATCTTGCGGATCGAGAGATCCGTGCGCGAGACGGAAATCTCCTCCCGCGCCTTGCCGGCTTGATAGCTGAGCTTGAAGGCAAAGAAGAGCAGCAGCACATCAAGGCCGAGAAAGCCGAAGACCGGCCAGGCGCCCTGGGCGACGAAGACCATGCCGGCGCCGAAGCAGACCGCGCCGAAGAGGCCCATGGTGATCGTAAATCCCTTCGGCCCGAGCGATCGATAAGGCGTCAGAAGCGCCTCGAAGATCGGACGATCGGCATTCGCTTCGCCCCTATCGGCAGGCAGATCATCTGCCGAATTGTCAGCCATGGCTCCCGCTCTTTATAAGGATCGGATGGCAGAGAAGATCGGTAGCAAAGACGGCGCGGTCAAGGCGCGCAAATCGCCGCGCGCAGCGAGCGCAAAGACGTCAGGCTCCAAGACGACGGCGCCCAAGGGCCGAGGCAAAGCCGCCAAGGCCGAGCCGAAGATTCCCTATCGACCAGACGAGGTCGCGGAGATCTTCCGGCGTTTTTCGGTCCAGCGCCCGGAGCCCGAATCCGAGCTCGAGCATTCGAACCCTTTCACGCTTCTTGTCGCCGTCGTCCTGTCGGCCCAGGCGACGGATGCGGGCGTCAACAAGGCAACGCGGGGGCTTTTTGCGAGCGCCGATACGCCTGAAGCCATGGCCGCGCTGGGGGAGGACGCGATCCGCGATCATATCAAGACGATCGGCCTCTATCGCAACAAGGCCAAAAACGTGTTGGCGCTGTCCGAGGCGCTGATCGCGCGCCATGGCGGCGAGGTGCCGAGGGATCGCGCGGCGCTCGAAGCCTTGCCCGGCGTAGGGCGCAAGACCGCCAATGTGGTTCTGAACGTCGCCTTCGGCGAGGAGACGCTCGCCGTCGACACCCACATTTTCCGGATCGGCAACCGCCTGAAGCTCGCGCCGGGCAAGACGCCGGACGAGGTCGAGGCACGGCTTCTTCCAATCGTCCCGCAACCCTATCGCCGCCATGCCCATCACTGGCTGATCCTGCATGGCCGCTATGTCTGCAAGGCGCGCAAACCCGATTGCGGGGCCTGCGTCATCGCCGATCTCTGCCACGCGGACGAGAAGACGAATGCGGTGCCGGCCGAGCTCATCGAGCTGCCCGCGCGCCTTCCACAGCCGCCCGCGTCCTGAATCTGGGATCAGGCAGGCTCCCGGTCTTGGCCGATATGCGCTGATGCAGATGAACCATGAAGGCGGCGGCAAAGAGCGGCGTTGCGAGATTGACGATCGGAATGGCGAGGAAGCCGGCGATCACGAGGCCGGCGGCAAAAACCGTGCCGGAATGCTTCGCCCGCATCGCCTTGGCATCCGCCTCGCTGCGGTATCGCAGGGCCGCGAATTCGAAATATTCCCGGCCGAGCAGATAACCGTTGACCATGAAGAAGGCGATCAGATTGACGCCCGGTATCAGGAGCAGAAACAGGGCGAAGAGATTGCCGAGAAGAACGACACCGAAGAATTTCACCGATAGAACGATGCTTCGTAGGACCGGCATTTCCTGCCCGTCCGGCGCCTTCGGATAGGAGCCGCGCTCGACCAGGGCGGCCGCATCGTCGAGAAACAGCCCGGCGATGATGGCGCTGATCGGGCCGATGAGGAAAGCGAGCCCCACGGCAAGGGCGAGCCCGGCGGCCCAGCCGGCGAGGGTCCCGGCCTGATCGACCCATTGCGGCATGTCCGGCATCAGGTCGGTGAGGAAGGGCAGCGCCAGCCATTCGAAAAGCACGTCGATGCCGAACCAGAGCCCAATCAGAACGAGAAGCGTCAGACCGAGCGTTTTCCAGAGCGTTGCGCGGAAGGGCGGGGAGAAGACGTCCGCCAAAGCCAGACGCGCGCTGGTGAAGATCATGGTCGTCTCAAGCCTCTGCCGCTTCATCGCCGATCCGGTTGAGATATGGGCGCTCATTTGCTCTCGCAACGCCGTTCGTCTGGCTTTCGCAGGCTTCGCGCGTTAGGTGAGCGCGAAAAGCATCCATCCACAAGAAGGACCGACATGGCCGAATACGACCTCCTCGCCATCGGCAATGCCATTGTCGACGTCATCGCGCGCTGCGACGACGCGTTTCTGACGGACAACAATATCCAGAAGAGCGGCATGACACTGATCGACACGGAGCGCGCCGAGGAGCTCTACGGCGCGATGGGCCCGGCCATCGAGACCTCCGGCGGCAGCGCGGCCAACACCGTGGCGGGCCTCGTCAGCCTCGGCGGCACGGGCGCCTATTTCGGCAAGGTCTCCGCCGACCAGCTCGGCACGATTTTCGCGCACGATATCCGCGCCGTCGGTGTCGCCTATGACACGGCCCCGCTCGAAGGCCATCCGCCAACGGCGCGTTCGATGATCCTGGTAACGCCCGACGGCGAGCGCTCCATGAACACCTATCTCGGCGCCTGCGTGGAGCTCGGCCCCGAGGATATCGACGCGGAAATCGTCAAGGCCTCCAAGGTCACCTATTTCGAGGGCTATCTGTGGGATCCGCCCCGGGCCAAGGAGGCGATCGTCAAGGCGGCCAATATCGCCCATGAGGCCGGACGTCTCGTCGCCATGACCCTGTCCGACGATTTCTGCGTCCATCGCTATCGTGAGGAGTTTCTCGATCTCCTGCGCTCCGGCAAGGTCGATATCGTCTTTGCCAACGAGACCGAGGCGCTGTCGCTCTACGAAACCGACAATCTCGACACGGCCATCGCCAACCTCGCCGAGGACGCCCCGCGCCTTGCCGTCGTCACGCGCAGCGAAAAGGGCTGCATTGTCGTCGAAAAGGATACGCGGCTCGTCGTTCCCGCCAGCGTCGTCGAAACCGTGATGGACACGACCGGCGCCGGCGACGTCTTTGCCAGCGGCTTTCTGCGCGGCTTGACGGCGGGATATTCACTTCAGCTCTGCGCCCAGCTTGGCGTGGAAGCGGCCGGCCATATCATCGCACAAATGGGCCCCCGCCCCCAGACGCCGCTGAAGGATTTGGAAGCGATCAAGCCGCTTCTCGGTTGAGGACTGAGAGCACCGGGCGATCTTGATTGCTCGCCCGGGCCTTGAGATCTCCGTCATGCTTTCGACGCAGCGCGGCGTCAAACACGGCGCCGTCGGACGACAAAGCGGGTGCACCCGGGCCGAGAGCCTTGTCCAGACGGCAAGCTCCGCGTCACGGGTTTAGCCTAGCGTCCGGCCGAGCGATGAGTGTGACGGGTGCGCAAGGGGACTTGGCCATGGATCGGAAGAAAACTGCCTGGAGCGCCCTTGCCGGCAGCGTATTCGGCCTCTGTCTCGCAATGGCCGGCGCGGCGAATGCGCAGACACCGGCCAAGGAGCTCTTCGGCGCCCAGCACACGGCATCGGCCGCGCGTCCCGAAAGCATCGGCTTTTATTCCCATGGCTGTCTCGCCGGGGCCGCTCAGCTTCCCGCGGACGGCCAGGCCTGGCAGGCCATGCGTCTGTCGCGCGATCGCCGCTGGGGTCATCCCGAGCTGGTCGCCTTTGTCGAGCGTCTGGCAACGGCCGTCCAGCGCCGTGGCATCTGGCCCGGCCTCCTCATCGGCGACCTTTCCATGGCGCGGGGCGGCCCAATGCCCTTCGGTCATTCCTCCCATCAGATCGGCCTCGATGCCGATGTCTGGTTCCAGCCCATGCCCCGCCAGCGGCTCAGCGAGCGCGCCCGCGAGGACTTCCCGTTTCGCTCCGTTCTGAAAAAGGGCGGGCTGACCGTCGACGACCGGATCTGGAACGACAGCTATCGCGATGTCCTGCAACTGGCGGCGAGCGATCCGAAGGTCGAGCGCATCTTCGTTCATCCGGGCATCAAGAAGAAGCTCTGCGAGACGACGCGCGGCAACCGCGCCTGGC
The DNA here is from genome assembly GCF_900176465.1 of Fulvimarina manganoxydans. Lineage (GTDB taxonomy): Bacteria > Pseudomonadota > Alphaproteobacteria > Rhizobiales > Rhizobiaceae > Fulvimarina > Fulvimarina manganoxydans. Next base: position 43,505 of record NZ_FWXR01000010.1, read on the forward strand.
TGAACAAGGTTCGCCCCTATTACGGCCATCACGAGCATTTCCATGTCCGGCTCGTCTGCCAGCCGGCATCGCCCAATTGCGAATCACAGCGATCGACGGGCTCGGGCGACGGCTGCGACAAGCTCGACTGGTGGTTCAATGTAGCGCTTCAGCCACCGCCACCCGACGCAAAGCCGCCCAAGCCGAAGCCGCCTCTGACGCTCGCCGACCTGCCCCGCCAGTGCCGCTCGGTGCTGGCAGCCCCGGCACGGGCACAGAGCGGGCTGACGGTCTCGACCGAGACCGGACGCCCGGCCGCTTCCACCTATTCGAAGAGCTACGCCGCGCCGGCCACGGTTCCCCTGCCCCGCTTCCGGCCCTATCGATAAGGTCGGGGCTGTCCTTGGCAGCCAGGGCGCTATAGGGATTGGACACAAGCTTCGCTTTGCCTTCCCTCTTACCTTCGACTAGAGGGGACGGCAGATCTTCAATCGATTGAAAACGGATCATCGGCGATGTCACGAGAGGCGCAGACGGTACTCAAGTTCCCCATCCTGATCGGAGACATCGGCGGCACCAATGCGCGCTTCGCGATCTTGAAGGATGCCTTCGCCGAGCCGAAGATGTTCGAGAATGTGAAGACGGCCGATTTCGAGACGATCGACGAGGCGATTCAGACGGCGGTGCTCGATCGCACGTCGGTGCAGCCCAAGAGCGCGGTGCTTGCCCTGGCCGGTCCGATCGACGGGGATGAGATCGATCTGACCAACTGCCCCTGGGTCTTGCGGCCGCGTCAGATGATCCAGACGCTCGGCCTGGAAGAGATCATTGCGATCAACGATTTCGAGGCGCAGGCGCTGGCGATCTCCGCCCTTCCCGACGACGCACGCATGGCGGTCGGCGGCGGCGTTCAGCGCGAGGGCGCGAGCCGCGCCGTGCTCGGGCCAGGCACCGGCCTCGGCGTTGCCGGTCTCGTGCGCGCTCGTAATATGTGGATTCCCGTCGCCGGCGAAGGCGGCCATGTGGATATCGGGCCGCGCACCGCGCGCGATCTCGCCATCTGGCCGCATCTGAAAACGATCGAGGGCCGCGTTTCGGGCGAACAAATCCTGTGCGGCCGTGGCCTCGTCAATCTCTACCGGGCGATTTGCCGGACGGACGGGCTCGAACCGGTTCATGACGAACCGGCCAAGATCACCCAGGGGGCGACAAGCGAGGACGATGCTCCATCCCGCGAGGCCGTGACGCTCTTTTCGACCTATCTGGGGCGCCTGGCCGGCGATCTCGCTCTCGTCTTCATGGCGCGCGGCGGCGTTTATATCGCCGGCGGCATCTTCCAGCGCCTCCTCCCAATGCTGAAGCCCGAAATGCTACGGGAAGGCTTCGAGGACAAGGCGCCGCATTCGGAGCTGATGAAGGAGATCCCACTCTATATCGTCACCGAACCGCTGGCGGCGCTCACCGGCCTTGCAGCCTTCGCCCGCTCGCCCCGCTTCTTCGGCTTGGAGACAACCGGGCGGCATTGGACGGCCTGACTGCGTCCTAGAGCGAAATGCGATCAATCGGACTCGCGATTTCGCTCTAACTCTTTGTTTTGCCGCATGATCTTCTCCGAAAAGTCGTGCAATCTTTCGGCATCATGCTCTAGTACCGGCAGGCCTTTTGATGGATCAGGCGGCGCGCCGCATATGCGCCGTGCGATGATCAATGGACAATCGGAATGCGGCGACCGGCAAATTCCTTCGCCGCAAGCAGATCGGAATAAGCGACAAGACGGTTCGACAATTCCATCTCGCGAACGCCGAGGCCGAGCCGATCGGACAGATCCGTCGTCATCGCGATCGCATTGGTAAAATAGGAAAAGGCCTCGCCGCCGGGAAGCGTCAGCGCGTCGATCTGGCTTCGGATATCACCGATCTGGCCGATTACCGCCTCGATCTGCGCATGTCGGACGTCCAGATCAGCGCCATGGGCGGTTTCGCTCGCCATGAACCGGGCGATGGCTCCATCGCTCATCTCACGCGCGGCCGCCATCTCGCTGACCATCTTCTGGCCCTTTGGAGCCGATGAATCCAGCCGTCGTCCCGCGCTCTGCCTGAAGCCCATCGATTAGATCGCTTGCCAACCGCATGCTTTGCGTGCGCGCAACGAGCTCTTCCATTTGGTCATGGCGACCGACATAGATATCCAGCCATAGGAGACTCAGAAGACGGGAACTTGCCAAAGGCAAAACGACACAGAGAAGAAGGCGTGAGCGTATGGAAACTTGATCGAAGCGCATTGTGATGAAACCCGAACTAACGCCTTGTGCTGAATGTCTGAAGCCGGCAGCCAAGCCAGCGCCTCTGTCGCTCGGCACCGTACAAGGCAAGAGTGCCGCACGTTCCTAGATTTCGATGAATTCACTGTCCGTTTCGTCAGCCATGCACATAGCGACTTCTTTAGCTGGCTTTTGACGGTTGCATCCCTGGCCAATTGAAACCGTCTTCAACGAAAGAGTTCGTCAAAGTGGGCGAGCGCTCGCCGGTGCTCAGCTGCCCTGGCGGATGTCTCTGTGCCATTGCCAGTGCCGCGAGCCGGCGCTACCACCGTCGTCGAATACGTCCCAAGCCGATAAGGAAATGCGATGGGTCTCAAAGTCGCGGTCCAGATGGATCATGTCTCCTCCATCACCATCAAGGGCGATTCCACTTTCGCCATCGCGATGGAAGCCCAGGCGCGGGGACACGAACTCTTCCATTACACGCCCGATCGCCTGTCGCTGCGCGACGGACGGGCGACGGCGCGCGCCGAGCCGATGATCCTGCGCGAGGAAGAAGGCAATCACTTCACCTTGGGACCGACGGAGAAGATCGATCTGGCCGAGATGGACGTCGTCCTGTTGCGCCAGGACCCGCCCTTCGACATGGCCTATATCACCTCGACCCATATTCTGGACCGGATCCATCCCAAGACGCTGGTGGTCAACGATCCGACCTCGGTGCGCAACGCGCCGGAAAAGATCTTCGTCACCGACTTTCCGGATCTGATGCCGGAGACGCTGATCACGAAAGACCCCGAAGAGGTGGCCGCGTTCCGCGCCGAATTCGGCGAGATCGTCATGAAGCCGCTCTATGGCAATGGCGGCGCCGGGGTCTTCCACATCACGCGCGACGATCGCAATCTGACCTCGTTTCTGGAAACCTTTGCCCTCCTCTTCCGCGAGCCATTCATCGTCCAGCGCTATCTTCCGAATGTGCGCAAGGGCGACAAGCGCATCATCCTGATCGACGGCGAATTTGCCGGCGCGATCAACCGCGTGCCCTCAGACACCGATGCGCGCTCCAACATGCATGTGGGCGGGCGCGCCGAGCCGACCGAGTTGACACCGCGCGAGCGGGAAATCTGCGAACGGATCGGCCCGACGCTCAAAGAGCAGGGCCTGATCTTCGTCGGGATCGACGTCATCGGCGATCTTCTGACCGAGATCAACGTGACCTCGCCAACCGGCATCCGGGAGGTCAAGCGCTTCGGCGGCAACGATATCGCCGCGCTCTTGTGGGATGCGATCGAGAGGCGGCTCTAACCCGGCGAGCCGTCAAGACGCGGGCGGCTGGCTCCTTCGGATAAGGCCTGGTGCGCGGCTTCATGAACAGCAGATAACGCCCTCATTCGGGAACCGTTTGGCAATCTCGCCGTATCAAGGGCATATCAAACGAGAAGCCTCGGAGGGCGTCCCATGAAGCGCATGCTGACCTTGATCCTCGCGGCGACGACCGGTATCGGCCTTGCCACGAGCCTTGCCCACGCCTCGTCCAAGGCGTTCGCCACGACCGATGTCAATCTTCGGGCTGGGCCTTCGACGTCCTATCCCGCAGTCGATGTCGTCCGCGATGGCGATCCGGTACGCGTCTTCGGCTGCCTTCAAACCCGCTCCTGGTGCGACGTCTCCTATGGCGGGGCACGCGGATGGATGTCCTCCAACTATCTGGCCTATCAGGGGCCGCGCTATCGCTATGAGGGCACCCGCGCCGTCGAGGTCATCGAGGCGCCCGTGATCACCTTCTCGCTCGGCGGCTATTGGGGCGACCATTATCGTAGCCGCGACTTCTATCGCGATCGCGCCCGCTACGACCGCGACCCGGATTGGCGCGATCATCGCCGAGACGATCGCTGGGACCGGCGGGACGAGCGCTGGGATCGCCGGCATGATAGGCGCGACGCCCGCTACGACCGCGACTACGATCGGGATCGGTTTCGTGACCGAGATCGCTGGCGCGATCACGACGGTCGGCGCGATCGAGACTGGGATCGGCGCGGGGGCGATTACGGACGCCGGGGACCTGCGGTCGAAGAGCCGGTGGTTCCGCTCTACCGCGTCGACTGAGCGCAGGATCAGAATTGCTTGAACAACGCCGCCTTTCTCGGGCGGCGTTTTCGTTTGTTCCTCGCGCTCCCGGAGCGGAGCGCTTCTCCGAAACACTCGTCTTTTCAGATATCTAGGCTTTGTTCTCGTTTGTTCTTGTTTTATTCGCGCAAACATGCTTACTTTGAATAGCGAAGTTGATCGCATCATCCGTCTGGCCGAGCCCGAAAACAAAGGTTGCCGCCATGGTCGCGCGAGTCAAAACGGTTGCCTTTCAAGGCATCGAAGCCATTCCGGTGGACGTGCAGGTCATGGTCGCGCCGGGCAAGATGGGCATTCAGATCGTTGGCCTGCCGGATAAAGCCGTTGCGGAGAGTCGTGAACGTGTCCATGCCGCGCTTCACGCCTCAGGCCTCTCGATGCCGCCCAAACGCGTCACGGTGAATCTCGCCCCGGCGGATCTGCCGAAGGAAGGCAGCCATTACGACCTACCGATCGCGCTGGGGCTAATGGCGGCGCTCGGCGCGGTCCCGGCCGATGCCCTTTCAGATTTCATGGTTCTCGGGGAGCTTTCACTGGATGGAGCGATCACGCCGGTGAACGGCGTTCTGCCCGCTGCCATGGGCGCCAACGCCATCGGGCTCGGCCTGATCTGCCCGGCCGATTGCGGCTCGGAAGCAGCCTGGGCCAGCGGCGACATGACGATCGTCGCGGCGCGCAGCCTCGTTCAGATCGCCAATCATTTTCGCGGCACCCAGATCATCGCACGACCGGAGCCGGCGGTTCGCACAGCGCCGGCCAATCAGCCGGACTTGTCGGAGATCAAGGGCCAGATCCTCGCCAAGCGCGCCTTGGAAATCGCCGCCGCAGGCGGCCACAATCTCTTGATGGTCGGCCCTCCTGGCTCCGGCAAGTCGATGCTCGCGCAGCGCCTTCCCTCGATCCTGCCGCCTCTGAGCCCGCACGAGCTCCTCGAAGTCTCGATGATCGCCTCGATCGCCGGCGAATTGTCCGGCGGCAAGCTTTCCGACCGCCGCCCCTTTCGCGCGCCCCACCATTCCGCATCCATGGCCGCGATGGTTGGGGGCGGCATCAGAGCCCGGCCCGGCGAGGTATCTCTTGCCCATCGCGGCGTTCTGTTCCTCGACGAATTTCCGGAATTCTCCCCCGTCGTTCTCGATTCCCTGCGCCAGCCGCTCGAGAGCGGCGAGAGCGTGATCGCCCGCGCCAATCATCGCGTCTCCTATCCAGCGCGCATGCAGCTGATCGCGGCCATGAACCCCTGCCGCTGCGGGATGGCGGGCGAACCGGGCCATGTCTGTGCCAGGGGCGCGCGATGCGCAGCCGATTATCAGGCCCGCATTTCCGGGCCGCTTCTCGACCGGATCGATCTCAGGGTCGATGTGCCGGCGGTGACCGCCGCCGACCTCATCCGCCCGCAAACGGGGGAAACCTCCGAGACGGTTCGCGCGCGTGTCGTGGAAGCAAGACGAATGCAGGCCGAGCGATATGCCGCTCTCGGTTTTCCACCGGAGACCAACAACGCCCAATGCTCCTCCGCTTTGGTGGAGACCGTCGCAGCACCTGACGAAGGCGGAAGCCGCCTCTTGTCGGATGCCGCGGAGAAAATGAAGTTCTCAGCCCGCGCCTATCATCGAATTCTGAAGGTCGCGCGCACCCTCGCCGACCTTGACGGCTCGGATATGGTCCGCCGCATCCATCTCGCCGAAGCCATATCCTATCGGGTCGCCGGCGAGCGCATGCCAGCGGCGGCTTAGAGCATGATGCCGAAAAATTGCACGACTTTTCGGATCACATCATTCGGCAAAGCAAACACTTAGAGAGAACTCGCGATTCCGATTTGTAGCATTTCGCTCTAAGTCCGCCGCGCGGTTTTCAACAAAGCTGAAGCTGCTCGCCACTACGATCAAGAAGATACCCGACCCACAACCTGCCTTCTGACAATTCGGCGGGGTGGAGTGGTTCGTTTTGTCCTTGCGGCCGCCCAAGAAGGGAGCCACCCAGTGCCGACCTCAGGCAGCGATGCATTCAGACGACCGAGCACATCGATCGCATCGCTTTTCAAACGAGGTCCGGCGGCCATCATCGAATGGCTCACCGCGATCTTCAACGCGATGCTTGGTGGGCTTGCCGAGGATTTAGCTGCGAAGCGTTCCGCCGGTCGCTTTCTCGACGGCAGCGACGACCTTCGCGGACACTGCTTCGAGATCCTCTTCGGTCAGCGTCCGCTCGCTAGGCGCCAGCAGCACCTCGAGCGCCACCGACTTTCGCCCTTCGCCCAACGCCCCGCCGGCAAAGACGTCGAAGACGCGCACTTCCTTCACCAGCTTCTTGTCGGCGCCTTCGGCCGCGCGGATGAGTTTCAGCGCCTCGATCCCGTCCTCGACGACAAAGGCGAAATCCCTGCGCAAAGGCTGGAAGGGCGAGATCGCCAGAACCGGCTTCGTCCGCGTCGCCTTGCGCTTGGGCTCGGGGATGGCGTCGAGGAAAACCTCGAAAGCGGCATGTGGGCCGCTCGCATCGAGCGCTTTCAAGATTTTCGGATGAAGTTCGCCGAACTCCGCGAGCACCACTTTCGGTCCGAGCTTGATCCGGCCAGAGCGCCCGGGGTGATACCACTCGCTTGCCGGCGTCTCGATCATCAGACGATCGACAGGCGCGCCCGCCGCTTCGAGCGCCGCAATGGCATCGGCCTTGGCATCGAACACACCGACCGGCTGGGCATTGCCGCTCCAGTTCCGCCCAGGCCCTTCCAGACCCGCCGTTCCACGTCGGACGCCGCCGGCGACCCGCTTCTGATCTTCGGGACCATCGCCCTGATAGATCGCCGCCACCTCGAACATCGCAACGTCGCCATACCCACGGGCCGCATTGCGCGCGAGCGCAGAGACGAGCCCAGGAATCAGGGACGGGCGCATATCCGACATGTCGGCCGCGATCGGATTTTCGAGACGCAGATTGTCGCCGCCGCCGCCGAAGGCTGCCGCATGCTCATGGGGAATGAAGGTGTAGGTCACCGCTTCCGCCATGCCCCGCGCGGCAAGCGCCCGGCGCGCGGCACGATCGCGAATTTGCGGCGTCGTCAGGATACGGCCATTGACCGCGCCCATCGTCGGCAGGGGCTGCGGTTCGATCGTGTCGACGCCGGACAGGCGCATGACCTCCTCGACGAGATCAGCCTTTCCGTCGACATCGGGTCGCCAGCTCGGCACGGTGACGCTGGCGTGTCCGCCTTGATCGACGGCTTCGAAGCCGAGGGCGCGGAGCAGATCGAGCTGCCTTTCCTTCTCGACCTCCAGCGAGGTCAGGCGCTTGACCTCGGAATAAGGGAATTCGACGACCTTGCGCTCGATCGGCTTGACCGCTTCGAGAATACGCTCGCTCGGCTCGCCGCCGCAGAGATCGAGGACCATCCGCGTTGCAATGTCGAGGCCGGGCTCGAGCGATGCCGGATCGACCCCGCGTTCGAAGCGATAGCGGGCATCGGTGACGATCCCGAGGGAGCGGCCCGCCTTGGCGATCGACAGTGCGTCCCACAAGGCGGATTCGATCAGCACATTGGTCGTCGTCTCGTCACAGCCGGAGACCTCGCCGCCCATGATGCCGCCGATCGACTCGACGCCTTTGTCGTCCGCAATCACGCAGATCGCATCGGAAAGCGCATGCACACGGCCATCGAGACCAAGAATTTCTTCGCCGTCCTTCCCCTGCCGAACGACAAGCGATCCCGAGACCTTGTCGGCGTCGAAGACATGCAGAGGTCGACCACGATCGAAGGTAACGTAATTGGTGATGTCGACCAGGGCGTTGATCGGGCGAAGGCCGATCGCCTTCAAACGCTTCTGCATCCAATCGGGCGACGGGCCATTGGAGACGCCGGAGACGAGCCGGAGGCCGAAGCCGAGACAGACTGGGCTCTCGACACGAACAGCGACCGGGCACGGACCCTTGCCTTCGATCCGATCGATCGCGGGCGTCTTCACCTTGCCGAGGCCGGAGGCGGCCAGATCGAAGGCAATGCCGGCGACCCCGGTCGCCTCCGGATGGTTGGGTGTCAGATTGATCTCGATAACCGGATCGATGAGATCGGCATAGTCGGCAAAGCGCTCGCCCACGGGCGCGTCGGCCGGCAGATCGATGATACCCTCATGGGCATCCGACAGCTCCAATTCGCGTTCCGAACACATCATGCCGAAGGACTCGACGCCGCGAATCTTGCCGACGCCGAGCGTCGTATCCAGCCCCGGCACGTAATCGCCCGGCTGGCCCAAAACGCCGATCATGCCGGCCCGGGCGTTCGGCGCGCCGCAGACGACCTGGAGCGGCTTGCCCCCATTCACCTCGGGCCCGGCATCGACCGAGAGGACCTGCAGCTTGTCGGCATCCGGGTGGCGCTCCGCGCTCAACACCTTGGCGATCCGGAAGGGCGCGAAAACCGTGCGATCGTCGACACTCTCGACTTCGAGACCGATCGACGTCAGCCGTTCGACGATCTCCTCGAGGCTTGCATCCGTTTCGAGGTGATCTTTCAGCCAGGAAAGGGTGAACTTCACTTGAAAACGTCCTTGTTAAGGGTCTTAGGCGCTACCAGCGCGTTTCGGGTCACGGGCGCTCGACAGAAAATGCGGGATGTCGTCGCTTGCCTTCCGGGATCGTCACATCCGGCAAGGCCTCATGCGTAAAAGCATGATCGCTCGCCTCGAAAAGCTCCGGCTCGTCCATCATTCCGAGGAGCACATAGGTTTGGCCTGGCAATCGATCGTCGCGATAGTCCACCGGAGAGCCACAGTTCTGACAGAAGCGCCTCCGAGTGACTCCCCGGCAAGAGACGCCAGACGGCTCTTGCTCCCAGTGGAGGGTCTGAAGCGCGAATTCTAGAAAGACCGAATACGGCGCGCCCGTCGCCTTGCGGCAATCTCCGCAATGACAGGCGCGAACCGAGAGGGGCGCGGCGCGCGCCCGCAGGGAGACCCGGCCGCACCGACATCGTCCGGTCAGATCGCTCATTGGCTGAGACCGCCAAACAGGGTGGGCACGTCGAGGGGGCGGAAGCCGTAATGCTCGACCCAACGGATATCGGCATCGAAAAAGGCGCGCAGATCCGGCATGCCGTATTTCAACATGGCGATGCGATCGATCCCCATGCCCCAGGCAAAGCCCTGATAGACATCGGGATCGAGACCACCGGCGCGAAGCACGTTCGGGTGGACCATGCCGCAACCGAGGATCTCCATCCAATCGGTGCCCTCGCCGAAGCGGACCTCGCCGGGCTTCGAGCGATCGCACTGGATGTCGACCTCCATGGACGGTTCCGTGAACGGAAAGAAGGACGGCCGAAAGCGCATGGTCACGCTGTCGACTTCGAAAAAGGCGCGGCAGAATTCGGACAGGACCCATTTCATATGGGCGATATTGGCCGTCTTATCGACGACCAGCCCCTCGACCTGATGGAACATCGGCGAGTGGGTGGCGTCGGAATCCTGACGGTAGGTCTTGCCGGGAATGACGATGCGGATCGGCGGGGTCTGGGATTCCATCGTCCGGATCTGGACGGGCGAGGTGTGGGTGCGCAGCACCTTGCGCTCACCTTTGGCATCGGGCTGCAGGAAGAAGGTGTCGTGCATCTCCCGCGCCGGATGCCCCTCGGGGAAGTTCAGTGCCGTGAAGTTGTAGTAGTCGGTCTCGATATCCGGCCCTTCGGCGATGGAGAAGCCCATATCCGCGAAGATCGCCGTGATCTCGTCGATGACCTGGCTGATCGGGTGAATCCGGCCGCGCGAGGCCGGCGAGCTGCGGACGGGGAGCGTGACGTCGACCGTTTCGGCTTTCAGCCGGGCTTCGATGGCGGCATTCGCCAGAGCCTCGCGGCGCGCGGAAATCGCCGTCTGAACGGCATCGCGCAGCCCGTTCAGTCGCGGCCCCGCCTCGCGGCGCTCGTCCGGGCTCATCTTGCCGAGCCCTTTCAGGAGATCGGAGATGCGGCCCTTCTTGCCAAGCTCTGCGATGCGGATCTCTTCGAGGGCCGCCTCGGTCTCGGCCGCCTCGATCCTCTCGATCAGCTCGGCCTTCAGCGTTTCGGTCTCGCTCACGCGTCACTCCAGAATTCGTCGCGCCGGCCCCGCCGGCTCTTTTCGCGCCTCGTTACCCGATCGACGGACGAGAGGGAAGAACGGGACGCTCCGACCAAAAGAAAGAGCCCTGCGGCGGGGCCGCAGGGCTCGGTCGTTTCACAGCCGAGGCTACAATGCGGCTCAGGCCGCGGCCTTCTCGCCGACGGCACGCTCATAGGCGCCCGCAAACTCGCTCTCCTTGAGATAGGCGAGCGCCGACTTCGCTTCCGTGCAGAGCGCCGCGAAGGCCTCCGGCTCGTGGATCGCGATGTCGGAGAGAACCTTGCGGTCGACCTCGATACCGGCCTTATTCAGGCCATCGATGAAGCGGCCATAGGTCAGGCCGTGCTCGCGGACCGCGGCATTGATGCGCTGGATCCAGAGAGCGCGGAAATTCCGCTTCTTCACGCGGCGGTCGCGCGTCGCATACTGCTTCGAGCGATCGACGGCGGCCTTCGCCGCGCGGATGGTGTTCTTGCGACGGCCGTAGAAACCCTTGGCCTGCTTCAGAACTTTCTTGTGCTTGGCATGGGACGTCACGCCCCGCTTCACGCGTGCCATGATCTAATCTCCGTAATTCTTAGCTCTTGCCTCAGACGCCGCTCAGCGGTCGTAGGGCATGTAGGTCTTGACGATCCGCTCGTCGGGCTTCGACAGAATCATCGTGCCACGTGCGTCGCGAATGAAGTCGTTGGAGCGTTTGATCATGCCGTGACGCTTGCCGGCCGGCTGTGCCTTCACACGGCCGGTCGCCGTCATGCGGAAGCGCTTCTTGGCGCTCGACTTGGTCTTCATCTTGGGCATTTTGCTCTCCTGGTCAGGTTCGCCAGACCGCACCGACCCGAAAGCGACCGCTCCTTCACCGAGGATCGGGCCGCCTCTTGTCATGCCGACGCGTCGCGAAAGCATTGAGAGCCGCCTCGGCATGCCCTGCCGGACGGCTCAATACAACGGCGGTCTCTCTAACCCTCTCGGGCCCAAGTTGCAAGCCGTAAACTCACCAGCGTCCCGCATTGGGATAGGACCGTGAGCGCCGGACTTCCGTTAAATGGCTCATGCGACCGTTCTTTGATATCCGTCCGCCAACTCGGCTTGTTCCACAAGGACTGCTTTCACGCAGGATCTGCGATCGGACCGAGTTTGCGACGCATGGAGGACAAACATGACGATGCCGACGCTCGACGACGGTCACGACATCACGGTGGGACGCGGCGAGGCAGCAAGGGTCATCGCCTATCGATCCCGGTCAGGGCGCGCGCCCACCATTGTCTGGCTGGGCGGCTATCGCTCGGACATGCGCGGCACAAAGGCCGAGCATTGCCTTCGCATCGCATCCGATCTCGACCAATCCTTCTTGAGGCTCGATTACTCGGGTCACGGGGAATCGGGCGGCGCGTTCGAAGCGGGAACGATCTCACGATGGACCGAAGAGGCGGGCGAGGTCATCGCCGCGATGGGCGCCAAATCCGTCATCCTCGTCGGCTCATCAATGGGCGCCTGGATCGCCTTGCGGCTCGTGGCGGCGGCCCGCCGGGGCGACCTTCCCTTCTCGGTCGCCGGACTCCTGCTGCTCGCCCCGGCGCCGGACTTCACCGAAAAGCTGATGCGCCCGCGCCTGAGCCCGGCCGATTGGGAGGCGATCGAAACCAATGGGCGGCTTGAAGAGCCATCGGACTATTCGACGGACCCGAACATCTATACCCGCGCTCTCTTCGAGGACGGCAAAGCCAGCCAGGTCATGACGGGACTGATCGAGACCGGCTGCCCGACCGCGATCATCCAAGGCATGGCCGATCCGGACGTGCCCTACACCCATGCGCTCGAATTGATGGACTGCTTGCCTCAAACGAATGTGACAATGACCCTGGTGCGCGATGGAGATCATCGTCTGTCGCGGCCTCAGGATCTCGCGCTCATCGAGCGAATCTTGCGCAATCTCGTCGCGGATATCGCTCAGTGACGACATTCCCGGCTGCGCAAGCGCTATCGAGAAGCCCGGAGCCCGGCGGGCGTGGCAAGTCGCGGCCATCGTGAACATTTCTGCGAAACATCGTGATCACGGACAGGGCCGATTGCTGCCTCATGCGGCAGTCGCGCGCCCTTGGGAAAGGCACACTGCCACGAGCATGTGCAATCCGTCCGAACCGAAAAGAGCATGAGGGAGCCGCTGCGCCACCGCCTCATCGAAGCGCGGCATCTGTCACATTTTTGTCGCAGACAGGGTGATCGAAAGCTTAGAGCCTGACAGACAATGGTTTTCGAGCCTTGACCCTCGCCTCGTCCCTTCCATTTGTGACAGATTTTCGTCCCAGCCTTGAGCTCACCTGACTTCGAGGCTCGCAGCCGCGTTGACAGCTGATCACCCCGTCCGCAAGCTTGCCCCATCGATCCGGGGATGCGCACGGGGGTGACGCATGGGGACACTTCGCGCATTCGGCGCCATGGGTTTTCTTTGCCTTTCGATGGCGATCACCATCGGCATGGCAAAGGCTGAACAGGCGAGTCGATGGATGCCTATTGGGGGCCTATCCCGCCCACCGATCGGCCATCTTGGCTTCTGCCAGGATCATCCGAATGAATGCGTGAAGCCGGCACCACTTCGATCGCCATCCGAACCGCCGCAGCCCCTCTCGACCTCGATTATCGTCGCGATCGCCGCGCTCAATACACGGGTGAACGGTGCGATCGTCGCGCGCTCCGATCAGGAGCTTTACGGCGTCGAAGAGCATTGGGCCTTTCCCGCTTCGGGATATGGCGACTGCGAGGATTATGTCCTGGAAAAGCGCCGGGAGTTGATGGCGATGGGCGTGGATGCGGCCAATCTGCTGATCACCGTCGTCAAAAAGCTCGACGGAACCGGCCACGCGGTGCTCACCCTGCGCTCCGATCAAGGCGACTTCATTCTCGACAATCTCGATTGGCGCATTCGGCCCTGGCGCGAGACGAGCTATCGCTACATCAAGCGGCAGAGTTCCACCGATCCGGCCCAATGGCGGCTGGTGGAAACCTATGGCGATCCGCTGGTCAGCTCAGTCGGGCGCTAGAGCGAGGAGCGAAAAATCGGGATCGCCATTTCGCTCTAAATCTTTGTTTTGCCGCATGATGTATTCGGAACCATTATGCAACCTCTCCGCGTCACGCGTCAGGGTGAGACAAGGACTTTGATGAGATGCTCGCGATCTTCGACCAGCGAAGCGAAACGGTTGGGAAGCTCGGAGAGGGGGACGATCTCGGAGGCGATGGCGTCGGTCGGGACATGGCCGTCGCGGATCGCCTGCATCACCCGCTGAAAGTCCTCGGCCAGAGCGTTGCGCGAGCCGATGATGCGGGATTCGCGTTTGTGGAATTCGGAATCCTTGAAGGTGATGTCGTCCTTGACGACCGAGACGAGGATCGTGCTGCCGCCATGGGCAACCAGCGGAAACCCGGCTTCGATGGCGGTCGCGTTGCCGGTCGCGTCGAAGACGGCGTCGAAACCCTCCGCCGCTTCGCCGGTGAGGATGTCCTCGCCGACGCGATGGGTGTCGGTGAAGCCGAATTTGTCGGCCATCAAAGCGAGGCGGGCGGCGCTGCGATCGAGAAGATGCACCTTCGCGCCGGCGAGCCTTGCAAAGAGCGCCGTGCCGAGGCCGATGGGACCCGCCCCGGCGACGAGAACGAGATCGCCCTCCCCAACGCCCGAGCGGGCCACGGCATGGGCGCCGATCGCCAGGAATTCGACCATGGCGGCCTGCTGGGCGGTAAGACCCGTCGCCGGGTAAAGATTGGCCCGCGGCACCGCGATCCGCTTGCACATGCCGCCGTCACGATGGACGCCCAAGACCTCGATCGCCGTGCAGCAATTGGGCTTGCCCCGCCGGCAGGCCCGACAGGTGCCGCAGGAAAGATAAGGGTTGATCACGACCAACTCCCCGGCATCCGGCCCGTTCACGATATGGCCGGAGAGTTCATGGCCGATCACTCTGGGATAGGCGAGGAAGGGATGCTTGCCCTCGAAGATATGGTAATCAGTGCCGCAAAGGCCGACTGCCGCGATGTCGACCAGCACCCAACCATCCGGCGCTTCGCTCGGCACAGGACGTTCTTCCAGGGTGAAATGCCCCGGCTCGACGCAGAGGCCACAGGCCATCTTATCCATATCGAAGTCTCTCATGCTGGGACATCCGCCATCTCGACGGGCACCCGCCTTCATCGGTGGCCATTGATCTTGAGCCCGTGTGGCGCTCGAACGCTTCAGCGGCCCGACGCGTCAAGCATGCTGGGCCGCTTGTGTCAGATTGCGCGCCGACCAGTCCGCCGGCAATTCACCCTTGACGATCAGGCTGAGCACATCGTCCTTGGTCACTTCGTCGATCGCATGGGAGCCGACGAGCCGGCCCTTGTTCATCACGACCACCCGGTCGCAGAGTTCGAAGACGTCGTGCATGTCGTGGCTGACGAGGAAAATGCCGATGCCCTCGGCCCGCAATTCCTTGATCAGCCCTGCGACCATCGCGGTTTCGGAGGGCCCGAGCGCGGCGGTCGGCTCGTCCATGATGAGGACCTTGGTGTCGAAATAGATCGCCCGGGCGATCGCGATCACTTGGCGCTGGCCGCCGGATAGGCTCGAGACCGGATCGCCGAGATTCTTGAAATTCGGATTGAGACGCGCCAGCACCTCGCGCGCGGCCTTGAGCATGGCGCGATCGTCGAGATTGCCGAAGCGGGTCTTCAATTCACGGCCGAGAAAGAGATTGGCCGGCGCATCGAGATGATCGGCAAGCGCAAGCGTCTGATAGATCGTCTCGATGCCGGCTTCGCGGGCATCGTTCGGCTCGGTGAAAGAGACCGGCTCGCCCATGATGCGGATCTCGCCCCCGCTGGGCGCCATGGCGCCCGACAGAATGCGCATGAGGCAGGATTTGCCGGCGCCGTTGTGACCGAGCAGTCCGACGACCTCGCCTCGATGAAGATCGATGGAGACGCCGTCGACGGCGCGGATGCCGCCAAAATGCTTCTCGATGCCGATCATCTCGACCAGCGGCGCTGCACTCATGAACCTCTAGCCTTCGTTCGGTTGACGGATGGCCGGAAGCGGAGACATCCGCCCCCGGCCTCGTCCTTTAAGGATCAGTAAAGAACGTTCTGGGCCTCGGGGCTGTCGATATTGTCCTTATCGACGATCACGACACCTGTATTGATGAAGTCGTCGACCTTTTCGCCGTTGATCAGCTTGATCACGGTGTCGACGCCCTTCTCGCCCATGGCGAAGGAGCCCTGGACGGCGATGGCGTCGAGGACGCCGTCGCGCACGAATTGCTGAAGGTCCTGATTGCCGTCGAAGCCGATCGCGGTCATCTGGCCGGCCTTGCCGGCCTGGACAATGGCGCGGCCCATGCCGACCGCCGTCGGCTCATTGGCGCCGAAGATGCCGACGAGGTCGGGATTGGCGGACAGAACGTCCGTCGTCTGATTGAGGGCGGTCGCCATCTGGCTCTGGGAGTAATAGGGCCCGACGATTTCGAGCTTGGAGTTATTCTTCAGATAATCGCTGAAGCAGCCGACGCGCCCGATCTCCGAACCGACGCCCGCCACATAGGACATGACCGCGACCTTGCCGCTGTCGCCAGCCTCTTCGATCATCCGCTTGGCGACTTCCTCGCCGGCGGCGCAATTATCGGTCGACAGGAAGGCCTGATAGGTGCCCTTGGCGCTGTCGGCCAGAGCGCTGTCGATGATGACGACGGGGATGCCGCTCTCGTAAGCGCGCTTGACCACCGGAGCGAGAGCGTCCGGGTCGGACGGGGCGAGCACGATGCCGGCGACGCCGCGATTGATCGCGTTCTCGACCAGATTGACCTCGTCGGCGATGGCGCTTTCGGCGGCCGGGCCGTCGAAGCTCATCGTATGCTCGGACTGGCCTTCGATCGCGGCCTTGGCGCCTTTGTTGACGTTCTGCCAGAAGTTCGAATTCGTGGTCTTCACGATAACCGCGATCTCGCCCGCTTGGGCGGCGCTCGCGCCGGCCCCAGCACATGCGAGCGCGATCAGCGATGCCGCAAGACCCTGTTTCACGATGTTCATGCCTTTATCTCCTCCACTTTCGACTGACTGACGATGGACCGTCCCCTCCTCAAGGACGGTTGCGGATCTGGTCGATCCAGACTGCGCCGATGACGACGAAGCCGATGACGATCTGCTGAATGAAGGCGGAGACCCCCGCCATATTGAGGCCGTTTCGCAGGATGCCGATGATGAAGGCACCGATCATCGTGCCTGAAATCGTCCCCACACCGCCCGAGAGCGAGGCGCCGCCGATGACGGCGGCGGCGATCGCGTCGAGCTCGGCCATGACGCCCTCGCTCGGCTGGGCGGTGATGAGGCGCGACATAAGGACATTGCCCGCAAGACCGGCCAGCGCGCCGGACATCGTATAGGCATAAAGCTTGGTGCGATCGACGCGCACCCCCGACAGGCGCGCCGCCTCCTCGTTCGAGCCCGTCGCGAAGATGTGGCGGCCGATCTGGCGGCGCCGCAAAAGATAGGCGACGGCGACGGCAACGATCAGAAGCAGGATCGCCGGATAGGGAATGCCGGGGAAGATGACATTGGGAAAACCGTTCGGGCGCATCTCGACGACGCGGAAGAGCGCCCCGTTGCCCAGGAGGCCGAACGCCTCGCCAAGGCCGGAGATCGGAATCGCGCCGGTCAGTTGAAGCGCCAGACCCCGCGCGATCAGCATCATGCCGAGCGTTGCGACGAAGGGCGGAATGCGCAGCTTGGTGATGACGAGGCCGTTGAAGGCGCCGCAGGCGGCACCCGCCGCGACGCCGGCCCCCATGGCGGGCACGACCGGCACGCCAGCCTTGACCGCCATGGCCGAGACGACGCCGGACAGAGCGAGCACAGAGCCCACCGACAGATCGATCCCGCCGGTGACGATGACGAGCGTCATGCCGATACCGAGCAAGCCGATGACCGAGGTCTGAAGGAGAATGGTCAGCCCGTTATTGATCGAGAAAAAGGCCGGGCTCGACAGCGCGAAGCCGGCGATCAACAGACAGAGCGTCAGGAGAGCGGACAGGCGATGCAGCGACACGCCGGCGGGGATCATCCCCGACAACCCGAACTCGGATGCAGGTTTGCTTGCGTCCGACATGTGCCTCCCTCATGCCCGGATTTCATAAGGCCCGACGGTGGCAGCAGGGCCGATCCCTTGTCAATGGTTTTTTATTATTCTAGACAAAAACAATACGGCTCCACTGTCCGGCTGGAGCCAGGGTGGGGAGCTTGAGCATGGCGAGGACCGACGCCCGTTATCGAGAGGCCTTTAATGCGCTCCTCGACTATTGCGCCGAGCTTTCGCCTCGCGCGCCAATGCCCTCCGAGAGCAAGCTGTGCGAGATCGTCGGTGTGAGCCGCACGGTCGTTCGCCGTTGCCTCGCTCGCATGGAGGAAAAAGACCTCATCGCCTGGGAGGGCCGCGACAAGCGCCTTCTGCGCGCACCGACCGCCGAAGACCGCATCGCGCAACAGGGCGGCCTGCAACGATCGACGAATCTTGAACAGCGCTTTCTCGAATGGATCCTGAAATTCGACGTGCCGGCCAATACGCCGCTCTCGGTCGCCGAATTGTCCCGATCCTTCAAAGTGCCCCAGCACGAGTTGAAGGAATTTCTGGCCGGGCTCAGCCGCTTCGGTCTCGTCGCCCGCCGCAAGCAGGGCGGCTGGATGCTGCTCGGCTTCACGCGCGACTTCGCGGTCGAGCTTTCGGATTTCAGAGCCGTGCTCGAACTCCACGCGGTACGCCAGGCGGTGGACGCGCCGGTCGATCATCCGATCTGGTCCCGCCTCGAGATCTTGAGGGCCGATCATCTGGCGCTCATGAACCGGATCGAGACCGACTTCCACGCTTTTTCGACGCTCGACGAAACCTTCCACGGGGCGATCAATTCGGTGGTCAAGAATCGTTTCGTCGCCGAGTTCCAGAAGGTCGTCTCGCTGATCTTCCATTACCACTATCTATGGGACAAGACCGACGAGAAGGCGCGCAACGAAGCCGCGATCGCCGAGCATCTGGCGATCATCGACGCCCTGGAGGCGCGGGACGAGGAGGCCGCGACGATCGCCGCGCGGCGCCATCTGAAGACCTCCAAGACGACGCTCCTCTCCTCCCTACGCTATCACGATCTCGCCTGAGACGTCTCGGATCAAGACGTCGGGCCGCCCCCGCCGGCGCTAATCCGCGCGATCGAGCGGATGGGGTGTCAGGCCTTCGGCCCTTCCAGGGCGGCGGCGAGACGAGGCTTCGCCCCGCGATCCCCATGCAAACGCGCCCAATCGAGAAAGGCGCTGAGCCGCGAACCGAGCTTCGTCCCATGGTTCTGGGCGATGTCCTCTAGCCGATGATCGAGGAAGGGATTGGCAAAGCGCTCCATGGTGACGTGGATATAGGCCTCGGCCCCCTCGCCTTCCCCGGCGGCCACGAAGCCCGGTAGGACCTCCTCTGAATAAAGGGCGGCCAATTCGCCCGCCGCTTCGCGATCGGTCATCAGATCGCGCACGAAGGTCGCCCCTTGCCGCCCCCGCGCCAGCCAGCGCGAGACCATCCATGTATGGCCAAGGTTCAGGATGAAGAGCTTGCGCCGCTCGATCGGCCCGAGATCGGCGACGACTTGGATCGCCGGATGGCAGCAAGGCAGGAGAAGCCCCGGACGGTCCTCGATTGCCCAAAGCGCATAGGGTTCGGCAACGGCACCGGCGGGCTCGATCGCCTCAGAGACGATCCGATCGACCAGGGAATTGACCCAGACAACCTCCTCGCGCAGCCAGGCTCGATAGGCATCGTCCATCTCGCTGGCCGCATCGAGGACGAGATTGCGCAAGGTCTGCCCATTGTTGCGCACGAGCTCGGTCGGCATCACCTGGATGGGCTCGCCGCCTGCCGCAAAGCGTTCGCGCAAGAGGTAAGCGAGCTTGGCCGGATAGGACATGGCATCGTCAAAATCGGCCGCGCGATCGGCGGGTTGGGGCGCCAGGCCCGCCTCGGAGGTGTTGGAGACGACGATCCGGACGTCCGTCGCCAGAAGGCGGGAGACCTCGACGCGGTCCGTGCTCAAGGAAAAGGCCCGCGCGATGCTCTTCACCCGCACCGTCTCGTCGATCTTATCCCCATCACGCAGGCCGCGAAGCCGGACGTCGTAGCCCTTTGCCAGGGCCCCCACGCGCTGGGCCCGCGCCGGATCGCCGCTCGACTGAACGACGGCGATCGGCCCTATCGCCTCCCCCGCCACCATCGCCTCGGAAACGAAAAGGTCGGCATGGGCCTGAAGGAACCGGCTGGTCCCAAATTGCAGGATCGGAATTGTAGACACGAGCACGCCCCTCCTTGCGTTGTCTCTTATTATTAAAAACAACGCGGAGAGGCAACCAACCCCTGCGGATCAGGGCCGTGTGGGCGACGTGGCCGCCCGGCCACGGTCGCCTGAGCGGTTCAGGTGCCTGGTCGCAGGATCAAAGGCTCCGACTGGATGAACGTTTGGCGCCGAACCTTTCAAGGTCAGCGCAAATGACCAGACCGGTCGCGTCACGCGGCGGTGACGCGCCAAATGATGTCGCCTACGTCGTCGGCCATCAGCAGCGATTTGCCGTCCGGGCCGAGCGTCACGCCGACGGGACGCCCATAAGCGAGCTTTTCGTCCTTAGAGAGGAAGCCCGAGAGAATGTCGCGCGGGGGACCGCTCGGCGCGCCGTTTTCGAACGGCACGAAGATGAGCTTGTAGCCGCTGAGCGTCGACCGGTTCCAGGATCCGTGCTGGCCGATGACCATGCCGGCGCCAAAGCCCGGCAAGGTGCCCTCCGGCATCCAGCAAAGGCCGAGGGACGCCGTGTGCCCGCCAAGGGCGTAGTCCGGCTGAATGGCCTTTGCGACGAGAGCCGCATCCTGGGGAACGCGGTCGTCCACGGTCCGGCCCCAATAGCAATAGGGCCAGCCATAGAAACCGCCCTCTTGAACCGAGGTCAGATAGTCGGGCGGGGTCTCGTCACCCAGCCCGTCGCGTTCGTTGACGACGGTCCAGAGCTTGCCTGTCACCGGCTCGAAGGCCATGCCGACTGGATTGCGCAGGCCGGACGCGAAGATCCGCGCCTTGCCGCTCGCGACATCCAGCTCCCAGATCGCCGCGCGGCCCTCTTCGACCGACATGCCCTTGTCGCCGATATTGGAGAGCGAGCCGACGCCGGCGTAGATCCTGGTGCGATCGGGCGAGACGATCAGGCTGCGGGTCCAGTGGCCATGCGGCTTGAAGGAAACGAGCGCGTCTCCCGCGCCTTCGAGGCGGGTTTCGCCCGGACGATAATCGAACACGCGAATGCCGTCCGTATTGCCGAGATAGAACCGCTCACCGATCAGCGCCATGCCGAAGGGCTGGTTCTGGTTTTCGGTGAAGACATGGCGGATCTCGGCGACGCCGTCGCCATCGGCGTCACGCCAGAGGGTGACACGGTTGGCGCTTTTGCCGACCGCCTTGACGCGGGCCATCGTCGCCTGGGCCGCATGATCCATCAAGGTTTCGGGCTTGGCGGGTTGCTCCTTCGATTCCGCGACCAGGACGTCGCCATTCGGCAAAACCTCGATCCAGCGCGGATGGTCGAGATTGGAGGCGAAGGCATTGACCCTCAAGCCCGGCGCACAGCTGGGCAGACGCCCGTTCTTCCAGCCCTCGGCGGCGGGCAGTTTCAGGGTCATGAGCCCCTGCTTGCGCGCCTGCGGTATCTCGGGCTTTTGCCCGACCGCTTGATGCGAGGGGGACGAAAAGCGCCTGACGAGCGCGACGGCTCCACCCACAATCCCGGTCGCCTTCGCGACAATTCCCATGATCGAACACCTGTTCTGGAGAGCGAATAGGGAGTATCGAGACCTCTAGGCCACGGCATCCCCTCTTGGCGGTTTTCGCCAGGGCTGAAGGCCACGTCAAGGCGTCCCGCGTTCGAGCGTCGTGTCGCATAACCGGATGCCGGCGCCCGCCCCATGGCGGCGCTCGTCCTTCCAGGCGACGTGAGGAGGGATGGCTGCGGCCTTCTTCTGGGCGCCGATATTTTCATGGGCGGGAACGAGCAGGCCATCTTCTCAAGCTCGCTTCTGCCGCTAATTCTTCGCGAAGGACCTTTTCGATAGCCTGACAAACTTTCGGACCTTGCCGCTTGGCAGGATACCACGCTTGCATGGAGAGACGATGCCGGACGCCCGGTCGCTCAAACCCTGTCGCGCCGAGCGCCGGGCGAAACCGTGGAATTCGGTTTTTCAATCGCCACGCCCGCCACACAAGGCGTCGATAGCGGTAGGCGCCAGCGCTCTCTCAGCCAAGACGCTGACGCACGGCGCGCGTTGCCCCTCTTTTGCCGCCAAACGCCTTGGCCTGACAACCCTTCTCCTACCGCTCGCACTGTCCGGCTGCGTCGGTCCGCAATCGACCTTCGGCGGAGCCGGCAGCGAGGCGGCGGCCGTCGAGGCCTTGTTCTGGTTCATGCTCTGGGGCGCGGTCTTCGTCTGGGTCGTCACCATCGGCATCGCGATCTATGCGACCCGCGTCAGTCCAGGCCGTCATTCGGAAAGGACCGGCATCCGCTTCATCCTGATCGGCGGCGTGATCTTTCCCACCGTGACCTTGGCCGGTCTTCTCGTCTACGGCCTCAAGATGATGCCGGAGATGCGCAGCGAGGCGAATGGGCCGACCATCGCGGTTTCGGGTGAGCGCTTCTGGTTTCGCGTCGCTTACGGGGTCGAAGGCGAGCCGGGGGTCGTCAAGAGCCTGCCGCCCGGCGGCGTCGAGAGCGCCAACGAGATCTATCTCCCCGTCGGCCAGCGCTCGGAGCTCCTTCTCGGCAGCCCGGACGTCATCCATTCCTTCTGGGTGCCCGCGCTCGCCGGCAAGATGGACATGATCCCCGGCCGGGTGAACCGGTTGGTGATCGAGCCTGTGCGCGAAGGGGTCTATAACGGGGTCTGCGCCGAATTCTGCGGCGATGCCCATGCCCAGATGGGCTTTCGCGTCATCGCCGTCTCGCCAGAGGCCTATGCGGCCCATGTGGAGGCCCAGAGCCAGCCGGCCGCACTCACCTCAGGGCCTGGACTCGATGCTTTTATGAAAAATGGCTGCGACGCCTGCCACACGGTGCGCGGAACGGAGGCCGACGGTGCGATCGGCCCGGACCTTACCCATCTCGCCTCGCGCCGCACGCTGGGCGCCGGGCTTCTCGCCATGAGCGAGGAGAATATCGCGACCTTCGTGCGCGCCACCGATCACGTGAAGCCCGGTGTCGAAATGCCCTCCTTCGGCGTCCTGCCCGACGCGGAGATCACTGCGATTGCCGCCTGGCTCGGAGCCCTGAAATGAGCGACATGACGTCTTCCGGCTCGTCCAGCGCCTCGGGTCTTCGGGCCTTTCTCGCGCTGCGCAGGCGCGATCCGGCGACCCCGCCCTTTTCCGATCCGCCACCACGGGCGACGCAGACCGCAAGCCATGTGGACCAGGAGGACCCCGAGGTCCGCAAGGCCCAGGAAAAGCGGCTGATCTGGACCTGGGACGCGCCCAAGGGCTGGCGCTACTGGTCGGCGGTGAACAACACCGAGGTTGGCCTGTGGTACACGGCCACCTCCTTCCTCTTCATGCTCTTTGCCGGCGTTCTCGGCCTGATGATCCGCGCCCAGCTCGCTGTGCCGGAAAACGACTTCCTCACCGCCAATTTCTACAATCAGGTCTATACGCTGCACGGCACGGTGATGATGTTCCTCTTCGCCGTCCCGATCTTCGAGGCGGTGGCGATCATCATCCTGCCCCAGATGCTGGGCGCCCGAGACCTGCCGTTCCCACGCCTCTCGGCCTTCGGCTATTGGTGCTTCCTGATCGGCGGCGTCTTCGTCTGCGGGTCGATCTTCTTCGATTCGGCGCCCAATAGCGGCTGGTTCATGTATCCGCCGCTCACCACCCAGGAGCGCTTCACGCCGGGCTATGGCGCCGATATCTGGCTGCTCGGCCTCTCCTTCATCGAGGTCGCCTCGATCGCGGCGGCGGTCGAACTCATCGTCGGCACGCTGAAATGCCGCCCGCCCGGCATGCGGCTCAATCTGATGCCGCTTTATGCCTGGTACGTCCTCGTCGTCGCCGGGATGATCCTCTTCGCCTTCCCGCCGCTGATAGCCGGCGACATCCTGTTCGAGCTCGAACGCCTGTTCAATTGGCCCTTCTTCGATCCCGAGCGCGGCGGCGATCCGATGCTCTGGCAGCATCTGTTCTGGATCTTCGGTCACCCGGAAGTTTATATCGTCTTCCTGCCGGCGATCGCGCTGCTGGCGATGATCGTGCCGACCTTCGCGCGCCGGCCGATCCTCGGCTATTCCTGGATCGTGCTGGCCGCCGTCGGCACCGGCTTTCTGTCATTCGGCCTGTGGGTCCACCACATGTTCACGACGGGCCTGCCGGCGATCTCGCTCGGCTTCTTCTCGGCCGCCTCCGAAGCGGTGGCGATCCCGACCGGGGTTCAGATCTTCGTCTTCATCGCGACGATGCTGACGGGCCGCGTCGTCTACAAGGTGCCGATGCTCTTCGTCTCGGGCGCCCTTGCCGTCTTCGTCATCGGCGGCCTGACCGGCGTCATGGTGGCGCTCGCGCCGTTCGACTGGCAGGCCCACGATACCTATTTCGTCGTCGCCCATCTCCATTACGTGCTGATCGGCGGCATGCTCTTCCCGGTCGTGGCCGGCATTTATTACTTCTGGCCGATGCTCGCCGGAAAGACCCTGTCGGACCGGCTCGGCAAGATCGCCTTCTGGCTGATGTTCGTCGGCTTCAATCTCGGCTTCTTCCCCATGCATTTCTCGGGGCTTTGGGGCATGCCACGCCGCATCTGGACCTATCCGGAAGGCATCGGTCTGGAACTGCCGAATCTTCTCTCCTCCATCGGCGCCTTCATCTTCGCCGCCGGCGTCCTCATCGTCGTCTTCGACGTCTTACGCCCGCGATCAAAGCAGCCCTATGCGCCGCGCAATGTCTGGAACGCCGGCACGCTGGAATGGCTCGCCGAGGAAGAGGACAAGGGCTGGGGCGTTCGCTCCATTCCCATCGTCACCTCGCGCTATCCCCTCTGGGACCAGAAGAACTTCGTCGAGGACGTCGATACGGGGCGCTTCTACCTGCCTGACGCGGAAGAATTGAAGCGCGAGACGATCGTCACCGGCGTTCTTGACGCCGATCCCGTCCAGGTCCTGCGGGTGCCCGGCCCGACCTTCATGACCATGTGGGCGGCCGGCTTCCTCGGCGCGGTCTTCATCTTCGCTACCTTCCACTGGTGGTATATGACGATTGGCGCCATGGTGCTGGCCACCGCCGCCATTATCGTCTGGGTCTGGCGCGGCACCGCGATCATCCCCGAAAAGGAAGAGAAGGATGTCGGCCGGGGTCTTACCCTGCCGCTCTATGTCTCCGGCCCCAAGGCGGTCGGCTGGTGGGCGATGTTC
This sequence comes from Fulvimarina manganoxydans, assembly GCF_900176465.1. GTDB lineage: Bacteria > Pseudomonadota > Alphaproteobacteria > Rhizobiales > Rhizobiaceae > Fulvimarina > Fulvimarina manganoxydans. The sequence continues at coordinate 68,454 of NZ_FWXR01000010.1, forward strand.
ATCACCATGGTCGGTGACGGGACCGCCTTCCTTGCCCTCATCTTCGGCTATGTCTTCTATCTGACGATCCATGCCGAATACCCGCCGGCTGGCGCAAACGGGCCGGGCCTCGTCTGGCCCTTCGTCTCGCTCGTCCTCTTCGCTGTCGCCTGGGCCGGCGCGTTCTTCGCCAGGCGCTTTAACCAAGCGGGCCGGGTGAGCGCTGCTCGGGGCCTCATGGTGGCTGGCGCGCTCGTCTCGCTTCTCGCCAGCGCGGCGCTTCTCTGGGCGCCCTACACCACCGGTCTCGATCCGGTGCGCCACGTCTATGACGCCACCGTCTGGGTCCTCGTCATCTGGACCGCCTGCCATGCGGCCGTCGGAAGCCTGATGCTGCTCTATTGCCTCGCGCGATCGATCTTTAACCATCTCACGCCAAAATACGACGCGGATATACAGAATGTCGCGCTCTATTGGCATTTCATGCTGGCAACAGCGGCGACCACCGTCCTGGTGACCGCCCTCTTCCCTCTGGCCGGTTGAGAAAGGCCGTTTCGCCCATGTTCGGTCTCGACCGCCAAACCCGCGACAATATCTGGACGCTGATCGCCGCACCGACGATCTGGGCGCTGCATTTTCTCCTCGCCTATGGCGTTGCAGCGGTCCAATGCGCGCCCAATCAGGCGATCTTCGAAACGATCACGGCAACCCGCTGGATGATCGCTGGGATCACCGTGGTCGCACTGGCTCTTATCGGCCTCATCTTCCTGCGTGCCTATCGCGAATGGAAAGGCCATGGCGGCGGCACGGTGAACGATCAGGATACCGATGTGGCGCGTGAAAGCTTTCTGGAGTTCTCGACCGTTCTTCTCGCCGGCCTCTCCTTCGTCTCGGTCATCTTCGTCGCTCTGCCGGCGCTTTTCATCGCCGATTGCCGATGAGCGCGCCCCTCATGAACCGAACCCTTCCCCCGCCTTCCGAGACCCGCCTCTTCGAGGTCTGGCCCTTCTTCTTCGGCGCCGGGGTGCTCGCCATCGTCTGGCAGGGGCCGATGCCCGAGCGGCTCGTCGCCTCCTTCTTTGCCCATATGACCATGCAGATGGCTGTGATCGGGCTTGCGGCGCCGCTTCTGGCCTTTGGGCTTCTGCGTCTTCTGCCGGAATTGAGAGAAAGGATACCGGCCGATCTGCCGATCCTTGCGGCGGTCAGCGAGCTTGTCTTCGTCTGGGGCTGGCACCTTCCGCAGCTTCACGACGTGGCGCGGCTCTCGGCCCTGGCTCTCGTCCTCGAACAAGGGAGCCTTTTTCTCGCCGGGTTGGGGCTGTGGATCGGCGTTCTGTCGCTCGGCGCAAGCGGCTCTCGAAAGCGGCGATGGATCGCCGCCGGCTGCCTGATCTTCACCGCCGCCCATCTCGGCGTCCTGGGCGTCTATCTCCTCATCCAGCCGGACCCTCTTTATGCCTGTTCGGAACTCTGCGTGCGGATGGACGCTCCCTCAGGGCTTGAAGAACAACGGCTCGGGGCGCTGGCCATGATCCTCGTCGGCGGCCTCGCCCATCTCACCGGCGCCCTCGCCATTCTCGGCCGCATGGTCCCCGCCATCATGTCCGGCGAAGGAGGCAAGGCATGAAGAAGCGGATCGCTTTCACCCTGACCTGGAAGCGGATCGCGGGGCTTCTTGCCGCCGGTGTCGCGGCGGCCCTTGCCGTTTCCCTCTCGGGCCTCGTCTCGATCGCGGCCTCCTCCGGCCATTTCGCGCCGGTCGGCTGGTTCCTGCATTGGACGATGCAGAATGCCGTCGCGCGCCAGTCGCTCGGGATTTCGGTGCCGGAGGATATCGATCTCTCCGATCCCGCCCTTGTCCAGCGCGCCGCCGGCCATTTCGCCACCGGCTGCGCACCCTGCCACGGGGCGCCGGGGATCGAGCAGTCGCCGGTCGTCCTGTCGATGACGCCCCATCCGCCGCGCCTCGAGGGCCAGATCGGGGAATGGGCCGACCGCGAGCTCTTCTGGATCTTGAAACACGGCATCAAATATTCGGGCATGCCGGCTTGGCCGACCCAGGAGCGCGACGACGAGGTCTGGGCTCAGGTGGCTTTTCTTCGCGCCTATCCCGAGATGAGCCCGCAGACCTATGCCGATCTCGCACTCGGCGGCGAGCGCGGCACCATCGATGAAGGGGTAGAGGGAAGCGAGACCGCTGGCTTCGACGGGATCACGGCAGACGCCCTGACCGATTGCGCGCGCTGCCATGGCCGCGACGGGCTCGGGCGCGGCGAAGGGGCAAGCGCCGGCGCTTTTCCCGTCATTGCCGGCCAGAGCGAGGCCTATCTCAAGGCGACGCTTCAGGCCTACGATCTCGGCTTCCGCCATTCGGGTTTCATGCAGCCCCCCGCCTCGCGCTATCCCGACGAGGTGTTGGATGCGCTGGCCGTCTGGTATTCGGAGCAACCCTTGCCGGGACCGGCGATGCCTGCCCAATCGGACGGGGCGCAGACGACCGCCGCCGATCCGCGTGGAGACATCGCCCCTGAGACCGCGATGGACGACGGCATCCCACCGCAGATCTTTCCGACCGCGAACCGGTCCGATGCCGCCTTTTCCATCGAAGCTGCGGCCGGCGGCCTGCCCGAAGGCGACGAGGCGGCCTTGCTGGATCTCGGACGCACCATCGCCGAACAGGGCATCCCATCGCGAAAGATTCCGGCCTGCAATAGCTGTCACGCCAAGGAAGGGCGCGCCAAGAACGACCTCTATCCCTATCTCGGTGGCCAGCCGGCCTGGTATATCGACACCCATCTCCATCTCTGGAAGGAAGGAACGCGTAGCGGCACGCGCTTTGCCCATCTGATGGACAAGATCGCCATCCAGATGACCGACGAGCAGATCGAGGCGGTCTCGGCCTGGTACGCCTCGCGCCCTCTTGGACAATAGATCGAATTTTCTTGAGAGACATCGTGACGATGGATTGGACGGATGTGATGGCGCCGGGGCTCGACGTGTTCGAGGCGCTGGCCATCGAGGCCTATGAGAGCCTGCCGGAGGAGTTTCGCGCGCTGTGTGGCGAAATCCGGTTTCTCGTCGCCGATTTTCCCGATGACGATGTCATCAAGGAGATGGGTCTGGAAAGCCCGTTCGACATTCTAGGCCTCTTTGAAGGCCGAGGCCTTGGCGATCTCGCGACGCCGGTGACCGGCGAGATGCCGAACCGCATTCTTCTCTATCGCCGGCCCATTCTGGATTATTGGGCCGAGAACGAGGAGACCCTCGGCCACCTCGTGCGCCATGTGCTCGTCCATGAGATCGGCCACCATTTTGGCCTCTCCGACGACGACATGGAAGCGATCGAGGCGGCAGCCGGCTGATCGCGCCGCCTGCCCCGTCATGCTCGGCGTGGATTATACCAGCGAATAGACGTTCTGGGTCGGATAGCTCTGTGCCTCGTCATAGATGACGACCACGGCCATTCCCGGCTTGACCGCGCCATAGTCGAAATCGTCAGGCAGAAGATAGGTCTCGCCATCCGACAGGCGCAGCTCGGAGCGCTCGCTGTCGATGTCGACGATGACACCATCCGCCTCGTCCGCAAAGGCCGGGATGGTCATCGCGACGGAGAGAAAGGACGTCGCGAAGAAGGCGATGATCCGTCTGGTCATGCTGGAGTTCCCTCGTATGCTTCCCTGGCGCCCGGTTCCCCAACCGATACGCCGCAACCGAGGAAATGCGAACCCAATTGTGTCTTTTCTCGGCTGCCTTTGATGACGATTCGTTGCAAATGCGGTTTGATCCGGTGCTTCCCCATGCGATAGAGCGCCCCTGACGGGACGCAAACCCTTGTGCAGTGCCGTCTTCATATTGGGTTTACCATGTCGCACAACACCTTCGGACACCTCTTCCGCGTCACCACCTGGGGCGAGAGCCACGGTCCCGCGATCGGATGCGTGATCGATGGCTGCCCTCCGGGAATCCGCTTCCGCATGGAGGAGATTCAGGCCGAGCTCGACCGCCGAAAACCCGGCTCCTCGCGCTTCGTGACCCAGCGCCGGGAACCCGACACGGCCAAGATCCTCTCCGGTGTCCTGCCGGACGAATCGGATGACGGAACGCTCGTGACGACCGGCACGCCGATCGCCATGGAGATCGAGAATGTCGATCAGCGTTCGAAGGACTACGGCGATATTGCAAAGCAATATCGGCCTGGTCATGCGGACTTCACTTATGACGTGAAATACGGCCTGCGCGACTATCGCGGCGGCGGGCGATCCTCGGCGCGGGAGACGGCGACCCGCGTTGCGGCCGGCGCGCTCGCTCGCAAGATCGTCCCGGGCTTGACCGTTCGCGGCGCGATCGTCGCGATCGGGACCGAGGCGATCGATCGAGGCAATTGGGACTGGCAGGTGGTGGAACGCGAGGACAATCCGTTCTTCACGCCCGATGCCGCCTCGATCCCCCGTTTCGAGTCCTATCTCGACGAGCTTCGAAAAGCCCATGACAGCGTCGGCGCGCTGATCGAGATCGTGGCGGAAGGCGTTCCCGCCGGCCTCGGCGCCCCGATCTATGGCAAGCTCGACACCGATATCGCCGCAGGTCTCATGTCGATCAACGCCGTCAAGGGCGTCGAGATCGGCGACGGCTTTGCGGCGGCGCGCCTCAAGGGTACGGAAAATGCCGACGAGATGCGGATCGGCGACAATGGCGAACCGGAATTTCTGGCGAACCATTCCGGCGGCATTCTGGGCGGCATCTCGACGGGCGCTGAGATCGTCGCGCGCTTTGCCGTGAAGCCAACCTCCTCGATCCTGACCCCGCGCCGCTCGGTCGACCGGGATGGCCAGGAGATCGACGTCGTCACCAAGGGCCGCCACGACCCTTGCGTTGGCATCCGCGCGGTGCCGATCGGCGAAGCCATGGTCGCCTGCGCCATCGCCGACCATTATCTGAGGCATCGGGGGCAGACGGGGCGGATTTGAAATGGACTTTGTGTAAGAGCGCCGTTCAGAACCGACGGTCAATGCCGGCCTGCTTCATGACCGCGTTCGCCGTATGGCGTGACAAGCTGCCCCGATCGACGCTGAATGTACGATTCGTGATTGGACTGAACCATATTTCATGGTCGCCTTTTCCGACCCGCTTAAAAATGCAGCCATGGGCTCGAAGTGCTTGGACGATCTCCTTGTAGAACCCCTGGACCATTCAGTGTGCATGAAGCCTGTCGAGACGCACCTGTGAGTGGATGCAAACGTCCAACAGATCGCCGGGAGACTGCACCTCGTCCATAAGATGAGCGTTGTCCGCGAGAAGCTCAGGAGCGATCGCAAGAACCCGCCTCAACAGATCGTCCAGTGTGGCCGCCTCGGTCACGAGGCCTGGAATATCCTCGCTCGTTGCGACCCATATGCTGGCCTCATCGTCCCACAGCGCCGTGACCATGAACTTTTTGTTCATGAAAGCTGCTCCTTCGGTGGCAATTCCAGATCATGAATATCACGGTCGTGCGCCCGATGCACAACGCATGCCGAGGAACCTCAAACAGTCCGCACCAGATTGAGCCGATGCCGGGCTCTTCGCCAAATGCGCGGCCGATCATCAATAGAGACGCCCATAAATTGCCAAGCGGCACCGGCCGTTCTAAGTCTCGACCATGCTGACGCGCCTTTATCACCATCCGATCTTCGCCGAACATCTGACCGGGGCCGGTCATCCTGAGCGCCCCGATCGCATTGCCGCGGTCTCACAGGTACTGGAAGACGAGTGCTTCCACTTCCTCGACCGGGAAAAGGCGCCGGAAGGCACGCTGGAGGCGATCTATCGCTGTCATCCCGAAGGCTATGTCCAGGCGATCGCGAAGGTGATCCCGGAAGAGGGTCTCGTGCGCATCGAGGACGACACCGTTCTCAGCCCGAAAAGCTTCCAGGCCGCCATGCATGGGGTCGGCGGCGCCATGGCGGCGGTGGACGCGGTGGTCTCAGGCGATGCGCCCAACGCCTTCGTCGCCTCGCGCCCGCCCGGCCATCACGCCGAGACGCAGACCGCCATGGGCTTCTGCCTCTTCAACAATGCCGCGATCGCCGCCCGCCATGCACAGGCCAAGCATGGGCTGGAGCGCGTCGCCATCATCGATTGGGACGTTCACCACGGCAACGGCACCCAGGATATCTTTTGGTCCGATCCGAGCGTCATGTATTGCTCGACCCATGAGATGCCGCTCTATCCGGGCACGGGGGAGAAGTCAGAGACCGGGGCGAACGATGCCGGCAATATCGTCAATGCGCCGCTTTCGGCCGGCGATGGGGGCGAGGCCTTCCGCGAAGCCTTTACGAGCCGCGTCCTGCCGGCGCTCGAGACTTTCAAGCCGGACCTCGTCATCATTTCCGCCGGCTTCGACGCCCATCATCGCGACCCGCTGGCCAATCTGAAACTGACCGAAGAGGATTTCGACTGGGCGACCGGCAAGCTCCTCGACGTCGCCAACCGTCATGCCGATGACCGATTGGTCAGCCTTCTCGAAGGCGGCTACGATCTTCAGGGCCTCGCCGTCTCGGTTCGCGCCCATGTGAAGCGCTTGCTGGAAGGCTGAGCGCCACCACCTGTGCTCCGGCGGCGACCCGTATTGGCGTTCGAGGCTTCGCACCGCCGCCCTTTGACCCGACATCTTCCCTTTCGCGATTCGAGACTGACATGGCCGACGACGAGATCGATTCCCTGCCCGCCGACGATTCCGACATCAAGCGCATGACCTTCGAGGAAGCGCTCGCCGCCCTTGAGCGGATCGTCGGCGATCTGGAGCGCGGCGACGTGCCGCTCGACCGCTCGATCCGCATCTATGAGCGCGGCGAGAAGCTGAAGAACCATTGCGACCGGCTCTTGTCGGCGGCAGAGGACAAGGTCGAGAAGATCAAGCTCAACCGCGCCGGCAAACCCTCCGGCACTGAGCCGCTCGATCCCGACTGACGGCAGCGAGCGACAGGGAGCGGCCAGTTTCCGGTCACGCGACGCGGTTTGCCGCAGCCGCCTGATCTCGAAGATGCTTGATCGCTGCGGTCTGGAAACGATTTAAAGAATGTGTTGGGGTTGCGTGTCCTTGCGAACCTCATGACGGGCGGCAGGCGCCGTCGAGGCCCGCAATAATCGAAAAGGTCCTGACATCGTGTCCCAATCTCTGCTGACGCCGCTTCTCGACCAGATCCAAAGCCCGGAGGATCTCCGGCGGTTCGAGGAAAGCGACCTCAGGCAGATCGCGGACGAGGTGCGTGCCGATCTGATCGACGCCGTGTCCCAGACCGGCGGTCACTTGGGCGCCGGCCTCGGGGTCGTCGAACTGACCGTCGCGCTCCACTATGTCTTCGAGACGCCGGACGACCGGCTGATCTGGGATGTCGGCCACCAGGCCTATCCCCACAAGATCCTCACCGGACGGCGCGAGCGCATGCGCACGATCCGCCAGGAAGGCGGCCTGTCGGGTTTCGCCAAGCGAACCGAAAGCGAATACGACCCCTTCGGCGCCGGCCATTCCTCGACCTCGATCTCCGCCGGCCTCGGCATGGCGGTGGCGCGCGATCTCTCCAAGGGCACCAACAACGTCGTGGCGGTCATCGGCGACGGCGCCATGAGCGCCGGCATGGCCTATGAGGCGATGAACAATGCCGGGGCGCTCGACGCGCGCCTCATCGTCATTCTCAACGACAACGACATGTCCATCGCGCCACCGACCGGCGCGATGAGCCATTATCTGGCGCGCCTCGTCTCGGGAAAGACCTATCGGACCTTGCGCAACCGCGCGAAGGACATCACCCAGAAACTGCCCACCTTCTTCCGGGAAGGCGCCCGCAAGACCGAGGAATATACCCGCGGCTTCTTCACCGGCGGGACGATGTTCGAGGAACTCGGCTTCTACTATGTCGGCCCGATCGACGGTCACGACATGGACGCCCTCGTGCCGGTCCTGAAGAATGTCCGCGATGCCAAGACCGGCCCGATCCTCGTCCATGTGGTCACCAAGAAGGGCAAGGGCTACGAGCCGGCGGAAAATTCGGCCGACAAATATCACGGCGTCTCCAAATTCGACGTCATCACCGGCGCCCAGTCCAAGGCCAAGGGCAATGCGCCGAGCTATACGAGCGTCTTCTCCTCGAGCCTCATCCAGGAAGCGGGGGAGGACGAGAAGATCGTCGCCGTCAATGCCGCCATGCCGAACGGCACGGGCCTCGACAAATTCGCCGAGCTCTACCCCGCCCGCAGCTTCGATGTGGGGATCGCCGAGCAGCACGCCGTCACCTTCTGCGCCGGCCTTGCCTCGGAAGGCTACAAGCCCTTCGCCGCGATCTATTCCACCTTCCTGCAGCGCGCCTACGACCAGATCGTCCATGACGTGGCGATCCAGAAGCTCCCCGTGCGCTTTGCGATCGACCGGGCCGGCTTCGTTGGCGCCGACGGGCCGACCCATGCCGGCTCCTTCGACACCTCCTTCCTCGCTCCGCTTCCCGGCATGGTGGTGATGGCGGCGAGCGACGAGGCCGAGCTGCGCCACATGGTGCGCACGGCCGCCGCCTTCGACGAGGGGCCGATCTCCTTCCGCTATCCGCGCGGCAACGGCACCGGCGTCGACATGCCCGAGCGCGGCGAGATCCTGTCCATCGGCAAGGGCCGCATGATCCGGGAAGGCTCCAAGGTCGCGATCCTCTCCTTCGGCACGCGGCTTGCGGAAGCGGTCTCGGCGGCCGAAGAGCTCGACACCTACGGTCTCTCCACAAGCGTTGCAGACGCCCGCTTCGCCAAGCCTCTCGACACGGAGCTCATTGCGCGGCTCGCCCGCGAGCACGAGGTTCTCATCCTCCTCGAAGAAGGCGCGGCGGGCGGTTTCGCGGCCCAGGTTCTCCATCATCTCGCCGTGACCGGCGGGCTCGATTCCGGCCTCAAGGTTCGACCGCTCGTCATGCCGGACATCTTCATGGATCACGGCAAGCCCGAGACGATGAACGCCGATGCCGGCCTCGACCGCGCCGGCATCGTCGATGCGGTCTTCAAGGCGCTCGGCCGGGACGAGCGCGCCAGCAGCCTCCGGGCTTGACCGCCGGACGGCCCCCAAGCATGTCCCTCTCCCCCGGTTCCGGCGCAAAGCAAGGCGCGACACAGCCGGCGGAGGCGAGGATGCGGCTCGATCTCGCTTTGGTCGAGCGCGGGCTTTACGGGACACGGTCGAGAGCGCGCGATGCCGTCTTGCGCGGCACGGTTCGGGTCGACGGGGTCGTCGCGACCAAGGCGTCGGTGAGCATTGCCCCGGATGCGTGGATCGAGATCGACGATCCGGCGGGCGCCTATGTCTCGCGCGCCGCGCTGAAGCTCATCGCCGGCCTCGATGTTTTCGGCCTCGATCCGGCGGGGCTTTCCTGCCTCGATATCGGCCTGTCGACCGGCGGTTTTGCCCAGGTGCTTCTGGAACGGGGTGCGGCCCATGTGACCGGGATCGATGTGGGCCACGGCCAGGTCGATACGACGCTCGCCACCCATCCGCGCCTGACCGCGATCGAGGGCCTCAATGCCCGTGAGCTGACGGCCGGTCATCTGGGAGACCGACCGGTCGAGTTCGTCACCTCGGATGTGAGCTTCATCTCGGTGACCCTCGCCCTGCCGCCAGCGCTCGCTCTCGCCGAGCCCGGCGCGAAGGCAGTGCTTCTCGTCAAGCCGCAATTCGAGGCCGGGCGCGAGGCGATCGGCAAGGGTGGCCTCTTGAAGGACCCGTCCATGGCGGAAAGCATCGCGGCCCGGCTTCGGGATTGGCTGGGTCAGCAAGCAGGCTGGCGGGCGCCGGGTCTTGCCCCCTCGCCGATCGAGGGCGGCGACGGCAATCGCGAGTTTTTGTTGGTCGGCGAAAAGACCGGCTGAGCCGCAAATTCGGTTCCTCGCGGCCATTTATGCCCGAAAACGCCTTGCGAGAGCCGCATCCGTCAAGGCACAGGGGAGCGATCCTCGCGCACGATGCGCATGTAGCCTTTTGAAGAGCGCCATGACCCTCGACCTTACGATTTCGCGCCTTGGCCTTCAGGGCGACGGCATCGCCGATACGGCAGACGGGCCGGTCTATGTGCCCTTTACCCTGCCCGGCGAAGAGGTGCGCGCCGAGCCGCGCAAGGCCGGGCGCGCCGTGCCGATCGAAGTCGTCAAGGCCTCTCCGAGCCGCGCCGAGCCGCCCTGCCCCCATTTTGGCAGCTGCGGCGGCTGCGAATTGCAGCATGCCGACCCAGTGCTTTATGGCGAATTCAAGCGCTCTATCGTGGTAGAGGCCCTGCGCCGCCAGGGGATCGAGACCGAGGTCTCTCCGCTCGTTCCCTGCGCGCCTGAAACCCGCAGGCGCCTCGCCATCACCGCTTTTCGCGCCGGCACGAAGCTTCTTCTCGGCTTTTTCGAGGCCCATTCGGACCGCATTGTCCCGATCGGTCCGTGCCCGGTCGCCGAGCCGGCCATCGTCGCGGCACTGCCGGCGCTGGAAAAGCTCTCCGCCATCCTTCTCGATCGCAAGAAGCCGCTCAAACTCCTCGTCACGCGCACCGAAACGGGGCTCGACGTCTTCGCGAGCGACGCCGGCAAGCTGCCGGACGACAAGCGCCAGCAGGCGATCGCCCATGCTCTGAAATCGGACTTTGCCCGCCTCACCGTCGATGGCGAGATCTTCGCCATGCGCCGCCCGCCCATCGTGACCTTTGGCGGGCTTCGCGTCACGCTGCCGCCCGGCGGCTTCCTTCAGGCGGTCGAAAGCGCGGAAGAGGCGATGGCCGAGCTCGTCACCACCCATCTGACGAAGGCAAAGCGCGTCGCCGACCTCTTTTCCGGCTCGGGCACATTCGCTCTGCGGCTTGCGAAAAAGGCCAAGGTCCATGCGGTGGAGGCGGAAGCGCCGGCCCTTGCCGCGCTCGACAAGGCCTGGCGCGAGGCGGAAGGGCTGAAACCCGTCACCACGGAACGGCGCGACCTCTTTCGCCGGCCGATCATTACAAAAGACCTCAAGCCCTATGACGGTCTTGTTTTCGACCCGCCGCGAGCCGGGGCGGAGGGTGTGGCGGCCGAGCTCGCCAAATCCAATGTGAAGCGCGTGGCGGCGGTCTCCTGCAATCCGCAGACGCTCGCCCGCGATCTGAAGCTGCTTCTGGACGGCGGCTATCGCCTCGTCTCCGTCACGCCGATCGACCAGTTTTTATGGTCGCACCATGTGGAGGCCGTCGCGCTCCTGGAGAAGGGCGGGTGACGGATTTCCTGAACCAATATGGCTATGGCTTTCTCGCCATTGTCGTCTGCCTGGAATCGACAGGCCTTCCACTTCCCGGCGAAAGCCTCGTGGTGGCCGCCGGCATGCTCGCCTCCAATGGGCAGATGAATATCTGGCTGGTCCTCGCCTCGGCCTTTCTCGGCTCGATCCTCGGCGACAATCTCGGCTATTGGGTCGGCCGGCGCTATGGCCGTCCGGCAGTGGTCAAATGGGGCCACAAGGTTCATTTCGGCGAGGACAAGCTGGAAATGGTCGAGGAGCGCTTCCGCTCCTATGGCTTCGTCATCGTGCTCATTGCCCGCTTCGTCTTCATCCTGCGTCAGCTCAACGGCTTCGTTGCGGGCATGATGCACATGCCCTGGCCGCGCTTCATCCTCTATAATGCGATCAGCGCCGCGCTTTGGTCCGCCGCCTATGGGGTGACGGCCTATTTCTTCGGCAAGGCCCTCGAACATTTTCTTCAAGAACAATCGACACTCGCGATCGTGCTCGTCGCCGGCTCGGTCTGCGCGATCGGCATGTTCGGCACGTATAAATGGCTTTTCCGAAAAGGGGAGAAGCCCTCGCCCGATGCTTCGAACGAGAGCAAGACCATCCCGAGAGGCTGACGGGCAACCGACCGAAACCGGCTCATCCAGGCGAGACGGTCGGCCTCGCATCCGCATCGCGCCAGCGGCGGATGCCGGTCCCTCTCGCGCACCGCCCGGTGATACCGTAATGGCGCGCCAGAATGCCGAGCCCGGCTTTCAGAAGCATCTTGGCCGAACGCGCCGGCCAGAGCCGCTCGCGCTCGACCTCTTCCAAGCCCTTCAAATGGCAGCAGATATCGAGAAGGAGGCCGGAGAGTTCGGGCCCGACCGCCTCGATGGCCCTATCGAGCCGCGCGCGCGCATCCAGGGCCGCGTCCGACAGGTCTTCCGCGCCCCGTCCCCGTCCCGAGCGGGGGGACAAATCCCATCGCTGGGTGATCGAGGCCATCTGAGAGCCCCTGTGGTGATCGGCGCGGAGACGCTCGGCCGCTTCGCCTTCCTCGGCGCTCAGAAAGGCCGACGTCCGCCCACGCGCCGCCGAAAGACGGGCCACGGCCCAATCGCCCTCGCTTTTGAACCGGCCGCTCATCGTCCAGGCTCCCCGGTCGCACCGACGACATCGCCAATGGAGTGGGCGAGCGCTTCGAGCCGGCCGATCATAGCGTCGAAATGTGCATCGTCGCGCCGGTCTTCGATCTTGCGGATGGCGTAGGCGATGCTGGAGCGATCGCGGCCGAAGGCCTCGCCCGTCCGGCCGAGCGGGATCTGGAACACCACATGGGCCAGGTAGATCGCCACATGGCGGGCGTCGCAGGTGGCCGCATCCGAACGATAGGGGCGCCCGATCGCTTCGATTTCGATGCCGAAATGGGTCGCGGCGATCGCCGACGCCAAGCGGCACAGACCTCGCTCGCGCAGATCGCACCCGACCAGAGATCGAGGCGGCTCCTTGTCCTGCAGGCCGGTTGGGCTCGCCGCCTGCGCGGGGCGCGCGGATTTTTCATCATGGAGGGGAATCATGGCAGTCTCCTGGGCTGATCCTCATCCATTGTGAGCCTCTCTTCTCGGTTGCGGGTAATTATTCCTATTCTGATCCCCGAAAGAAGATCAAGGCAGTGCAAAAAAATGTCATTCCCAACAGGCTCTTTACCCCTCCGCGCTTCAGACCATGAGCCTCGCTCAGAATAGGTTTTTTTTCCTCACTTTTCGCCGCACTCGCATAATCGATCGCTCTCACCCCATGCGAGACGATGATCGATGAACCAAGACCGCCTATCCCTACAGCTCGAAGCCGCCGCGAAATCCTATGTGGCGGCGCGCCGCGCTGCCCATTCGACACCGTTGGTGGTTCGCGAAATGCACAGCTTTCTTTGCCGCTTCGGGCTTGGGATCGCGGAGACCGCGATCCAGGGCGCGTGGCAGACGGACGAAGGCGGCCTGAAGCATGATGCCAAGAAGCTGTGCGATCTTTCGGAAAAGATCATGCGGCAAAACAAAGCGTTAGAGCAAAATCGCGCGTCCGATTTATCGCGTTTCGCTCAAACCGATAGGGGCCCTTCGGAGCCCCGGATGACGCCAGCTCTTCAGACCGCACACGTCGCTGGGGAGCCGGCGCGGCCGGCGAAGGGTCTTGAAGTGGGAAAAGGGCAAACGGGCGGGCGACGGCCGAAGCAACACCGCAAGCCATCGATCCGCGGCTTCACCGATGACTGCGATGGAGCGGCAATCAAAGACACAGTGGCGGCTCTGCCGCCAGAAACCCAAGCTGCGATGCGAGAGAGGGCACGTCTAGAGCTTTCCCGACAAGGGCGCTGGGGCCGGGGCGCAGACCCGCGTTACGATCTCAACCGCCACGCGGCGTTGGCCCGTATCGTCGCGGCATTGGAGCGCTCGCCAGAGCCAAAATCACCCAGGCAATGCGCGGTGAGACCGAAAATGGAGGCAACCGGAGTCGTGGATGAGTAAAGCGCTAAAGTCCCGCCCTGCCGGGTTACCCGCAAGGGTGACCCGGCAGGGCAAGCGGTTCGTCATTCGAGATCAGTTGGCGATGTCGCGGGCGGCAGCCTCGCCGGCATCGACCGTGTTGCCGACATCGGCACCCACGCCTCGAACCGTGTTGGCGCAAGCGGAAATCGCAAGCGAGCCGAGAAGAAGGGTCAGCATCGTGGCAAGGCGCAAGGTCATGACGGAAGGTTCCTCAAAGCGTCGATGCACACCAACGCGCCGGACAGGCATCTGTTCCCAAGTGCAACGAAATCGGCCCTGACGGCCTCGCGCGACACACCGATCACCGCTTCGAAAATTGCTGCAGCTGCGAAAAGATCATGACACCGCGCTTCAAAGCCGACCAGAGACGCTCTAAATCAGACGTCAACGCTGGCCTCGAATAGGGCCCGCATAATCGCCTGCGTCGACCTTGAATGGATCGCCCCATGGATACCCTCGCCCAACCATCGCACGACACCGCGATTTCCCGGCCCGACGAGTTGCTCGTTCTCGTTCTGCAAGGCGGCGGCGCGCTCGGCGCCTATCAGGGCGGCGTCTTCGAGGCACTGTCGAAAGCGGGGGCTAGGCCCGACTGGGTGGCGGGCATCTCCATCGGGGCGATCAATGCCGCCCTCATCGCCGGAAATCCTCCGGAAAGCCGCGTCGAGGCGATGCGCGCCTTCTGGCACGAAGTCTCCTCGACCATCACATTCGGGCCGCCGCTGCCGGGCCTATACGCGCGCACGGCCTTCAACGAAGGCAGCGCGCTCTCCTCGATCCTCTTCGGCATTCCCGGTTTCTTCGCGCCGCGTGTCCCGCCGACCTATTTCGTCCCCAACGGCACGCCGTCCGATCTCGGCTATTACGACACGCGCCCCCTTCGCGAGACGCTTCTCCGCCTTGTCGATTTCGACCGGTTGAACAATGGCGACATGCGGGTCAGCCTCGGCGCGGTCAATGTGGCCACCGGCAACTTTCGCTATTTCGACAGCCGCACGACGCGGATCGGCCCGGAACATGTCATGGCGAGCGGGGCGCTGCCGCCGGGCTTTCCGCCGGTCGAGATCGATGGCGAATGGTATTGGGACGGAGGCCTCGTCTCCAACACCCCGTTGCAATACATCCTGGAAGAGGACTGGCAGCACGACATGTGCGTCTTCCAGGTCGATCTGTTCTCGGCGCGGGGTCCCTTGCCGCAGACCATCTATGACCTCGCCGAGCGTGAGAAGGACATTCGCTATTCGAGCCGCACGCGCCTCGGCACCGATATGATCAAGGAACGCCAGCGAGAGAGGCGGGCGATTCATCGCCTTCTCGACAAGCTGCCCCCGGAACTCGCCGACGATCCGGATGTCGCCTTCCTGAAGGACCGCGAGAACGACGCCTCGGTGACGATCGTTCATCTGATCAACCGAATGCGCGAATACAGTCGCGATTCAAAGGATTACGAATTCTCCCGCACCACGGTCGACGAGCGTTGGCAGGACGGGACCGAAGATGCGATCGAGACCCTGACCCATCCGCGTTTCGTCCACCGGGAGAAGCCCAAGCTTGGTATCGAGGTTCTCGATCTGTGTCCGGCCGAGCGAACGGCAAAAAGAGCCGGCCCAAGAGCTGCGCTGCCCAAAACCTGACACCATGGCCTGATTTCTCGCCTGGCAACGTCGACTTAACGAGCGGCGCCTATTATGGAAGGCCCATGGAACCCAGTCGTTCGTCGAGCCATCAAAGTGGCACCGGCGGATCCGCCCGGTCCGCCACTGCCGAACCTCAGTGCTCGAAGATGAGTAAAACCGTGTCGCCTGTCGATCTTTCCAGTCTGCGGCGGTCCCGCCGCCGGCGCGGTCAGGGAGGCAAGCGACAGCGGCGGATTTCCGCCATCCTGCGGGCCTTCTCCAATAAGAGGGATGCGGTGCAGGACGATCCGACGATCGGCGACCTGTCCCAAGCCTTCGATACGCGAGCCTTCGGTGCCTTCTTCGTCCTGTTCGGCGGGCTCAATCTCGTGCCCCTACCGCCAGGCGCCTCGACGATCTTCGGCCTGCCATTGATCCTCTTTGCCCTACAACTCGCGATTGGTCGGCATCGGCTCTGGCTGCCCAACAAGGTGCGTATGATCCGGCTGAAGCCGGAAACCTTACGCACCTTGATGAACCGCGTCGGTCCCCTGATCCGCAGGGCCGAGCGGCTGGCGCGCCATCGCTTCTGGCCGCAGCCGGAGCGCGTTCTCCTGAGCGCCGTGGGCTGGATGTGCCTCTTCCTGGCGGTGATCGTGGCGATCCCCTTCCCGCTGACGAATATGGCGCCGGGCGTCGCGATCGCGCTTGCCGGCATCGCGATCACGGCGCGCGACGGCCTCTGGCTGATCGCAGCCGCGCTTCTCGGCGTCGCCTCGGTGCTCTTCCTCGTCTTCGTCTATGGGGCGGCCGTCCTGGCGCTGATCAACATCCTCTGAGAAGGCCCGAAACGGCCTCGCGCCTTGGATGCCGGCTGGAAGGCGCCGGCCGGGGGCGTTTTCCCGACGAACCAAAAGCCACCTCCTCGCGTTGATGGCTTCGGGAGGTTTAGACCTCGGAGACGCATGACCCATGGCCCGCAAAACTCGTTCCTCGAAATCCGAATTCGGCGCGCTTCCCAAAGCCACGGCGGAAGCCGCCGCGATCATGACCGCCGCGCCCTTCGTCATCGCCTCGCGGCTCACCGGGTTCTGGCTCTCGGCCGCTTCGCCCAGCGCCAAGGACCGGGCCGAGGCGACGCGCATGGTCACCGAAAAGATGATGGCCGCCCAGGAATCGGCGATGGCCATGAACGCCGCCGTTTCGGCCGCCGCCTGGAAATCGGTCATCGATACGATGAGCACCGGCATGGCGAGCACGGGAAACATTGCCGACGACGTCCTGACTGCCGGCCTCAAGCCCTATGGCAAGCGCGTGCGCTCCAACCGTAAGCGACTGTCGAAGGGCTGACACCGCCGACGCTTATTGCGTGTCACGCATCCAGCGTCGCTGACGCTCCTGCCATTGTTTCTCCCCGATCAGACAGTCGACCGCCCCGCCGGACTGAGCCGGCTGCACCTTCGCCCCTGCCCGCAATATCTCGTCGACGGATGGCCAGCCGCCGGCCAGTTCCAAGACAAGCTTGCGCCGGACGGCCTCGGGAAACTGAGACCAGTCGTTCACCGGGATCATGAAGGCGCCCGGCCCGCCGATCACGCAGGTCTCGTAATAGCGGTCGAGATTGGCGATCGATCCCCAGGAACCGCCTTGGCCGGTCGTCATCAAGGGCAGACCGTTGATCGTGACGCCGCGGCGCACGGCCGCGTCCCGGGCTTCGGTCACCATACGGCCCTCATTGTTCGGGCCGTCGCCGGAGATGTCGACGACCTGTTTCAGCCCTTCGAAGCCGTTGCCCGCAAAGAGGGTTGCGGAAAAGTCGATCGCCGAGGCGATCGAGGTGCGCCTTGCGCGGATCGGCGCGTCCGCCGTCAAGCGATAGGCGAACTCTTCGGCGCTCGCCTTGGAATCGATCAAGGTCCAAGGCACGATGACCGATTGCGACAGGCTGCCCGCCCATTCGAGATAGGTCACTGCGACCCGGCCATGAACGCCGTCGAGGATGGCTGCCTGGACCTCGCTCGAGCGAAAGGCGGCGGCATAGCCGTCGCGCTGGATCGCCTGCTCCATCTGGTTCATCGACCAGCTGACATCGACGGCAAGAACGAGTTCCACATCGACGGGAAGGCCGCCGTCCCCTTTCGCCCCGCCAAGATCGCCGAGCCCGCGCTGCTGGGCACCGGCGCTACCCAGCCCGATGAGGCCAAGGCAGACCGCGCAAAGAAAAGCGCAAACCCTGATGAACATCGCCCTATGGGGCGTTCCGATCGATCTCGCCATTCGCGAAATGCTCGCCGCGAATGCCCTTCGGAGCAATTCACGAATGCGTAACAACTCGGCCTGGGGACGGATCTGCCCGGGTGTCCCCTGGTCAGGACCGCTCAGACCAGGATGAAGAAACCGTCATCCACCTGATTGTCGATCTGGGCGAGAAGCTCGGTGCTTTGGGAAAAGCCGAGCACGACTTCGGCATCCGAGGCCCCGTTCGAAAGGGCGTTCAGCCAGAAGGCCTTTCCGCCATCCTCGGCATTGCGGCCGAAGACATTGGCGTAGAGCCGATCGACCAGCACCTCGTCGCTCGGATCGACGCCATAAGCACTGGTGAACTCGCTTGATTGGGTGAAGAGCTTGGCGATGTCGATGAGCGGCAGACCCGTCTCGGCCCGCTGCACCCAATAGCTGAGCCCGGTCAGATCGGGCGTGCGGTCGAACACCGTCTGATAAAGCGCATAGGTCCCTGTCGCCGGTTCGCCGCCATGCAGCTCCAAGGTCGCGTCGGTAAAGGTCAGAACCTCGATCCCGGACGCGCTCAGCACCGCATCGGGCTGTCCGGTCCGGGCGATCGCAAAACCGCCTTCCACCGGCGCGATGGCGAAATCGGCGAGCGTGCCGTCGAGACGCAGCGTATCGCGGCCGCCCAGCCCGTTGATCGACGAGGGGAAGACCGGATTGGAGAGGGTGTCGTTCTCATCCGAGGGAACGGAGCTTTCGCTCGCGCTCAGACGGACCGTCCAATTAACCGTTTGTTCCGTTCGCGGATCGACGGCGCGCACGAGGCCCGTATCGTCGAAGGCGCGCGCGCTGACCTGATAATCGCCCGGCGCAAGGCCGAGGCTTGAAAGATCCAGCGTCAGCGTGTCGCCGCCGACCGTTTGTCCGTTCACCCGCCATTCGACGCCGATCGTGGCATCGCTGATCGGATCGACCGAAAGCTGCGTGACGCCTGTCAGCGGGCCCGTCGCATCCGCATGGCTCCAGCCATCGAGCGGTTTCACATAGTCGTAGAAATTGAGGATGAAGGCCTGCTGGGAGACCGCATCGAACGGGTTGTTGAGGCTGCGCATCTTGGAGTCTTCCGACGGACGGAAGATGCCATTGTCCACATAGGCGCCGCCCTCATAGGCGCCGATGATGCCGATGCCGGGCTGATCATAGCCGAGCCATTCCGCCCAGCGCGCGCCACTGGCATCCTTGGTGAGGTTCGGCGAGGCGGGCTCGGAGCCGCGGTAAGTGCTCACCGCTTTCGGATTGTAGTCGTCATACTCGTCGGCCAGCCCGGCGAAGGAATGGCCGATTTCGTGAACCGCCACTTCGCGCGCCGAGGGGTTGCCGCCGGCATAGACGCCATAGGAGCCGCCGCCGCCGCCATAGCGATCGGAATTGACCGTCACGAAGCGCATTTCGGCCGCGATATCCGTACCCTCGAACTCGCGCTGGACGATCGCATCGGCCAGATTGTCGTCGATATAAAGCAGACGCTCCGTCGATCCGTCCCAGTAATATTTCGCGTCGAGAGCGGTATCGACATTGATGCCTTCCGGCTCCACATCCGCGCCGCTCTCGCGCGAGGCGACGTCGATGGCGTGGATATTGAAATAGTCCTTGTACCGGCCGAAGGGCTCCGTCAGATCGCCGGCCTCGAACAGATAGGTGATCATCGCCTGAACGTCGCCGCGATAGTCTCCGGCGAGCTGGCCGGCCGTGTAACCGTCGCCCAGAAAGACGATATCGACGCGGTTGCCCGAAGCGCCTGTCTGAAGAAGGGTCGTATAGCTCATCGAACGGTTCCGGAAAAAGACGATGCCGGGTCAGCTGAGGCTGTCATCGGCTGGATTGAGGAGGCCTAGAGATCAGGTCGAAACGTCCGCGCAATCGCGCCATGAAACCGATCGATCTGATACCGCAACCCTATGGCGGCCCATGTCGCTTGCGTTCATACACCATGTCGAGGCGGATGATAGAGCCTGCCACCGGATGCGCCGTCGGTCGCTCTTCGCAGCCGCGACGCGCCGTGGATAGCGTCATAATACCACGAACACATCAGATTCTCATTCATCGCGTGATTGTGACCGTCGAGGCGGCGACGAATCCATCCTGCTCACGACTGCCCGTCACGGCATGCACCCGGATCCGCGCGCCCGTCCGCAAGGCGGCCTCCAGGGCTTCCGGGTCGGGCTCGGAAATGGACACGACGCTGCCTGCCGGCAGGGTCGTCAGTACATGGGAGCCCGTTTCGGTCTCGAAGAGTTCGGCTTTCGCATGAACGCGTGCCTGCATGAGCCCTCCATTGTCCTGTGAAGCGGCATCGCCGGCCTGACAGGCGCCAAGCGCCGACAGGATGGCAATTCCGGCCATTGCGACAAAGCCGACCCTGAGGCGGGCAAGGAATGAAAGGAGCAATGGGGCCAAGGACATGGGATGAAGGCTGGCTCCTCGACGGATATTGCGGGTCTTGAGCCGATAGGATAGCCGAGAGCGGGCCAAACCGGTAGCGCCGAGCGTCGCCGCACCATCGGGCGTGCCGGCCCCGCACCAGTTCGGCGAGCCGGAGAGCCTTCGGATCCAGGCTCGTTCAGCCCCAAGGGCTCGTGCCGTCCCAATGTATAATGGATGAAGCAAGTTGCAGGACGCAGACCGCGATGGTTCGTGGCCCCGAATAACGCTTGAGGCGTAGGTCCCCGGGGGCAGTCCCCGGCCCTTACGGGCCGAGGATAACGATTGGTCGGGGTTCTTCGATCAATCGCCGCCGTCTCATATCCGACTGATGCGGCATCCGACTGGATCAGTCGGGCTCCGTATCAAAGCCCGCGCGGCGCTTGAGCGTCTTGGAAATCCGTATCGCGATGCGATCGAACGGATTTCGTATGAGTTGCATGGGACGAGGCGCGTCGAGATCAGCGCGCACGCTGGCCGAACAGGACCTTCTGGGCGTCCTTGTCGTTCGCCAGATTGACCTTTTCGCGCTCCGCCTTGCCGAGTTCCAGGCCGCGCTCGACGGCCGGGCGGGCTTTCACCGTCTCGAACCAGCGCTTCAAATGCGGGAATTCCTCGATGTCCTGGCCCTGGTTCTTGTAGGGCACGACCCAGCCGATCGAGGCCATGTCGGCGATCGAATAATCGCTTCCGCCGAGATATTCGTTGGATTCCAAGCGCTTGTTCATGACGCCATAGAGCCGATGCACCTCGTTGGTGTAGCGATCGATACCGTAAGCGATCTTTTCCGGCGCATAATTGCGGAAGTGATGGGCCTGACCGGCCATCGGGCCGAGACCGCCCACCTGCCAGAACAACCATTCCTCGACGGCGACACGGGCGCGCTCATCCGTCGGATAGAACCGTCCGAACTTGCGGGAGAGATATTGTAGAATGGCACCGGACTCGAAGACCGAGATCGGCTCGCCGCCCGGACCTTCCGGGTCGACGATCGCCGGCATCCGATTGTTCGGCGAGATTTTCAAGAATTCCGGCTTGAACTGGTCGCCTGCGCCGATATTGACGAAGTGCACCTCGTAGGGAACGCCAAGTTCCTCCAACAGGATAGAAATCTTCCAACCATTGGGCGTCGGCCAGTAAAACAGGTCGATCGGCTTCGTCTGTTCCGTCATGTTCGCTCCTTGGTGGTTCGGCCTGACGCAGAAGACCGGAAGCAGCCCCGGTTCTGCCGGCGAGAATTCGCGAGAGTGACACGCAGCGGGCTCATTTTGGCCATGATATGCGTGCCAAATTCCTCCACGAGGTAGAGCGCCGTGGGGACGGCGCAAAGAAGCAGATCGGGGACGGCCCGTTCACATGTTGGAACGGGTCCTAAACAGTCGTGGTCAGCCTGAGTTCAGGCTTATCATGCAAAGCATGGGAATGCTTTTAGGGGGACTGCCCATGGTTGAGCGACTATCCTTCGTAACGGTGGTGATCGCCCTGTTCGGATTCGCGATGACGAGCTTCGCCCAGCATTCGGTCGGGCGGACCGGCAGCGCGGTGGCCTCCTTCGCCGGAGAAGGCTGCAACTACACCCAAGGCATCGTCTGCAGCATCGAGCGGACCCAGCCGGAAACTGTCGCCAAGTTCTGACCCGAATGAGAGGCGGTTTTTCGCCGTCATGATGGTTGCGGCCGGTCCGATCGGGCCTATCGCCTCACGCAGTCTGCCTTCCGAACCGTGCAAAAACCTGCTCGCTGAAAGCCTTGGCCAATGCCTGCCTTCGCATGAGCGCCGCGCCTGAGACGATTGGCCCTCGTTCCGAATCCGCCCAGTCGCCGCTATCGGCCAGACCCATCGCGGATCTCGAGCCAGCGATCGAGCCGCGCGCCGGACTTTGTTCCTGTCCGAACTTTTTCTCTCCTCCACCGCATCCCAACCGAGCATTCCTTCGTAGCTACTACTCGATGGTCGCCGCATTGAAGGCTCGACAGCAATTGTCCTGCTGATTGCGCGGCGTCGCCACGACATGCACCGAAGAGGAGGCGCTCATGGCCCATGAAATCTCGATGGCCGAACTCGGCACGCTCAGCAACACCTATAACGCGATCAAGAACGCGGAATTTTTCTATAAGGTCGACTTCACGGCCATGAACAATTCCGAGGTCTCGGGCGGCGCCTTTCTCGCCCTCGACACCGATACCAACACGCTGACGGTGTTGACCGCCGCCACCGGCGTCGAGGCGAATGTGCCGCATCCCCAGCATCTGCACGGATTCCTGCCCGGCGAGGACGGCAGCGTCCAGAACTCGATGGTCCCGGGTATCTCGACCGATACGGACCGCGACGGCATCGTCGAGCTCGGCGAGGGTATCCCATCCTATGGCGGCATCCTTCTCTCCCTCACCTCCCCCGCCGGGGGCGCGATCGCCGACTTTCCGGCGCCATCGATCAGCTATTTCACCTTCGCCCAGAGCTATGATCTCGACGAGTTGATGATCGACACGAATTCGGACGACGTGGCGGATACGTCGCTCTCCTCCATCGTGACGGCCATGAACCTCACCCAGCGCGAGATCGTGCTCCACGGCCAGACCCTGCTCGAAGGTCAGGGCATGGGTACCGATGGCGAGGCCGACGGCACAGCAGGCTACAAGGCCGTTCTGCCGATCGCCTCGGGCGAGGTCACCGCCACCATGGCCGAGGACGTGATGACCGGCATCGAGGCGGGTCGCATCTCCATTGGTGACAATGTCATCGCCTTCGACATCGAGGGTAATGCCGGACAGGCATACCGCCTCTATGAGGCGGCTCTCGATCGGGCGCCCGATCTCGACGGGCTCAGCAACTCCGTCGAAGCCCTGGACGAAGGCGCGAGCCTGTCCAGCATCGCGCAGAACTTCATCGACTCCTCGGAGTTTTCCATGCGCTTCGGCTCGGATCTCACCGACCAGGCCTTTGTCGAGCAGCTCTATATGAACGTCCTCGACCGCGAGGGTGACACGAGCGGCGTCGACTACTGGACGAACGCGCTCGACGATGGTGTCAGCCGCGCAGACGTTCTCGTCGGCTTTTCGGAAAGCAGCGAGAACCAGACTGCCGTCATGGGTCAGATCGAGGGTGGTATTCTTCTGAACGACAGCGTCCTCGTCTGATCGCCAAAGGCGGCCTGAACGACGCCACAGAAGCAAGGCGGCCTCTTTCCTTCGGGAGGGGCCGCTTTCATTTTTCGCACGCCTGCAGCGAGGACGTCACGTGCATGTCGGCGCCAGATGCTCTAAATGCGGTTCATGACAGAGCTTGAGCGCACCGACACCGATCCCTTCGCCTTCGACACGCCGGAAGCTGTACCCTTGCGCCCCTTCACCGACGCGGGCGAAGCGGTTGCCGAACTGAAGCGGCTCTATGACCGCTCGGTCGGTTTTTTGTCCCGGCGCTTCGAGGAGGTGCTCGCCTCCGGCCATTCGGCCGAGCGCGTCAGGGCCTTCTATCCGGAAATCTCCATCGCGACGACGACCCATGCCCGCGTCGACTCGCGCCTCGCCTTTGGCCATGTTCCACGGCCCGGCCGTTATTCCGCGACGATCACCCGGCCCGATCTCTTCGAGGGCTATCTCGCCGAGCAGGTCGCGCTTCTGATCAAGAATCACGGCCAGCCGGTCGCGATCGGCGATTCCTCAACGCCGATCCCTCTGCATTTCGCCTTCCCGGAAGGCGCCTATGTGGACGCGGCGCGAGCCGAGCGGCTGCACCGACCCTTGCGCGACATTTTCGACGTGCCCGATCTCGAAGCGACCGACGACCGCATCGTCAACGGCACGTTCAAGCCGAAGGAGGGCGAGGGCGCGCCGCTCGCGCCCTTCACCGCCCAGCGCGTCGACTATTCGCTGCATCGCCTGCAGCATTACACCGCGACTCATCCGAAATATTTCCAGAACTTCGTTCTTTTCACGAACTACCAGTTCTATATGGACGAGTTCTGCATGCTGGCGCGCCAGATGATGGCCGAGGGCGGGCGCGGCTATTCCGCCTTCATCGAGCCCGGCAATGTGGTCACGCCCGCCGGATCGCTGGAGCCGAAAGAAGGAACGGCGCCTCTACGCCTTCCCCAGATGCCGGCCTATCATCTCGTCCGCGACGATTGCAGCGGCATCACCATGGTCAATATCGGCGTCGGTCCCTCCAACGCCAAGACGATCACCGACCATGTCGCGGTCCTGCGCCCCCATGCCTGGCTGATGCTCGGCCATTGCGCCGGCCTGCGCAACAGCCAGGAGCTCGGCGACTATGTCCTCGCCCATGCTTATGTGCGCGAAGACCATGTTCTCGATGCCGATCTACCGATCTGGGTGCCGATCCCGGCACTGGCCGAGGTTCAGGTGGCGCTGGAACAGGCCGTCGCCGAGATCACCGGTCTTTCCGGCTATGAGCTGAAGCGCATCATGCGCACAGGGACCGTTGCCACCATCGACAATCGGAACTGGGAGCTGCGCGACCATCACGAGCCGATCGAGCGGCTCTCCCAATCGCGCGCGATCGGCCTCGACATGGAATCGGCGACGATCGCGGCCAACGGGTTCCGCTTCCGGGTGCCCTATGGAACGCTGCTCTGCGTCTCGGACAAGCCGCTCCATGGCGAGCTCAAGCTGCCCGGCATGGCGACCGATTTCTACAAGCGTCAGGTCGCCCAGCATCTTCGCATCGGCATGCGGGCCCTCGAATTGATGAGCGAATTGCCGTCCGAACGGGTTCATTCGCGAAAGCTGCGCTCCTTCACCGAGACGGCGTTTCAATAGGCGATGGATCGCGAAAGCATCGGAGCAGAGGCGCGCTCGGACCACCGGTTCCGACCGGTGCGGGTGACGAAGCGCACCGCTCTTGCCCTCGCCTGCGCGCTCGGGGCCTTGGGTCTGGCACTCCTGGCGCTGGCGAGCCTTTTCGGCGGGGCGTTTCAGCCGCTGGACTCGGTCGCCCATTTTCGCGCCCATCTGGCGCTCGCGGCGCTCGTCCTCGCCATTCTGGCAGCCGTCGTCGGCTCAACTCTCCTGCGGCTCATTGCCCTTGCTGCAAGCCTCGCCGCGATCGTCGCGGGCGCGACGACGGGCGTTTATATGGTCCCCGTCGACGACGTCTCCCGCCTTTCCTTCATGAACACAGCGGCCGGCGTTGCGCCCGCGCCCATCGGATCGATCCCTGCGACGGCAAGCGGGATAGAGCTCACATTGCTCCAGATGAATCTACGCTATGACGCGGTGTCCGAGCCAGCGCTCGCGGCGATCCGCGAGAGCGGCGCCGATATCGTGACGCTGGAGGAGGTCACGCCGCGATGGAGCCAGAGCCTTGCGGCCATAGCCGATCTTTACCCCCATCGCTTCGATTGCGGGCTCGCCCGGCCGGTCGGCGGCATGGTCATTCTGTCCAGGCGCCCTTTTGCCGACGATCTGTCGATCTGCGTCCCCGACGACGGCTTTGCGGCGAGGCGGATCGCGCTGGACGAGGGGCGCCGCCTGACGATCGGCGCGGAACATCTGAAATGGCCCTGGCCCCATGACCATTGGTACCAGATCGCAGCCCTGGAGCCCGTTCTCGCCCGATTGCCGGGCCCGCTCGTCATCGGCGGCGATTTCAACGCCGCGCCCTGGAGCGCCGCGGTCTCCCGCTATGCCAAAGCCAGCGATACGCGGCCCGTCGCCGGCATCGGCCCGACCTTCCTGCCAAGCGCCCTGCCATCCTGGCTCAAACGCTTTGCCGGCCTGTCGATCGACAATGTCCTCGTCTCGGAAGGCGTGAGCGTCTCGGAAGCAAAGACATTGCCCGCCACAGGCTCCGACCATCTGCCTGTGCTTATCCGCCTCTTCATCGCTGACTTGGCCTCGAAGGGCTGACGGTCGGACCACCCACCGTCAAGGCGTGATGCGCCCTCGGCTTTCGAGGTCACCATTCTCGTTGCGCGAGACGAGGATGATCTCGCCCGAGCGCGGGAAGACGTCGGTGAGCGCGGTGATGTTGACCTGATGAGTGACGAGGACCGCCTTTTCTCCAGCCGCATCGAGCGCCTCGATCCGCGCCAAGGCGTCTTGCGTCTGCGCATCGGCCGATCCGCGATCGCGGAAGAACGAATTGAGAAAGGGCGCGTCCTCCACCGGCGCGACGGAGAGACGATCGGCGGTATCGCGCGAGCGGCACCATTGGCTGGTCAGAACCACGTCGATCGGCACGCCATTGTCCTTCAGCCGCGCCCCGATCGCCTCGGCCTGGCGCCGCCCTTCGTCGGAGAGGTTTCGCTGGGTCGAACAATCGCCGAGTTCAAAGTTCGCCGGATCGCCGGTCCCCGGCGCAATTGCGTGTCGCATCAGGAGATGGATGCCGGGCTCGCGGGCAAGGGCGTAAGGGTCGTCCTGCGCTTTGCCGTTGCCAAGGGAGGCAGTGATGAAAACCACAGCGCAAAAAAGCGCGGCGAAATGGTTCAGAATGCGGGTCACGGCGGCGGTCCTTCCGAAAGTCTGGATGGGAAAGCTGCGTCTTTTCCCCGCGAGCGCCAGAGACACTGTGAGAACGATTTGGTGAGCTATGGCGTCCTGCTGGACGAAATCCCGACATTAGATGAAAATCGAGTGGCCTTGGCGCTCGACCAAGCCCACTTCCAATGGATGACCCGCGAATGACCATTACGATCGATGATCCGCCACTCGAACGATTGATCGAGGAAATGCGCAGATTAACGGGACAGGCGGACGGAACCGCTGCCATACGTTGGGCGATCGAACGAGAGATGGAGCGAGCGAAGCTCATCAAACGGTTCGAAGCAAAGAACGCCGAACTGAAGAAACGCGTGGCTGCTCTTGGACCGACAGACGAGACATTCGACATGAAAGCCTTTCGCGACGAAGCTTGGGCTCGCAGCCGGTGGTGATCGATGCATCGGCGATTGTCGCCATACCCGCTCTCCGCGAGGGCGAGGATGACGAAGCGTCTGGGGCTTCGACCATCCTTCAATCGGCTGCCACGCAGCACCGCGGAGTCAAACGTCGCACGATGAGATCCGCCGACCCCGTTTCCCGGTTCCATCGGGCAAAGGTTCTGCGCTAGAAGCCCCCCTCGAAGCTGCCAGCGAAGAGGGCTTGGAACATCCATGAGCGCGACGACGATGCCGGATAATGCGGAGACCCAGGCACGGCTCCTGTCGGAAGCCCTGCCCTTCATGCAGAAATACGAGAACAAGACGGTCGTCGTGAAATATGGCGGCCATGCCATGGGCGACACCGATCTCGGTCAGGCCTTCGCTCGTGACATCGCGCTTTTGAAGCAGTCCGGCGTCAATCCGATCGTGGTCCATGGCGGTGGCCCCCAGATTGGCCGCATGCTGTCCCAGATGGGTATCGAGTCGCGCTTCGAGGGCGGCTTGCGCGTCACCGACGCCGAAACCGTGCGCATCGTCGAAATGGTTCTGGCCGGTTCGATCAACAAAGAGATCGTCGCCATGATCAATGCCGAGGGCGAATGGGCGATCGGCCTGTGCGGCAAGGACGGCAACATGGTCTTTGCGGAAAAGGCCAAGAAGACCGTTCTCGACGCCGAATCGAATATCGAACGCGTGCTCGATCTCGGCTTTGTCGGCGAGCCGGTCGAAGTGGACCGCACGCTGCTGGACCTTCTCGCCCGCTCGGAGATGATCCCGGTCATCGCGCCGGTCGCGCCGGGCCGGGACGGGGCGACCTACAACATCAATGCCGACACCTTCGCCGGCGCTATCGCAGGGGCGCTGGAAGCCTCGCGCCTTCTCTTCCTGACCGACGTTCCGGGCGTTCTCGACAAGAACAAGGAGCTGATCAAGGAGCTGACCGTCGCCGACGCCAAGGCGCTCATCCGGGACGGCACGATTTCCGGCGGCATGATTCCGAAGGTCGAGACCTGCATCGAAGCGCTTGAGCGCGGCGTCGAAGGCGTCGTCATCCTCAACGGCAAGACCCGCCATGCGGTCCTGCTCGAACTCCTCACCGAGCACGGCGCGGGCACGCTGCTCGTTCCCTGAGCCCAGTGGAGGGAGCCGAACGGCTCAGCACTCCGGCAGATTGACGGCGAGACCTCCGCGCGAGGTCTCCTTGTAGCGCTCCGACATGTCCATGCCGGTCTGGCGCATGGTCTCGATGCAATTGTCGAGGGGCATGAAATGGGTGCCGTCCCCATGGAGCGCGAGCGAAGCGGCCGAGACCGCCTTGATCGCGCCGAAGCCGTTGCGTTCGATGCAGGGCACCTGGACGAGCCCGCCGACGGGATCGCAGGTCATGCCGAGATGGTGTTCCAGCGCGATCTCGGCGGCGTTCTCCACCTGCTCGTTGGTGCCGCCGAGCGCGGCGCACAGACCCGCCGCCGCCATGGCCGAGGCCGAGCCGACCTCGCCCTGGCAGCCGACTTCGGCCCCCGAGATCGAGGCATTGTGCTTGATCAGGGCGCCGATGCCGGCAGCGGCCAGAAGAAAGTCGCGGATGCCCTGCCCCGTCGCGCCGACGCATTGGTCGCGATAATAGCGAATGACGGCCGGCACGACGCCCGCCGCGCCATTGGTCGGCGAGGTGACGACGCGCCCGCCCGCCGCATTCTCCTCGTTGACCGCCATTGCGTAGACCGAGAGCCAGTCGTTCACCACATGGGGCTGGCTCATATTGCGGCCCCGGTCGCGCTCCAGCCGCTCGAAGATCGCTTTCGCGCGGCGCTTGACCTTGAGCCCACCCGGCAGGCAGCCCTCCATCTGCAGGCCCCGGTCGATACAGCCGTCCATCGCCGCCCAGATCGCGTCGAGCCTCTCATCGAGCTCGGGCCGGGACAGATGCACCTCTTCATTCGCCCGCTTCATCGCCGCGATGGTGAGCCCGCTTTCGCGCCCCATGACGAGCATCTCGTCCGATGTTCCGAACGGATAGGGATAGCCGAGACTGCGCTTTTCCTCTTCGAGCCCGCCCTGTTTGCGCTCGCGGGCGGACTCCAACTCGGCCTCGCTCGCGACGAAGCCGCCGCCGATCGAATAATAGACGGATCTCAGAAGAACGGCGCCGGCAGCATCCAGCGCTTCGAAGGCCATGCCGTTGGCGTGACCGGGAAGCGGCTCGCCGAAATCGAGAACCAGATCCTCCGCCGGATCGAAGGCAAGCCGCCCCAGGCCTTCGACCGTCACATGACGCTCTTCGGCGAGCTGCGCCATCAAGGGGTCGACCGCATCCGGGTCGAGGCGATCCGGCCGCTCGCCGAGAAGGCCGAGGGCGACGGCGCGATCGCTCGCATGGCCCCGCCCGGTCCAGGCGAGCGAGCCGTGAAGCCGCGCGCGCAGGGCGACAGGCTGCGCGCCGCCCGCCGCTGCATTCTCGCGCAGCGCTTCGAGAAAGCGCCCGGCAGCGACCATCGGCCCGATCGTGTGGGAGCTCGACGGACCGATGCCGATCTTGAAGATGTCGAAGACGCTGATGAACATGAACATGGGATCCCAGGACGGCGTCGGACGACCTTGACCCAAGCGCGCGGCGGTTTCCAGAAAAATGGCGACGGTCTCGGGGACAACAGCGACCTCGTCGCCGGCTTCCTCGCATAGGGCGCGTGAGACGGAAGCGCTTTTCTCGTCCCTCGCCCCCGCGATTGCCCCGGACGTCCGCAAGGCTTATGTCAAGCCACTTCCCCGGATGGGCCGGCGCATGCGACGCAAGTTTCAGGCGCTTCCCTTTCGTCGATGACAGTTCCGAAAGGCAAGCCCGACCGCCGATGACCGACGCCGCCGCCAAAGTCTATGACGATCTCGTTCACGCCGCCGGCAATCGCGAGGTCTATAATCCGTCGAGCCCCGTCGCCGAATTCGGCGCGAACGAGCCCCTGCATCTCGACGCCGGCCTCGACCTCTCGCCCTTTCGCATCGCCTACAACACCTATGGCGAGCTCAATGCCGACAAGTCGAACGCGATCCTCGTCTGCCATGCGCTGACCGGCGATCATTACTGCGCGAGCCCTTCGCCGGTCACCGGCAAGCCCGGCTGGTGGTCCTCGATCATCGGCCCCGGCAAGCCCGTCGACACGGACAAATATTTCGTCATCTGCTCCAATGTTGTCGGCGGCTGCATGGGCACGACGGGTCCGGCCTCGATCAAGCCGGAGACCGGCAAGCCCTACGGCCTCGAACTGCCCGTCATCACCATTCGTGACATGGTGCGTGCCCAGAAGATGCTGGTCGACCGCTTCGGCATCGACACGCTCTTTGCGGTTGTCGGCGGTTCCATGGGCGGCATGCAGGTTCTGGAATGGACCGTCAGCTATCCGGACAAGGTCTTCGCCGCCGTCCCGATCGCCACCGGCGCACGCCATTCCTCCCAGAACATCGCCTTTCACGAGGTCGGGCGCCAGGCGGTGATGGCCGATCCCGAATGGCATCATGGGCGCTATTACGAAGAGGGCACGCGTCCGACCAAGGGTCTTGCGGTCGCGCGGATGACGGCGCATGTCACCTATCTTTCGGAACAGGCGCTGCATCGCAAATTCGGCCGCAATCTCCAGAACCGCGAGCAGCTCGGCTTCAAATTCGA
This sequence comes from Fulvimarina manganoxydans, assembly GCF_900176465.1. Taxonomy (GTDB): domain Bacteria; phylum Pseudomonadota; class Alphaproteobacteria; order Rhizobiales; family Rhizobiaceae; genus Fulvimarina; species Fulvimarina manganoxydans. The sequence continues at coordinate 99,079 of NZ_FWXR01000010.1, forward strand.
CGCCGAGTTCCAGATCGAAAGCTATCTTCGGCATCAGGGCATGACCTTTGTCGATCGCTTCGACGCCAATTCCTATCTCTACATGACCCGGGCGATGGATTATTTCGACATCGCTGCCGATTATGACGGCCGCCTCGCCAATGCCTTCAAGGGATCGAAGACGCGCTTCTGTCTCGTCTCCTTCTCCTCCGACTGGCTGTTTCCGACGGAGGAAAGCCGAGCGATCGTCCATGCGTTGAACGCAGCCGCCGCTTCCGTTTCCTTCGTCGAGGTGGAGACCGACCGAGGCCATGATTCCTTCCTTTTGGAGGAACCCGAGTTCTTCCGGGCGATCGACGGCTTCATCTCCGCCGCCGCCCGAGCGAGGGGGCTTGCCCGATGAGCGTCCATAGCGATCCACGCCCGACCAGCGAGACGGTCGCGAGCGGCGCCGGCACGCGTGTCGATCTCGATATCATCGCCGACCTCGTCGCGCCGGGAAGCCGTGTGCTCGATGTCGGCTGCGGCGACGGCGCGCTGCTCGAACTCCTGCAGCGAAGGCGTCAGGTGGACGGGCGCGGCGTCGAGCTTTCGCAAGCCGGCGTCAACGAATGCGTGGCGCGTGGCCTGTCGGTGATCCAGGGCGATGCCGATCGCGACCTCGTCCATTATCCGGACGACTCCTTCGACTATGTGATCCTCTCCCAGACGATCCAGGCGACGCGCAATCCGAAGACCGTGCTCGCGGAACTCTTACGTATCGGCAAGCGGGCGATCGTCTCCTTCCCGAATTTCGGTCATGTCTCGATCCGCGCCTCCTTGATGCTTCGCGGCCGCATGCCGGTGACCAAGAACCTGCCCCAGGCCTGGTACGACACGCCGAACATCCATTTCTGCACGATCCGCGACTTCGTCGAACTCGCCAATGAGATCGGCGCGACGGTGGAGACGGCCGAGGCGATCAATGCGACGGGGCAGAAGATGGCGATGACCATGCCCTGGGCCTTCTGGAACCTCTTCGGCCAGCAGGCGGTCTTCGTCTTGCGGCGCTGAAGGACCTTGGCGGTGTCAAGCGACGCGCGAGACGGCGGTTCGGCCAAGCCCGGACGTTTCGACTGCTTTTCCGCCGGCCGGTTGTCTCAGATCGGTCGTGCAGCGTCAGACCGCCTCTGGCGCATCGTGCCGCCGCTCGCCCTGCGCACGCGGCTGGCGCTGACCCTTTCGATCGCCTTTCTCGGCATTCTCGCCATTGGCGGCACGCTGGCGACGGAACAGGCTCGCGGCTCCATCGCCGAGGAGCTCGCCTCGTCTCGGACGGTCGCCACCAATCGCGTGGCCCAGCTTCTGGCCGAACTCCCCGCCTCGCGCGACATTCCCGGCCAGCTTCAGGGTTTCGTGCGGGCCTATAATGGCGACCGCGACGTTCAGATCATGCTGATCGATTCCGTCGGTGCCGTCAGAGACAGCTCTCAGCCGGCCGAGGACTATCGCGGCCTGCCCGAATGGTTCGTCTCCCTTCTCGCCCCCCGCCCGGCCACCCGGATCATCCCGCTCTCAGGCCTCGCCGCGCCCATCACCGCCGTCGTCGTCGCGATCGACCCGCGCAACGAGATCGCCGAGACATGGGGCGATCTCTTCTATGCGCTCGGCATTCTCGTCGCCTTCGTTCTCGTCACCTTCGCCGTCATCTGGATCGTGGTCGAGCGGGCCCTGTCGCCGGTGGAAGACATTCGCTCCGCCTTCGGCCGGATCGGGGCGGGCGATACGGGGGCCCATGTCACGCCGAGGGGGCCGCCGGAAATGCGGGCGCTGGCTGAAGGGCTCAACCAGATGGTCGACCGGCTCGCCGAAGCCTCGATCGCCAATCGGCGCTTGTCGGAGCAGCTGCAAAGGCTGCAAGACGAAGAGCGCGCCTCGCTCGCCCGCGATCTTCACGACGATGTCGGCCCGCTTCTCTTCGCCATTGATGTGGAGGCCGGCGCGATCGCCCGCAAACTTCCCGCCGATGCCGCGCCCATGGTGAGCGACCGGGTGGCGGCGATCCGGTCGAGCGCACTGGAAGCTCGGCGCGCCGTGCGGCGCATCCTTGCCGATCTGAGACCCGGCGTCATGCCGGGGCTCGGCCTCAAGGCGGCGGTCGAGGATCACGTCTCGACCCTTGCCCAGCGCCATCCGGAGACAGAGTTCAAAGTCGACGCGCTGGACGGCAGCTATCCGCCGCCGGTCGAAATGACCTTGTTCCGAGCGATCCGCGAGGCAGTGAACAATGCCCTGAAACACGGCACCCCGAAGCGCATCACGATCCGCCTTGTTCTCAATGAGGATGACGCGGAGGCTGGGCGCGCCCTCGTCTTCACCGTCACCGACGATGGCGGCGGCTTTGCCCGGGAGACGTCGATGGGCGGCATGGGGATCGTCGGCATGCGCGAGCGGCTGGAAGCGGCCGGCGGAGCGTTGCGCATCGATCAGGTGCCGATCCCCGCTGGCGTTCGCGTCGAAGGGCGCATACCTCTTCACGAGGACGGAATCGAATCACCGGGCGGCGCTTGAGAAGCGATTTTTGGACGGCTGAGGACAGGGAGAAGGCAGGATGAAGATCCTCATCGTCGATGATCATACCGTCGTGCGCGACGGCGTGAAGCGTCTGGTTGAGACGCTCGACGTGACGGAGATCGGCGAGGCGGAAACCCCGGCCGAGGCCCTCGACGCCTTTCGTCGTCTCAAACCCGACGTTACCATTCTCGACATCAATCTGAAAAATGGCAGCGGGTTGGAAGTGCTGCGCCGGCTGAAGGCAGACACGCCGAGCGCCAAAATCGTCGTCTTCTCCATGTATTCCGACATCGCCTATGCGGCCTCGGCACGGCGTGAAGGCGCGCTTGGCTACGTGGCCAAGAGCGCGCCGTCGGACGAGCTTCTCACCGCCGTCGAGAAGGCCTTGAAGAACGAACGCTTCACGGATTCGGAGACCGAGGCTTTGATGGAGGCGCAGGCGAGCCCCGGTGGTCTCGATCAATTGACGCGGCGCGAATTGCAGATCCTGCAGATGCTGGGCGAGGGAAAAAGCCTCGGCGACATCGCGAGCGGGCTCGGCATCGCCTATAAGACCGCCGCCAACACCGCGACGCGGCTCAAGGAAAAGCTCGGCATGGAGCGCACCGCCGACCTCGTCCGCTTTGCCCTGGAGACCCGCGGCGGGCGGATGCTTCAAGCCCGACTCGCCGAGGAGCGGGACTGATCAAGCCGGCGGAATGAAGGGCTGCGAAATCGCCGAGAAAGCCGGCACCGTCTCGCAAGCCGCCATATGGGCAGCCAGCGCCGGCCATTCGTCTCTTGCCCGGATCGCCGGATGCGCGTCGGTCAGAAAGCGGAAGGCGCAAGCGAGCGCGATATCGGCATGGCCAGGCGTCTCGCCGAACAGATAGGCCGCCTCGACCTTCGAGCGCTCGGCTTCAAGAACGGCCAGCACATCCGCCACCTGCGCCTCGCAACGCTGAGTCCAGACCTCCGATACCGTCTCGTGAAGCGCCCGCTCATAGATCAGCGCGACCAGCTTGTCGCAAAGGCCCATGGCAAGAGCCGAAAGCCGCAAGTGATCGCGCCGCGTTTCGCCTCGTTCGGCGATCAAGGCGCGCTCCGGCCCGACCTCTTCGTCGAGATGAAGAAGGATCGTAGCGCTCTCGATCAGGGCCGTTCCGTCACCCAGAACGAGCGTCGGCACCCGGCGCAAGGGATTATAGGCCGCGATCTGTTCGCCATCCCCGAACACCGACCAGGGCCTGTGCTCGAACGCCATCTCGTAAAGCGTCATGGCGATGCCGACGCGGCGCACGAAGGGCGAATCGAATTGGCCGATAAGGATCATGCTGGGAGCCTTCTTTCCAGGGGACTGGGACGGCTCCCACCGACATGAGAGCCAAATGCGATCAATCGGACTCGCGATTTTGCTCTAACTCTTTGTTTTGCTGCGTGATGTTTTCGAAAAGTCGTGCAACTTTTCGGCATCATTCTTTAAGTCCCGGCTGCGTCGTCGAGCGCTGTCGCATAAATCGCCGCATCGCTTTCGGAAAAGCAACACAACACGATCTCGACAAGATCGCCGCCAGCCGCATTCAGCGCCTCGCGGACCGCGATCGCGGCGGCTCGGTCCTTGGGAAAACCATAGATCCCTGTCGAAATCGCCGGAAAGGCGATCGAGGCGACTTGGTTGTCGGCCGCTAAAGTGAAGGAATGACGATAGGCGCCGGCAAGGAGATCGTCCTCACCTTTGGTGCCGTCCCGCCAGCGCGGGCCGACGGCGTGAATGATGAACCGGGCCGGTAGATCAAAACCGTCGGTGATGCGGGCCTCGCCGGTTGGGCAGCCCCCGATCGCGCGGCAGGCCGCCTGAAGTTTCTGCGCGCCGGCCGCCCGGTGGATCGCGCCATCGACCCCGCCGCCGCCGGCAAGACCCTGATTGGCGGCATTGACGATCGCATCCACTTCAAGGGTCGTAATGTCGCCGACGATCACGCTGATGACCGTTCCGGCCCGCTCGATGCTGGTCAGTGCCGTCATGCCTTGCCCCCGATCGGCGGCGCTTCGGTCATGCCGGCGAGGATCTCGGCCACATGGCGCACTTCCACCTTCCGCCCCTCGCGCTTCATCTTGCCGTCCATGTTCATCAGGCAGCCGAGATCGCCGGCCAGCAGCATCTCGGCGCCGGTCTCGCCGATGCGCTTGGCCTTCTTCGTCACCATGGCGTTGGAGATGTCGGGATATTTGACGCAGAAGGTGCCGCCGAAACCGCAGCAGACATCGGCATCGGGCAGTTCCTTCAGGGTCAGTCCCTCGACCGATTTGAGCAGGCGGCGCGGCTGTTCGCGAATGCCGAGCTCTCGAAGACCCGAACAGGAATCGTGATAGGTGACCGTGCCCGCGAAGGCGGCGTCCACATGGGTGAGCCCGCGGATATCGGCAAGGAAACTGACGAGCTCGAAGACCTTCTTCGAAAAGGCTCTAGCACGCGGGCCCCATTGCGGATCGTCGCCGAGGAGCTCCGGATAATGCATCTTCAGCATGGCGCCGCAGGACCCCGATGGCGCCACCACATAGTCGAACCCCTCAAAGGCCTCGATGGTCGCCTTGGCGATCGCCGCCGTGTCAGCTCGGTCACCGGAATTATAGGCCGGCTGGCCGCAACAGGTCTGACTTTGAGGCACGCTCACCTCGCAGCCTGCCTCTTCCAGAAGCTTCAGCGCCGCAAAGCCGACCGAGGGGCGGAAGAGATCGACGAGACAGGTAACGAACAGCGCCACATGAGGCCGCGCCGAATCGGCAGCTTGGCGGCTTTCGGCGGATGACGGGGAATGGGTGGACAAGGGGTGATCACTCTCGAAGGGATGCATGCGAACCGGAGGTTCCCCGGTTCGAACATTTCTAACATGCTTTGAGATTGGCGCTTTCGAGACCTGAGTGCAAATCCTCATTCATGCCCCTTCGCCCAGCCGGCCGAATGGATTAGCAAGTGACGCGCCGTCGAAGTTTAAGACGGCGGGGGGAGAAAATGTCATGACCGAGAGAAGTCTGAACAAAGCGAGCCGCGAGCGCTTTCCAACCGACCAGCGCCGCGCTTCGGTGCTCGGCGAGATCCATGCCCGGCCCTTTCCCCTCCTGAAACTGCCGAAAGCCATCATTATGCTTGCCTTCATGCATGAGGATGGCGGCAAGACCGATCACCGCATTCTCTGCGACCTTTCGATCCGCCAAGGCGTTCCGCCCCCCTCCGCCGATGCGCGCACCCATTCCTTTGTCTTCGGCAAGGGCCGGGTCCGCTGGGAGCGCCACACGGAATTCTCCACCTATTCCTGGGAGGGGCCGACACCGGAGAAGTTCGGTCAGACCGTCGAGGGCCATCCCTTCGGCGCCGAATTCGAGGCGCCCGGCCCGATGATCGCAGGCGTTCATCTGGAGCTGCGGCCGAATGACGAGAGCGGCCGGGCGGCCCTCGAAATCTTCGACAAGACGAGCTTCTGCTATTCGATCATGGAAGGCGGCCTCGCCCATGCCGCGACCGATTTTCGCCAGGACGGCGACGGGCTGACGCGCATGCTGGTCTTGAGCGAGGGGCTGACGCCGGCCAGGGCCGGCTCACTCGCCATGCGCCTCGTCGAGATCGAAATCTATCGCACCCTCGCCCTTCTCGGCCTGCCGCTGGCCCATGCGATCGGCCCGACGGTCCACGGATTGGAACAAAGCCTGGTGCGCATCACGGACGAGATGAAGGGCGGCGAGGAGGACAGCCGACAGCTTCTCCAGGACATCACGCTGGCGGCCGCCGAGGTCGAGGCGACGGCGGCGCGCATCCTCTACCGCTTCGGCGCGAGCCGGGCCTATGACGACATCGTGCGAGAGCGCCTCGCCGCCGTTTCCGAGCAGCCCGTCACCGGCCAGGAAAGCTGGAGCGCCTTCTTGAAGCGCCGCATGGCGCCGGCCATGCGCACCTGCCGGGCGCTCGACGAGCGGCTCGCCAACCTGTCGGAGAAGCTGTCGCGCGCCGCCAATCTCCTGCGCACCCGCATCGACGTCGAGCTCGAACATCAAAACCGCGATCTCTTGGCCTCGATGGACAGGCGCGCGCGGCTGCAATTGCGGCTACAACAGACCGTCGAAGGCCTGTCGGTCGCCGCAATCGGCTATTACGTCGTCGGCCTGTTCGGCTATCTGGCGAAAGCGCTCGACCACGAGGGCTTTCCGATCTCCGCGACGACGCTCACCGCCGGCTTTGTACCGATTGCTCTTATTGGCGTCTGGCTCATCACCCGCCGCATCCGCCGGCATCACGCCGAACCGACAAAGATCCGCGAGGAGTGATGCGAAGGGCGCCCGATGGCAGTCAAGCACTCGGAATACGGTCAGATTTCCGTGCCTTGACGGCGCATCGGCCTCCCACGCGGTGATCATGCGAGCGCCAACTCATACGCATCGTCATCCTCGGCCCGATAGGGCCAGGGACCCATGGCTCAACAAGTCTCACAGCCAAGAACCATCGCGGTCCGCGGCCCGTTCTTCAGCAACCGAATGACGACATCGAAGGGGATGGCATAGGTCCTTATGGCTGCGCCATGAGGATGACGAAACGTTGAGGGCGAATGCCTGCTTTCGACGCCTGCGGACGACCTAGCGCACGAAAGCGGGAGTCGATCGCGCAGCACTCGGGCGGGCGGGCAGCGTCTCGCTCCGCGATGGCCGGTTGGATGCGGCGAGGCTTGCCGGCCGAACCGTGCTGACAAGGCCGAGAGCGGCGGTGAGTTCGAAGGCTTCGCTTTGGGCGCGGGCAAGGCCGGGCGCCTCCTCGTCCATCAGGTCGAAAAGCGTGCCGCCGCCCAGAAACGGCGCCTCATAGGCGGCGCGGAGCCCGAGACCGATGGGCAGGCGCGGCGTTGCCGAACTTGCGACGATCGCCTCGACCGCACGGGCGACACGGCTCGGAATGGGAGTAACGCCATTGGCGACGAAGATGCGCCGAGCCCGATCGCCGCCGCGCCCCTTCAAGCCATCGAGCAACCGATCCGTTCCGATCGCGGCGATCGCGGAGGCCGGAGACAGGCGGACCGGAACGGCGAAACGATCGCAGATCGCCGCCGCGCGCTCGATCGTCGCGGCCTCACGTCCGGCATCGACGACGACGCAACGCTCCCTTCGGCGCGCATCCTCCACCATGTCGGCGAGATCCTTCGGCCTCTCGACGCGCTTCACCTTCAGGTCGGACGTTCCAAATCCCTTGCGCGCCCAAAGATGAAGGTCGGGGTCCGGCGCCGCATCCAGAAGAACGACCGGCCGCTCGCTGCGCGCCACGACACTGGCGATCATGAGAGCAAGCGTCGTGGAACCAGACGACTTCAGCGTTCCTATGGCGATCGAGCTGATCATATCGTCTGAGTCTCCTTCGTTCTGAAACAATGATCACTCTATCCGCCGAAAAGCGCGGATCACTGATCGACAAGTGGCAGCCTATATCCAAGCCATTGGCGAAATTCTATCCATCTCTCTAAAACATGACAATTTCTTGAAGCTGTATTCCGATATATTCCAATAACTTATGCAAAAATCACAATAGATATTGTTTTACTGACATACTAAGAACTTGCGACGATGAGGCACCCCAGTCGGCTTCTGACGCGTTCAGCTCTCGCCGATCGGGTCATCGCTTCATGAAGCTGAAACGATCCACGGCTGGCCGGCTTTCCGTTCAGGCATGCTCGCATCGGCCTTTGGGTGGCATCCGGCCGTTCCAAGGCGCGTATGTCATAAGAGAAGTCGCAACCACTCGGACCGATCGAAGTCTTGTCAACGCGTATCGAGAATTTCGTCGCATTGTCAGCTAAGCTGCGGTCCTGTTTCATCATGGCTCGGCATCGATTTCATTCGGCGGCAGGCCGGACGAGACGTCGAAATGGGTGACGAGACGTTTAGACGAGCGATCAGAACGGTCGTTGAGACGTAATGGCTCCCGCCTTTCGCGCCGAGCCGAATTGAGATCTGTCGCATCATGACGAAGCCAAGCGGCCTTTCGCCATGATGCTTCGAAGGAGGTAACAATGTCCGTCGCGATGCCGAAGCCCTCTGAGGCGGTTCTCGATCGCCGTGACGAAATCGTCTCGGCCCTTCAGGCGATCGTGCCCGGCGAAGGCGTGGTCGACGCGACCGACGAAATGCGTGCCTTCGAGACCGACGGCCTCACCGCCTATCGGCAACTGCCGCTCGTCGTGGTCCTGCCCGACACGGTCGATCAGGTCTCGCGGGTTCTCGCCTATTGCCACCGAAACGACATTCCGGTCGTCCCGCGAGGTGCCGGCACCTCTCTGTCGGGCGGCGCTTTGCCACTTCAGGATGGCGTCCTCCTCGTCCTGTCGAAGTTCAACCGCGTCCTCGAGATCGATTACGACAATCGCTCCGCGGTCGTGCAGCCGGGGGTCACCAATCTCGGCATCACCAAGGCCGTCGAGCATCGCGGCTTCTATTACGCCCCGGATCCCTCCTCTCAGATCGCCTGTTCGATCGGCGGCAATGTCGCGGAGAATTCAGGCGGCGTTCACTGCCTCAAATATGGGCTGACGGCGAACAACGTCCTCGGTATCGAATTCGTCACCATCGAGGGCGAGGTGATGCGCCTCGGCGGCAAGCATCTCGACGCCGAAGGCGGCTACGATCTTCTGGGCCTCATGACCGGCTCCGAAGGCCTTTTGGGCGTCGTCACCGAGGTCACCGTTCGCATTCTCCAGAAGCCCGAAACGGCGCGGGCCGTGCTCATCGGCTTTCCGACCTCGGAACAGGCGGGCGAATGCGTCGCCGAGATCATCGCCAAGGGCATCATTCCCGGCGGCATGGAGATGATGGACCGGCCGGCGATCCATGCGGCGGAGGATTTCGTTCAGGCCGGCTATCCGCGCGATGTCGAGGCGCTTCTCATCGTCGAGCTCGACGGGCCACAAGCCGAGGTCGATCATCTTCTTGCCGAGGTGGAGGCGATCGGCAACACGAATGGCGCGGTCACCTGCCGCGTCTCCCAATCGGAGGACGAGCGCGCCGCCTTCTGGGCCGGGCGCAAGGCCGCCTTCCCCGCCGTTGGGCGCATCTCGCCGGACTATTACTGCATGGACGGCACGATCCCGCGAAAGGAACTGCCGAAGGTGCTGGCCGGCATGAAGGCGCTGTCGGAGAAATATGATCTCAGGGTCGCCAATGTCTTCCATGCCGGCGACGGCAATCTCCACCCTCTCATCCTCTATGACGCGAACAAGGAGGGTGAACTTCATCGTGCGGAGGAATTTGGCAACGACATCCTGCGTCTTTGCGTGGCGGTGGGCGGCGTTCTGACCGGTGAGCATGGGGTGGGCGTGGAAAAGCGCGACCTCATGCCGGAAATGTTCGGTGAGGATGACCTGAAGCATCAGCAGCGGGTGAAATGCGCCTTCGACGCCAAACATCTTCTCAATCCCGGCAAGGTGTTCCCGACGCTTCATCGCTGCGCCGAATTGGGGCGCATGCATGTTCATAAGGGCCAGGTGGCCTTTCCGGATCTGCCGAGGTTTTAGGCATGCTCGAAGGCGCCGCGATTACGAATCTTATATCTTTACTTTTGCTCATCGCTACAGGCGTGTATGTTTATCTGACTTGGCGAATTGCTCAGTCTAATACACAAATCCTTAAGGAAACCCAGCGTGCCTTTATTGAAGATAGAGCTCCTTATATAACGGTCCGCATCACTGTCACACAGTCCTCGTTGTTAAATCTTGAAATACAAAACATTGGAAGAAGCCCTGCCAAAAATCTAAAACTCTCCCTCGATCGTGACTTTTACCAGTTTGGGAAATTCCAAGAATCGAAGAATATACGAATGCGACATGCGTTTCAGAACGAAATACCGCAACTCGCACCGGGCGAATGTCTACGTTTTGCCTTATCGCAAGGCTTCAATCTCGACAAATTTCACGAATCAAGGGCTTTGACACCGAAGATTTTCTGCATCAAGGCTGAATATGACTATAACGGAAATCGGCGAACTTCCGAGCATACAGTCGATTTAAACTCGCTAATGGGGAACTCGTTCGAAAGGACGGTATCAGAGCGGCTCTTAGAAATCGAAGGGGTCATGAGAAAATGGAAGCTTTGACCCACCTATCATACGACGAACATGCTTTCATCGAGCTAACGAGTCCAGTCGTTGACGATCATCAATGGGAGCTAATTGACGGTATACCGCTGCGCCGACCCGCCCGGTCAATTCGTCATCAAATGATCGCGCAAAACGCGGAGCGGCAATTAAATACCTGTTCTGCGAGTAAGCCCGATCACATCGGGGCGCTTTTCGCGACTGGCCTCCGACACCCAAACGACACTCGCTTTCGACCCATAGCGGATGTTGCTATTGTTGATCTCAACGAAGTGATCGAGAATGGAAACGACTATTATTTCGATCGTTGCTTCCTAGCTTTAGAGGTGATCTCGAGCGATTCTTTAGATTTAGATGAGCAGATAAAACTGCCTCGATATCGGGAATTGCCTCTGTGCAACCACATAATTGCAGCTGACTCAGAGTACTTCAGAGTTCGGCATTGGGCGCGGTCTCGGGGATGGGCAGAGACAGCTTACGACCGTCCCGACGATCTCATAACCCTCCCCGAATTCGGCTTTTCCTGCCGCCTGAAAGACCTCTACGCCCGAACGGATCTTGCATGACCGAACGCTCCGCGTCCCGCCTCGCCGAGGCCCAATCGCCGGCCCCGCCATCGACCGATGCCTCGCGCCTTTATGCGCCGGACAGTCTCGAGGCCTTGCGGGAGATCGTCGCGGCGGCCGTCTCCTTGGAGGAGCCGCTCGCGATCGAAGGCTCCGGCTCCAAGAGTGGGCTCGGCCGGCCGGTCAACACCGCCGCCACCTTGTCGACCGCCAAGCTGACCGGCGTCACTTTGTACGAGCCGGACGAACTGGTTCTGTCCGCCAGGGCCGGCACGCCGATCGCCGAGATCGAGGCCTTGATCGACGAGAACGGTCAGCGGCTCGAATTCGAGCCGATCGACTATGGTCCGCTTCATGCCCGCGAACGCGGCCTTGGAACGCTCGGCGGCGTTCTTGCCTGCAATCTCTCCGGCCCGCGCCGCGTCAAACAGGGCGCGGCCCGCGATCATGTTCTCGGCATCACGGCCGTTTCCGGCCGGGCGGAGGTCTTCAAGTCCGGCGGCCGGGTGGTGAAGAACGTCACCGGCTATGATCTATCGAAGGGCATGGCGGGGTCTTACGGCACCCTCGCCGTCCTCAGCGACGTGACGATCAAGGTTTTACCGAAGTCGGAGACCGAGACGACGCTTCTCCTGCGCGGCCTGACCGACGAGGAGGCGGCCGGCGCGATGGCGGCCGCCATGGGCTCGCCGGCCGAGGTGTCCGGCGCGGCGCATCTGCCCATGCTGGTCGCCCGCCGGGTGGCCGAGGGTCATCTCGGCGACGAGCCGGCGACGGCGATCCGCCTCGAAGGCTTCGGCCCCTCGGTCGCGGCGCGCGACGCTTATCTCTCGGCCGCGCTGCAAAATGTCGCTCGCCTCGAACGGCTCGAGGGAGAGGCCTCGCAAGCCTTCTGGCGAGACGTGAAGGATGTCGTCCCCTTCGCAGACGGCACCGACAAACCGGTCTGGCGCGTCTCACTCGCCCCCACCGCCGGCCACCAGCTTGTGATGGGCCTGCGCCGGCATGCGGCGATCGACGCCTTCTACGACTGGCAGGGCGGTCTCGTCTGGCTGCGCATGGAATCCGGCGACGCCGAAGCCGATTTGATCCGCGCCGGCATCGCCCAACTCGGCGGCGGCCATGCGACTCTGGTGCGGGCAAGCGAAAGCCTCCGTGCCGCGACGGATGTCTTTCAGCCCCAGCCCGCCCCGCTCGCCGCCCTCGCCAAGCGGCTGAAGAGTGAGTTCGACCCGGCGGGCATCCTCAATCCGGGGCGGATGGGATAGAATGCCCGTTGCGACAGGAAACCAGTAAGAGAGCGTTCGCTATGAAGATCGATCAGGTCGTCAGCTCGGATCCCGAAATCGTGTCAGGTGCGACTGTATTTGCGGGAACGCGGGTTCCCGTAGAGACCCTTTTTATCTATTTCGCGGCCGGAGATTCCCTCTCGACCTTCCTGTCCGATTTTCCGACCGTCGATCGGCAGCAAGCCGTTGAAGCCATTGGCCTAGCAAAAACCGGATTGATCGATCGCTTCCGTAGTGGTGCCCTTGAACGCGCTGCTTGACGAGAATCTGGCTGCCCGTCTGGCGACCGCACTTCGCCACCATGGCTGCGACGTTCTGCCATTTCCAAAAGCTTGGAAAGGCACCAAGAATGGCCGCCTCCTCGCAAGAATGTCCGAGGACGGAACCGGATGCCTCATCACTACTGACAAGAATCTGACATATCAGCAGACAGTCAATGGTGAGGACGTCTGCGTAATCGTTCTTCCTTCGCCACGTTTTGGCGACCTTGAGCCGATCATCGCAAACATAACCGACGCACTGCGCGTTATAGAAGCGGGAACGGTTATCTCCATCGACGCAGATGGACGTTTCGGCGTGCATATGCCCAAGAAGAAGTAAAACATGCAGACCAGCTTCACGCCCGCCCAGCTCGCCGACCCGGACACCGCCCATTCGGAAGGCATCATCCGCAAATGCGTGCATTGCGGTTTCTGCACGGCGACTTGCCCGACCTATGTGACGCTCGGCAACGAGCTCGATAGTCCGCGCGGGCGGATCTATCTGATCAAGAACATGCTGGAGAAGGATCGGCCGGCCGACGAGAAGATCGTCACCCATATCGATCGCTGCCTGTCATGCCTCGCCTGCATGACGACCTGTCCGTCAGGCGTGAACTACATGCATCTCGTCGATCATGCCCGGGTCCATATCGAGAAGACCTATCGACGGCCCTTGATCGATCGCATGATCCGGCGCGTCCTCGCCATGACCCTGCCCTATCCCGATCGCTTCCGCGCGAGCCTGACGCTTGCGCGCCTGGGCCGTCCTTTTGCCGAGCTGATCGCCTCGGTCAAGCCGCTGAAGCCGCTGGCCGCTATGCTGAAGCTCGCCCCGCACTCCACGCCAAGGAAAGCCGCAATCAACGCGCCCGCGACCCATGCGGCCAAAGGCGAGCGAAAGGCGCGGGTCGCGATCCTGACCGGCTGCGCCCAATCGGTTCTCGATCCAGCGATCAACGAGGCGACCGTCGGCCTTCTCAATCGCTTGGGGATCGAGGTCGTCGTGCCGAAGGGCGAAGGCTGCTGCGGCGCGCTCGTCCATCACATGGGCAAGGAGCACGACGCCCTCGCCTTTGCCCGCAACAATGTGGATGTCTGGCTGCGCGAGGCGGAGACAAGCGGGCTCGACGCCATCATCGTCACCGCATCCGGCTGCGGAACGACGATCAAGGATTACGGCCACATGCTGCGGCTCGATCCCGCTTATGCCGAGAAGGCAGCGAGGGTCTCTAGCCTTGCCAAGGACGTGACCGAATTCCTGAGCGGTCTCGACCTGCCGAGCGCGACTAGCGCGACCGGGCTGAAGGTCGCCTATCACTCGGCCTGCTCCATGCAGCATGGGCAGAAGGTGACGAGGGCGCCACGCAGCCTCCTCGCCAAGGCCGGCTTTGCCGTACTCGAAGTCCCGGAGGGGCATCTGTGCTGCGGCTCGGCCGGGACCTACAACATCATGCAGCCCGACATCGCCGCGCGTCTCAAGGATCGCAAGGTGAAGAATATCGAGAGTGTCGCCCCCCAGGCGATCGCGACCGGCAATATTGGCTGCATCACCCAGATCGGTTCGGGAACCGGCATCCCGATCCTGCACACGGTGCAGCTCCTCGACTGGGCCTATGGCGGAAAGAAGCCGGCCGCCCTTGCCGGCCTCGATCCGTCCGGCGAAGGAGCCGCACCGGCGATCGCGGCGGAATGATGCATTCGATCGTCAGTCGCCCCTATTTTATGGCAATGGCTGTGGCGCGTCGCAATGCCGCCATGAAGCCTGCCCAGGCAGACCGGGTCGTTGTGGTTCGTGGCCCTGCCTCGATGCCACGCGTCCTAACCTTTCCTTTGGCAGATCGGGGCGATGATCCAATCCTGGCGCGCGCCCTCTTGCGCCCTGCCGAGAATGAAACCCTGAAAGCCGCGACGGTCCGGGTCAGCGCCGAACCATAGGCTGCCGGATCAAGGGCCTGAGTGACGGAACATGCTGTTTCGCCGACGCCAACCCCAGAGCTTCAAGGACCGCGTTCGGGTCTGGTTGTGGCCGCGCGTCTCGTTTCATCGCTCTTTCAGCTATTTCAAGAAGCGCATCCTGCGCCTCAACGCGACCCCGCATGCGATCGCGGCCGGCTTCGCCGCCGGCGTTCTCGCCTCCTTCACACCCTTTGTCGGCTTCCATTTCCTCCTGGCCTTCGCGACCGCCTATTGCATCGCCGGCAATATGGCGGCCGCCGCGCTCGGCACGGCGGTGGGCAATCCGCTGACCTTTCCCTTCATCTGGGGCGTGTCCTACGAGATCGGACGCTGGGTGCTTCGCGATGAGCCGATCGGAGAGGCGCCGCCGAGCCTGGGACTGGCGCTGCGCCACGGGGATTTTTTCGCGATATGGAACCCGGTCATCAAACCGATGCTGGTGGGCGGCCTGCCGCTCGGCCTCGCCGCCGCCGTCATCGCCTATGGCATCACCGCCGTCGCGGTGCGCAGCTTCCAGAGACGGCGGCGCACGCGCCTGTCCCTTGGCCGCGGCCAAGCGGGTGACGCGATCAAGGGATAGAGATGGGAGCCACACCACGAAAGGCCCGGCACGCTTATGCCTTTGGCGCGTCCGAAGGCGTTTCTTCCATTGCCCCCGCCCCCTGCGCTCGATAAAAGCGCTGCGGATATCGCACCGCCGGCAAAGCTTCGGACGGGCGCAAGCCCCTTTCGGCGCTTTTTGCGGCGAAGAATCGGGCTCTGCGACCCCGATGGCGATGCCCCCGCAGGATGCTGGGTCCATCGGGACGCTTTGGCATACGCATCGGCGGGCCATGCGACAGGCAGAGCACTGTTGCCGAGCGCGTCACGGTGCCCCACGGCTGTCTGGGGTCGCTCCGAAGCGGCCGATCGAAAAGGGTAAGTGACGATGGTCGATGAGACCCAACAACCGCGCGATCATGGTCTCGGCGAGACCGTGGGCGAGGCGGGCGCCTTGAAGAACCGAGATGCCGCCCCGACAGACTCGCAAGCCACGCCCGACATCAAGGCGCGGACGCAAGAGCCTGAAAAGACGGACAAGGGCGGCTTCGGCGAGACGGTCAAGGTCATCGTTCAGGCCCTGCTGCTCGCCCTCGTCATCCGCACACTGTTCTTTCAGCCCTTCTCGATTCCGTCGGGCTCGATGATCCCGACCCTTCTCGTCGGCGATTATCTCTTCGTCTCCAAATGGAGCTACGGCTATTCGCGCTATTCGGCGCCCCTGTCCCTGCCGCTCTTCGAGGGCCGCATCTTCGCCAGCGAACCGACACGGGGCGATGTGGTCGTGTTCCGCAAGCCGGGCGAAGAAGACACCGACTATATCAAGCGTCTCGTGGGTCTGCCGGGCGATCGCATCCAGATGCGCAACGGCCAGCTCTTCATCAACGGCGTCGGTGTGCCGCGTGAGGAAGCCGGCATGTTCGTCGACGACAATGGCACGGAGGTTCCGCAATATCGCGAAACGCTGCCGAATGGCGTGTCCTATATGACGCTCGATCTCAATCCCAATTCGGCCGGCGACAACACGCGGGAATTTCTTGTCCCCGAAAACCATTACTTCATGATGGGCGACAATCGCGACAACTCGCTCGATAGCCGCTTCGACGTTGGATATGTCCCCTTCGAGAACTTGGTCGGCAAGGCGCAGATGATCTTCTTCTCGATCGAGGACGACGTCTCGCCGCTCGAATTCTGGCTCTGGCCGAGCGATCTCAGGCCGTCACGGATCTTCACTTGGCTCGGTTGACGCGGGTGCGACCGCTCGAGGAATTGGAGGAGCGCATCGGGGTTCGGATCCCCGATCGCAACCGCCTGGAGCGCGCGCTGACCCATTCCAGCTTCCGCTCGGACAAGGGCAAGGGCCGCAGCTATGAGCGGCTCGAATTTCTGGGCGACCGGGTGCTCGGTCTCGTCATCGCCGACAAGCTCTTCGAGATGTTTCCCGATGCGGACGAAGGCGAGCTTAGCCTGCGGCTGAACGCGCTCGTCAATGCCGAGACCTGTGCTGCCGTCGCCGACGAGATCGGCCTTTACGACTTCGTGCGCCAGGGCGGGGACCTCAAGCGTCTCGCCCCGAGCCGCACGCGGTCGATCCGCGCCGATCTGATGGAAAGCCTGATCGCGGCGATCTATCTGTCGGCCGGTATCGAGGCCGCCCGCGCCTTCATCGAGAGCCGCTGGGGGCATCGACTGAACGAAAGCGTCGAGGCGCGCCGAGACCCGAAGACCGCGCTACAGGAATGGGCGCATCAACGCGGGCCCGAGACGCCGAATTACGAAGTGATCGACCGCTCGGGGCCCGACCATAATCCGAGCTTCACCATCCGCGTCCATGTGGACGGGGTGGAGCCGAGCGAAGGCGAAGGCCGGTCCAAGCGACTGGCCGAACAGGCGGCGGCGACGGCCATGCTGATCCGCGAAAAGGTCTGGAAGGACGAAGGATCGTGAGCGAGAACGAACAGGGCCCGAGTGAGGGCACAGCGGGCGGCGTGGGCGAGACCCGTTCGGGCTTCGTCGCGCTTCTCGGCGCCCCGAATGCCGGCAAGTCGACCCTCGTCAACCAGCTGGTCGGAACGAAGGTCTCCATCGTCACTCACAAGGTTCAGACGACGCGCGCGCTGGTGCGCGGCATCGCGATCAAGGACAAGACCCAGATCGTCTTCGTCGACACGCCGGGCGTCTTCCAGCCGCGCCGTCGGCT
This sequence comes from Fulvimarina manganoxydans, assembly GCF_900176465.1. GTDB lineage: Bacteria > Pseudomonadota > Alphaproteobacteria > Rhizobiales > Rhizobiaceae > Fulvimarina > Fulvimarina manganoxydans. Next base: position 116,523 of record NZ_FWXR01000010.1, read on the forward strand.
CGACCGGGCCATGGTCAAGACCGCTTGGTCCGGCGCACGGGACGCCGATATCGTCATGGCGATCGTCGATGCCGAACGCGGCATCAGCCCGGATGTGGAGACGATCCTCGATCGGCTGAAGGACAACCCCCGCCGCAAGATCCTGCTCCTCAATAAGATCGACCGCATTCGCCGCGACAAGCTTCTCGGCCTCACCAAGGAGATCACCGAGCGCGCCGACTTCGAACGCGTCTTCATGATCTCCGCCCTCGAAGGCCAGGGCTGCGACGATCTGATGGCGTTCCTTGCAGACGCCCTGCCCCATGGGCCCTGGTATTATCCCGAGGACCAGATCTCCGACCTGCCGCTTCGCCAGCTTGCCGCCGAAATCACCCGCGAGAAGCTGTTCCTCAGGCTTCACCAGGAGATCCCCTATTCATCCACCGTCGAGACCGAATTGTGGGAGACCCGCAAGGACGGCTCGGTGCGGATCGAACAGACGATTTATGTGGAGCGCGACAGCCAGAAGCGCATCGTCCTCGGCCACAAGGGCGAGACGATCAAGGCCGTCGGCCAGGCGGCCCGAGCCGAGATCATGGAAGCGGCCGAAACCACCGTCCACCTCTTCCTCTTCGTGAAGGTCCGAGAGAACTGGAGCGACGATCCCGAGCGCTATCGCGAGATGGGGCTCGATTTCGAGCGCTGAGCCCGATGCAAACCTTTCGCGGCATTTTCTGAAAGCCGTTCGGGATGATGGAGATCGAGCTTCGGGATCGACCGCGTTCTCGCACGACGAGAGCCGAGACCATCGAATGCGAAAGAGCCTCCCGGCCCTCACTCGAGGACTTTCTAGCCTAAGCCAATGATTCACCACGATTCCAGGAGCCCCGCCGGTCATCGGGACGGGTTCAGGATTGCTTAAGGAAATCGGCGTCTGACTAAACAGCAAGTTCCGCAGGAATTGGCGCAGCGCAGGCCGACGACGATCGTGATTATGATCGTCTTTCCTTCGCAAGGGCCGCCTTCTGCGCCGAACGAATGCGCAAGCCAAAGGCTTCAGCGTCGTTCGAGACAAGGGGCAGCGAATGGATCGCCCGTGGCGCATGGCGCGGCAATGGCGGTTTGGGTCGGGGAACGCCCGAGGGAGGTCGAAGGGTCGGAAACGGAGAGAGATCGGCATGGCAACTATCAGTTTGACGATCACAGTCCGTGACGAATACGTCCGCTCCACACCCCTCATCGCCAACCAGCTGGCCCAGCGGGGCCTTCAGGTCGAACATGTCGCAGCCCCCATCGGCTCGATCTTCGGCAGTGCCGACGATGTGGCAAGGGGAACCTTCGAAACTGTCGAAGGTGTTCAGGACGTTCGTGAGAGCCTCGGCCTGCAGGACGACGCCGCCACAAGGCGCGAGAGCTACGGCCTCCATCTGCCGATCGTCGATCGCAAGGCGCTAATGGAAAGCTCTTTGACGAGCGGGTCCGTGGCGGACGAAGGCAAGGACGAGAACCATTAGGGTCGAGTTCGATCGGATTGAAACCCTTCCTCAGTCTCATCCAACATTATAGGATCTTCGGAAGCGACAGACATGGCGGCCCATGCTTGGCCCGAGGACTATTGTCACAGAAAAGCTCCGTCTTACGGTGACGGTCGAGCGGGATATGAAGGACTCGACCGCCGAACTCGCCAGGGCCCTTGAAAGTCAAGGTTTCGAGGTGAGCCGGGTTTCGCGGCGGGCGGGCGCGATCTTTGGAAACGCGGATGCCGACCGGCTCGACGATCTGCGATCGGTCAGCGAAATCCATGAAATTCGGCCCGAACGCAGCTTCGCCCTGCCCCCTTTATCGGAGAAAATCCCGCAATAGAGACGATTTTGCTCCTAATGCCGCTGTCCCATCGCGCTGTCCTTTCAACGGGCTGGCTCGACCCGTCGCGCTCTTCGAAAATCGATTTCGATTTTCAAAGCGATCCGGTACATCCGATTTCATGGAATGGCACGAGGAAGCGATCGTTCTCGGCGTTCGGCGCCATGGGGAGACGAGCGTCATCGCAGAACTGATGACCCGCACGCGGGGCCGGCATCTTGGCCTTGTGCGCGGCGGGCGTTCGCGGCGCATGCAGCCGGTTCTCCAGCCCGGCAATCTCGTCGCGGCCCACTGGCGCGCTAGGCTCGACGAGCATATGGGCACCTATGTGCTCGAACCGCTGCTCTCACGGGCCGGCCGGTTGATGGAGACCCCGCTCGCCCTGTCCGGCGTCCAGCTCGCCGCCGCCCATATCCGTCTTCTGCCCGAGCGCGATCCCCATCCGCAACTCTTCGACGGCCTGACCGTCCTTCTGGACCATTTGTCGGACGAAACCTCGGCGGGCGAATTGATGCTGCGCTTCGAATTGAAGCTTCTGGAGGAGCTCGGCTTCGGTCTCGATCTTCTGGCCTGCGCGGCGACCGGCCAGGCGCATGACCTTGTCTACGTGTCGCCGAAAAGCGGGCGGGCGGTGAGCCGGGAGGCCGGGGCGCCCTGGGCCGATAAGCTTCTTGCCCTGCCCGCCTTTCTCGCCGGAACCAACGAGGCGGCCGATGCCGCCGCCATCGAATCCGGCTTTCGCCTGACCCGTTATTTTCTCGCCCGCCACGTTTACGAGCCGCGCGGTCTCGACGAGCCCTTGATGCGGTCGAGTTTCATCACGGCTGTCGCCCGAAGCCTGCCCAATCGGGCTCAGGGGTCGTGAGACCTCATTCGGCCGGCACGAGCCGAGCGGCGGGCGCCTCGCGGATCGGCCAATGGACCAGAGCGGCGACGAGGCCGAGCGCGACGCCGAGCCACCAGACGCCGTCATAGGACCCGGTCGTCGCGCGCAGAACGCCGCCCAGCCAGACGCCGAGAAATGAACCGACCTGGTGGGACAAGAAGACGAGACCGCCGAGAAGGCCGAGATATTTCGTGCCGAACATGATGGCGACGAGGGCGTTGGTCGGCGGCACGGTCGACAGCCACAGCACGCCCATGACGAGGGAAAAGACGACGACGCTCGCCGGCGTCATCGCCACGAGAAGAAACACCGTCACCGCGATCGACCGGCCGATATAGATCAGCGCCAGGAAGATCGGCTTGGAATAGCGCTGCCCGATCAGGCCCGAAGCGATCGAGCCGATGATGTTGAAGAAACCGATCAGCGCCATGGCCGTCACCGCCCAGACCGGCGCGATGCCCTTGTCGGCGAGATAGGCCGGGAAATGGGCAGTGATAAAGGCGACCTGGAAACCGCAGACGAAGAAGCCGGCGGTGAGCAACATATAGCTGCGGGTTGCGAAGGCCTCGCGCAGAGCCTCGCCCATCGATTGCTCGACGACGGCCGTGGTCAGGGCTCCGGTTCGCGGTGCGCCCTTCAGCGCGATGGCCAGAAGCGGGACGAACAGCATGGTCGCGGCCATGACGAAGAGCGCGTCGACCCAGCCATAGCTCGCGATCAGCGCCTGGCTGAAGGGGGCGAAGACGAACATGCCGGCCGAGCCCGCCGCCGTGCCGAGACCGAAGACGAAGGAGCGGCGCTCGGCGCTGACCCGCCGGGCAAAGGCGGCAAGCACGATGCCGAAGGAGCCAGCCGCAATGCCGAGACCGACCAGAACGCCTTGGCCGAGAATGAGAAGAAGCGGATCGGTCGCGACCGCCGTCAAGGCGAGGCCCGAGGCATAGAGAAGCCCAGAGAGAAGAAGCACCCGCGCCGTGCCGTATCGGTCCGCGATCGCGCCGAAGATCGGCTGGCCCGCACCCCAGAGGAGGTTCTGGACGGCGATGGCAAGGGCGAAATCCTCCCGGCTCCAACCGCGATCGGCAAGCATCGGGATCTGAAAGAAGCCGATCGCCGAGCGCGGCCCGAAGGTGAGCAGCGCGATCAGACAGCCGCAAACGATCGCTAGAACGGTCGCGACATCGGTTTCGGAATGTGGTCGGGTGGGCGCAGTCATCGTCCGTCATCCCCATGAGCCCAGCAAGCCAGAAGCCTGCCCTCGATCGAGGCGCAGTTGGCGGCCGGTATAGGCGTTGAAGTGGATGAACGGTGAAACGGTCAGGCGCGTCCGTTCGATATCGGTTGGATATCAATCTTAATTCGGGTTCTCGAATCGGGCAAGGCGCGATGGTCGAACGAAGCGCAGGCATCAGACCGTGGTCGGTCTCAGCGCTGTGCCCAAGACATTCAGACTTCACACTCACAGTACACGACAGTTGCGTCGAACGGCATACATCGTGGGCTCGGATTTTGAGATGAAGGGCGTTCGCTTTCATCGCGCTCGTCATGCTCGGGCTCCGTCCCGAGCATCCAGTGCGCCGATGAAGCCACTCCTTTTTCAGGCGTTTCTGGATTCTCGGCACGGTGGCCGAGAATGACGAAGCCTCAAGGGTAGCGGCTTTACGATCGAGTCGCCCCCTGCGCTCGATCTGAGTGTCGTGTACCCCGCATCTCACTAACCCTTAGAGCCGTCACGGAGCCCCACGGCAACACAGCTCAAAGGAAGGCAAATGGTCCGGCATGCGGATCCAGGACAGGACCGTAGAAGTCCTGATCTATCCCGACTGTGAGACCCGTGGAGCGCCTGGCTCAAAAGCCCAAGGCATTCCCCATTAAAATCCGCCCCGTGCCCTGGCTCTTGCCATCCTGGAACCATTCGAGCTGGTCGCCATCGATCTCGGCTTGATAGCAGCCGAAATCCGTATCGGGATAGCAGACGCCGTCATTCTCGATCGTATAGCGACCGCTTCCCGATGCGTCGCGATAGGTGCCGTCTTCGGCGAAATAGCTGGAATACTGGCCGCCGCCCATGCCGCCCTGAAAGCTGTTGCCGACCAAGGCTTCGCGGATCTCGTCGCCGGAGGACGCCGCAAGGGCGGGCGCGCCCGCGACAAGGGCGAGGACGAGGGTTGCGGATGCGATCTTCATGGCGATCTCCCATTCGGTTCACGGCGAAACAAAGGCCCGATATCCTATCGAGTCCAATCGTTCATGTGCGAGAGATATCGCGTGACATGCGAAAGGCGATGCCTTGGCCGAATGGGACGCGTCAGGCCGTGACGCGCTTGCCGGCGGCCTTGGTGAATTTCTTTATGACCATTTCGCGCTTCAGCTTCGACAGATAGTCGATGAAGAGGACGCCGTTCAAATGGTCGATCTCGTGCTGAAGGCAGGTGGCGAGCAGCCCGTCGGCAGTCTCTTCATGCGTCTCGCCATCAAGGCCGAGATAGCGGACCGTGACGCTTGCCGGCCGTTCGACCTCGGCGAAATAGTCCGGGATCGACAGGCAGCCTTCCTCATAGACGCTGCGCTCCTCCGACCGGGAGACGATCTCGGGATTGAGATAGACGCGGGGCGCCTTCTCGTCCTCCTCCTTGGACAGATCGATCGTCAGCATGCGCAAGGGCTCGCCGACCTGGATCGCCGCAAGGCCGATGCCGGGCGCCTCATACATGGTCTCCAGCATGTCGTCGGCAAAACGCTTCAGATCGTCGTCGACGCGCTCCACCGGTTTTGAGTGGAGGCGAAGGACGGGATCGGGAAGGATGATGAGTGGCTTGATCGTCATGGTCTGCTAGTCAGGGTGCTCGGGGAAACCGTCAAGCGGCTGCGGGGCCGCCTCCCCTTCGACGGGCGCGGAGCATGCCTATGCTTATCGTTGCTCTAGCCTCGGAGCCCCGCGCCGGTCAATCGGAACGGGGCGGGCGCGTCTTCTTCGAAGCTTGAACACAGGGCTTATTCGCCGATGCCACGCTTTCTTCTCGTTCACGGCGCCTGGCACGGGTCATGGTGCATGGAGCGGCTCGCCGACGCGCTTCGTGCTCGAGGGCACAGGGCCGAGGCGCTCGACTTGCCTGGCCGAACCGATGTCGAAACCGAGGCGTCGCTTCAAGGCGATCGGGATCATGTGGCGGACAGGGTCTTGGCGGCGGGCGAGCCTGCGATCGTCGTCGGTCATTCCCTCGCCGGTCTGATCCTGCCCATGCTTGCAAAGCCATGCGGGACCAGGCTTGCCGGCCTCGTCTATCTCTGCGCCTATCGTCCGCGCCCTGGCGAGAGCGCCACGTCCATCGAGACAGGGTTCGGCGGCGCCGTGATGAAGCCCTATTTTCAAAAAGCGCATGATGGCGCCGCGATCGCCTTGTCGCCTGGCGCAGCGTCTCTTCTTTTTCACGACGTATCGGACGATCTGGCACAGAACGCCTTCGCGCGGCTGACGCCGCAGCCCAAGCGCCTCTTTCTCGACCCGGCAACTTACGACGAGAGCGATCTCGACGGCGTCCGGCAACTCTATTGTCTGTGCAGGGACGACCGCGTCATCTCGGCCGCGCGCCAGCGGGCGATGGCCTCGGCCCGTCCCGCGATCGAGACGAGCGAGATCGCAGCCGGCCATTCCCCATTTCTTTCGCAACCCGAAGCGTTGTCTCGCACGTTGAGCGACTGGTCGAAGCAAGCCTTCGCAAGGGAATCAAGACGGTGAGGAAAACCCTAACGGATGTGACAGTGACGTAACGTCGGAAACGCTTTCCGACTTTCACCGGTGATCCCTGCATCCCTTTCGAATCACAGCCTTGCAGCAGAACGGCGGCGCAGCATGACGCCTTGATTGCCGATGAGCGCTGATAAACCTTGAATTTTCAGGGGATTTGGTGTAGGGTCGCAACACTGTCGGGCGCTGTCGCAAAACGGCACTGCATCTGGCGCTCACGGATCATGCCGCATGGACGCTTCCCCTATCGATGACGGCCGCAAGCTTGCAAGGCAAGCTCGCTTCGTCATGCGACCGTCTCAGCGAGACCATGCGTCCTGGCACCTTAGAGCCGCGAGGCGCCCCGACCGACGGCCCGTCCGATCATCGGCGAGTCGATATCCAACCGGCGGCATGAAGGCCGTCGCCCGTGTCTAGCGGCTGTCGTGGCCCGGCACAACAGGGAGTTTGAAAAGCGTATGAGCAGCCAGAAAAAGGCACCCGGCAACAAGGGTTTCAAGACCGGCGAGAGCATCGTCTATCCCGCTCACGGTGTCGGGCAGATCGTCGCGATCGAGGAACAGGAAGTGGCGGGCATGAAGCTCGAACTCTTCGTCATCGACTTCGAGAAGGACAAGATGCGCCTGAAGGTCCCGGTGGCCAAGGCAACCTCCGTCGGCATGCGGAAGCTGTCGGAGACGGATTTCGTCGAGCGTGCGCTGAAGGTCGTGCAGGGACGCGCGCGCGTCAAGAAGACCATGTGGAGCCGCAGGGCCCAGGAATACGATGCCAAGATCAATTCCGGCGACCTGATTCAGATCGCCGAGGTCGTTCGCGATCTCTATCGGGCCGAGAGCCAGCCCGAGCAGTCCTATTCGGAGCGCCAGCTCTATGAGGCCGCCCTCGGCCGCATGGCTCGTGAGCTCGCCGCGGTGAACGAGGTTTCGGAGACCGAGGCCGTCCAGCTCATCGAAGTCAACCTTAACAAGGGACCCAAGCGCGGCCCCAAGGCCGAGGATGGCGAAGGCGACGACGAGACCTCCGAGGCGGACAACGATTCCGACGAGACGAGCCAGGACGAGGCTGCCTGAGGGCGTTCGCATCGTGATGACCGGGATGGCACCACATGGCTGCCGAACGATCCCATCAGACTTTCAAAACCGGCCCCGAAACGGGCCGGTTTTTTCATGGGCAAATACGCTCAGAGCATCAGAGGACGCATTGGCATCGCCAGATGTTCACGATTCTCTCGACGGCGCGCCGGATGGCAAAACGACTGGCCGGTCGCGTTTTGCTCGCCGCTCAAACCCGACCAAGCCAAGAGCGCGCTTGCCTCCACGCCCGCCTTCATGCCACTGTCACGGGGCGGGTCTAGTGATGCGACGGTTCGTCGAGTGCTTTTCCACACGGACGCCTTTTCAGACGCGAACGGTTTGAGCCTGAAACCGATAATTCCGTGTCAGAAAAACAAGCGCTTAGCTTGCCCCCGACTCCCACTCCTCTACATTTCGTAAAAAACTTTGCCCTCGCGGGAACGTTCTCCCGCTGGTCTGCGTTAACGCAGCATCGAACCGTTGTGCCTTGCGGCATGGCGGGACGGATGTCCCAGCCACAAACGCTCGACCGGAGGGTTAGCATGAAATCTCAGTCCGCTCGCCGTACGATGATCCGCGCTGCCATGGCCGCGCCTTACCTGGAGCGCGAAGAAGAATACGAGCTTGCGGTGCGCTGGAAGGAAGAGAAGGACCAGCAGGCCCTTCACAAGATCACCTCCGCCCATATGCGCCTCGTCATTTCGATGGCCTCGAAATTCCGCCATTTCGGCCTGCCGATGAACGATCTGATCCAGGAAGGTCATGTGGGCCTCCTGGAAGCGGCGGCCCGCTTCGAGCCGGAACGCGAAGTTCGCTTCTCCACCTATGCCACCTGGTGGATCAGAGCCTCCATCCAGGACTATATCCTTCGCAACTGGTCGATCGTGCGCGGCGGCACGTCCTCGGCCCAGAAAGCCCTCTTCTTCAATCTGCGCCGGCTTCGTGCTCGCCTCAGCCAGGGCTCCGAGCCGATCTCCGGCAGCGCCATGTATCGCGAGATCGCGACAGCCCTGAATGTCTCGGAAGGCGATGTCGCCTTGATGGATTCGCGTCTCTCCGGTCCCGATTCCTCCCTCAACGCGCCTCTTCTCGACGACGAGTCCGGCAGCGCCGACCGCCAGGACTTCCTCGTCGCCGACGATCCGCTTCCCGACGAGACGGTCTCCACCTCGATCGACGACGAGCGCCGCGTCACCTGGCTGACCAATGCGCTGGAAGTTCTGTCCGAGCGCGAATTGAAGATCATCCGCGAGCGCCGTCTGCAGGACGAGGGCGCCACCCTTGAAGCCCTCGGCACCAAGCTCGGCATTTCCAAGGAACGTGTCCGCCAGATCGAGACCCGCGCCATGGAAAAACTCCGGGCGGCTCTTCTCGAGACGAATGCCGACCGCTCGGCCTACGTCGCCTGATCGATCCATCTTAAGCGATGTCTGACGCTAAGCGGAGGACAATCGTTCGACGTCCCCTCCAGGGCGCATCAGAAAGCGCGATGCCGACGAGCCGCCTCATGGCTTCCCGGCCTCGCGCTTTTTTCGTTCAGGGTCCCGGGAAAGGGCGGATTTCTCGCTGTTCACCGATCCCGCTCAGCGATAAAGCGCGCGGCGGCGATCAGCACCTCGGCCCGATCGCCAAAGGGGGCGAGCACCCCTTCGGCCTCCGCCACCAGCTCCGCAAGGCGCCTGCGTGTCCATTCGATGCCGAAAAGCGCCGGCAAAGTCTTCTTGCCGCGTGCGCGATCCTTGCCAGCTGCCTTGCCGAGCTGGCTCGCATCGGCAGTTTCGTCCAAAAGATCGTCAGCCAACTGGAAGGCGAGACCGATGATCTCGCCGAAGCGGCGAAGCCTGTGGCGTTCATCAGCGCCTGCATTCCCAGCGATCGCCCCTGCCTCGCAGGCAAAGGCGATCAGGGCGCCGGTCTTCAGCGCCTGCATGCGGGCGATCTCGGCCTCGGAGAGTTCAGTACTTTCGGCGGCAAGATCCAGCGCTTGCCCGCCGGCCATGCCCGCAGCCCCAGCATCGCGCGCCAAGAGCAAGGCGATCTCGACCCGCGCCTCGGCTGGCAGCGCCCGCTCCCCGGCGACGAGGGCAAAGGCGAGCGTCAAGAGACTGTCACCGGCCAGAATCGCCGTCGCCTCGTCATAGGCTTTATGAACGGTCGGCTGGCCACGCCGCAGGTCGTCGTCGTCCATGGCCGGCAGATCGTCATGAACGAGCGAATAGCAGTGGATCGCCTCGAGTGCCGTTGCGCAATTGAGGACGTCGTCCTCCGTCAAGCCGAAAAGGGCCGCGCTCTCAATGAGAAGGAAGGGCCGAAGCCGCTTGCCGCCACCTAGCGCGCCGTGGCGCATCGCCTGAAGAAGGCGATCCGGCGCCCCGGCGAGTGCGCCCTCATCTCCCGAAAGATGGTCGCCGAGACGGGCCTCGATACGGGCAGCGACAGCGGCAAGGCGGCTTTCGAACATGGACGATCTCCAAGCAGGCTCCCGAATCCTTTCGGGCGGGATTCGCGAGCCTGATAGCATAAGGAAGGCTGCGCGGGCGCAGCGGGCCGATGGTTTCGTGGCGCGATGGACGGGCGCGGCCGCAGGGCCCTTTGCCTATCGCGCCGCGCGCCGCGCTTCTTGCAGGGTTCGGCCCGCTCTGCCACAGGTCATGGAGAAGGGAGCGGATCGGCGCTGCCGATACCCAAAGGGCGCCGCTGAGAGCCGGAGGGGATCGAGGCGGCCGGCATCCGAAGCGATCGAGGCCGACCGGACGCCATGCTGCGCAAGATCATCGTCACCATTCTCGCCGGGCTACTCATTCTCGCGGCGATCCCGGCCGTCCTGACGCCGATCTATGCGCTGCCCTTCATCAATCCAGTCTCGACGCTGATGCTGCGCGACCACTTCACCTTCCGCCCCTACCTGCGCGACTGGGTGCCCCTCGACGAGGTGGCGCCGGTCCTGCGCTATTCGGTTCTGATGTCCGAGGACGGCCAATATTGTCGCCATCACGGGGTCGATTGGGGGGAGATGCGGGCTGTGGTCGACCAGTTCATGGAGGGAGAGGAGACGCGCGGCGCCTCGACCATCACCATGCAGACGGCCAAGAATCTCTTTCTGTGGAATGGCCGGTCCTATCTGCGCAAGGCTCTGGAACTGCCGCTCGCCATCTATCTCGACCTCGTCCTGTCGAAACGGCGGCTCTTCGAGATCTATCTCAACATCGTGGAGTGGGACACCGGCGTCTACGGGATCGAGGCGGCGAGCCAGCATTATTTCGGCCGCCCCGCTTCCGAACTGACGGCCCGCCAGGCCGCGCTTCTGGCCGTGACCCTGCCCAATCCGGACGATCGCAATCCGGCCAATCCAACGCGGCGCCAGGCCCGTCTCGCCGACAGGGTTCAGCGCCTCGCCGCCCAGTCGGGCGACTATGTGGGCTGTGTGAAGCCGCAAGAATAAGGGCTGATCACCCCCGCCGCCGATCGCTCGCACCCTAGCGCTGATCCGACCCTCTCATTTAACCTTCTGGCCCTCGCGAATCACGCGGGCCTTTCGCGCTTGCGAAAAATCCTGTATAGGCCGGGCCGACCATTAAAGAGAGCCGAATGCAGCCGGGCGCCCGAGAGGCGTGGATCGGCTGTCTTTGCACGTTTCCGGTGACCATCCTTATGAAGCTTCGCAACATCGCGATCATCGCGCACGTTGACCATGGCAAGACGACCCTCGTCGACAAGCTCCTCGCCCAATCGGGCACCTTCCGCGAGAACCAGCGCACCGAAGAGCGCGCCATGGACTCCAACGACCTGGAAAAGGAGCGTGGCATCACGATCCTAGCCAAGGCCACCTCGGTCGAGTGGAACGACACGCGCATCAACATCGTCGACACGCCGGGCCACGCCGATTTCGGTGGTGAGGTCGAGCGTATCCTGAACATGGTGGACGGCGCGGTCATTCTCGTCGATGCGGCCGAAGGCCCGATGCCGCAGACGAAGTTTGTGCTTGGCAAAGCGCTGAAGGTCGGCCTGAAGCCTATCGTCGTCATCAACAAGATCGACCGTCAGGACGAGCGCCATCAGGCGGTTCTCGACGAGATCTTCGACCTCTTCGTCGCGCTCGACGCCAATGAAGAGCAGCTCGACTTCCCCGTCCTTTACGGCTCGGGCCGCAATGGCTGGGTGGCCAAAGAGCCCAATGGCTCCCAGGACGACGGTCTGACGCCGCTCTTCGAGCTGATCGTCAACCATGTGCCGGCGCCCGACACGGCGGGCAAGGACGAGCCGTTCAAAATGATCGGCACCATCCTCGAGGCCAATCCGTTCCTTGGCCGCCTCATCACCGGCCGCATCCAGGCCGGCTCCATCAAGCCGAACCAGGCGGTCAAGGTGCTGAACCGCGACGGCAAGCAACTGGAAGCCGGTCGTATCTCCAAGATTCTCGCCTTCCGTGGCCTCGAGCGCGTGCCGGTCGATTTCGCCGAAGCCGGCGACATCGTGGCGATCGCCGGCCTTCAGAAGGGCACCGTCGCCGACACCTTCTGCGATCCGGCCGTCAGCGAGCCGCTCAACGCCCAGCCGATCGATCCGCCGACCGTGACGATGAGCTTCATCGTCAACGATTCCCCGCTTGCCGGCACCGAGGGCGACAAGGTGACGAGCCGCGTCATCCGCGACCGCCTGATGAAGGAGGCCGAGGGCAATGTGGCGCTGCAGATCCAGGAAGCCGAGGACAAGGACTCGTTCTACGTGTCCGGCCGTGGTGAGCTGCAGCTCGCCGTCCTGATCGAGACCATGCGCCGCGAGGGCTTCGAGCTCGGCATTTCGCGTCCGCGCGTCGTCATGAAGGAAGGCGAGAATGGCGAGCTTCTGGAGCCGATCGAAGAGGTCGTCATCGACGTCGACGAGGAGCATTCCGGCGTCGTCGTCCAGAAGATGAGCGAGCGCAAGGCCGAGATGATCGAGCTGCGCCCGTCCGGCGGCGATCGCCAGCGCCTCGTCTTCCACGCCCCCACCCGTGGCCTCATCGGCTATCAGTCGGAGCTTCTGACCGATACGCGCGGCACGGCGATCATGAACCGCCTCTTCCACTCCTATCAGCCCTTCAAGGGCGAGCTCGCGGGCCGCAACAACGGCGTCCTGATCTCGTCGGAAGACGGCGAGAGCGTCGCTTACGCGATGTTCAATCTGGAGGATCGCGGCCCCATGATCATCGATGCCGGCGTGAAGGTCTATGCCGGGATGATCATCGGCATCCACACCCGCGAAAACGACCTGGAAGTGAACGTTCTGAAGGGCAAGAAGCTGACCAATATGCGCGCTTCCGGCAAGGACGAGGCCGTCAAGCTGACCCCGCCGGTCCGCATGACGCTCGATCGCGCGCTGTCCTGGATCCAGGACGACGAACTCGTCGAGGTCACGCCGAAGAACATTCGCCTGCGCAAGCTCTATCTCGACCCCCATGAGCGCAAGCGCTTCGAGAAGAGCCGCAAGGCCGCCTGAGGCTCAAGCGTCCATCGCGGCACCATCCGATCCCCTCTCCCAACCTCTCGGGAGGGGGGATTTTTTATGGCCGGACGCATGGGGCTATGGCGCATGGATCTCGATCGGATCGTCTCCGATCCTCACGCGCCCGAGTGCAACCCTCAGCGCATTAGTCCATGCTTATCCGACGGATCACGAACCCAGACATTTCGTCATTCTCGGGGCCCCGACCCTAAGAGATTCGCACATCGTCTCGCTGGAGGTTAAGAGCCGGGCATGGACGCTTCGGCTTCTCCCCCGTGGGGAGAAGTGCCGGCAGGCGATGAGGGTTAGTCCGAAACGTTCAGCGAAAAAGCGCCAATCGGCGATATCCTGAATATCGCTGAAGATACGCCCCTCACCCCGGCGGCAGCGGCTCGGAGGCAACGGCGCTTTTCTTGGCGAGTTGGCGTTCGCGGAAGAAGATGAAGAGGCCCGAGCCGACGATGATCGCCGCGCCGATCAGCATGGTCGGCTGCGGCACGTCGCCGAAGACGAGATAGCCGAACAGCGCCGCCCAGACGAGCATCGTATATTGCAAGGGCGCGATCTGTGCCGCATCGCCAAGCTTGAAGGCTCGCGTCACGCACATATGGGCAAACATCGCGGTGATCCCGAGAACGGCGAAGAGACCGATATCGAGGGCAGGTGGCGTCACCCAGCCGAAAGGCATCAGGACAAGCCCGGCAAGCAGCGCGCCGACGCTCTGCCAGAAGACGAGAACGAGATCGGGCGTGCCGCGCAGAGAGCGCGCCGTCAGCATCATCAACGCGAAGGTGAGGCTGCCGGCCACCGCGATCAGCGCCGGACCGGTCAAGCTCGCGGATGAGGGGCGCAGCACGACGATCACCCCGACGAAACCGATGAGAATCGCCGTCCAGCGCCGGGCACCCACCTTCTCGCCCAGAAAGAGCGGCGAGAGCGCCGCCACATAGATCGGAGCCGCCAGCCAGAACGCCATCGTATCGGCCAATGGCAGATAGGCGACCGCGCCATAGAAGGCGACGACCTCCAATGTCGCGAAGATTGCCCGCAAGGCCTGCAGACCGGGGCGATCGACAGCGATGACCCGCCGATAGCCCCCGCTCTTCAAGAGCACGATCACGACGAGAAGCGCAGCCGCCGAGCGCATGAAAAGGACTTGGCCGATCGAATAGGTCGAGACCAGCCATTTGCCGAGCGTATCGTTCGCCATGAAGAGAAAGATGCCGAAAAGCATCATGGCGATGCCGAGGCTCGCATGGGTCGCGCTGTCGGCGGACCCGGTGCTCATCGTCTTGGTGCTCAACGCCGTTGCCGTCCCTTAAATCTTGCTACCAACTGCCCGAGATGCTGACGCACCGGGCCGCGGTAACGTTCGAGCGTCCTGTGGGCCAATACCGACGGCCATCGGTCAGAACCGGAAGCCATAGGTATGATCCTGAACGATCGCCTCGCAGGTCGCTCTCCATTCCGCAAGATCGCAGCCGCCATTCAAAGCCTGGACCGACCGGATATCATCCCCTCTCCATTTTGTGATCGGGCAAGGGCCCCTGTCCGGGCCTGTCTCCGGCATCCTGTGAAAATACGCCGCGCCCTTCAATCTCGCAAAGAATGGTTCTTCCGTTTACGTAAGATGTCATATAGGTAAGATGAACTTTGCCGCCTGTGGGCTGGAAATGGGGCAATCAGCCCTACATCTGCTCGCGACAGACAGGCGGAAGGGATGGATAGGGAGTGAACCCATGGGCTTTCGCATCAACAAGCTGACCAAACCCATTTTCCGTTGGGCCAAGGGCGTCATGCCGCCGATCTCGGAGACCGAGCGCGAGGCGATCGGCGCGGGCACGGTCTGGTTTGACGGCGAGCTGTTTACCGGCAATCCCGACTGGCAGAGCCTCGTCGATATGGCGCCGGCACGTCTGACACCGGAAGAGCAGGCCTTCCTGGACGGCCCGACCGCCGAGCTTTGCGGCATGATCGACGATTGGAAGATCGTCCACGAGGACCATGACCTGCCGCCGCAGGTCTGGGAATTCATGCGGACGAACAAGTTCTTCGGCATGATCATCCCGAAGGAATATGGCGGTCTCGGATTCTCCAACACCGCCCATTCGGAAGTGGTGCGCAAGGTTTCGTCCTGTTCGGTGACGGCCGGCGTCACCGTCATGGTTCCCAATTCGCTTGGACCGGGCGAGCTAATGCTCCATTTCGGCACCAAGGAGCAGTGCGACTACTGGCTGCCGCGCCTCGCCGACGGCCGCGAAATCCCCTGCTTCGGCCTGACCTCGCCGGATGCCGGCTCGGATGCCGCCGCTATGCAGGATACGGGCATCGTCGAATATGGCCAGCATGAGGGCAAGGAAGTCCTCGGCATCCGCCTGAACTTCGAAAAGCGCTACATCACCCTCGGCCCGGTCGCGACCGTCATGGGTCTCGCCTTCAAGATGCGCGACCCGGAGAACCATCTCGGCAAGGGCACCGATCTCGGAATCACCGTCGCCCTTCTCCCGACCTCGCATCCGGGCGTCGACCAGGGCGAGCGGCACATCCCGCTCTTCACCTATTTCCAGAACGGTCCCCTGATCGGCCGCGATGTCTTCATTCCGATGGACTGGATTCTCGGCGGTCCCGAGCAGATCGGCAAGGGCTGGACGATGCTGATGACGGCCCTCGCGGCTGGTCGCGGCATTTCGCTGCCCTCCCAGTCGGCCGCTTCGGCTGCGGTCTGCGCACGAACGGCCGGCGCCTATGCCCGCGTTCGCACCCAGTTCAACGTGCCCATCGGCATGTTCGAAGGCATTCAGGGTCCGCTCGCCGAGATCGCCGCCCATTCCTATCAGATCGACGCGGCTCGCCGTCTGACGGTCGCCGCCCTCGACGAGGGCCACAAGCCGTCGGTCATCTCGGCGATCATGAAGGCCCATGCCACCTATCGAATGCGCGAATGCATCGAGCGCTCGATGGACATTCATGCCGGCAAGGCGATCATCGATGGTCCGAAGAACTATATGGCCGCGCAATATCGCGCCGTGCCGGTCGGGATCACGGTCGAGGGTGCGAACATCCTCACCCGAAGCCTGATGATCTTCGGCCAGGGCGCGATCCGGGCCCATCCCTTCATGCTGAGGGAGATGACGGCGCTCTCCGACACCGATCAGGAGCGCGGCCTGAAGAATTTCGACGACGCCTTCTGGTCCCATGTCGGCCATGCGGTGAAGAACTCGTTCCGCGCCTTCGCCCGGGGCTGGACCGGGGGTCTTGCGGCGCCGGCACCCAAGAAGGTGGCGCTGACGAGCCATTGGCGTCAGCTGTCGCGCTTCTCCTCGGCCTTCGCGCTTCTCGCCGATCTATCGCTCGCCACGCTCGGCGGCTCGCTGAAGCGGCGTGAGATGATCTCGGCTCGTCTCGGCGACATTCTCGCCGAACTCTATCTCCTCGCCGCAGCGCTGAAGCGCTTCGAGACCGAGGGTCGGCCGGAGGCCGACAAGCCGATCGTCGAACTTGTCATGCAGAACGGCATCAACCGGATGGCGCTCGCCTTTGACGGCGTTCTCGACAATCTGCCGGCCCGTTGGGCGGCGAGCCTCGTGCGCTTCCTCGCCTTCCCGCTCGGCGTGCCCTATCAGCAGCCGGCCGACGATCTGGTGCGCGAAGTGGCCGAGGTTCTGATGCGGCCCTCGTCCCAGCGCGATCGCCTGACCGCCGACATCTATCTCGGCGAGCGTCATGACGCCCATCCGGTCCAGGATCTCGAACGCGCCTTCGAACTCGCCATCGAGGTCGAGCCGATCGAGAAGAAGATGCGCGAGGCCAAGATCCGCGATCCGAAGAAGGCCCTCGACCAGGGCGTCATCTCCGAGACTGATCACAAGCGCCTGACCGACTACTTCGCGGCCAAGCGAAAGGTCGTCGAAGTCGACAGCTTCCCCATAAGCGAAGTCTCCCGCTTCGATGCGAACGACGCCAGGGGTCGTGACATTCACACAACGCAACGCGAGGCAGCCGAGTAATGCCGAGACCGGTCTATATCGTCGACGGGGCGCGCACGCCGTTCATCAAGGCCCGTGGTAAGCCCGGGCCTTTTACCCCCGTCGATCTCGCCGTCCAGTGCGGGCGGCCGCTTCTTCTGCGTCAGCCCTTTCCGGTCAAGGCCATCGATCTGGTCATTCTGGGCTGCGTGAACGTGATTGCGGACGAGATGAACCCGGCGCGCGTCGCCGGGCTTCGTCTCGGCCTGTCGGACGAAACGCCGGCCTTCACGGTGCAGATCAATTGCGGGTCGGGCATGCAATCGCTCGACACCGCCTTCCGCTATATCGAGCGCGGCACGGCCGACATCGTGATGGCGGGCGGCGCCGAGGCGCTCAGCCACTCGCCGCTGGTTCTCCAGCGCGGCGCGGTGGACTGGTTCGCCGAGCTCAACCGGGCGCGTTCGCCCGGTGAGCGGCTCAAAGTCTTCTCCAAGCTCAAGCTGAACCATCTGAAGCCCTATGTCGGGCTGGAGCGCGGCCTCACCGATCCGATCACCGAACTTAATATGGGCCAGACAGCCGAAATCCTCGCCCATCTCTTCGGCATTTCCCGCCGCGAGGCCGACGCTTATGCGGCCGAGAGCCACAACCGGCTCGACCATGCGACCCGGGAAGGCTGGCTGAAGGGCGAGATGCTGCCCATGGTGGCGCGCGACGGTCAGGTTTTCGACCATGACGACGGCGTGCGTCCGGGCTCGACGGTCAAGTCTCTCAGCAAGCTGAAGCCCGCTTTCGAACGCCCCTATGGCAAGGTGACGCCCGGCAACGCCTCGCAGATCACCGACGGCGCTTCCTGGCTGATTCTCGCATCCGAGGAGGCCGTCTCCCAGCATGGCCTGACGCCGCTCGCCCGTATCGTCGATTCCGATTGGGGCGGCCTCGATCCCTCGATCATGGGTCTCGGCCCCGTCACTTCCGTCGCGCCGATCCTCCGGCGCCAGGAAATGGCCGTCGCGGACGTCGATCTGTGGGAATTGAACGAGGCCTTCGCCACGCAGGTTCTGTCCTGTGTCGCCGCGCTCGACCAGCCGGATATCGCCGATGGCGTGCTGGGCCTCGATGGGCGCGGCGGACGGATCGAGCGCGACAAGCTGAATGTCGACGGTGGCGCCATCGCTTGCGGCCACCCCGTCGGCACCTCTGGCAACCGCATCACCCTGCATCTCGCCAACACGTTGAAGCGCCTCGGCAAGAAGCGTGGCATCGCCACCCAATGCATCGGCGGCGGCCTGGGCGGCGCCATGCTGCTGGAAGCGGCCTGAGGTCAAGTTGAGCGGTGAAGACCCAATTTTTCATCGCCATTGTAGCAGCATTGATTGGAGCCTTCGTGGCTCCAATCGCGAATGATCTTTATCGCCTCGCTATCAATTCGGAGAACATCAAGAACGCAGCTAGTCAACTAACTTCAATTGAGGCTATTCCAGGTTTATTACAATTTTTTATTGTAATTCTTGGTATATTCCTTTTTGTCCGCAAGCTTTTCGCCTCAGCGCTCAGGAGCATCGATAGAGATGTATACCTGTATTTTTTAGTATTTTTTGTGGCAACGCATGGCATCTCTGCACTTTTTCGCAATGCCATAGAAAAATCACTGAGTTCGGATGCGAACTTCTTTTCGATATTATTATCATTCTTCAATTTAATGGTGTACGGATTTGCTGTCTTGGCATTTATATTGAAAATCACAAGAATTAGCGACGAGAAGACCGCCGGCGTCAGAACGCAAGGATAAGACTATGGGCAGAATGCTTTCCGCACTTTCCGGTCGCGCGCTCGAACTCGGGCCGGCGCGCTTTGCCGAACAGACCGGCAATTGGCGAGCCGAGATCGACGACGACTACATCTATTGGCTGATCCTCGATTGCCCCGGCAAGTCGGTGAACACGATCGATCGCGGCGTGCTCGAAGAGCTGGGCCACCATGTCGACCACATCATCGACAAGAAGCCCTCGGCCGTCGTCATCCGATCGGCGAAGCCGGCGGGCTTTGCAGCCGGCGCCGACATCCGCCAGTTCGTGGGCGCGACCACCGGCGACATCACCGGAATGATCAAGGAAGCCCATCTGATCCTCGATCGGCTGGAGCAGGTCCAGGCCAAGACGATCGCCGTCCTGCACGGCCATTGTCTCGGCGGCGGCCTCGAGCTCGCGCTCGCATGCGACCGGCGCATCGCGGTGGCCGGGGCCTCACTCGGCTTTCCCGAAGTGATGCTGGGCCTGCATCCGGGCCTCGGCGGCACCTATCGCTCGACGATGAAGGCCGATCCGATCGAAGCCATGACCCTGATGCTGACCGGCAAGTCGATCTCCGCCCGCCGGGCCAAATCGATCGGCCTGGTCGATGCCGTCTGCGAGGAGCGCCATGTGCGCGCTGCCGTCGAGGCGGCGCTCTATGGCGATATCGGCCGTGAGCCGGACCTGAAGACCAAGGCCTTCTCGCTAAAGCCCGCGCGCAGCTTCGCGGCCCGGCAGATGCGCAAGAAGACCAAGGAGAAGGCGCCCAAGGCGCAATATCCAGCGCCTTATGCCCTGATCGACCTGTGGGAGGAGCATGGCGGCTCCCGGTCGTCTATGCAGAAGGCCGAGATGGAGAGCTTTGCCAAGCTCATCGAGACAGACACCTCGCGCAATCTCGTCCGGGTCTTCTTCCTGCGTGAGAAGATGCGCGGCCTGCGCAGCGGCAAGTCGGGCGTGTCCCATGTCCATGTGATCGGTGCCGGCGCCATGGGCGGCGAGATCGCCGCCTGGGCCGCCAAGCAGGGCTTCCGCGTCACCCTCGCCGATGTGGCGCTAAAGCCCATGGGCCGAGCAATCAAGGCGGCATCGAAGATGCTGCAGGCAACGCTGAAGGATTCGATCAAGGTCCGCGATGCGCTCGACCGGCTGATCCCCGATGTGGACGGTCTCGGCGCGTCCCACGCCGACATCGTCATCGAGGCGGTGCCGGAGAAGCTCGACCTGAAGCGCAAGATCTACGCCGATATCGAGCCCAAGCTGAAGGACGGGGCGATCCTCGCCACCAACACCTCGGCGCTGCCCCTGAACGATCTCGCCGAGGGTCTCTCCGATCCCTCGCGCTTTGTCGGGCTCCACTTCTTCAACCCGGTCTCGCGCATGCAACTGATCGAGATCGTCTCACACGACCGTGTGGCGCCGGAGACGGCGCAGCGGGCGACCGATTTCGCGGTGGAGCTCTCGCGCCTGCCGACGCCGGTCAAGTCCGCGCCCGGCTTCCTCGTCAACCGCGCCCTCGTTCCATATATGTCCGAAGCGATTCTGATGGTCGACGAAGGTATTCCGAAGGAGCGCATCGATCACCGCGCCGAGGAATTCGGCATGCCGATGGGCCCGGTCGAACTGTCCGATCAGGTCGGTCTGGACATCGCCCTCGATGTGGCGACCTCGCTCGCCGAGCGACTGGACCAGCCCTTCCCGCGCACGCCCGAATGGCTGCCAAAGATGGTCGAGGAGGGCAAGCTCGGTCGCAAGACTGGCGGGGGCCTCTATGAATTCGGGCCAGACGGCAAGCCAAAGAAGAAGCCGGTCGATGCGCTCAAGGACGACACCAAGGACGATCCCGATCTCCTCGATCGACTGATTCTTCCCATGCTGAACGCCGTCGTCGCTTGTCTGCGCGAAGGCGTCATCGAAGATGAGGACATGGCCGATGGCGCCATGATCTTCGGCACGGGCTTTGCGCCCTTCCGAGGCGGACCGATCCACTATGCGAGGACACGCGGCATCGACGAGATCGTCGCCAAGCTCGAAAAGCTGAAGGACAAGCACGGTCCGCGCTTTACGCCCGATGCCGGCTGGGAGCAGCTGAAGACGGCCGAGCAGAAGGCCGCCTGACCCTCTGAAGAGGCGAATGATCTCGCGACCCATCCCTTTCGTAGCCAGGTGGTGGGACGCGACCTCCAGGCCCCTTCGCTTCGAATAAAAACACCCGGCGTCGAGAGACGCCGGGTGTTTTGTTTGCGCACATTGAAGAAGGCATTCCCGCCTCTTTCATTCGACGACCTTCACCGTCACGTCGATATTCCCACGGATCGCGCGGGAATAGGGGCAGACCTCTTCATGGGCGATACGCGTGAACTCCTCGATCTCAGCCCGTTCGCGACCTGGTGCGCTGACCTCCAGGGTCACGCTCAGGCGGAAAAACCCATCCTCCTCGCGCCCGATTCCCACATGGGCGGTGACGGTCGACTCCTTCAAAGGCGACTTCTTCTCGCGAGCAACCCGCATCAGGGCATTCTCGAAACAGGCCGAGTAACCGGCTGCAAAAAGTTGCTCCGGATTGGTCGCATCGCCACCCGGACCGCCGAGCTCCTTTGGATAAGCCAGCGCGAGATCGAGAACCCCATCCGACGAGCGCACATGCCCCGCCCGTCCGCCCTTAGCCGTGGCGCTTGCTGTGTAAAGAATGTCCATCATCGTCTCCTGATCATACGAGCGATCACGGTCGCGCCAATTAGCTCACGCGCGAACCATATCGTTAGAAGATAACGCAGGACCGGATTTCGCAAGGCATTCCCAGGTCGAATCGGCGCTGACGAGACGGCTCGCTCGAGCCTCTTCAACGAAGCTGCCAAGACCCCAAGCGCCGACTCTTCTCCGCAAAGCCTCTTGAGAAACCCCAAGGACGAACGGTCCGAGGCGGATCGCCGCCGCGCCGAAATAAAATCGATTAGACTAATCGATTTATATACTTCACCCCTCCGGGAGACGTCTTGTCCCAGCGGATTTTTGTAAATATTGCTCCCCATAGGCCCTCATCGAATGTCAGTCTCATGACTGAAATCATGAAAATACGGTTAACGGTCCGAGACGCCGAAAACCGACATTTGCATAAGGGTTTAGGAGGACAAGCCTCGTCGGCGCACCCTCTGTCGCGGCTTTCGGCGGTCATTTACCCGTCGCAAGCGGCGGTGATTTCAGCCAAGATGGTCTTGGCCGGCTATCGGGCGGAAACCTTTCGGTTGGTCTCCGCGTTCTTAAGTATCGTCCAATTCGGGAGAGTATTGATGACCCCGCAGACCCAAGCGATCCGCGTCCGCACCGACAAACTGCCCGATGGTTCCTGGACTTGGTCTCTGGTCGGACCACAAGGCGATGCGATCAAGTCGGGCCGTTCGGTGTTTATGACGCGCGAGATGGCCGAGCAGACCGGCGTGAAGCAGGCCCAACTCGAGCAGATGGCCCAGCAGCTCGCGCCAATGGCCATCAATGGCCGTCAGGGCATCGCGCGCCGCTGAGCGTGACCGGCGAGCGGCCCCTTGAGCCCTCGCCTTCATCTCCGTCAGATTGTTCAATGCGAGCGGCTCAAAGGCCGCTCGTTGTCGTTGGATAACCGGCCACAGGCGAGCGCGGCTCTACCGTCCCTCGTTTTCCGTGCGCTTTTCGCCCTCCTCGCGCTCACCGATCGAGGTCGGAAGGGTGATCTCGAAGCGCGCACCGGGCGCATCGAGATTGGCAAGGTCGATCCGTCCGCCATGGGCTTCGACGATCTCAGCCGCGATCGCAAGGCCGAGCCCCGTTCCGCCGGACCGGGCCGAGCCACGGAAGGCCTGGAAGAGGTTTTCCCGCGCCTTGGTCGGCAGCCCCGGCCCCGTGTCCTCCACAAAGATCAGAACCTCGCCTGAAGCCCTATCCTTCATGGATGGCTCGACGCCGATCGTCAGACGGCGCACGATCCCGATACCCTCCATCTCGTCGGACTGAAGCGCCTGGACGGCGTTTCGGCAGAGATTGGTCAGGAGCCGATGGATCTGTTCGGGATCGACCGAGAGTTCGAAACCCTGAGGCACGGCATTGACGAATTCGATCTCGGCCTCCTCATTGCCGAGCGAGAGCAGATCGCGCACGTCACAGACGATCTGATGGAGGTCGACCTGCCACCGATTGGGCTTTGCTTCGACCGCGCGGCCATAGGCGAGCACCGACTGGGTATAATGCAGCGCGCGGTCGAGGCTTTTTAAAAGCATCGGCGCGATGCGCTGAACCCGTGGGTCCGGGAGCGTCGACAGACGGTCGGAGATCATCTGGGCGGAGGCCAGGATGTTTCGGAGATCGTGATTGATCTTGGATACGGCGAGGCCGAGATCGGCGAGATGCCGCTGCTCGCGCAAGGTCTCGGCCAACCGCGTCTGCATGGCGGCGAGCTCGCGCTCCGCGATCCCGATTTCGTCATCGCGGAATGAGGGCTTGATGATCCGGTTCGGATCGGAGGGGCGCTCTCCAAAACGTAGCATCGCCGTCGTCAGGCGCTGGATGGGGCGGATGAGGATGGCGCGCAGGAAAGCCCAAAGGCACAGACCGGCGATCGCCGCCACGACCAAGGACAGGAAGAAGATGTTGCGCGAATAGACGAGCATGTCGCGCCTAAGCTTCCCGTCTTCGAGCACCACCTCCATGCGGAAGCGTCCGTCGCCGACGGGGCCAAGCACCCGCAGGGTCTGCTCACCGCCGGTGAAGAGCTCGGCGAAAGCGCGGCCGATCATGTCGATCGGCCCTTCCTCGTCCACGACGAGCGTCTCGTCGATTGCCGAAAGCGACGGATCGCGGGCGATCAGCCGCGTCGAGCCCCGGCCGCTGACGGCGATCAGCCTTGCATCCAGCGCCTCGAGAAGATCGGCCTGCTGATCGCTCGACAAAATGCCCTCGGCCGGGCTGAGGGTCGCGGGATCGTCAGGATCGGCTGAGGCAAGGCCCGCGACCGCCGCGGTCTCCAGTTTGTCCACCAGCCATTCATGCCGGAACCGGGCGATAGAGGGGACGAAGATCAGCACCTCGGCCAGCATGACGGCGAGCATGGTGAAGACGAGGAGACGCGCGGACAGGGAGCGATGCGCCCCCTCGGCCTCGCGCTCGCCCGTTTCGGCCGTCGCTGATTGCGTCCCCCGCATCGTCTTGTCCCCGTTTCCGGCGATCGAAAGGCGCCCCTCGCCTCAAACCGCCGGCCTGCCGCATCTTAGATACAGAGCGCATCGCCGCTTTTCGAGCGCTCGGCACATCTCCATGCCGCCAATCGCCAAGTCCGAACCACCCGCCGCGGCCCCTTTCCGCGTCTTGGATGCCTCAACGACCGACCCGTGACACAACCTCGCCCCGTCAGCCGAAACGGCGCAAAAAGCCAATGGCTCGCCGAACGAGCGGCTTCTTCGCATAGGGCGAATAGTAGGCGGTCGCCGCCCGTTTGCCAATTTCCGACAGGGTCGGATAGGGGGAGACGAAGCCTTGCAGATCGGACAGCGACATGCCCTTGGCGACGGCGAGAGACAAGAGATTGGTGATCTCGCCGGCGCCCGCCCCGACGACCCCGGCCCCGATCAGCTTGCCGCGCCGACCGACGACGAGCTTGACGAGCCCTTCGGTTGCCCGCTCGGCCTGGGCGCGATCGTTCTCCGCATAGGGCCAGGTGATCGCCGAGACGTCGAGCCCGGCCTCGCGCGCCTCCGCCTCGGTGCGACCGACCTGTCCGAGTTCGGGATCGGTATAGGTCACGCGCGGCATGGTCTCGTGACGCGTGCGCACCGGCAGGCGGAAGAGGATCGCCCTGATGACGAGCCCAGCGTGATAATTTGCCACATGGGTGAATTGCGGCCCGCCGGCAATGTCGCCGATCGCATAGGCTCGGCGATTGCTCGTTCGAAGATCGCGCCCGACCTTGATGCTCGCCTTGTCATGGTCGATGCTGGCCGCTTCCAAGCCGAGACCGTCCACATTCGGCTTGCGGCCCACGGCGATAAGCAGATGGCTGCCCTCAACGAGAAGCGTCTCCTTGCCTCGCTCGGCATGGACCTTCAGGGCTCCGGCCTCACCCCCGACCCTCACGACCCGGGCACCCGTCTCGATCCGCACGCCTTCCGCCCGAAGCCGCTTCAGAACGACGTCAGCAAGCTCCCGGTCGTCTCGCGCAAGGGCTTCGCCCGCGGCAAGCACGGTGACCTCGGAGCCGAGGCGGCGATGGGCGGCGGCCATTTCAAGCCCGATCGGCCCGCCGCCCACGACGACGAGATGTTTCGGCGCCTCTGTCAGTTCGAACAACGTCTCGTTGGTCAGGAACGGCACCTGATCGAGCCCCTCGATCGCCGGCACCAGCGGAGACGAGCCCGCCGCGATCACGAAGCGTCGCGCTCGGATCGCCTCGCCGCCGGCTTCAACGGTGCGCGCGTCGACGAAGCGGGCATCGGCCTGAACGACCTTGACGCCGAGGCCCTCGAAGCGCTCGACCGAATCATTGGGCGCGATCGTCTCGATGACGCCGCGCACATGGGCGTTGACGGCGGCGAAATCGATGTCGGGTTCGGCGGAGGTGATGCCGAAGCGGATGGCGGTGCGAAAGGCTTCCGCCCGTTTTCCGGCCGCGATCAGCGCTTTGGACGGCACACAGCCGTAATTGAGGCAGTCGCCCCCCATTCGGCCCCGCTCGATCAAGACGACCGGGACACCAAAGGCGGCGGCGGCGGCGGCCACCGTCAGCCCGCCGGAGCCGGCGCCGATGACGCAGATATCGGGTTCGAGCACCATGGCGGTCAAAGCCCCTTGTCGCTGAGGGCCGGGCTGCGGCCTTTGAGGAACGTCTTCTTCAGAAGAAGGCCGAGCACCGAGAGAGCGCACAGGCCGAACAAGGCGACCGTCATCTCCGTGGTCACCAGATCGCCGATCGTCACGGGCCCGTCATGGGCCACATTGGCGACCGCCTGATCGATTCCGCTGCCGAGAAAGGCATAGACGAATGAGCCCGGAATGATGCCGAGAAAGGTCGCGAGCACATAGGTGCGCAGCGAGATATCCACAAAGGCCGGGGCGATATTGACGGCGAAGAAGGGCAGAATTGGCGTCAAGCGCATGACGAGGAGGTAGGAAAAGGCGTCGTTGCGAAAGCCTTCGGCAAAGCGGCTGACCGCCCCGCCGGCCCTGCGGCGCAGAAAGTCTCCAAAGGCATGGCGGGCGGCCAGAAAGATCACCGCCGCCCCGATCGTCGCGCCGATCACCGTCAGCGCCCCGCCGATGAGCCAGCCAAAAACGAAGCCGGCCGCGACCGTGATGATCGAGGCCGCCGGGAAAGCGATCGCGACGAGAACCGCATAGAGGAGGATATAGACCGCGATCGAGAGGGCGAGATGGGCCTCCACCTCGGCCCGCAACGCCTCCCGGCTGTTGAGAAAGACCTCCAAAGAAAGATATTGGTCGAGCCCGGCGGCATAAGCGCCGGCGAGCGCCAGGAGAACGACCGCCAAGGGCCAGAAGCGCTGCCAAGATGGTCGCCCTTTGGGGCCCTCGTCTTCAAATTCCGGCACTGGAAGCTATCCTTTCGCCTCGCCTAAGACCGCTCCGCCCTGTTTCTCGGCTAAGCCCCGTGAAAGGCAACCGCACAAACCTGTCACAAGCGGTCACCTTGCCGCGAGCGCGTCCCGTCCGACAGGCCTTACGGCCATCCTTCACGAAGCTTGCGATCTTGCCTGTCATGCATTCGTTGACTTTGACCGCCTTTCGCCCTTATAAGCCCGGCGACGAGCGGACGGTGTCCTGCGCGGCGGTGGCATTTGCCCTGCCCTCGCCGCCGCCGAGAAGTTCAAGAGATCATTCGAGACGAAGGGTCCACGCGTTACAGGGCGTGGGAGAGACACGATGAAGCGTACCTATCAGCCATCCAGGCTCGTTCGTAAGCGCCGCCATGGTTTTCGCGCGCGCATGGCGACCAAGGGTGGTCGCAAGGTGATCGCGGCTCGCCGCTCGCGCGGCCGCAAGCGCCTGTCGGCCTGACCTAAGCGATCCTCGCGCGCCCCGTCCGCTTTCCCGCGGGCGGGATTGCAGCGCTCGGCATGACGGAGGCCGACATGTCGGTCGAGCGGATGACCAAGCGCTCCGAATTCCTCGCCGCACGTCGGGGCCGTCGTCTGAACGGCCCTTATTTCTTTGTCGAGACTCGCGAGCGGGGCGACGATGCGCCGCCGCGATTGGGTCTGACCGTGACGAAGAAGGTCGGCAAGGCGGTTCTGCGCAACCGAATCCGCCGAAGGCTGCGCGAAGCGGTGCGGGTCGGAGCGGCAGAGGCCATGGCGAAGGGGGTCGACTACGTCGTCGTCGCGCGAGCCGACGTCGCGGACCTGCCCTTCGGCGAACTCGTCAACGAATTGTCCCGGCGCTTCTCGCGCCTCGCCGCCCAGAGTGGCGATGGTCAGGGACGGCGGCGCCAGAGCGGCGCTTAATCCATCGAGGTCCTGAAGGATGGAGAACAACCGCAACTTCCTGATCGCGATGGCCTTGTCGATCGCCGTGCTCATCGGCTGGCAATTCCTCGTGGTCAGCCCGCGGATGGAAGCCGAGCGCCAGCGGCAGGCGGAGATCGCCGAGAGCCAGACGCCGGCCAATGACGGCTCGCTGCAGACGCCCCAGACCCCGGCCGGCACTCAGCAGGACAGCCTGACCGCGCCATCGGGACGCGAAAGCGTCGTCTCGAGCCCGCAGCTTCCTGCCGCCGGCGATCGCGCTGCCGTTCTCGCCCAGTCGAATCGCGTTCCGATCGACACGCCGGAACTGTCCGGCTCGATCAACCTGACCGGCGCTCGCCTCGACGATCTGCGCCTCAAGCACTATCACGAGACCGTCGACGATTCCTCGCCGACCATCGTTCTCCTTTCGCCCGAGGCGATGCCCAACGGCTATTTCGCCGAATATGGCTTCATCGCGCCGGGCAGCGGCCAGATCGCGGGCGCCGCGACGCAGTGGCAGGCGCCCGCAGGCGCGGAGCTGACCCCCAATTCACCGGTGACCCTGACGGCCACGACCGCGAACGGCCTGGAAATCCAGCGCACGATCTCGGTCGACGACAAGTTCATGTTCACCTTCGAGGACCGCGTCCACAATTCCGGCGATGCGGCCGTGAGCATTCAGCCCTATGGGCGGATCGCGCGCTATTCCAAGCCGGAAGTTGCCTCGGCCTATGTCCTCTTCGAAGGCCTGCTCGGCGTCTTCGGCGAGGCCGGCCTGGAAGAGACCAAATATTCGGCGATCGAGGACGACAAGAAGATCACCCAGCCCAAGGCGACCGGCGGCTGGCTCGGTATCACCGACAAATATTGGGCGACGACGCTGGTGCCGGAGGGCAATCGCCCCTTCGATTCCCAATTCCTCTATCGAGAAGGCCAGCGCCCACATTATCAGACCGAATATCTCGCCGACGCGATCCAGATCGCGCCGGGCGCCGAGGCCACGACGACGTCGCGCACCTTTGCCGGCGCCAAGGTCGTCGATGTCATCGACTCCTATGAGGATACGCTGAACATCCGTCAGTTCGGTCAGCTGATCGACTGGGGCTGGTTCTATTTCATCACCCGGCCGATGTTCCATGCGCTGGACTACATCTATCGGCTGGTCGGCAATTTCGGCGTCGCCATCCTCGTCGTCACGGTCTTCCTGAAGCTGCTTTTCTTCCCGCTCGCCAATAAGAGCTACAAGTCGATGGCGCGTATGAAGACCGTGCAGCCGAAGATCATGGAGATGCGCGAGAAATATAAGGACGATCGGACCAAGCAGCAGCAGGAGATGATGCGCCTCTATAAGGAGGAGAAGATCAATCCGGCCGCCGGTTGCTGGCCCGTCCTGGTGCAGATTCCGGTCTTTTTCGCTCTCTATAAGGTGCTCTATGTGACGATCGAAATGCGTCACGCGCCCTTCTTCGGCTGGATCCAGGATCTGGCAGCGCCGGACCCGACCTCGATCTTCAATCTCTTCGGGCTGATCCCGCTGGAGCTGCCGCATATTCTGATGGTCGGCGTGTGGCCGATCCTGATGGGCATCACGATGTTCATCCAGATGAAGCTGAATCCGACGCCGCCGGACCCGACCCAGGCGATGATCTTCACCTGGATGCCGATCGTCTTCACCTTCATGCTGGCCGCCTTCCCGGCGGGTCTCGTGATCTACTGGACATGGAACAACACCCTGTCGATCATCCAGCAGAGCGTAATCATGAAGCGCAACGGCGCCAAGATCGAACTGTTCGACAATTTGAAAGATACGTTCAAACGAAAACCGAAGGCCTCGTCCTGAGGTCGTTCAAACTGATATGCTTCGATGGCGGGCCGGAAACGGTCCGCCATTTTTCTTTGAGTTCGAGGACGAGCCTCGCAAAGCATCACCGTTTTGCTGAGCCCTTTCATCCAAGTGCCAAATGGCGTAGGGACAGCTGCGCATCCTCGCCTTGCTCGCTTGCCAAGCAAGGCATTGGCGGCCCGGCAAGCCAATGAAACCTGCCGCAAGAGCGAACCAGGGAAGAGACCTCAGGTCCGATGAACAACTGACACCGAAAGCACCGATCGTTTTGCTCGTCTTAGCCGCAGGACCGCTCGAAGGTTCCAAGGCGACGAGAGCGTCTTCGGTCGCGCCCGGTCCATCGAACCCGCCCGTCCCCTCACCTCGCCAGGACGCCCCTCATGCAAGGCCCCAGCCCGCTCGCCCCGCACCCGATCGCCGCCCATCCGCGCGTCGGTTTCTTGAAACCCCTTGTCGATCACCCGCAGATCGAGATCGGCGAATACACCTATTATGACGACCCAAGCGGCCCCGAGCATTTCGTGGAGCGCTGCGTCGGCCATCTCTATCCCTTCATCGAGGACAGGCTCGTCATCGGTCGCTTCTGCGCCCTCGCCCACGGCATTCAGTTCGTCATGAACGGCGCCAACCATGCCATGACCGGCTTTTCGACCTTTCCCTTCAATATCTTTGGCGAAGGCTGGGAGAAGGGTTTTGACGTGAACACCATCCTGTCCGGGCTGAAGGGCGATACGATCGTCGGAAACGATGTCTGGATCGGCGAGAAGGCCGTGATCATGCCAGGCGTTTCGATCGGCGATGGCGCGATCGTCGCCGCCCACGCGGTTGTCACGGCACCCGTTCGCCCCTACGAGATCGTCGGCGGCAATCCCGCAAAGCCGATCCGTCGGCGTTTCGACGAGGCGACCGTGGACCGGTTGCTGGCGATCGCCTGGTGGGACTGGCCAGCCGAGAAGATCGGCCGCAATCTGAATGCCATTCGCGGGTCGGACATCGACGCCCTGGAGAACGCCGCATGAGCGACACCGACATAAAATCCGACGGGGCACCCGAGACCGGAGGCGTCCGGCTCTTTCGCAAGCCCTGGATCTTCGTGCGCGGCGTGCCGGCGATGAAGTTCCTCCCTTTGGAGGGGCCGCCGGAAGTCGCCTTTGCCGGCCGCTCCAATGTGGGCAAGTCTTCGCTGATCAACGCTCTTCTCGGCCAGAAGGGCCTGGCGCGCACCTCCAACACGCCCGGTCGGACCCAGGAGCTGAACTATTTCGTGCCCGACGGCTTCGGAAAAGATCTGTCCGACATCCCGCCGCTCGCCCTCGTCG
This sequence comes from Fulvimarina manganoxydans, assembly GCF_900176465.1. GTDB lineage: Bacteria > Pseudomonadota > Alphaproteobacteria > Rhizobiales > Rhizobiaceae > Fulvimarina > Fulvimarina manganoxydans. Next base: position 146,962 of record NZ_FWXR01000010.1, read on the forward strand.
ACATGCCGGGCTATGGCTATGCCAAGGCGCCGAAGGAGAAGGTCGACGCCTGGACCGAACTCGTCTTCGACTATCTGCGCGGCCGGGCGAGCCTCAAGCGCGTCTTCGTGCTGATCGACGCGCGCCACGGCATCAAGGCGAATGACGAGGAAGTCCTGGGCCTTCTCGACAAGGCGGCCGTCTCCTATCAGATCGTTCTGACCAAGACCGACAAGATCAAGGCCTATGGCGTGCCGAAGCTGATTGCGGCGACCGCCGAGGCGATCAAAAAGCGCCCGGCCGCCTTTCCCGGCATCATCGCGACCTCCTCGGAAAAGCGCGCCGGGATCGAAGAGCTGCAGATGACCCTCGCCAATCTGGCCGAGTAAGGCCTGGCTCGGCGCCCAAGCGGTGCCGGCTCGCATCTGCTCGCAGGCCACATTGCCTCGCCCATCGCCAGGCGCTAACACCCACCCATGGCTCTCAATCTCGCTTTCATGGGCACGCCTGCCTTTGCCGTGCCGACCCTTCGCGCGCTCTATGACGCCGGCCACCGCATCGCCGCCGTCTATTCCCAGCCGCCGCGCAAGGCGGGCCGTCGCGGCCTGACGCTGACGCCCTCTCCCGTCCATGCGGCCGCCGAAGAACTCGGCCTCGAAGTCCGCACGCCGCTGAACTTCAAGGACGAGGCGGACAGGGACGCCTTTGCCGCTCTCGATCTCGACGTGGCCGTCGTCGTCGCTTACGGGCTGCTTCTGCCGAAAAGTGTCCTCGATATGCCCCGCCATGGCTGCCTCAACGGTCATGGCTCGCTTCTGCCGCGCTGGCGGGGCGCCGCCCCCATTCAGCGCGCCATCGAGGCTGGCGACCCGGCAACAGGCATGATGGTGATGAAGATGGAGACCGGCCTCGACACCGGCCCTGTCTCTCTCACCGCCGAGACCGAGATCGGGGCGAGCGAGACGGCAGGCGAACTCCATGACCGGCTGGCGGCGATCTCGGCCGATCTGATGGTCGAAGCGCTCGACAGACTGGGGGCGGGACAGCTGACCTTCGAGGATCAGGAAAGCCTTGGCGCGCGAACCGGGCGCGAGGCGACCTATGCCCGCAAGATCGACAAGGCGGAAGCCGCCATCGACTTTTCGAGACCGGGCGAAGAGGTCGCCCATCGGATCAACGCCTTTTCGCCCTTTCCCGGCGCCTGGACCGAAATGCCGCTCGGTGACAAGCGCGAGCGGGTGAAGCTCTTGCGGGCTGTCGCCGAAGCGGGCGACGGGGCGCCTGGAACGGTCCTCGACGATCGTCTCCTGATCGCCTGTGCCTCGGGCGCCGTGCGCCTTCTGGAACTGCAGCGCGCAGGCGGAAAGCCGATGACGGCGGGCGATCTGTTGCGCGGCACGCCTGTTGCGCCAGGCGCTGCGCTGGGCATGATGTCGGACGACGCCTGATGCCCCGCTACAAGCTCACCGTCGAATATGACGGGCGGCCTTATGTGGGCTGGCAGCGCCAGAAGAACGGGCTGTCCGTGCAGGAGGTCATCGAGACCGCAGCCCACAAGCTCTGCGGCGAGCGGCCGACCCTGTTCGGCGCGGGCCGCACCGATGCCGGTGTGCATGCCACCGGCCAGGTCGCCCATATCGACCTGCCGAAAGACTATGGCGGCGAGACCGTGCGCGACGCGCTCAACGCCCATATGCGCGATGAGCGCGTGGCGATCGTCGAGGCCGAAGGGGTCGGCGCGGATTTCGATGCTCGCTTTTCGGCGCGCCGCCGCTGGTATCTCTATCGCATCTTCAACCGCCGGGCGCCCGCCGCGATCCTGAATGGTCAGGTCTGGTGGGTATCGCGCGATCTCGATATCGAGGCGATGCACGAGGCCGCGCAGGTGCTCGTGGGCACCCATGATTTCAACACCTTCCGCTCGACCCATTGCCAGGCCAAGAACCCGATTCGGACCCTGGAGAAACTCGACGTGACGAAGGGGCCCGGCGACGAGGTCCATATCGTCGCCATGGCCCAATCCTTCCTGCACAACCAGATTCGCTCCTTCGCCGGCACGCTGAAGCTCGTCGGCGAGCAGCGCTGGACAAGCGCCGACGTCAGAGACGCACTCGACGCGCGCGATCGCACCGCCTGCGGCCCCGTCGCGCCACCGGACGGGCTCTATCTGACGGCCGTCGACTATACGGGCGAGCCCAAGCGCACCTTGCCGCCTTACGACGCCGCCTCGGCGCCAACCGACATCGACTGACCAACTCTTCGGCAGTCTGCCTCGTTGAGGGCGATCTCGGCCCGGATCGACCCGCAATAGCCCCATTTGCAGCTGGCACGCTCGTTGCAACTCGTCTCTCCGACACTCACAGGCTGGAGGACAAAGCTGCCATGATCCGTTCCGAACTCACCGAGAAGATCCTCGACGTCAAACGCGAGAAGGATCTCAGCTGGAAGGCGATCGCCGAGGCGATCGGCGGCTACAACCAGATCTTCATCACCACGGCGCTCCTCGGCGATATGCCGCTTCCCTGCCCCCAGGCGGCCAAGGCCGCCGAGCTCTTCGGCCTTACCAAGTCGGAAGAGAAGATGCTGACCGAAATCCCCATGCGCGGACGCGAGACGATCATGCCGCCCCAAGACCCGACGCTCTATCGCTTCTACGAGGCGATGCTGATCTTCGGGCCGGCCATGAAGGAGACGCTGCACGAGGAGTTCGGCGACGGCATCATGTCGGCCATCGACTATGTGGTGAAGATGGAGCGCGAGCCGGATCCGGCCGGCGACCGCGTCAAGATCACCATGAGCGGCAAGTTCCTGCCCTATAAATATCACGAGCCGAAGGACGGCGCGCAGGCCTCCGGCGCCCGGCAGGTCTGAACCCCGCCTCGGTGAGACCGTCCGTCCGACTGCGTCAGCCGGAAACGGCTGACAATGAATCGAAACATTGAGACCGGTCGTCATCCTCGGCCCGTTAGGGCCGGGGACCCTGTGTGTTTGGGATAGTGTAGAGTGAGTGCGGGAAGGAGACCGACGGGACCCTGATCGCCCACGGGTAGATCGTGGCATGGCTCGATCCCTTC
>NZ_FWXR01000012.1 GCF_900176465.1 Fulvimarina manganoxydans
CCGTCGCAACCATGCGAAAGCTCCTCACCATCCTCAACGCCATCATAAGGGACAAAAGACCATGGCAAAGCGCTTGACCGGAAAGACAGTCGCTCCCCCCTCGGAAACGAACGGTCCATATAAAGGAACATACTGGAAAGGAAGACCAAGAAAGGGAACCTAGCTGCTTGGCCGGCACGCTCGCTCCGCTCACGTCCGGCGGGCAGCTTTTCGACCCGAACGAAGGCTGGGAACATCCGGAGGAGGCAGAGCCCTTGTCTTCGCGGAAGTCTTCTTCCCTCCCCCCGGTTGCGCCGCCCCCCCTCCCGGAATTGTTCGACCGGCTGGCGCCGCTGACCGGGCCGCGCAAACAGCGCGCCAAGTCCGTCACGCCGGAGGAAGTCATCCAGGTGTTCAACCGCGCCTTCGATGAAGTCCACGGCGCCATCCCGAACGTCGTCCGCCCTCAGTGGGGCGAAAACGCAGCCCATAAAATTCGATCGGCGCTGATGAAACCCTGGAAGGACGGCACCAAGACCGAGGAAAGCGGGCAAGAGCTTCTGGCCTTCGTCGATTGGTTCGTCCGGGAGTGGGGGGACATTCGAGGCGTAGCTCTCAGGTTCCGCACTCAGCGCCCCGCGCCCGAGTTCCCGACCGTTGGCTTCCTCCTCTCAGCCAGGGCACGTGAGCCGATCGTCGATTACTGGAACGGCCGGGCAACCGCCGACTGGACGCGCTCGATGCCCGCCGGAAAGCGCCGCCGCCTGGAGGAGCTGACCCGCAAGAAGGGCCTCAGCCGGGAGGAAGCCCTGGTTCAGTTCGGCAAGGAACAGTCGGCCGAGGAGAACGAGCGCAAGATGGCCGAGGTCCGGCAGCAGGCGGACGACGCGACCAAGCGAGCAGCTTACGAGCGTCGAAATTGGGAAGCCGAGCGTCGCACGCTTCAGAACGTCCCGGACATCAAAGAAGGGGCACGCCGCTTGCGCGAGCAGGTCGAAGCAAGAGCGCGCGGCCGGTCAATCTTCGCGTCCCGTGTGCATCCGGTTTCAAACTCGGGGAACGACGCATAATGAACGCTTATACCGCCGAAGAGCGCAACGCTGAAAATGAGGCGCTGGCTGATAGCGTTACGATACGACCTAAACGCTTCCCGCTGAACAACTTCAGTCGCCCCCTAAGCGTTGCGCAATCAAGCGGTAAACTTTCGCATTAGCGATTGGTACAGAAGCTCGGTACACAAAACGTGGCGTTCAAGCCTTAAGATATTGATTTTTCGATTTAATTTTTGCCGCGTGGCGTCCCCGCTCAGCTCCACCAACTCCACCTTTCTTCATCAATTCCCATTGAAAACAATGGCTTAGGCATTAGGGCTGAATTGCCTTGCACCCAAATTCGTGCCCATAGTTGGCGTCAGCGGAGCCCAAAATGTTTGGGGAAAAATCCGAGCGGTCATCTAGATGAATGTGAGCGCGTGCTTCCCCCCTTACCGGGGGTCCCTTCGATCCCTAAAGCTCCGCGAAAGCGTTTCGATCGACGGTCACCTCAGGCACCATCTTCACTGTGACGCCAAGGCGATGCTCCTTGAGAAGCTCGCAGAGATCGGTCTGAACTGATGCGGTGGATGCCCCCGCGCAGCGGCATCTTGTATGCCATGACGGTTCTATAGGAACCCGTCGGAGGGCGCATCCACGACGAAGACCTGCATTTTTGGCGATCGACCTGGCAAAGGGAAGCTTTCAAGTCTGCGCCGTTGGGCTAGATGGGGCGATCGTCTACAATCGGGTGCTGTCGCGACCCCGAAGCCGTGTCGGCAAGCGCATGTGGCGGGGGCAAAGATAGAGCACCCCATCCCCATCTGATCGGCACAGTCCCCTCGCAGGATGACGGATGAAGGATGACGGAACCAGACTCGATCGATGCCGCTCGGGGCGATGGGTAGAACCGAAATCGACACTGTCGATTGGATTCGTGAGCGTTGGATCCAACATTCGCCGAGTCCGCGCTTGGCTGACGATTTTTATCGTCTGCATCGGCGCGGCGATCATCAGCCTCTTTGGCGCCCGTGACATCCACGGGCGCCGCCTAAAGAGCTCTCTTCACAGCTGACGATTTCGCGAGAGGCGAGAGGCGAGAGCGCGGTCAAAGCCGGGAGAGAAGCTCGGCCTTCTTGGCTTGAAACTCCTCGTCGGTCAGGATGCCGTCCTTATGGAGATCGGAGAGCTTGCGAAGGAGTTCCAAGGGATCGCCCTGCGCCGACGCCTTCGGTCGGCTCTCTTCGGTCCTCGATGCCGGGGCTTGGGATGCGGGCTGAAACACCGGCTCGGGCTGCTGGGCCGGCGCGAAAGGCTCGGCCGCAGCGCTCGCCTCGGCCGGGACGAAATTGGACGGCTCGAGATCGTGACCGGATCGTTGGGGCTCGGACGCCGTCGTCCCAATCGGCTCCGAGGAGGCGGCGGGATCGGCCATGGTCGGCTGGGAGAGCGGTGCCGTCGCCGGACTCGGCTGGCTGAAGGAAGGCTCCGGACTCATCTCGCCGCCGCCGCTCACGAGGGGCAGGTCCTCCGCCGCGATCGTTCCGAACTGGCTGGAAAAGCGCAAGGTCGATGTGCCGCCCTGCTGCTGCGAGACGCCGCCGATCTGATGATCGCCCGTATCGTAGAGCCTGACGCCGGACCCGGTGTCGAGCGCGAGACGCCGCGCGCCGGGAAAGACGGCATAGCGCACGCCGTTCTGCGATCCGCTGGAGGACGGTTGGCCAAGTCCGTCCGGCCACCAAGCGCCACCGCCGAAACCGAAACCCGAACCGCCCATGCCCTGGCTCTGGCTCTGTCGCACCGGCAGGCGACCCTCATAGAGCGAGGACGAAGCCATGTCGGCGAGTTGGGCGACCCGGCCCTTCAGCGAATTGTTGAACATGTCGCCGATCATCAGCATTCCGCCGGACGACCATTGGCCGAAACCGCCGAGCTCGGGGTGATCGAACTGCGCCATGGTGCCGCCGCCGGCGCGCAGCGCCTCGACCATCGTGCGCACAGCGCCCTCGCTGAAACCCGTCATGGATGCAATGCGCAGAATTTCGTCCTGACCCTCGGTCATCATGGGTCCTTTCTTGAGCGATCCGCCCGCGGCGAACATCACGCTTCAGGTGGACCAAACCAGCGGTCAGCGAAAGGGGGCAGGCACGATTTGTCGAGATGAACGCAGGGTTGTCGGCAGAGTGAGATCTTACGAAAGCCTCGCACCATCATCGGTAAGGGCTTTCGCGCGCCAGAGGCATTTGGCCTCATTCGTCGTCGAGGCAAAGAACCGGAAGAACGGAATCCTTCACCATCGCCGTCGCATCCGGGACGCTGACGAGCTCGGCCTTGGGATTGGCCGTCAGATAGTCGACGCCATTCTTGTCGAGAAAGGTCGTGACCGTATCCGGCCGGATCGCGAAATTGATCGACTGGGGAATGTCGCCGGTCGCATCGGCGATCGCCACAGCGTTGAGCTTGGCGGTGACGACGCCCACGACGCGGCCGGCGAGATCGACCAGCGGGCCGCCGGAATTGCCCGGCTGGACTGGCGCCGAGATCTGCAAATAGCGCGGATCGTTCATGAGGCCAAGCAGCGAGGAGACGTTGCCGCGCGTCACATTGAGCGAGTCGGCGAGGATCGAGCGCAGCGGGAAGCCAAGCGCGAGAATGTCTTCGCCAAGACGGGGCTTGGTCACCGAAACACGTAGAGGATTCTCGAAGCGGCCGGAGACCTTCACGAGAGCAAGATCGTTCGCCTCGTCTACGACCTTCTCCACCGCCCGGCCATGCCCGCTGACGAGCACCGAGCGGCACGCCTTGACCACATGAGCATTGGTCAGGACCCAGCCATCCTTAGAGACCGCGAAGCCGGAGCCCGCCATGTCGAAGGCGACATCGGAGGGGTCCTTCTCGATCGCGGACTCGCCCATGGGCGGGATCGCGAAATAGTTCGGCTGGCTCGGATCGGCATAGGCCATGGCGAAGCGGCGATCGCTCGGCGCATCTAGATTGCGCTGGCGGGCCATCATGGTCGTAAAGGGCTTGTCGTCGCGGCTTGCCAGAAGCGGAGCGCGCGCATCGCCCGCAAAGGGCTCGAACAGCTCCGAGGCGACCGCCACATAGGGACGCATCTCTTGGCCGACCGCCGGATCGTAGGACACGGAGAAACCGCGCAGGTCATGGCTGTCCGAGCCGGATGCCGCAAAGCGCATGACATAGCTGCGCCCGCTTTCCTTGCCTTCCACCCGGAACCAGGTGCCGGCAAATTCAGCGCCCGACACCGAGCGCGTATCGGTCTCGACCTTCAGGACATCAAAGAGGCCGCGCAAGGTCTGCCCCGTATCGGCGATACGAACGGTCTCCATCTCGACGCGGCCGTCTTCGGCGCGCCACAGATTGCCCACATCGGTGCGGCCGGAATCGATCACACGGCCGAAGGGAACGAGGATCCGCGCGCCGGTCGCGGCATCGTCCACCAGCGAGACGCCGAGGCTGTTCTGGATCGCGTCGGACTTGTCGACGAGGCGACGCAGCATGCCGTCGGTGATGACGCCGTCCGGCTCCATTCCGTGACGGGCCTGAAAGTCCCGAATTGCCCGCAGCGAGCGCGGCCCGATGACGCCGTCGAACGCGCCGTCATAATCGCCGGTCCATGCCAGACGAATCTGGAGGCCCTGGCGGAAATCCTTGTCCGTTTGGCTATTGTAAGCCTCGGCCAGACCCATGGCATGGGCAGCCGGGACGGGCAGCACGGCCGGCAGCATCGCCAGCCCCAGAACCGCCATCATCGTCCGCGCAGCGCGCCGCATGGTATCCCCCTCGTGATCGAACACAGTCACGCATAAAAATGCGCATGGCTCAATTTCGATCCCGGACAATTTAACCTTTCAGTAACTTTAAACTGGATCGGGCCGAGTGAACAGCGGCTGAACATGCCGGAATTCGGCCATTTTTCCGCAACGTTAATGGCACCTTCACGAAGACGTGTAGGTGGCCGGTCGCGGCACCGCTCCGCCTTCATCCTGAAACGGCAAGGTCTCGATCCTGTCCGCCCGCTGCATCACCTTGCGCGTTGCGGTCAGGATCTCGTCGACGTCGCGTCCCGTGCGGTTAAAATGGGTTTTCAGAGCGCCGACGCGCTCGTCGAGACGCCCCAGTTCTTCGGCCAGATGGCGCACTTCGGTCTGGATGCGCCCGGCCTCCTGGCGCATGCGCGCATCCTTCAGAAGGTTCTGGACGAGCTGAATCGACAGCATCAACAGGCTGGGCGAGACAATGACGACACGGGCCCGATAGGCTCGCTGAAGAATTTCAGGCAGCTTCTCGCCGATTTCCGCATAGACCGATTCCGAGGGCACGAACATGAAGGCGGTGTCCTGGGTCTCGCCGGGAATGAGATATTTCGAGGCGATCGCGCGGATATGGACGTCCATGTCCCGTCGCAGTTTGGCGAGGGCGAAGTCCTCGGCGTCCTTGGTCTCGGCATCCTTCAACGCCGCATAGGCCTCCAGGGGAAACTTCGCATCGATGGCGAGCGGCGGTGCCTTGTTCGGCATAAGGACGAGACAGTCGGGACGCTTCCCGTTGGAAAGCTGCGACTGGAACCGATAGGCGGAGGCGGGAAGCGCATCGGCGACGATCGCCTGCATCCGCGCTTCGCCAAAGGCGCCGCGCGTCTGTTTGTTGTCGAGAATGTCCTGAAGCCGGCCGATATCGCCTGCCAGATCGGCGATGCGCGACTGGGCCCGGTCGATGACCGCAAGACGCTCGCCGAGCGCCGACAGGGACGAATGGGTCTGGTCGGTGGTCGAGGCGAGCGACTGGCCGATCCGGCTCGACAGCCCGTCGAAGCGATCGGCGAGCGTCCGGGTCATCTCCGCCTGGCGCGAGCCCATGATGTCGGCCATGGATTGCAGCCGCCCGGCCATTTCGGCCTGGGAGCGCAGCAGCGTCTCGATCCGCCCTTCCCCGGACAGATCGACGCCGAGATCGGCCCGCAGCGCGCGCAGCCGGCGCCAGACGCGGATCAAGAGCAACAGGAGCAAGGCGGCGAGCCCGATCGCCACGAGCGCCGCGCCGGACAGCGGCACGCCGGCGATATCGACATGGGTCGCGGCCAGAAAGGCGATGAGCGCTTCGACGGTCATGGTTCGATCCTGACGCAGAACCCTTAACGAATGGATCAAATCATGAACGAAATTGGATCGATCGTCGAGTGTCGGCCTTTTCCGGCACTCGCAGCCTGAAGACGGTCAGCGACCGAAGCCAGCCCTTCGGCGATAGGTGGACTGCATGGCCGGCCCCTCCTCGGCAAAGAGGGCGGCCAGCTGTTCGGTCATGGCGCCAGCCAGTTCCTCGGCATCGACGATCGTCACCGCCCGGCGATAGTAGCGGGTCACGTCATGACCGATGCCGATGGCCAGAAGCTCCACCGGCGAGCGCTGCTCGATCTCCTCGATCACGCCACGCAAGTGACGCTCCAGAAAGTTGCCGGCATTGACCGAAAGCGTCGAATCATCGACCGGCGCGCCATCTGAAATGACCATGAGAATGCGCCGCTGCTCGGGCCGGCGCATCAGGCGCGAATGGGCCCAGATCAGCGCCTCGCCGTCGATATTCTCTTTCAGAAGCCCTTCGCGCATCATCAGGCCGAGATTGTTGCGCGCCCGCCGCCAGGGGGCATCGGCCGACTTGTAGACGATATGGCGCAGATCGTTGAGCCGGCCGGGCTTTTGCGGCTTGCCAGCCTTCAGCCAGGCTTCGCGGGATTGACCGCCCTTCCAGGCGCGGGTGGTGAAGCCCAGCACCTCGACCTTAACCCCGCAGCGCTCCAGCGTGCGGGCGAGAATGTCGGCGCAGGTGGCGGCCACCGTGATCGGCCGACCGCGCATCGAGCCGGAATTGTCGATCAGAAGCGAGACAGTCGTGTCGCGAAATTCGGTGTCGCGCTCCATCTTGAAGGAGAGCGGCTGCATGGGATCGATGACGATGCGGGTGAGGCGCGCAGTGTCGAGATAACCCTCTTCCAGATCGAAGTCCCAGGAGCGGTTCTGCTGGGCCATCAGACGGCGCTGCAACCGGTTGGCAAGACGCCCGACGACCCCCTGAAGGCTCGTCAGCTGCTTGTCGAGAAAGCCGCGCAGCCGGTCGAGCTCGGCCTCGTCGCATAGTTCCTCGGCGCCCACCTCCTCGTCGAATTCGCGCGTGAACACCTGATAGTCGAGCGCCATCAAGGGGTCGGGCGGCGTCGTGTTCGGCCGGCGCGAGTCGCCCGGCGTCTCGGAATTCTCCTCGCCCTCGTCGACCGGGTCTTCGCCGGTCACCTCGGAGGATTCGGCTTCGGCCGTCTCCTCGCTTTCGCCCTCGGCCTCCCGATCTTCAGCCTCGGCGGCCTCCGAACCGCTCTCGTTCTCTTCGCCGCCCTCGTCCTGATCTCGGACCTGATTGTCGCCGTCTTCTTCGTCGTCCTCGGACTCGTCGTCGTTCTGTTCGGGTTCGGCCAGTTCCTCGGCCATTTCGAGCGAGACGAGGACATCGCGCACGGCCCGGGCGAAGGCCGCTTGGTCTTCGACGATGTCAGATAGGTTTTCGAAGCGTTGGCCGACCTTCTCCTCGATGAAGTCGCGCCAGACATTGACCAAGGCCTTGGCGCTGTCGGGCGCGGCGCGGCCGGTCAAGGCCTCGCGGACCATCAAGGCGACGGCATCCTCGATCGGCGCTTCGCTGCGCTCGGTCACCGCGCCGAGATTGGAGCGGACATATTTGTCCTCCAGCATGGAGGCGAGATTGTCGGCGACGCCGGACATGGCCTTTGCCCCGATCGCCTCGCAGCGCGCCTGCTCGACCGCGTCATAAACGGCGCGCGCAGACTGGCTGTCGGGCGAAAGCTGGGCGTGAAGCTTCGGATCGTGGCGCGCCCGTCGCAGCGCCATGGCGTCGGCCACGCCGCGCGTTACCGAGACGTCGTTCTTCGTCGCCCGTTTGGGAAGCTCGGGAAGCCTTGCCCGATTGCCGGCCAGGCCCGGCCGGTCGGAGGAGAAGGTCACCTCCATCTCCGCATCGCCCGAGATCGCCCGCAACGTGTTGGCGAGCGAACGCCGAAAGGGCTCCCGGTCGGTCGTCTTCTGGGAAGTGGGACGCTTGTTATCGCCGATCTTGCTCATGGAGACGAGATAAGGGGTTTGTGCGACGATGGGCAAGGGAGCAGGCCGCCCGTCGGCGAAAAGACGATTGCGCGCCAACGCCGCATCCAGACCGCCGCCCTGAGGCTGCCGCGATTTCAGCCTGCGTTTACACGCTGGAAACGGCGAACGCATTGTTCCCCGTCACGCCTCAAGTTCAACCGTGACAATCATAGATAGTTCGCTTTATAGACGGGCGGTGCCTGAAAATTTGAGTGATATCCGATCGATAGTCATGACTGAGAAGACAAGCATCTTCGATTCGGTCGAGGCTTACCGACGAGCGGTTCTGTTCATTCTGCTGCTCTTCACCGCCACCTTCGGCGCAGTGTTCTCCATCCTCAATTTTCGCAACGACAATTACATCGCCATGGCGGGCGAATTGGCGATGGGCTGCTTCGCTCTGTGCCTCGCGCCAGTCATCCGGACGACCCATCGCCTGCTCCTTTGGTCGTTCGTCTATCTCCTGCTCTTCAATTCGACGATGATGGCGATCATCGCGACGCCTGAGGCCTCGCCCTCGGTCTTTGCTTGGGTTCTTATGATCCCGATCCTGTCCCATATGCTGCTCGGACGGGCGCTCGGCGGCGGCGTTACGCTGGTGTTTCTCGCGATCGCCTTTTGGCTCTATATTACAAAATACGGAAGCGATGCCGCTCTCGGCAGCGACCGGGCTCTTCTCAACGTCGCGGGTGTTGCTCTGTGCATCTTCGGCTTTTCCTATGTCTATGAGACATCGCGGGCACGCGCCGAGATCGCGCTGAAACGCCGAGCTTATACCGATCCGCTGACCGGCCTTGGCAATCGCGCCGCCTTCTATCATCGGTTCGGCGAGGCCATCGCGCGCTTCGAGCGTCAAGGCGCCGGACCGGCCATCGTTCTGCTCGACATCGATCATTTCAAGGCCATCAATGACGATCATGGTCACGAGACCGGCGACGATGCGCTCAAACAGCTCTCGGCGATCCTGATCGAGACCATACGCCCGAGCGACGACGCCTTTCGCTATGGAGGCGAGGAATTCTGCCTGCTTCTTAACGACACCTCGCCGGCAGAGGCTGCAAACTTTGCCGAGACTTTACGCAAGGTCGTCGAGGCTGCGGAGATGAGCCGCGAAGACCACATGATCCATCTGACGGTCAGCCTCGGCGTCGCGACCGTTTGTGAAGACGGGACCGACCTCAAAAAGCTTCTGCAAGCGGCCGACCAACGGCTCTATGAGGCTAAGGCGAAGGGCCGCAATCGGGTCGTCTCCGGGTAAGCGCACCGACAAGCGCACGCTCGCCGTTGGCTGAGGGCGAGCGTGGACGATCTTGCCCTTACAGAAAAGACATGGGCTGCCGCGAAACCGCGCGAACCCGCAAGCGTTGGAGAAAAACATCACGCGCGATCCATTTACCGCGCGATGACGTCATTCCAACTGCAAGGGGACGATCCATGCCGACGATAGCCTTTCTCGGATTGGGCGCCATGGGAAGCCGCATCGCGAAGAATCTTCTCGATGCGGATCACGATCTCATCGTCTGGAACCGCAGCGACGAGAAGACGAAACCACTGGTGGAGGCGGGCGCCAGACGGGTGGAAACGCCGCGCGAGGCCGGCGAGACAGCCGATATCGTCATGGCGATGGTCGCCGATGACGAGGCCTCGCGTGCCGTCTGGCTCGATCCTGAAACCGGCGCGCTCGCCGGCATGGGAGCAGGCAAGACCGCCATCGAGATCTCGACGCTCCAGCCCGGCTGGGTCGAGGAACTCGGCAAGGCAATGAAGGCGCAGGGCGTCGATCTTCTGGAAGCGCCGGTCTCCGGAACCCTGCCCCAGGCCGAGAATGCTGATCTCGTCTTCTTTCTCGGCGGGGATCGCTCCGTTGTCGAGAAGGCTGAGCCCTTCCTGAAATCGATCGGCAAGGCCTCGACCCATGTGGGCCAATGGGGTGACGGCGCGCGCGTGAAACTTGCCACCAACGCCATGCTCGGCATCCATGTGGCAGCCTGGGCCGAAATCCTCTCCATGCTGGACCGCTCACCAACGGACACGCAGACCGCCGTCGAGGCGATCTCCAAAACCTCCGTCTGGGCGCCGAATTTCGGCTATCTGACGAAGACGATGATCGACCGGAACTTCGAGCCGAAATTCCCGATCGATCTGATCGAGAAGGATTTTCGCTATGCGATGGGCGTTGCCGGCGAGGCGGAGGCGCCGCTTATGCGTCAGGTCCATGAGACGATCGCACGGGCGATTTCAAAGGGCTATGGCAAGGACAATATGACGGCTCTGCGCAAGCTCTACGAATGAAGGGGCCCTCGAAGACGAGCCCGCCCCTCGATCCGTCATCGGCATCGCGGGGGTGTCCGAGACCAAGTCCGCCGCCTTAGCCCGTCCTCGCGGCGGCATAGAGGCGCCGACACAACGCGCCCAGCAGCAAGAGAAGGCCAATCGCGGCAATCGGAAGGCCGATCGGCAGGGTCATCAGGCCCAACCATCCCAGAACCCCGAACTGGTAAAGCGTTTCGCCGATGTCGTAGCCCCAGAGCGGGCAAGGATGAATAGAGCCTTCGTTCACCTCGCAGCCGAGGCTCGCGCCGAGTGTGCCGGCGCCGATGGCCAAGGCGACAGGCGCAATGCCGAACAGGAGCCCCCCAAGGGTGAGAAACAAGCCCAGCCTGATCAACCCTGCAAAATCCCTTCCTGACCATCACGACGGGTCTGATACGGTGTCCGACGGATAGTGCTCTCAAATCGGCAGCGGCAACGAGCTTCCTACGGTGCCATCTTCGCTTCGCGAAAAGCATCGCAGGCCTCCGGCATCATGCGGCGCCCATGGCCGTTGTGGTTCAGCCATTCGAGCGCGGCGAGAATACCTTTCGCCGCCTCGTGGCGCGCTCCCGTCTCGGCCACAAGGCTCTGATAATAGTCGATATCCTTGAGAGCATTGGCATTGGAAAAGCGCATGGCGGAAACGTCCTTCGACAAGATGAAGGGCGCCATCCGATCGAGCGCGGCGCCATAGCCCCCGCCCCGCTTCAGGCAATCGACGAGGACTTCCGCCGCGATGCCGCATTCGGCGGCGCAGGCCGCAGCTTCGGCGACGACGACCGCCGTTCCGAGCGAGACATAATTATGGAGGAGTTTCAGCGTCTGCCCTGCCCCGACCGCTCCCGCATGGAAACGGTTTTCGGAAAATGTCGCGAGAAGAGGCGTCAGCGCCTCGATCACCTCCAAATCGCCGCCGATGAGGAGATTGAGCCGTCCGGCCTTGGCCTCCGCCGGCGTGCGGGTCATGGCGGCGTCGACGAAGCGGCAGCCCGTGGCTTCGATCCGCTCCGCGACACGGCGCGTCTCGCTCGGAATGCCCGTCGAGCAGTCGACGACGATGGTTCTCGGCCGAAGCTTTGCCACCAGATCGTCCTCGCCAGTGAGAATCGCCTTGATCTCCCGACTGCCCGTCACGCAGAGAATGAGGATATCGATCTTCGAGACGAGGGTGGACGCATCGCTTTCGCGCTTTGCGCCCGCCTGATCGAGATCGTCGGTCGACTGATTGCCTTCGTGATGAAGATAGAAAAGGGGCCATCCCGCCGCGACGATGTTGGAGGCAATGCCATGCCCCATCATCCCGACCCCGATCATTCCGATGGTCTGCTTCGTCATGTTTTTCCCTCCTCACCGGATGCCGTCCGAGCCGCGACATGGACGATCGCTTGGGTCGTTTCGTTGCGCCGCGCATCTGAATCGACGGCCATCGAACGACACGCCCGAGCGAATCGCGCCTCACGCTCCCGATGCGCGCGGATGCTATCCAATATGCCGACGGGACGATAACAAAGCGCTCGAGACAACGGCCGGAGCGGGACGGTCCGGCCATCAGCCCGCCGCGACCCCATCGGAGGAAAGATGACGATCCATTTCGGTTTCGAGCGCACGAAACTCTTCATCGGCGGGGCTTGGTGCGACAGCGCCTCACACGAGACGATCGATGTGGAGGACCCTTCGACGGGGGAGCGCATCGGCCGGATCGCCCGAGGAACGGAACGGGATGTCGACGCGGCGGTGGCGGCGGCGCAAGCGGCCCTTATAGGCGAGTGGGGGGCGAAGAGCGCGACGGAGCGCGGCCGCATCCTCACCCGCCTCGGCGCGCTGGTTGAGGCAAATGTCGAGCGGCTCGCCGAGCTGGAGTCGCGCGATGTGGGCAAACCGCTCAACCAGGCACGGAACGACGCGAAGGCGCTCGCCCGCTATTTCGAATTCTACGGCGGCTCGGCCGACAAGGTCACCGGCGAGACGATCCCCTATCAAGAAGGCTCGACCGTCCTCACCTTGCGCGAGCCCCATGGCGTGACGGCCCATGTCATTCCCTGGAACTATCCCATGCAGATCCTCGGGCGTTCGGTCGGGGCGGCGCTCGCCATGGGCAATGCCTGCGTCCTGAAGCCTGCGGAAGATGCATCGCTCTCGGCCCTTGCCATCGCCGAACTCAGCCTCGAAGCCGGTCTGCCGGCCGGTGCCCTCAATATCGTCACCGGCTATGGCCATGATGTCGGCGCAGCGCTTTCCGCCCACCCCCATGTCCATCATGTCTCCTTCACCGGCTCGGTCGGGACAGGCCGCCGCATTCAGGAAGCGGCCGCCGCGAATGTCGTGCCCGTGACGCTGGAGCTCGGCGGAAAGTCGCCGCATATCGTGTTCGACGATTGCGATCTGGAAGCCGCATTGCCGACCCTTGTCGGCGCCTGCCTCCAGGCTGCCGGCCAGACCTGTTCCGCCGCCTCGCGCGTCCTCGTCCAGCGCGGTCTCTACACCGAAGTGAAAGAGCGTATGGCGGAGGTCTATCGCGGCCTCGTCGCCGGTCCTGCGAGCCAGTCCCGCGATCTCGGGCCTTTGGTCTCGGCCAAGCAGAAGCGGCTGGTGATCGAGTTCATCGCGAAGGGCCGCGAGGATTTGACCGTCGCCGCGGAAGGCTCGATCGCCGAGGATGCGCCCTCCGCCGGCCACTATGTTGCACCGATCCTCTTTGCCGACGTGCCGCCCGATCATCGCCTCGCCCAGGAGGAGATTTTCGGACCGGTCCAGGTTCTGATCCCCTTTGACGACGAGGCGGATGCGATCCGCATCGCCAATGGGACCGAATACGGTCTCGTCGCCGGGGTCTGGACCGAGAATGGCGGGCGCCAGATGCGGCTTGCCCGCGCGCTCCATTGCGGCCAGGTCTTCATCAACAATTACGGGGCCGGCGGTGGCGTCGAACTTCCCTTCGGCGGCGTCGGTAAATCAGGCCACGGCCGGGAAAAGGGCTTCGAGGCGCTTTACGGCTTTTCGCGGCTGAAGACGATCTCGATCAAGCACGGCTGACCGCCGCCTCGCTCCTGCGCCCAACGCAATGGACGCTCACCGCCCGACGGTGCCGAGAAGATGGGAGAGCTCCGGGAAGCCCGCGATGATGGCAAGGCCGATCAAGGCGGTGAGGAGGAAAGGCAACGCCCCGATGGCGATCTTCTCCAACGACAGTCGCGTGATATTCGCCGCGACGAAGAGATTGATGCCGACCGGCGGAGTGAACAGGCCGATCGCCAGATTGATCATCAAGAGAACGCCGAACCAGACCGGATCCCATCCAAGCGTGCGAACGACGGGCAGGAAGATCGGCAGGGCGATGAACATGATGGTGATCGCGTCCATGAACATGCCGGCGATCAGGACGACGATCATGATGATCGCCAGGATCACCCATTCATTGCTGGACAGACCGAGCAGCACCTCGGAATATTTGCCCACGAGATCGTCGACCGTGACCACCCAGCCGAACAGGCTGGCATAGGCAACGACCAGCATGACGACCGCCGAAGAGGCCGCCGATTCCGTCAGCACCGTATAAAGATTGCGGATGGTGAGCGTGCGATAGACGAGTGCGCCGACGGCGAGCGCATAGACGGTCGCCACGATCGCCGCCTCGGTGGGGGTGAAGACGCCGGTATAGATGCCACCGAGAATGACCACCGGCGTCATGAGCCCCCAGAAGGCATCGCGGAAAGAGCGTGCCAGGCGCTGGAAATAGGGCAGGCCTTCATAAGGGGCCGGCGAAATCGCCTGAAGACCGGTCACCGCTTTCGCATCGGGCGGCACCGGCGCCCCTTCCGGGATCGAGGCGCCGGACACGGAGGCCGTAAGCGGCTTCGTGCGCTTGGCGAAGGGAAGCGTCGCGAGCATCAGCACACCCATGATCAAGCCCGGCACGATGGCAGACAGAAAGAGCTGGGCGATCGAGGTCTCGGCGATGACGCCATAGATGACGAGGCCGATCGAAGGCGGAATGACGATGGAAAGCGCAGCGCCCGTGCAGACCAGCGCCGCGGCGAAGGGCCTTGGATAGCCGTCCTCCGCCATACCCTTGATGATCAGCGGACCGATCGCTGCGACCGAGGCCGGCCCCGATCCCGACACCGCGCCCCAGAACAGGCAGACCACCGTGCCGACGACGCCCATGCCGCCAGGGAGCGAGCCGATCAGCACGCGAAAGAAGCCGATCATCCGTTCGGCGATGCCAACGACGCCCATCAGCGTGCCGGCAAGGATGAAGAAGGGGATGGCGAGGAGCGAGAATTTGGCGATGCCGGCCGATAGGAGATCGCCGACGAGATCGAGGCCGAAGCCGATCTGCCACATGGCTAGAAGCGCCGAACAGCCAAGTGCAAAAGCGACCGGAACGCGCAGGGCGAGAAGCACGAAGAAGGAGATGATCATCATCGTGCCGGGATCGAGATCAAGCACGGTCGCCCCCTTCCCGAAAATCGCCGATCATGGACTGGATGAGACGCAAGGCGATCAGAAGGAAGCCGAGGGGAACCCCGAGCGAATAGTACCAGGCCGGAAGGCCGAGGCCGGGAGACGTGACGCCGCTGACGTACTGATTGAAGAGCAGATCAGCCGAATACCAGGCCGACAAGACGAGAAGGCCGACCGAAAGCGCCGTCGCAAAGAGAATGACGGCCTTGCGCGCCCCCTCGGGCAGAATATCGGACAGGAGCGTGACGGCCAGATGCTCACCGCGCCGGGCCGCGATCGCCGCGCCGAAAACGGTCATCAACAAAAAACCGTTGAGAAGCACCTCCTGCGTTGAAGCGAAGGAGTAGCTCGTCAGATAGCGGACCACCACATTGGCGAAGCCGAGGACCGTCATCACGATGAAGATGACGGCGCAGACGATCTTCTCGAAATCATCGAGGAGAAAGCGCATGGGGTCTTGGTCCTTGTGGAAATGCCGTGACGAGGGGGCTGCGCCTGCCGCAACCGGTCAGAAAAGGCCCGAAACGCCCGACCGGCGAACCGGCCGGGCTTTCGGGTTTTGCTCGCCTCAGTTCGACGAGGCGGCGTCCTTGCCGCCTTTTTCCTCGGCGATCGTCGTCTCGAAGACGGAGACGAGATCGGGACCAATGCGCTCGGCCCATTTGTCATAGGCCGGCTTGGTGGCCTGGCGGAAGGCGTCGATCTCGGCGTCCGAGGGCACAAAGACCTCCATGCCCTGTTCCTTCAGGAAGTCGACACCGCTCGCGGTTCCCTCGCGGGTGATTTCCTTCTGATAGGCCATCGCCTCTTCGGCGGCGGCGCGAATCTGCTCGCGCTTCTCTTCGTCCCAGCTGTCCCAGAGCTTCTGGCTGACGCCGATGAAGATCGGATCGTAGGAATAGTGCCAGGTGGTGATGTATTTCTGGGCCTCGTAGACGCGCAAGGGGACGATCACGGCGCCGATCGGGTTTTCCTGGCCGTCGACGACGCCTTGCTGGAGCGCGGAGAAGGTCTCGGTCCACTGCATCTGCTGAGGATTGGCGCCGAGAGCCTCCATCACGTCGATATACATCGGGCCGGCGACACGCATCTTCAGGCCCTTCATATCCTCGGGCGACTTGATCGGGCGAACATTGTTGGTGACCTCGCGAAAGCCGTTCTCGCCCCATGCCAGAACCACGATCCCGTGACCGGCCATGATCTCGGTCATCTTCTCGCCGGGCGCGCCGTCGACCGTGGCGTCCACCTCGTCGTAATTGCCATAGAGATAGGGCAGCGAGAACACCGCCATTTCCGGCACGAGCGGCGTGACATTGATGGCCGAGGTCATGACGAAGTCGAGCGCACCGCGTCCGACCATCTCGGCCTGCTTCATCTGATCGCCGCCGGTGAGCTGGGCCATTGGGAAGACGCGAACGTCCGTTTCGCCGCCGGTTTTCTCCTGGACGAGCTCGTTGAACTTTTCTCCGCCCTTGTGCCAGGTCGAGGTGTCGCCGGTGTTGTGCGACAGGCGCAAGGTCTCGGCCCCGGCCGCGCCGTGAAGCGCGATGAGGGCGATTGCGGTGGCGGCGGCGAAGCGCTTCAGGCTCATGGATTCTCCTCCCAGTCATTGTGCGCCGCAGCACTCATTCTCCCGATCCATCCATATTATGGACGTCAAATACAGCGGCTTGACGCCATAATGTCAGCGAAAAAAGGATTTGCAACCCTCCTAATGCTTGTTATCGTCTGAGACACGAATAAAGAGGTCCACGATATGGACGCCTATGAGGCGAGCAGAGATACAGGCGAAGGCGGCGGCGCGCAGAGCGTCGACCGGGCCTTGTCGCTTCTGTCCTTCGTCAGCCGCTTCGGCGACGAAGGGGTCTCGATCGCCGTCATCGTCACCGAGACCGGCCTCAGCCGCCCGACGGTCCGGCGCCTGCTCCTGGCCCTGATCCGCGCCAATCTCGTCGAACAGGACGAGACGAGCCGGCGCTATTTTCTCGGCGAGGAAGCCTTCGTGCTCGGCATTCTCGCCTCCCGCCGCTACGGCATCCAGGATGCGGCGATCGAGAGCCTTTCGGCGCTTTCGGCAGCAAGCGGCGATACGAGCTTTCTGTGCGTGCGCCGGGGCGTCTATGCGGTCTGCACCTGGCGCGAAGAGGGCAGCTATCCGATCCGCACCCACGCGCTCGACGTCGGCCAGCGCCACCCCTTGGGCGTCGGCGCGGGCTCCATGGCGCTTCTCGCCGCCATGCCCGACGACGAGATCGAGACGGTGATCGAGGCCAATGCCGCGATCCTCGCCAGCGCCTATCCGGGCTATGACCGCGAACAGCTCTGGGCCGACATCGCCTTCACCCGCGAGCATGGCTGGTCGCTCAATCCCGGCCGCGTCATCCCCAATTCCTGGGCAATCGGCTGTGCCATCGCCTATCCGAATGGCCGTGTGGCCGGCGCGATCTCGATCTCGGCCATCGACAGCCGCCTGCGCGAGGCCCGCCAGCTCGAACTCGCCGGCCTGATGCTGGGCGAGGCGCGGCGCATCGAAAAGCGTCTCGCCGATCTCTTCGATGCCGCGAGCGCGGCGCGCAAATCCACGAAAAGCACTGGCGGCGACGGCCATGAGCCGGCCGGCGGGCGCCCGGCAAGACGCGGCGCCCGCACGGGCGAAGCCGCCACCATGGGAGGAACAAGATGACCAAGGCACGGATGGTGGGCTGGGCCCACAGCCCCTTCGGCAAGCGTGAGGCACCCGACACGAAGGCACTGATGGCCGAGGTCGCAAAGCCTGCCCTCGACCATGCGGGGCTCGGGGCCAACCAGGTCGACGGCGTCTTTGTCGGCGTCCTCAATGGCGGCTTTTCCAAACAGGACTTTCAGGCCGCCCTCGTCGGCATGGCTGAGGATGGGCTGGCGATGGTGCCGGCGGTCCGCATGGAAAATGCCTGCGCCACCGGCTCGGCCGCCCTTTACTCGGCGATCGACTTCATCGAGGCCGGACGCGGCCGCGTCGCTCTCGTCGTCGGCGCCGAGAAGATGACCGGCCTGCCGACCGCCGAGACCGGCGACATTCTCCTCAGCGCGAGCTATCGCGAGGAGGAGGCCAATGTCGAAGGCGGCTTTGCTGGCCTCTTCGGGCGCATTGCGCAAGGCTATTTCCAGCGCTTCGGCGACCGCTCCGAAGAGCTGGCGATGATCGCCGCCAAGAACCACGCCAACGGCATGGCCAATCCTTATGCCCATATGCGCCGGGATTTCGGCGTCGAATTCTGCAACACCGTCTCGGACAAGAATCCTTATGTCGCCGCGCCCCTGCGGCGGACCGACTGCTCGCTGATCTCCGACGGGGCGGCTGCGATCGTTCTCGCCGACGAGGAGATCGCGGCCGATCTCGAACGCGCTATCGCCTTCCGCGCCCGGGCCCATGTCAACGACGTGTTGGCGCTGTCGCGGCGCGATCCAAGCGAATTCGCCGGCCCGCGCGAGGCTTGGAAACGGGCGCTCGCCGCCTCCGGTCTCACCCTTGACGATCTCGACATGGTCGAGACCCATGACTGCTTCACCATCGCCGAGCTCATCCAGTATGAGGCGATGGGCCTGGCGGCACGCGGCGAAGGCTACAAGGTCGTGCGCGAGGGCATCAATCGGAAGGATGGCAAACTGCCGATCAATCCCTCCGGCGGGCTGAAGTCGAAGGGCCATCCGATCGGCGCGACGGGGGTCTCCATGCATGTCATGGCCGCCATGCAGCTCATGGGCGAGGCCGGCGACATGCAGATCGAGAACACGTGCCTTGCCGGCGTCTTCAATATGGGCGGCGCCGCCGTCGCCAATTACGTCTCGATCCTGGAGCGCGCCAATTGAGCCCGAACAATGCCATCGATCCCGCCGGCGGCGTCGCGCGTCAGTCGCGGCGGGTCTCCAATCTCGCCCATTTTCTGACCAAGGCCGCCCGCCGGCTGAAGGAGCGCCCTGCCCTCGTCTGGGGGGATAAGAGCTGGAGTTGGTCCGAGCTCGACGACCGGGTCAGCGCCATCGCGGCGGCGATGACCGAGCGCTTTTCCGTCGAAAAGGGCGACCGCGTGCTGGTACAGTCCCAGAACTGCAATCAGATGTTCGAGACGATGTTCGCCTGTTTTCGCATCGGCGCGGTCTATGTGCCGACGAATTTTCGCCAGACGCCCGACGAGGTCGCCTATCTCGCCTCGGCCAGCGGCGCTAAGCTGATGATCTGCAACGCCGCCTTCCCAAAGCATGCGAGCGCCTGCCGGGAGGCGAGCCCTGCCCTTTCCGCTGTGATTGCCATTGGCGAGGCCGATTTCGGCCCCTCCTTCGACGCTCTCGTCGACGAGTTTTCCGGCAGAACCGTGCCGAACGCGGCCGTCGATCACGACGATCCCTGCTGGTTCTTCTTCACCTCCGGCACGACCGGCCGGCCGAAAGCCTCCGTCCTGACGCACGGCCATATGGCTTTCGTCATCGTTAATCATCTCTTCGATCTGATGCCGGGCACGGGGCCGCACAGCGTTTCGCTCGTGGTCGCGCCGCTCTCCCATGGGGCGGGCGTCCATCAGCTGATTCAGGTGGCCGCCGGCGCGACGACCCTTCTTATGCCCGGCGAGCGCTTCGACATTCCGGCCGCCTTCGAGCTCATCGAGCGCTGGAAGGTGACCAATATGTTCACCGTGCCGACGATCCTGAAGATGATGGTCGAGCATGAAGCGATCGAGCGATACGACCATTCGAGCCTGACCCACATCATCTATGCTGGCGCCCCCATGTATCGGGCCGACCAGAAGCGAGCGCTCGACAAGCTCGGCAGCGTCATCGTCCAATATTTCGGGCTTGGCGAAGTCACCGGCGCCATCACCGTCCTGCCGGCGAGCGAACATCAGATCGACGACGAGCGCCACCGGATCGGCACCTGCGGTTTCGAGCGCACGGGCATGGAAGTCGAGATTCAGGACGAGACCGGCAAGGCTCTCGCCTCCGGCGAAACGGGCGAAATCTGCGTGATCGGCCCCGCGGTCTTCGCCGGCTATTACGACAATCCGGAAGCCAATGCCAAAGCCTTCCGCAATGGCTGGTTCCGCACCGGCGATCTCGGCCATATGGACGCCGAGGGCTATCTCTACATCACCGGCCGCGCCTCGGACATGTATATTTCAGGCGGCTCGAACGTCTATCCGCGCGAGATCGAGGAGAAGATCCTCACCCATCCGGCGATCAGCGAGGCGGCGATCGTCGGCGTGCCCGATCCGGTCTGGGGCGAAGTCGGCATCGCCGTCGTCGTTGCCGCCAATGGCCAGAGCGTCGATCCGGCGGAGATCGCCGCTTTCCTTGAGCCAAAGCTCTCGCGCTACAAGCTGCCCAAACGCATCCTCGTCTGGGACGAGATGCCGAAATCGGCTTACGGCAAGATCACCAAGAAAATGATCCGCGAAGAGCTGGAACGGCGCGGCGAGCTGAGCCCTGCCGGACAATAAGACCGCCGGACGAACGAGTTGAGTCCGAGGGCCAATCCAAATCTGCCGGCTTTAGAACGGGCGATTGGCGCCCAAGGCCATGCGCCCTCGCCGCCAAAAAGGATCAAGGCCACACCGGGTGGAGCGGGTGGCCAAGACGCCATTCGAGAAGGAAGATGAGAATGAACGAGCGTTTGGCCGTCGTCACTGGTGGCGGTTCAGGGATAGGCCTTGCGACGGTCACCCGGCTTCTGGACGATGGCTGGCAGGTCGCGGCCCTCGACCGTGATGCAGCCGCGCTCGATCGGCTGGCGGCAAATAACGGCGGCGATGGACTGACCACCCACGCGCTCGACATCACCGACGGGGCGGCGGTGGAAGCCTTGGCCGCGTCCGTTGCCGGCAAACCGCTGCGCGCCCTCGTCAACTGCGCCGGGCTCGGCGCCAATACGAGCTTCATGGAGACGAGCGTCGAGGACTTCCGCCGCATCTATGAGGTCAACGTCGTCGCGGCCTTCGCCCTGGCGAAACATCTCGTATCGCTCATGGAGACGGCCGGCGGCGGGGCCATCGTCAACATCGCCTCGGTCTCCGGCATCGTCGGCAATTACGGGCGCTCGGCCTATGGCGCCTCGAAGGGCGCGCTGATCACCCTGTCGAAGATCATGGCGGTGGAACTCGCCGCGCGAAAGATCCGCGTCAATGTGGTTGCCCCGGGTCCGATCGAAACGCCGCTCGCCCAGCAATATCACACTGAGACGACGCGGCGTCTGTGGGACCAGACGGTCCCAATGCGCCGCTATGGAACGCCGGAAGAGGTGGCGGAGGCCGTGCGCTTCTTCATCGATCCGAACGCCTCGTCTTACGTGACGGGCCAGATCCTTTCCGTCGATGGCGGATTCATCGCCGCCGGTCTGACGCAAGCAAGCTGAGCGAGCGCAAAGGACGAAACGCCATGCGCGAATCCGACACCGGCTTCGACCCGCAAGCAACGAGCGGCATCGACGCAGACGACCGGCAGCGGCGCACGGGGCGCGATCTGCTCACCCATGGCGGCCCGCCAGCCGAAGAGCGCATCGAAACGCTGCCGATCGAGACGGTGGCAATCTCCGGCAGGCTTGAACCCAACCAGACCGTCACCCAAGCCCTTGCCGGTCTCGTCGCCTCGGCCGGATGCCGGGGCGCGGTGATCGAGATGCGCGGCGGGCATGGCGAGCCTTTCGCCTTTGTCGGCCCAGCGGAATCGACGGATGAGGAACATGCCGCCTGGTATAGCGAGACGCGACGGCCCGAAGGCGGCGCAAGGCTTCTCTTCGCCACCGCGATCGTCGGCTGGCGGGACGGCAAGCCCTTCATCCACTGCCACGGCCATTGGCAGTTCGAGGGCGAGACGGTGCTTGGCCATCTCCTCTGCGACGAGACGGTTCTGACCGAACCGGTCGAGGTCACGGGCATCGGCAGCCGCAAGGCCGCCTTCGAGAGCCTTCCCGACGCGGAAACGCGCTTCACGCTCTTTACGCCGCGCGGCGAGGCTGCCGAAGACGGCGACGGCTTTTTCCTGCGCGTTCGCCCGCATGAGGACATCGTCTTAGGGGTCGAAGCCGCCTGCCGCCGTCATGGCGTACGAAACGGGACGATCCTCGGCATCGGCAGCCTGATCGGCATTCGTTTCGACGATGCGCCGCCGCTGGCCGGTCCTCCGACCGAAGTCGTCGTCGAGCGCGGACGGATCGACAGTGGCCGAGCGACGCTCGACATCGCCGGCGTCGACGCAAGCTGGGATCAAGGGGTGGGCCGGCTGACCCGTGGCGACAATCCTGTCTGCGTCACCTTCGAGCTTCTCGTGGCCAAAACCTGACTTTCGGCTGCGCCTCGGGCGATCATCAAGGCACCCCCGCCGTCTTGATAATCGCCTGCCGTCGCGTCGACAACTTCAGCACGGGACCGGCCGCAGAGTGCGACGGCCTGAATTCCTCCATTCTTCCAGCGAAACGATGACGAAGCGTTGGGACCGAGCCCGTCTTCAGTTCAGCCGTTCGACGATGCGGTCCGCGACGCGCAGGGCATTGGCGATGATGGTGAGCGTGGGGTTCACCGCGCCGATCGAGGGAAAGAAGCTCGCATCGGTGACATAAAGATTGTCGAGGCCGTGGGCGCGGCAATCGAGATCGAGGACGTTTGTCTCCGAGTCTTCACCGAAGCGCAGGGTGCCGGCCTGATGGGCGGTGCCGCCGATCGGGGTGTTTTTGCCGAGATAGAGCTTCTGATCGAGAAGATGGGGGTGAATATCCACCTTGTCGCAGATCTGGCGCAGGGTTTCGCGCAGGATCTCGTGGGCCTCCATATTGGTGGGCGCGAGATCGAGATGGACCTGTCCGTTCCGGTAATAGATGCGGTTGTCCGCGATCGGCAGGTCTTCGGAGGTCAGCCAGAAATCGATGGAATGGCGGGCGATCCAGTCGAACGGCTTCTGTGGTAGCCAGTGGAGCATCTCCGGCAGGCCCTCAGCTTCGATCTGGGTGCCATCCGACTTGCCGACCATCTGGATATGGCCGAGCGGAAATTCGCGAGGATTGGCCGGCGATTTGTCATGCGCGTGGTAGAAATCGTTGAGACCGAGGGTCTTCTGGAACTCGGTCGGGTTCGGCGTGCGGGAGATGGCGAGAACCGTCGCATTGTTGTGGCGCATATAGTTTCGCCCGACCTGCCCCGATCGATTGGCAAGGCCGCTCGGATGTGCGTCATTGCCTGACCGCAGGAAGAGAAGCGCCGAGGACAGGGCCCCGCAGGCGACCACCACGATATCGCCACGGATGACATGGCGCCGGCTCTCGATGATCGTTTCAAGCCCCGTGACCTCCCGGCCGGCCGGATCGGTGAGAAGCTTGTCCACATAAGCGTTTTTCAAAAGCGTCAGATTCGGATGGGCGGCAAGCGCCGGGTCGACACAGATGATCTGGGAATCGGACTTGCCATTGGTGAGGCTCGGATAGCCGTCGAACGGGTCGCAGCGCAGAAGCTTCGAATGAGGCGTCGCCGCGCCGGTCTCGTCCTGGTCCATCAGCCCGCCCATGGGCAGATGAAAGGGGTGCAGCCCCTCGCGCTTCAATCCCTCCGAAAGTTCCGCGATCCGGGGTTCATGGGCAATGGGCGGGTGTTTGTAGGGTTTGGGCGAGTGGGGCTCGGTCGGGTCCTCGCCGCGGACCCCGCGCACCTCGAACAGCTCCTCGGCCACCTGATAATAGGGCTCGAATTCGTCGTATTTCACCGGCCATTCCGGCGACAGCCCGCCTGCATGGCGAATGGTGTCGAAGTCCTCCTCCCGCAAGCGAAGGAGCACGGCGCCATACACCTTGGAATTGCCTCCGACGAAATAGTGGAGGCCCGGCTTGAAGGTCTCGCCCGATGCCGAGGTCCAGGTCTCGTTCACCTGATAGCGCCCGTCGACGAAGACGGCTTTCGTATCCCAATTCTCGCGCTCGCGCTTCAGATAATCGCCGCGCTCGACGAGGAGGACGCGCTTTCCGGTTTGGGCGAGTTTCCAGGCCATGGTTCCGCCGCCGGGGCCGGAGCCCACAATGACCACATCGTAGCGCTCTTCGATATCCGGGGTCATCAGCGGACCTCATCCTCTTTGCTGGCTGAAGGCGCTCAACGTGGTTCGCACTCGCACTCGCACAATCTATTTAGCCGCCCGGACCGCCGGAGCAGCCCTTAAGGCCGAATTCGTAAACCTAAAAAATGTGTAAGGCCGGAACGGCGCGCTCATCGCCGGCTTATCGGTTTCATAAGAGACGAGGCAATCAACCTGCGATGACCCTGGAAATCCTGATCACCTTCCTGACGCGGCTTTCCCTCGTTCTTCTGTTCTTCCCCTTCAGCGCCTTCGACAAAACCGCCAATTTCAAGGCCGCCGCCGGCCAGGCCGGACAGGCAGTGTCCAGTCCGATGTTGGCACGCGGCTTGATCCTCATCGGTCTCTTCGTCGAAATCGTCATGTCGCTCGGCATCCTCACCGGCATTGCCGACCGGCTCGCCGCCTTCATCCTCGCTGGCTATTGCGCAGCGACGGCGATCTTCT
Organism: Fulvimarina manganoxydans; assembly: GCF_900176465.1. Lineage (GTDB taxonomy): Bacteria > Pseudomonadota > Alphaproteobacteria > Rhizobiales > Rhizobiaceae > Fulvimarina > Fulvimarina manganoxydans. The sequence goes on from NZ_FWXR01000012.1 coordinate 24,491, forward strand.
TCAAGCAGTTCTGGCGCACTTCGGATTTCCGCCTGATCGGCGCCTCCAAGGGGCGCGAGATGTTCTGGGATTTCCTGAAGAACTTCGCAGTCGCCGGCGGCTTCCTGCTGATTACCTTCGGCACTACGGCCGGAACGGTAGACGATTTCTTCGTCAATCCCCTTTCTTCCACCAACCCCTATACGATCGGAGCCCAGCCATGAGCATTGCGCCATCATCGTTTCGCGCATGGAAGACGCGATGGCGCAGCTTGAAAGAACGAGTGGCTGGACGGCGATCTCCGAAGCCGGGCCTGAGCGCCTGCCGGCGGCGTCCGGCGGGGCGACGGCCTTCAAGTTCCGCGATCCCGATGGCCATCCGCTGGAATTTCTCGAATTTCCGGCGGGTGCGGTTCCCGAGCGCTGGCGCCGAGCCGAGACGGCGAACCCCTGTCTCGGGATCGATCACAGCGCGATCACCGTCGCCGATGTCGATCGCGCGATCACCTTTTACGAAGGCTTCGGCTTCCGCGTCACGGGGCGCCAGCGCAATGAAGGCGCCGAACAGGGCCGGATGGACGGGCTCGGAAGCTTTGCTCGATGCGAGGTGGTGACGCTGCGACTGCCCGGCGCCCCGGCGCCGCATCTCGAACTTCTCGGCTACCGAGAGCCCGGGGTGATCTTGGAAGAGGTTGAGGACGATTCGCCGTTTGCGACGACGCTGCTTCTCGAAAGAAGCGACCGGCCGGCCGAAAGCCTACGGGACCCGAGCGGGCATCGCCTCGAATTCCGGTCCGAACCGGCCGTGTCGTGACACGCCATGAAGGCGTGTTCGAGGTCGCAAAGGACGCGGATCGAGCGCTCGATGTTGCAGCGCAATGGTAATTTGCTGTCCCGTGAGCCTCGGTCTATCGCTGGCCAAGAAAGCCAAGTCCCTGCTTATGCCGGGTCGACAACAGTGACGGATCGGCGAACCATGTCGGAGCAAGTCATGAAGGGAGTGGCTTTGTGAGATCATCAGCAGCGCAAGAAGCTCTGGAACGCGGACAACGCGCCGTGTCCAAGCCGGCCCTCTTCAGTCGGCAAAAGATCATCACTGTTCTCGCGCTTCTCGCCGCATGCCTGGCCCTTCCGGTCTCGGCCGCTGCCGCCGATCTTTTCAATCCAATCGGTCCGGTCCTCGCCGCTGAGGCTTGGCATCTGGTCCGCGTGACACTGATCGGCGCCTTCGTCGTCACGCCGCCGCTTCTCCTCATCGTCTTCGTCATCTGGCGCTATCGGATCGGCGGCGGTTCTTCCAGCTACTGGCCGACCTGGGAGTTCAATGGCTTTTACGAAACCGCGATCTGGGCGGGGCCGTTGGTGGTTGTCGGTTTCCTTGGTATCTGGCTGGTTTCCTCGACCGTGGAACTCGATCCGTACGCGCCACTGCCCGGCGCCGATCCGCTCCGCATTGATCTCGTCGGTCTCGACGACAAATGGCTCGCCCTCTATCCGGACGAACGGGTTGCCGCGCTGAACGAGATCGTCCTGCCGGTCGGGCGGCCCGTCACCTTTCGCATCACGTCCGATACGGTCATGCAGAGCTTCCTGCCGCAAGGTTTTGCCGGCCAGATCTATCTGATGCCGGGCATGGTCACGGAGCTGAATCTCGCCGCAAGCGAGCCCGGCGAGGGCAAGGCGATCCAGACACAGTATAATGGGTCGGGCTTTGCCAATCAGCGCGTGCCGATGCGCGCCGTGAGCAAGGCGGACTTCGAGACCTGGGTGACCAGCGCCTCCGGCGCGCCGCTCACCGCCGACCGCTACCCGACGCTGATTTCCAGCGGCAAGAGCGTTCAAGAGTTTCACGCGGCGCAAGCGGTCTTGATGCCACTTTCCGATGACTGCCTGTTCGAGCGAGTGGTCGCTCGCTACCACCAGAATGCGCCGATCCCGGTCGCCGCCCAGCCCGGAAGCCCGACCTATGATCCGGGCGCCGCGCCGCTTCCGGCAGGGGCTTGCGGAGCGCTTCTGCCAGCGAATTTCGGCCCCGCCGGCATGGCGATGGGCACTGGAGAGACGAACCCTATGGCCGACGAAACCATGTCTGGCGCCGCCGATTCCGGCGCCCAGGGCGCCGGCGCCAAGGGTTCCGGAGAACAAGAAGGCGATCGGATGAGCGGGAGCGAGTGATGAACGAGACTTTTCTTCTCGGCCGGTTGTCCCTTGCCGATATCGAACCGCTGAAGCTTTTCCAGAATCCCGATATCAGCACCGCGATCGGCTCGCTGGCGAGCTGGGTCGTGATCGTCGGCGCCATCGCCGTGGTTGCTCTGCTCACAGTCAAGGGCTGGTGGAAGCCGCTCTTCACCGAATGGCTGAACACCACCGATCACAAGAAGATCGGCATCATGTATCTGACCTTTGCCGGGGTCATGTTCATCCGCGGGGTGCTCGAGGGCGTCGTGATGCGCGCCCATCTGATGACGTCCTATGAGGGCGGCTTTCTCACTTCCGAGCACTTTGCCGAGCTCTTCTCCACCCACGGCACGATCATGATCTTCTTCGTGCTGATGCCGGCCCTGATCGGCCTGATGAACCTTCTCGTGCCCCTTCAGATCGGAGCGCGGGACGTCGCCTTTCCGAAGCTCAATCAGATCAGCCTCGGCTTCACCGCCGTCGGCGGCGTCTTGATCATGCTGTCCCTCGTCGTCGGCGGGTTCGAGACCGGCGGATGGACCGCCTATCCGCCCTATACCGGTGCCGCTTTCCAGCCGGGCCCTGGCCCCGACTACTGGGTCTGGGCGATCGGCCTGTCCGGTGTCGGCTCGCTTCTCACCGGGCTCAACTTCGCCGTCACCATCTACAAGATGCGGTGTCCCGGCATGACCTTCATGCGCATGCCGCTTTTTGTCTGGACCGCGCTCTGCACCTCCATTCTTCTCATCTTCGCGCTGCCGCCGCTCACCGCCGTGACCCTGATGCAGGCCCTCGACCGGTATCTGGATTTCCACTTCTTCACCAATGACCTTGGCGGCAACATGATGAACTATGCGAACATGTTCTGGATGTTCGGCCATCCGGAGGTCTATATCCTGATCCTGCCCGCCTTCGGCATCTATTCGGAGATCTCCCAGACCTATTCGGGCAAGATGCTCTACGGTTATACCTCGCTGGTGCTGGCGACCATGGCGATCGCCGTCCTCTCCTTCACCGTCTGGCTCCACCACTTCTTCACCATGGGCCAGAGCGCGGCGATCAATGCCGCCTTCGGCGTCGCCACCATGCTGATCGCGATCCCGACGGGGGTGAAGGTCTATGTATGGATCGCCACTCTCTGGCGGGGGCGGGTGCGCCTCAGAACGCCGATCGTCTATCTCGCCGGCTTCATCGTCTTCTTCGTCATCGGCGGTTACACGGGCGTCATTCTCGCCAATCCGACCATCAATTTCGCGGTCCACAACTCGCAATTCGTGGTCGCGCATTTTCACAATGTGCTGCTCCCGGGAACGCTGTTTGCGATTCTCGCCGGCATCTACACCTGGTTTCCGAAATTCTTCGGCTTCCGGCTCGATGAAACCTGGAGCCTTCGCACCGCCTATCTCTTCGTCATCGGCTTCGCGGTCACCTTCCTGCCGCTCTATGTGCTTGGCCTGATGGGCTATCCGCGCCGCAGTCCCGCCTTCGACGATCCGACCTTCATTCCTTACGTCATCGTCTCCTTCCTCGGCGCCGTGATGCTTCTCGGCGCGCTCACGAGCCTCATCGTCAGCTTTGTCGTCTCGGTCCGAAAGCGCGACGAGCTCGCGGTTCCCGGCGGCGATCCCTGGGATGGCTGGACGCTGGAATGGGCGACGCCCGCCCCGGTCCCCGAATGGAACTTCGCCGTCATTCCGGAAGTCCATTCCCGCCACGCCTTCGGCATCGAGAAGATGTCGGGGAACGCCTTCAGTTTTGAGGAGAGCGAGATCGAGGCGATCGAGATGCCCGCCGGCTCCTATATCGGCCTTGCCATCGCCGTCTTCGGAACGCTTCTGGGCTTTGCCTTGGTCTTCTGGATCTGGTGGCTCGCCGCGCTCTCGCTTCTGGTCATGGTCGGCTATGGCATCGCCCTCGGCTTCCTGCCCAACCGGCCGATTATCGTTCCGGCCGAAGAGGTCGCCCGCGTCCACAAGAGCTGGGCCGACGCGGCCCTCGGCGAACGGCGCACCCGCCGCGAGGACGAGACCCTCCCCACCAATCGCGGCTATGCCGCACCGATCGCGGGAGCGCACGCATGACCTCCGCCGCCGCTTCCCCAAAGCCCTTGCATCCCGGTCTCAATCTCGGCCCCGCCCATGGCAAGGCCAACATGGAAGCTGAACCCGTCGTCTTCGGGTTCTGGGTCTTTCTGATGAGCGACCTCGTCACCTTCGCGATGTTCTTCGCGGTCTATGCGACGTCGGTTCATGCCACGGCCGGCGGCCCCGGCAATGCGGCAATCACGGATCTGACCAGTATCGCCATCCAGACCGGCGCCCTTTTGATCAGCTCGCTCCTCTTCGGCCTCGGCACGATCGCCATGAAATATGACGAGGGCCGCGCCAAGGTCGCCGGCTTCCTCGCCGCAGCGCTTGCCTTCGGCCTCGTCTTCCTCGGCTTCGAAATCCGCGACTTCATGCATGCCGCCGAGATCGGCGCCGTTCCCATGCGCTCGGGCTATCTGTCGTCCTATTGGGCACTCGTTGGCCTCCACGGGCTCCATGTCACCGTCGGCAGCATCATCATCCTCGCCATGATCGCCCAGATCGCGATTTTCGGCCTCAGATCGGACGTCAAATCGCGCATTCTGCGCCTCGGCCTTTACTGGCACTTTCTCGACGTGATCTGGGTCGGCATCATCACCGTCGTCTTCCTGCCGGGAGCAGTCGCTTGAGCATGAGCACCGACGCGAGCACACAAGAGTCCATCAAGGCCGAACACCGCCGGGAGCTTCGCTCCTATTACTGGGGTTTTGCCGGGGCGGTCGTTCTGACAGCCTTTTCCTTCCTTGCCGCCATCTGGCAGCCCTTCGGCCCCTTTGTGGCCTATTGCGGGCTCGGCGTCTTCGCCGTGGCGCAGATCCTCGTCCATTTCCGCTGCTTCCTGCATATCGACCTCAGCAGCCAGAAGCGCGAGGATCTGCAGCTGCTTCTCTTCACCGCGATGATCATCTTCATCATGGTGGCGGGCACGGTCTGGATTCTCGGCTCGCTCATGGACCGGATGATGTAATGACCGGCAAAGAGGACCGGCCAACCTCGCCGATTTTCGACACCGTCGAGGGCAAGCGCGTCGCACGGGCGTCCCAAGACGGCTGGCGGCGCTGGGGGCCTTATCTCGCCGAGCGCCAATGGGGCACGGTGCGCGAGGATTACAGCGCCGATGGCGATGCTTGGGTTTATCTGCCCCATGACCATGCTCGCTCGCGGGCCTATCGCTGGGGCGAGGACGGGATTGCCGGCTTCTCGGACGAAAAGCAGCGCTGGTGCCTGTCGCTCGGCCTGTGGAACGGCGCCGACCCGATCCTGAAGGAGCGTATGTTCGGCCTTGCCAATGCCGAGGGCAATCACGGCGAGGACGTGAAGGAGCTGTGGTGGCATCTCGACGCCGTGCCGAGCCATGCCTTCCAGCGCATGCTCTATCGCTATCCTCAAGGCCCCTTTCCTTATGACGATCTGATCGCGGAGAACGCTCGGCGTAAAGGCAAGGACGAGCCGGAATACGAGCTGGAAGACACCGGAATCCTGACCGGCGACCGCTTCTTCGACGTGACGGTCGATTATGCCAAGGGCGCGCCGGACGAGATCCTGATGCGCGTCACGATCGTCAATCGCGGACCGGAGGCGAAGACGCTCCACGTCCTGCCCCAGCTCGTCGCCCGCAATATCTGGAGCTGGCGCGACGACGCGCCGAAGCCGGCACTCACGCCTGAGACGAAAGACGCCGTCCGCGCGACCCATCCTCTGATGGAGGCGATGCGGTTCGAGGCGCTCCAGCCGGCGACATGGCTCTTCTGCGAAAATGAGACGAACGCCAGGCGCCTTTACGGCGAGCCGGTCGAAGGCGCCTTCAAGGACGCGATCAACGATCATATCGTCGGCGGCGATGCCTCGCCCCTCCCCTCATCCGGCACGAAATGCGCCGCGCTGTCGATCCATGAGCTGGCCCCCGGTGAAAGCCTCACCTTGCGCTATCGGTTTGCGCCGCCATCGGCCGAGCCGCTCACCGTGACAGGTTTCGATCGCCTGGCCGCCAAACGCCAGGACGAGGCCGACGCCTTTTATGCGGCGCTTCAGCAAGGCATGCAGGACGAAGATGCAAGGCTCGTCCAGCGCCGGGCGCTCGCCGGCCTTCTCTGGTCGAAGCAGACCTATCGCTACAACGTGAAACGCTGGCTGGACGGCGATCCAGCCCAACCCGCGCCGCCGGAAGAGCGCCGACAGGGCCGCAATGCGGATTGGACCAACCTCGACAATAGCGAGGTGATCCTGATGCCGGACACGTGGGAATATCCCTGGTACGCCTCCTGGGATCTTGCCTTCCACGCCATGGCCGCCGCGCTCGTCGATCCGGACTTCGCCAAACAGCAGCTCCTGCTTCTCACCCGCGAATGGTACATGCATCCGAGCGGCCAGATCCCGGCCTATGAGTGGAATTTCGGCGATGCGAACCCGCCGATCCAGGCTTTTGCGGCCCTGCGTGTCTTCCGCATGGATCAGGCGGCGACCGGCAAGCCCGATCTCGATTTCCTCGAACGCCTTTTCCACAAGCTGACGATCAACTTCACCTGGTGGGTGAACCGCAAGGATTCGCGCGGGCGCAATCTCTTCCAGGGCGGTTTTCTCGGCCTCGACAATATCGGCGTCTTCGATCGCTCCGCGCCCGTGCCGGGCGGCGGCACGCTGGAACAGGCGGATGGCACCGCCTGGATGGCGATGTATGCCCTCAACCTCATGCGCATCGCGCTGGAGCTTTCGACACGCAATCCCGTCTATGAGGACATCGCGACCAAATTTTTCGAGCATTTCCTGGTCATCGCCTCGGCCATGGCCCGTGTCGGCCAGACGGAGGGCGACAAAGACGGGGACGGGCTGTGGGACGAGGAGGACGGCTTCTTCTATGACGAACTCGTGCTGCCCGATGGATCTGAGGAAAAGCTCCGGGTGCGCTCTCTCGTCGGCCTCATCCCGCTCTGCGCGGTGGAAGTGCTCGATCCGGGGCTCGCCGACCGACATCCCGGTTTTGCCCGCAGGCTCGGCTGGATGCTGCGCCACCGACCCGATCTGACGCAGCAGGTCTCCCATTATGAGGATCGCGGCCGGAATTCTCGCATGCTGCTGTCGCTCCTGCGGGCCCACCGGATGCGGGCGATCCTGACGCGGATGCTCGACGAGGCGGAGTTTCTCTCACCCTTCGGAATACGCTCGCTGTCGAAAGCCCATGCCAAGGCGCCCTTCACCCTGGATCGCGACGGCATCAGCGCCAGCGTCGACTACGAACCCGGCACCTCGACCTCCGGCATTTTCGGCGGCAATTCGAACTGGCGCGGCCCGGTCTGGATGCCGCTCAACGTCATGCTGGTCGAAGCCCTCGCCGAGTTCGATCGTTTCTATGGCGACGGCCTGAAGGTCGAGTGCCCGACCGGATCAGGCCAGATGGCGAGCCTTTCCGAGGTCGCGGACGAACTCGCCCAACGCCTGACACGGCTCTTCCTCAAGGACGCCAAGGGTGAACGCCCCGCCCTTAGCGGCGCCGCGCCGCGCATGGTAGACGGCACCGAGCTCATCCTCTTCAACGAATATTTCCACGGCGACACCGGCCAGGGCCTCGGGGCCTCCCACCAGACCGGCTGGACCGCCCTCGTCGCCCTCCTTCTGCAAAACCGCGTCTGACGAACGAGGCCCCCCGCTTTCGATTGCCGCTTCGTGGACGGCCCGGACGGGTGACCAGCGCCGCTTTCCCGTCATCCGCGCTCGTTCCAGAAGCGCTGCCCGGCCAGTTCGGAGTTCCGCGCTGAAGATCAGGCAACCGAGCGAGAATTGACGAGACGGATCGAATCAGTCGCCTGGCCATTTGCTCAAACGCCGCTCGCGCTGCCGGCAGCTGTTCGAAAGCAATGCCTTCATAGGTTCGCGGGTCTGATCCCCCGATGGCTCAAAGCCGTTCGAGAAGCGCCGGCAGGTCCGCGACCGTGTCGATGACGTGGTGGGCACCGGCGGCCTTCAGCTTCGCGCCGACCCGCTCGCGAATGGCCCTGCGTTCCGCGTCTTCCAGCGCTTCAAATTCTGCGAAGGAAAGGCCGGCTTCGTTGCCAGAGAGGGCGACGCCGACCGTGATGCAGCCGGCGCTCGCGCCCTCCGCGATTCCGGGCTCGGTGTCGTCGACCTTCACGACCGCTCCCGCCGGCCAGACACCAAGGTCGAGGAAGCATCGATACATGCCCATCGGCGTCGGACGGCCGATCGCCAGATCGTCGGCACAGACGCAGTTTTCCGGCGCAAAGCCTTGGCTTTTCGCGAGCGGCAGAACCTTCTCCATGATCGCTCTCGTATAGCCAGTGGTCGAACCCACCTTGATCCCTTGCGATTTCAGCCAGTCGAACGTCTCAGCTGCTCCGGGCACAAGATCGCAATAGGCCGAGACGACATCGATGTTCTTTGGCACGAAGTGCTCGTAGACGCGTGTCACGGCGTCGTCGTCCGGCTTCTTGCCTTGCGCTTTTTTCCAGCGCTCGGCGATGTGCGGTTCGGCGAGCATCTGTGCGATATGATCGCGCTTCGGCAGTCCCATCGGCTTGCGCGCATCCGCGATCTGGACGTCGACGCCGAAGCCGGAGAAGGTCTCGATGAAGGCGCCCATCGGGGCGAAGGAGCCAAAATCGATGACGGTGCCGGCCCAGTCGAAAACAACGGCCTTGATGGTGTCCATGGATCAGGCTCCCGATTGCGTGCCGTAAAGCGCGGCGATGGTCTCCTCGCCGATGGCGAAGGATGTGGAGGCGCCGCAACCCGCAGTGACGACGACGAGACGAACGCCCTCCATCGGCGTGTCGGTGAACCGCCAACGATCGTCGGCGGAAGCATAGGTGCCGATCCAGTTCTCGGTGACCCGCCGGTTCGGCAGACTGAGCACCCGGTCGAACTCGTCCAGGATGAGATCGTTGACCTTGGCGTTGCCGAACGGATCGGGCGTCTGGGCGTAGTGATGACTGTCGCCGACAACCAGCGAGCCGTCCGCCGACTGCGTCACGATGAGGTGGACGCCGTTTGCGCGAGCGTCGCGCCGCTCGTCATCCATGCGGGCCTTGAGCGCGGAGGCCTCGGACATGTCGGCATAGCCGCGATAGCGCGCGAGGCCGAGGTCGGACATGACGGCGGTTTTCAGCGCCACCGGCGAAGCTGGTTCGAGCCGCATCATCTGAAGCTTGCACCGGGTGACCCCGTAAGCCAGGCTGCGATCCGGAAACAGCGTCCTCGTATCGTCGCCGGGACAGACGACGATCGTCTCAGCCTCGGTGACACCCCTCGCCGTGGCCAGCCGCCCGGTCTCGACATTTCGGACGGCTTCACCAAACCGGAAGACGACGCCGAAACGCTCCGTTAGAAAGGCGGCGATCTGCCTGATCGCGGTCTTCGACTCGACCCGGATTTCGTGCGGGCTGTGGAGCGCGCAACGGACGTCGCTCGTAAGCGGCGGCACGTATTTCGAGGCTTCCTCATGGCCGAGTTTCTGGCAGCCTTCCCCCATCTCGCTCGCCAGAAAGGCGTCGATGACCGCCTCGGATTCCGGATACCGCGCAGCGACGATCAGCCCGCGCTGCAGGATCGGGATGCGGGCAGCCGCTGCGATTTCCTGCCAGATCGCACAGGACCGTCTCGCCTTCTCCCAGCAATCGCCGGCCTCTTGGCCTGATACGGTGATGAAGCCGAAATTGCGCACTGAAGCCCCGTTCGCCTGCGCGTCCCTGTCGAAAACGACGACCCGCTTGCCCCGTTTGGCGGCGGCAAGCGCGTGGGCGAGGCCGATGATCCCGGCTCCGACGACCGCGACATCGAATGTTCGATCGGTCACGATGCGATCTCTTCAAGGGCCGCGCAGAAGCCGCTCACTGCATCGTCCAGAGTGCCGGAATTGTCGACGACCCAGTGCCCAACCAGCCCGTCTGGAAGCTCGCTCTCGCCCTTCCGCGCCACGCGCTCCTTGGCCGACCATCGATCCTCGCGGCCACGCGCGAGGATCCGCTCGACCAGAATCTCCCTCGGCGCGCTGACCGTGATCGCGGCGACATGGGGCATAAGATCGACCGCCTGCGCGATCGAGCGCCGGGATAGATTGGCGATGACGCTTGCGCCATTTGCCAAGTCGGTCTGCAGCTTCGCCGGCAGCCCATATGCGAGCCCATGCGCCCGCCAAGTCAGGCAGAAGCGGCCATCGGCTTCCCACGCCTCGAACGTCACCTCATCGAGCGTATCGTGGTCTTCCGATCCCACATCGGCAGGCCGGGTGATGACGCGCCGGGCGAAGACGAAGCGCCGATCGCCCTCATAGCGCTCGGCGGCCCGGCGGATCAGCGTGTCCTTGCCGGCGCCGCTCGGACCGACCACCGCGATCAGGGTGCCGGTGCGGCTCAGCGTTGCGGTTTCAAGCGACACGTCGGCCCTCCCGGTAGACAGCGCGAACGATCGGCGGTGCGCCGTTCCTATCGTCGATGCGCACGAGATCGGCGCGTCTGCCGGCAGCGATCTCCCCGCGATCGAGAAGGCCGACCGCCCGGGCCGGCGCACTCGTCACGAGTTGGATGGCCTTCGGCAGGGAGATAACCTTGTCCCCTGCGAGTTGGAAGGCGGCCTGCAGCAACGAAAACGGAACATAATCCGACGAGAGAATATCGAGGCGGCCCGCTTCGATGAGGTCGAGCGCTGCGATATTGCCGGAGTGCGAGCCGCCGCGCACCACGTTCGGCGCGCCCATCAGCACCGAGAGACCGGCCTTTCTCGAGGCCTCGGCAGCCTCAGTCGTCGTCGGGAATTCGGCGATCACCGTGCCGTAGGATACCGCCTCCTCGACATGGGCCTCGGTCGCATCGTCGTGAGAGGCGAGCGCGATGTTTCTCTCGCGGGCCGTCGACGCGATCGACCTGCGGCTGCGATCAGAATACTGTTCGGAATCCGCAATCCGTTTTGCGCTGAACGCCTGAAATTCCTCTTCCGTCAGATTCTTCTTGCGCTGGTAGAAGGTTCGATAGGCCTCGAGATCGGTGAACTGGCGCTGGCCGGGTGCGTGATCCATCAGCGAGGCGAGCTTGACACGTGGATTGTCCGCCATGCGCTCGAAGCCCTCGACCGCGTCCGCGGCGGAGACTTCGCATCGAACATGGATGAAATGGTCGGCGCGCGTACGACCGGTTTCGGCCGCTTCACCGATGAGGCTGCCGAGTTCGACCATGTCGTCGACGGTGATCGTCTGGTCCTCGTCGGTGCCCACACGGATCGCATCGAACACCGTCGTGATACCGGAAGCCGCGATCTGCGCGTCGTGCGCCTGGATCGCCGCGAGCTTGTTCCAGAACACTTTGGGGCGCGGGATGTAATGGCCTTCGATATGGTCGGTGTGGAGTTCGACGAGACCGGGGATCAGGAGGTCGCCGTCCATGTCCTCGCCGGCCGCCGGACCTTTGCCGATCTCGGCGATCCGGCCGTCTCGCAGGACGAGATGACCATGGATGATCTCATTGGGCAGGACGATGCGGGCATTGGTGAATACGGTCTCGGTCATCGCGATTGTCTCTCCTCAGCGGCCGCCGAAAGGCTGCGCGGAGCGCACAGAAAAAGGCACCCCCGCTTCCTGTTCCTCGAATACCGCGAGCCTGTCGATAGCGAGCGGCGTTCGGGGAAAGTCCGCGAAAGGCTTCTGTGCCACGGGTTGGATCCGGTCGAATTCGGCTTCCTCATGTCGCAGATCGGTTCGGACTGCGACGTCCAACGGATTGTCCGCTCGTCACGTCACGAACTTCCTCAGCTGCTGTGAGAGAAGATCGGTCAGGACGACCGTGATGACCACAATGATCAGGATCGCCGCTGACTCGGCGTAGTAGAAGCCGCGGATCGATTCGAAAAGAATTTGTCCGATCCCACCGGCGCCGATGACACCGAGGATCGTCGCCGAGCGCACATTGGTCTCGAAGCGGTAGAGGAAATAGGAAACCCAGAGCGGAAGCACCTGCGGAATGACGCCGTAGATCACCTCCTGAACGCGTGATGCGCCGGTCGACCGGATGCCTTCGACCGGGCGCGGATCGATCGATTCGACCGCTTCCGAAAACAGCTTCGCCATGATGCCGGTGTTGTGGATGAAGAGCGCCATTACGCCTGCGAAGGGGCCGAGACCGACGGCGACGACGAAGAGGACGGCCCAAACCAGTTCGTGGATCGCGCGGAAGAAGTCCATCAGCCGGCGGGTCGGCTGGAGAATCCACCAGGGAACCATGTTGCGGGCCGAGAGGATGCCGAACGGGACCGAGAGGATGAGCGAGAGGAACGTGCCCCAGAGCGCGATTTGCAACGTGACGAGCATCTCGCGGGCATAAAATTCCCACTGGGAGAAGTTCGGATCGGTGAAGCCTGACGCATATTCCAGCATATTGCCGGCATCGGTGAACAGGAATGGCCAGCGTTCCATTTCCGACGGGCCCCAGCTGAGTATCAACAGGACCAGCAGCGCGACCCCGATGCCGATATTCCAATAGGTTCGTGCCCAATCGCGGCCTTCGTTGACGTCGATGGCTTTGCGCTCGTCACGGGTTTCAGCCGTCGTCATCGTCATGAGGATTTCGCCGTCAGAAGTTGAACAGAAAAGAAGGCGGCGGCTTCCTCGACGAAGAAGCCGCCGCGTTGTTTCAAATCACGACCGGCGAACCGGGCGATCGAACCCGGCTCAAGCGCCGGGATTCTCGCCATTGGCCTCGATCTTCGCCTCGTACTCGGCCTTCTGCGCCTCGAGTTCCTTGATCTTGGCAGCCTTCTCCTCGTCACTCATCGAGCTATCACCCTGCATCTGGGCGATGGTCTTGGAAATCTCCATGACACGGATCGGGAGGAGCTGGTCGTTCGTGGATTTGCGGAAGGGTGCCCATTCGAGACCGGCAAGCACCTCCTTCTCCGCCTTGGCGTCGCCATGAGAGTCCGGCGTACCGTAGGACAGGATGAAGTCTTCGATCTTGGTCTTAGTCTCTTCCGGCAGATCGGCCTTGATCACGAGCGGATCGGAGGGGATCAGCGGCGACTTCCAGATAACCTTGATCTTTTTGAAGGCGTCCGGATTGTTCTTTTCGATGAGGCCGAGGTTTTCGGTGTTGTTCGAAGCCGCATCGACCTGGCCATTCGCCACCGCCATCGCGTTGGTTTCATGGTTGGCGTTGCGGACCGTCTTGAAGCACTTCTTCGGGTCGACGCCGTTCTTGGCGAAGACGAAGGTCATCGGCACGAGATAGCCGGAAGTGGAGTTCGGATCGCCCAGGCCGAAGTTCAGGGACTGGTCGCACTTCAGGAGATCATCGACCGAATTCAGCTTGGAATCGGCAGGCGCGAGAATCAGCGACCAATAGCCGGGATTGCCGGTGACGTCGACGGTCTGGGCAAAGATCTCGCCGCCGGCGCGGTCGACGGCTTCCATCGCCGACTTGTTGCCAAACCATGCGACATCGACCTTGCCGAAACGCATACCCTCGATGACACCGGCATAATCGGTCGCGAAGAACGGGTTCACGGACAGGCCCGTCTTCTCTTCCATGTCCTTCAGGAACGGCTCCCACTTCGGACGCAGGTTCTGCTGGCTTTCGGTCGAGATGATTCCGAAGTTGATCTCGCTCTTCGGAGCGTCCTGGGCGATAGCGGGCGCGGAGATCGAGAGCGCGACCGCGCAGGCGGTGAGCGCTTTGGTGAAAGCATTCATCGTGTTCGTTTCCCTGTCTGGATCCGTTTTGGTGTTTTGCTCGATTGGCCTGGAGGTTCAGGCAGGCTCCAACGCGCCGAGATTCGGCTCGATGGTCTTCGCCGGCTTGTCACGCCGTCTCTTCGCGCTCTCCACCGGCAGGTCCGCCGGCAGGACGAGCTCTTCCGAAGCCGAGCCGTAGAGCTCGGTCAGGAAATCGTTGGACAGCGCTTTCGAAGGTCCGTCATAGACGACCTTACCGTCGCGAAGGGCGATCGTGCGGGGGCAATAGACGCGCGCATATTCGACCTGATGCAGCGAGACGAGGATCGTCATCTTCTCTCGGCTGTTGATGTCTGCAAGGACATCCATGACCCGGCGCGCGGAGGCGGGATCGAGCGAGGCGATCGGCTCGTCGGCGAGCAGGATCTTCGAGCGCTGCATTAGAACGCGGGCGATCGCCGCCCGCTGCTGCTGACCGCCCGAAAGCGTCGAGGCCCGCTGCCAGGCAGTCTTCGGGATGCCGACACGGCCAAGCGCTTCGATGGCCTTGCGCTTTTCAGCCTCCGTAAAGATGCCGAGCGTGCCGCGCCAACGCGGGATACGACCGAGAATGCCGACGAGCACGTTGATCATCACCGGCAGGCGGTTGACGAGGTTGAATTGCTGGGAAATGACGCCGATCTGGCTGCGAAGCTCACGTGCCTTCGATCCGATCTTTCCGCCCTTCTGCTGAGTTTCGCCGAGGATCCGCACATGGGACGCGCCGGCATCGCCGCGCTCCAGGCCAGCAATATGCCGCATCAAAGTCGATTTCCCGGAACCCGACGCGCCGATCAGCGCGACCATCTCGCCCTCATCGATGGAAAGATCGATCCCATTCAGGGCCTTGACCCTGCCGAAGGTCTTCGAGAGCTTCTCAACTGCAATCGCGGTCATCGACGGAAACTCCGAAAGTTGGGACAGGGCTCGTCCTTCGAGCCGACGGATTGGTTGCCCCCGAAATGGTGCGATGCACTCAGCGGGAGCGAGCGCTCAGTTGCGAGGACGAACGCTCAACCAAGTTTCGGGGGAGAGCTTTAAAGCTCGTTCATGAGAGTCGAATGACATCCCTGCCACAATAAGGTGATAGAAAGTTTCCAGTGATTACAGTGCCTTGCCGGAATATCGATCGACGAATGCGGCAGCATCGAGCGAGCGAAAATCATCAAGGGTCGAGCGCAGCTTCTCATGCGGCCAATCCCACCAGGCGAGCGCGTCCATTCGCTGCCCGAGCTCCTGCGGGAAACGTCTACGGATGAGTTTCGCCGGCACGCCGCCGACGATCGTGTAGCGTTCGACGTCCTTCGAAACGACGGCACCGGCCCCGATCACCGCGCCATTGCCGATGGTAACGCCCGGCAGAATGGTCGCGCCGTGCCCGATCCAGACATCGTGTCCGATGGTGACGCTCTGCTCGCGCCGCCAGTCGAAGAACGCCTGCTCGTCGTCTTCGCCTTCGAAATAGTCACGAGCCCGATAGGTGAAGTGATGCAGAGTCGCTCGCCAAACCGGGTGATTGGTGGCGTTGATCCTGACGCTTGCGGCGATGTTGACGAACTTGCCGATCTCGGCGCGCCAAACCCCGCAGTCCTGCATCATGTAGGAGTAGTCGCCGAGCCGGGTTTCGGCGACCCGGCACCGATCGGCGACTTCTGTGTATCGGCCGAGATGAGAGTGCTCGATCTCGGCGGTCGGATGGACCAGCGGGGTCACTGACAGCTTGGGCATCAGGCGGCCGCCTTCCGCGCCGAGAATGTCGAGACATCGACGATGCGCCCGCCAAGCCGGTCCCGCACCTCCTCGTCGTGGAAGATGCCGAGGATCGCAGTGCCGTTCTCCCGCTTTTCCTCGATCATCGCACAGACGACGGCGCGATTCTCGGCATCGAGAGAGGCAGTCGGTTCATCGAGGAGGAGGATCGGATGGCTTGTGGCAAAGCCGCGGGCGATGTTGACCCGCTGTTTCTCTCCGCCGGAAAAGGTTGCCGGCGGAAGCTCGAAGAGTGCCTTCGGAAGGTTGAGGCGCGTAAGGAGCGCACGTGCGAGATCGCGGGCCTCGTCTGCGTTCGTGCCCCTCTCACGCAAGGGCTGTGCGACCACGTCGATGGCGCTGACCCGCGGGATTGCCCGCAGGAACTGGCTGACATAGCCGATCGTCGAACGGCGCAGGGCGATCACCTCTCGCGGGCTCACAGCCGCAAGATCGACGAACTGGCTATCAAGGCTGGAACGCATCAAGATCTTGCCGAATTCTATGCCGTAATTGCCGTAGATCATCCTCAGGATCGAAGATTTGCCGACCCCGGACGGTCCGCCAAGGATGACGATCTCGCCGGCGGCAACGTCGAAGCCGACTTTGTCCACCACCGGCAGATGCACCGCACCACGCAGATGGTTGGTGAAGCTCTTCGAGACATTGTCGAGCCGCAGTAAAATTCGCTCGGACATTCAGACCTCCAAGATCGAGGCGACGAGGAGCTGGGTGTAGGGATGGCGCGGATCGTCGAGGACGCGATCGGTCAACCCGGTCTCGATCACGCGGCCGCCCTTCATGACGATCATTCGATGCGACAGAAGTCGCGCCACGGCGAGATCGTGCGTGACGACGATCGCCGCGAGTGCGAGTTGATCGACGAGGCCGCGCAACAGGTCGAGCAGCCGTGCCTGAACGGAAACATCCAGCCCGCCGGTCGGCTCGTCCATGAAGACGAGGCGCGGATTTGTGACGAGATTGCGTGCGATCTGGAGGCGCTGACGCATCCCGCCGGAAAAGGCGGTCGGACGATCGTCGATGCGGACGCCGGGGATTTCGACGCGGGAGAGCCAATCATGGGCCGTCTCGCGGATCTGACCGTAATGCCGGTCGCCGATCGCCATCAGCCGCTCGCCGATGTTCGCTCCCGCAGATACGCGGATGCGCAGGCCATCTGCGGGATTTTGGTGGACGAAGCCCCAGTCCGTTCGCATCAGAAAGCGCCGTTCGGCCTCCGTCAGGCCCGCCAAATCGCGGGTCGTCCCATCTCTCATCCGATACGACACCCTGCCGGCCGTCATCGGCAGCCGCTGGGCAAGACAATTGAGCAGCGTCGTCTTGCCCGACCCGGACTCTCCGACGATGGCGAGCACTTCGCCTTCATGGATATCCAGCGAGATGTTTTCGCAACCAATTTGCGAGCCGTAGGTCTTGGTGATCGCGGTTGCGTTGAGGAGTGGCGCTTCGCTCATGCGGCGCGCTCCCGGCGTTCCTCGCAATAGTCCGTGTCAGAGCAGGCAAAGAGCCGGCCTCCGCGGTCGTCAGTGACGATCTCGTCGAGATAGACGTCCGTGGCACCGCAAAGGCCGCAGGGACGGTCGAATTCCTGCACCCGGAACGGATGGTCCTCGAAGTCGAGGCTCTCGATCCGCGTATGCGGCGGGATTGCATAAATCCGCTGCTCGCGGCCCGCTCCGAACAACTGAAGCGCCGGGCAATCGTCCATCTTCGGATTATCGAATTTCGGGATCGGCGAAGGGTCCATCACATAGCGGCCCTCGACCTTCACCGGATAGGCGTAGGTGGTCGCGATATGGCCGTTCTGGGCAATGTCCTCGTAGAGCTTCACATGCATCAGTCCGTATTCCTCGAGAGCGTGCATGATCCGCGTCTCGGTCTCGCGGGGTTCGAGAAACCGCAAGGGCTCGGGGATCGGCACTTGGTAGACGAGGATCTGACCTTCGCTGAGGGGTGTTTCAGGGATCCGGTGACGGGTCTGGATCACCGTCGCCTCGACGGTCTTCGTGGTCACTGCGACGTTCGCGACGCGGGCGAAGAAGGCGCGGATCGAGACGGCATTGGTGGTGTCGTCGGAACCTTGATCGATGACCTTCAAAATGTCGTCCGGGCCGATGACGGAGGCGGTGACCTGCACACCGCCGGTGCCCCAGCCGTAGGGCATCGGCATTTCGCGGGAGGCGAACGGCACCTGATAGCCGGGTATCGCGACCGCCTTCAGGATCGCGCGACGGATCATCCGCTTGGTCTGTTCGTCGAGATAGGCGAAGTTGTAGGCGGGAAGCGTGGCGTTCATTGAGCCGCTTCCTTATGCGCGTCTTCGTATTGTTGCTCGCTCCGCATCCGGCGCAGAAGTTCCAGCTCGGCCTGAAAATCCACGTAATGCGGCAGCTTCAAGTGCTCGACAAAGCCGGTCGCCTGAACGTTGTCGGAATGGGCAAGCACGAATTCCTCGTCCTGGGCAGGCGACACGCGCTCCTCGTCGAATTCCTCCGCTCGAAGCGCTCTATCGACCAGGCTCATCGACATCGCCTTCCGCTCAGATTGCCCGAAGACGAGGCCATAGCCGCGCGTGAACTGAGGCGGCTCGGACTTCGAGCCCTTGAACTGGGAAATCATCTGGCATTCCGTCACCTTCACGCGGCCGATCGCCACCGGAAAGCCAAGTTCAGGAAGTTCGATCTCCACCTCGACTTCACCGATGCGAATCTCGCCGACGAAAGGGTGCGTGCGCCCGTATCCCCGCTGGGTCGAATAGCCGAGCGCCAGCAAAAAACCTTCGTCGCCCCGTGCGAGCGCCTGCAGACGCGCGTCCCGATCGGCTGGAAAGGTGCGCGGTGAGCGGGTCAGATCGGCCGGTTCGCGCTCGGGTGTCCCCTCGCCATCGGGCTCGATCATTGCGTCGGCGCCGAGAATGTCGGTGACGCGCGGCGCGCTCTCGTGCCGATCGCACGACCTCCGCTCCGGCTCGGGCACCGGGCGATCATCGGCCATGTCCGGCTCGATCAGTCGATGCGTATAGTCGAAGGTCGGCCCAAGAAGCTGGCCGCCGGGTAGGTCCTTATAGGTGGCGGAAATCCGCCGCTCGATCTTCATCGCGCCTGTATCGATCGGCTTCGATGCCGCAAAGCGTGGCAGCGTCGTACGATAGGCGCGAAGCAGGAAGATCGCCTCGATAAGATCGCCCCGCGCCTGTTTCACGGCCATCGCGGCAAGCTCCGGGTCATAGAGCGAGCCCTCCGCCATCACCCGGTCGACCGCCAACGCCAGCTGCTGCGTGATTTGGTCGAGGGTGAGCACCGGCACCGATCGGTCGCCACGCCTTCGATCGTCCAGCAGACGATGCGCATTCGCGATGGCGGCCTCTCCGCCCTTGACGGCGACATACATGGCTCAGACCTCCGTCACGATGGTCGAGCGCGGAAGAGCGAGGAGCTCTGAGCCGCAGGTGAAAACGAGATCGAGCCCACAGGGAAACAGCGCATGATTGGCTTTTCGGAACTCCGCGAAATCGTCGAGTAATCCAGCGAGGACTATCCGGCTCGTGCCGTTAATACCCGGGCCTTCGAGGGTGAAGCTGTGTCCGTCCTTGAGGCTTTCGACTTCGACGAGGACGGTTGCCGAACGATCGGGATAGGCGAGCGTCCCGAGAGGCAGCCTCTCTAGCCATTCGCGAGACGGCCGCGAGACAATAGCGAACTGCGCTTCGCTCGGTTCGCCGATCCGCGCTCCGGTGTGAAAGGCGAGCCACTCGGCCATCGCCTCCGAGCCCTCCTCCACGAAGACCGGCGTGTCGCCGTCAGCAATGGCGAGAAGCAAAGCACCCTGCGCCATACTCAGCGGCGCCGGTGATCGGCAGCAAACCCCGAGATCGACGACGGTTCCGGGCCGGCTGATGGCGGTGAGCAGTCTTGCGAAGACGCCTTGCGCGTCGAAAGCCGGATCGAGGAAGCCGCCATCGATTGCCGTCTGGCTCTGCGTGAAGGACATCGCTCAGTCCTCCCCGCGGACCATGGTGAAGAAGTCGACGCGGGTCGCCTCCGTCTCTTCAGTCCGTTTCCGATCGCCTTCCGCAAGGGCCTCTTCGATCGGCGCGACGACCTCGGTTTCGATGCGTTCGCGCTGATCGCCGACCTGCCAGAGCGCGTCGAACCGCGCCGCGAGACCGGCCTTATCCGGATCGCGGCCCAAAACCATCGCATGGCCGACGACCGCGCCGTCGCGATCCTCCAGCCGAACGCTCGCCCGGGTGACGCTCGCTTCGCCGAGATTGAACGGCGCGCCGCCCCCGCCCGCGCGTCCGCGAACCATGACGAGACCGACTTCGGGACCGCGAACGGGCAGAGCGGTGCGGCCCGCTCCGAGCCGCTCCCACGCATCCGCGAGAAACGTCGAACCGGCTTGCGCAAACGCCGCCATGGCCCGTCGCCGGGCCTCGATCTGCGCATCGACCTGTTGCTCGTGGGATCGGTGTTTCGCACTGACGGTCACGGCCTGCCTCTCGTCATCAATTCACACGAAATCCGTTTGGTCGCTCCGCGAAACGGATTCTCAAACCCGCCCGAGCACCGCGCGGGCTTTGATACGGAGCCCGGCTGAATCAGTCGGGCCCCGTATCATTCGGGTCCGAACGCTCCCAACTGCGATCAAAAGAGTGACGATCGACCCTGCATCCAAAATTTGTCTATTTGTGTAGACAACACGTTGATTTGAGATACCATGACCGCAATGACAGCCTGATGACGGACCGCAGATGGCCTATGCTCATAGCAATGATGGGATCGCTCGCTGGCGTCGGATCGCCGACAGGCTCGAAAGCGACATCCTGAGCGGCGCGATCGCCGTGAAGCTCCCGCCGGAAGTCGAGCTCTCGAAGCGCTTTTCCGTCAATCGCCTCACCATCCGCAAGGCGATCGCCGCCCTCGCGGAGAAAGAATTGGTGAGGGCCGAGCAGGGCCGCGGCACGTTCGTCAACGACAGGCAGGAGCGACGGCTCGCCTATCCTGTCGGTCCGACCACTCGGTTCACGGAAAATATCGGTTCGCTCGCAAAGGATCCCGGGGGACGCCTGATCGGCTCGAAGCGGGAAGCGGCAGACCGCGATGTGTCAGAGCGCCTGGGCTGCCGCCTTGGCGAACCGCTCATCCGGCTTGAAATGTTGCGGGTCGCAGACGCCCTGCCGGTCCTCGTTTCGACCCTCTGGTTCGTCGCCGATCGCTTCTCCGGCATCGTCGCAAGTTACGCCGAGACCGGGACCCTCACCGCCGGGCTGGCGAAATGCGGCGTCTGCTCCTATCGCCGCCTCAACACAGAGGTTACTGCAGAGAGCGCCCATCCCGATGATGCGGAACATCTCCAGATTGCCATCGGCGACCCGGTTCTCGTCACTCGCTCCGTCGATGTTGATGAGGAAGGCGTGCCGGTTCAGACGGCCCGAACACGCTTCCGGGCAGATCGCATCGCACTGATGTTCGACCACCCGCAATAAAAGCGGTTTTCCTCCGCTGATTGACTTGCTGATACGGGATCCAAGCGATTCAGTCGGGCTCTGCATGACCGTTCGAAGCGAGGCCGAAACCGCCGTTCGTACGGCCTCAGCCACAGCTCGGAAGAAACAGTAGACAGCCATCGTCGCACAAGGTGGCGTGTCGAGCCCATCCTTGGCGTCCCGCTGTAGCAGTTGGCTGTATCAGGAGCCGATCTGGCCAGGTTCACGCATGGGCAAGTTTAGCTTGACCAAAGGGTTACAGGTTAAGTGGCGGAGAGGCAGGGACTCAACCAGCCTGACGATTAAGCCATTGAATAGTTAAAATTATATCGCCACTTTTCGGAGCCGTGTGCACCACTCTTATGGTCCAGCATCAAGCAAATGATGTCAGCCAATGATGATCGTCGTTAGGCCGGGCGGCTCCCGGTGTCGCAAACGGCCCAGCATCTCATTTTCACACGACCCAACGCATACTGAAGCCGGCCAAGATCACTTCGAGCGAAGGCTTTTGACAAGTTCGACTAGCATCGCGTCTCGCTCATTGGCGAGAGTCTGGATGCTTTTGCGGCCCGCCTCGCTGAGCGTTTCCCCAATCAGCTTTTCTCGCAGGTCCTTCGTCAAGGCTGGGGTCCCAAGATCGTCCCAGCGCCGCTGCTGGCTGTCGCCGAGATGGTCGAGGTAAGAGGCGATCCCGCCCTCGCCGCCCCCGAGATGACCGGACGTGGCTTGCCCTTCGCACCGAACACCCGGACACGATCACGTCCGACTTCGCGAACCTCTACCGAGCTCAGATCGAGGACGACGTCAGGAGTCAGATACGCGGACGGATCGTGGATCTCGTAAAGCAGCTGTTCCTTGACGATCCGCTCGTCGACGCAGCCGCCGGTCCCTTCCGGCTTGGTGAGAACGAGAGACCCGTCCGGACTGACCTCGCAGATCGGAAAGCCGATCGCCTCGAGCCCGTTGACGTCCTTGAAGCCTGGATCGGCGAAGTAGCCGCCGGTCACCTGCGCTCCGCATTCGAGAAGATGGCCAGCCATGGTCGCGGCGGCGATGCGGTCATCATCCCCCAAATCCCAGCCGAAATGCGCCGCGATGGAGCCGACGGCGAGAGCGGGGTCGGCGACACGGCCAGTGACGACGATGTCGGCGCCTTTGGTGAGCGCCGCGGCGATCTCACGGGCCCCCAGATAGGCGTTCGCGCTGACAACCGTTTCACCCGGGGCACGGCAGCGGCGAGCAGGGACGCAAGTTCATCATCCGCGGCTGCCGGGGACAGATCGTCGCCTGTGACAATCGCGATCCGCGGCGCGCGGCATCCGATGCGAAGCGCGAGCTGCGCGATCGCCTCGGCGGCCCCCTCCGGGTCGGCGGCGCCGAAATTGCCGATGATGGCGATCCGGTAATCGAGACAATCCTTCAAGATTGGAGAGAGCCGGGCAAGAAGATGGGCGTCGTAGCCGATCCGCCCTGCCCCGCGCTCCAACTGCGCCAGTGCGAGCGTCCGTTCGGCAAGGGTTTCGAACATCAGGCAGGCGGGTCCGCCGGCCTCCGACGGCAGGCAGGTCGCTGGTCTCGTCGGACAGGGCTTCCTCCAGTCCCTTGAAGTTCGCCGGCCCCTTCGGCGCGACGATGCCGAACTCGGCCAGATGACCTCGCAGCGCGTTGATAAGCTGCGTGCGCTGGCGGACCAGACACTGGTGCGTGCGGCACGCCACGGCACGCCCCTGCGTCTCGGCGCCCTTTATCGCCACGAAGCGCATGGCCGGGCGCGAAGCCGCTTCGGCGATCGCCTCCGCATCGGCACGATCGTTCTTTTGACGCTTCACGAAGGGCTTCACGTAGATCGCGGGCACGATCCGCACCTCATGCCCGTTCTTCTGTGCCACGCGACCCCAGTGATGCGACGTCGCACACGCCTCCATCGCCACGACGCAAGCCGGCTGGTCGGCCAGCAGCGCCGAGAAGCGCGCTGGCGAAAGCGCGCTTGTACAGAACCGTCCCGTCCGAGCCGATGGCGCAGACCTGGAAACTCCCCTTCGACAGATCGACCGCCAGCATGCTGATCTGCGCCATCATCGATGAATTCCTTCGATCGGTTTCTATAGAACCGTCCTGGCATAAGTGATGCCGCCGGTGGGGGCATTCACCGCATCAGTTCATTCTGTCGGATTTGCTTTCGTTGTTATCGAGCGGATCGGCGCTTTCGCAATTCGGGAGAATCCAGCGGGATCGTCCCGCCGCGATTTCGCGCGTTCTAATGCTGATATCACCGCCTCGGTTCCGCCTTGTCCGGGCAAGGACGTCTCATCGCCCAAAGCCCGACAATACCCAACGCACGATTCCGGCTTTCCCGTCCGGCCCGGTCGTCAAGATTCGCGCAAAATTGTTGGCGCTGACGACGGCCTCCGCAATCAATGGGTCGATAATCCGGAGATTACGCCGATGATCCTGTCGAACCGCTTCGACGCCGCCGGCGCGGCTTTCGTCGCCGATGGCGAGGGCGCCAAGCGCGCGCTGCTTCTCCTCGGCGCCTCGCAATAAGGGCTCGACGCCCTTGGGTCAGACTTTGAAAACCGGCGAGCCTCATGACGGCTTTCGAGCGCGCCATGGGGCCGCGATCGGACGTTGGCGTCAGAGAAAAGCCGAAGCGGCGGCGGTCACGATCTCCACATCCTGATCCACCGTGCCGCCGCTCGCGCCCACGGCGCCGATGATCTTGCCGCCGGATTCGATTGGCACCCCGCCGCCAAAGACGACCACACGCTCGTCATTCGTGGCGTGAATACCGAAAAGCGGCTGCCCCGATTGCGACATACCCGACAGCTTGGATGTCGGCATGTCGAACGCCCGCGAGGTCCAGGCCTTGTTGATGGCGATATCGACCGAGCCGCGCCAGGCGCCGTCCATGCGAACGAGAAGGAGGAGATCGCCACCGGCATCGACCACTGCGAGATTGTAGGGAACGCCAATCTCGCGCGCCTTGTCTTCGCCCGCCGCGACCATCTTGCGCGCGTCATCGAGGGTCAGGGTATCGATCGACTGAACCATGAGAGAGGCCCTTTCATGAGTTGTTTCTTGGATCGAGGCTCGGCGCTTGACGTCTTGCGGACAAAGGTTGCGCCCTCCCAAGTCAAGGAGGGCGTTCAGCGCTCAAGGCCTCGTTCGAACAATCCCTTGTGCGGCAGGTCAGTTCAGGCCCTCGCCGGTGATTTGTGCTTAGGCGCCTCGAAAGCGGCCGAGGCCGGTGGTAGGGTCGACCGTGCGCCGTCGAACGTCGAAGGGCATTGCGCCTCGAAAACGGATTCGTGTCGCAGCTCGGACGAAGAGCACGAAAGCCTGGACCCATTCCGACATGGCTTTGCTTGCGGCGACGAACCCATCCGCCATATCGTCAAAACGCCGCCGCCGTTTTCCCCTATCGCAAACTCTCGAGATAGGCGGCGACGTCTTCGGCTTCGTCCGCCTCGAGGCCGGTGTCGGGCATGGCGTTGCCGGGGACGACCGATTGCGGGTCCGTCAGCCAGACTTGCATGTTTTCGGCCGTGTTTCGGATCATGCCGGCGATGAACATGCGATCGCCCATATGGTCGAGCGGCGGACCGACGCGGCCGGTCGCGCCGTCGATGCCGGGGATTTCGTGGCAGGTGCCGCAGCCCTTGGCGGCGATCAGTTCGGCACCGCGGGCCGCTTGGTCCTTTCGGTCGGATACCGCTCCGTCACCGCCGCTCTCGCTGCAGCCGGCAAAGGCGAGGAGGCAGGCGGCAAGGGCTAAGGCAGGATGGATCAGACGCCGCATAGGTCCCCCCAGACATAGGCCAAGAGATTGACGGCGACGGCGAGGGCGAAGAGGCCGTTCGCCCAGATCGACCAGATGGCGACGAAACGCGTTCGCCCCTGACCGGCCTCCATCACGCTTTCCTCATTGCTGGGTTCCCGGTCTCCGGTGCGACGCAGGACGAGGATCGAGACCGCGAAGGCGGCGAGCGCAACGAGCAGGGCGATTATCGTCACGCCGATCATCGCGGGCGTTGCCCAGGACAGGGAGGCCGCATCGAGCTTCTGCCCGTCGCCGCCGATACAGGCGATGCCGCTCGCCGCCGAGCCGAAGAACAATTGCAGGGACCAGGCGATCGGTCCGGCCGAAAAGATGGCGAGGAGCGCGAGATCGGAGATCTTTTCCCGATCGGGTGCCGGATCGCCGATGTCGAAGATCGGATAGGTTCTGTCTTTGGATCGAGAGGTCATCGCAGATACGGCGTGATGTAGAAGGTGAAGAAGACGGCCAGCCAGACGGCGTCGACGAAGTGCCAATAGATCGTGCCGATATCGACGGCGCTCATGCGCCGCTCGTCGAAGGCGCCGAGCCCGGACCAGAGGGCGAGCGCAAGGAGGATACCGAGGCCGGCGACCACATGGGCCATGTGAAAGCCCGTAATGGTGAAGAAGGCGGACCCATAGGCATGCGAGGCGATCGTGTAGGGCTTCTCGCTCCATTCGAAGATCTGAAGGCCGACGAAGAGCGCGCCGAGCGCGATCGTGACGAGAAGACCGGCGAGAAGTTGGGCGCGTGAGCCCCGCCGCGCGCCGCGCTGGCCGAACCAGAGCGTGACGCTGGAGGCGATCAGGATCGCCGTGCCGGGACCGGAGAGGTGGAAGGAGGGCAGAGCCTCGGGCAGAAAGCCGGGGCCCGATCGGGCCGCGAAATAGTAATAGGCAAAGAGCAGGTAGACGAAGAGCGAGCTCTCCGTCACCACCAGCATCATCATGCCCCACCAGCCATTGGCGGCCCGGCCGATCGAGCCGATTGGCAGCCTGCCGATATTGAGGGGCGCGCGACTATCCAGGGGAAGCTCACTCATGGGCCGTTCCCTTCGTCTGGGCGAGATCGCCGCGCGGCCAGAGCCAGAAGACGCAGCCAAGAAGCGTGGCGACGCCGGCGGCAAGGCCGATCCACCACCAATGGAGAAGGAGGGCCGTGAAGCCGAGCGTCATGGCGAGCGTCACCAGGAAGGGCCATGGATCGTCCTCCGGCATTTTCAGGATGGCGCGGGGCGCGGCGTCGATCACGGATGTGGCAAGCATCTCCTTGCCGTCGTCGAGGATCAGGCCGCGCTCGATCGAGGAATGGCCCTCGCTCTCGCCAAGCCGATCTTCCCAGAGAGGGTGACGGCTCGCGACCACCGGCATGACCGTGAAATTATAGGCCGGGGGCGGCGAGGCGGTCGCCCATTCCAGGCTCGGCGCATCCCAAGGGTTCGCCCCGGCCGCGACACCCCGCCGAAGGCTCATCCAGACATTGACGAAGAGAAGCAGGATGCCGAAGGCGAGGATGAAGGAGCCAACGGTGGTCAGCATGTTGACCCAGGACCAGCCGGCACCCTCGGGATAGGTGTAGATGCGCCGCGGCATGCCGAGCAGCCCGGTCCAATGCATGGGTAGGAAGGCAAGATTGAAGCCCAGGAAGGTCAGCCAGAAATTCCAGCGGCCGAGCCGCTCGCTCAGCATCTTCCCGCTCATCTTCGGGAACCAGAAATAGAGGCCGCCGAGAACACCGAAGAGATTGATGCCGATCAGGACGTAATGGATATGCGCCACGACGAAATAGGTATCGTGAAGCTGCAGATCCGCCGCCACCGAGGCGGTGACGACACCCGAAACACCGCCGATCACGAACATGGAGATGAAGCCGGCGAAGTAGAGGAACGCCGTCGTCACGACGACGCGCCCCGTCCAGATCGTCGCGATCCAGGCGAAGGTCGCGATGGCGCTCGGAATGGTGATGATGAAGGAGGCGCCGGAGAAATAGGACATGGACAGGAAGGGAATGCCCGTCGCGAACATGTGGTGGACCCAGACGCCGAAGCCGAGCAGCATGGTGGTGATCGTGGCGAGGATGACGAGCGTATAGGCGACGAGCGGGCGCCGGCAGAAGACCGGCAGCGCATCCGAAACCATGCCCATGGCCGGCAGCACGATGATGTAGACCCAAGGGTGGGCGAAGATCCAGAAGAGATGCTGCCATAGGAGGGGCTGGCCGCCGCCAGCGGTGTCGTAGAAATGGGTGCCGAACTGGCGATCGAGCCAGAGCAGGAAGAAGGCGAGGCTGACCGCCGGATTGGCCAGCAGAATGCCGACCGAGACCGTCGTCGTGCCCCAGATCATGATCGGCAGCCGGTTGATCGACATGCCCGGCGCGCGGTTACGCATGACGGTCACGACGAAATTGGCCGCGCCGACCGTCGTCGAAATGCCGAAAAACACCATCCCCAGCGCATAGAAATCCATGTTGAGGCCGGGATTGAAGGGCTTCAGCGCGTAAGGGGCGTAGTTGAACCAGCCATTGTTCGGTGCCTGGCCGATCAAGAAGCTCGCATACATGAAGAGGCCGGAGGCGAGATAGACCCAGTAGGAAAAGGCGTTGAGCCTCGGAAAGGCCATGTCCCGCGTGCCGAGAAGCAGCGGAAACAGATAGTTCGAAAAGCCCGACAGGATCGGCAGGGCATAAAGGAAGATCATCGTGATGCCGTGCATCGAGAACAGCTGATTGTACTGTTCCGGCGTCAGGATGGTCTGATCGGGCTGCGCCAGCTGAAGGCGCATGAGAAGGGCCTGGAGGCCGCCGACCACCAGGAAGGCGAAGGCGGTGACGATGTAGCGAATGCCGATCACCTTGTGATCGACGGTTGCGATGACGCCGAAGAGGCCGGGCTTCGTCTCCCACATCTTGTGGAGCTTCGCCTCCAACTCCTTCGTCACATAGCCTGCTTCGGGGCGCTTCTGATAGTCGACGGCCAAGTGTGTCCCCTCAGTCGAGCGTTTCGAGATAGTGGCGGATGGCGTTCAGCTCCGGGCCCGAAAGGTCCGGGTTCGGCATCGTCGTTCCCGGCTTTTGATGCTGCGGATCGGCGATCCATCCGGAAAGATGGCCGGGCGTATTGGGCAGCGTTACCGACGCGATCGTGGTGCGGTCCATGAGGTGGGTGAGGTCCGGCCCCGCCTCGCCGCCCGCCAGCGTTCCGCGCACCGCGTGGCAGGCGCCGCATTGGAGACGGAACTGTCGCTCCCCGACGGCCAGCAGCTCGGACCCTTCCGGCACCTCGTCGGCGGGTTCGAGTTGATGATCCCACCAGGCCTGGAACGCCTCCGGCGCGTCGGCAAAGATCCGCAGGGCCATATGGGCATGCTGCAGGCCGCAATATTCGGCGCATTGGCCGCGATAGACGCCTTCGCGGTCGGCCTGCAGCCAGGTCTCGTTGGTCTGACCGGGAATGACATCCGTTTTGCCCGCAAGCGCCGGCACCCAGAAGGAGTGGATCACGTCGCGCGAGGCCAAGGTGATGCGAACCGGCTCGCCCACGGGGATATGCAGCTCGTTCGCTGTCACGAAGCTGCGCGAAGGGTCGTCGGGATCGACATATCGCGCTTCCCACCACCATTGCTGGCCTGTCACTTCGATGGTGAAGGCGGGTTCGCCCGCCGGCTCGTCGATCTCGGCCAGAACGTCCATCGTCCAGATCACCAAGGCGATCAGAACGAGCGTCGTCAGAGCAAGGCCGAGATAGATCCAGCGATGGCCGCCGGGCGGATGCGCGATGGGAAGAGGCGAGCCCGGCGTTGCCATCGACGAGCGCCCGTTGCGGAACATGGCGACGATGACGAGAACCGACATGAGCACCGAAACCCCGGCCGCGATCGCCAGAAGTCCCCAGGTGAGCGAGGCCGTGATGTCGCCCTTCGGTCCGAAGGTCTTAAGATAATACATCGGCGCCGAAGTGGATTCCTCGCTCGCGGCGATGGCGGGCGAAGCAAGCGCCAGCAACGGCGCCAGAGCGAGCCGACCGACGATCCTCGGCGCCTGGATAGAGGGCTTACGGTTCCACAGGCGTTCCATCATTGCTCGGAAGGGCTCCCTTCGTCGACCGCGACGGGCCGCTCGACATCGGCGAAAGGCGCCTGGCCATAGGAGAAGGGCTGCGTATGCGCCCAGGGGTCGGTGGTCGAGAGATATTCGGCGGGAACCTGCTCCGGCCCCATATCGTCGAGCGACATCGTCTGGCCCCAGGCATTCTCCGGCGGATCCTTGGCGATCGCCCGGACATAGGCGACGAGATCCCAGATGACGCTATCGGGCAGGAGTTCGCCATAAGCCGGCATGCCGGCGGGTCTGCCTTGCAGGATCGTCAGATAGATATTGGCGGGCTCGCGCCCATAGATGAAGGCGGCATTCGACAGGGACGGCCCCATGCCGCCCGCGCCATTCGGTGCGTGGCAGCCGACGCAGTTCATCTGGTTGAAATAGGTCATGCCGCGCTCGATCGCGGCCTCGGTCTCTTCGGGCGTGTTCAAAGTGGGCGAGACCTCGACATCACCCGGATAGACGCCGGTCACGGGCGTTCGCATCAGCGCGCTCGGATCGATGTCCCCATCCGGTGACGGCGTCTCGCCGACAGCCTCTGCCGCCTGGTCCTCGACCGAGGCGCCCGGTTCGGCTGTCCGCTCCACGCTATCGCTCTGCGTCTCGCCGCCGCCATCCTGGGCCAGCGCCAAGAGGGGATAGGAGGACAGCGCAGCGATCGCGAGCGGCAGGAGAAGAGCGCGTCTCAGGCCGGGGGCCGGATCGGGGGCGATGGCGTGTGTCTTCAGGGCTGGATGCCGGATCATCGAAATCCCTTTCCCATGGTTCGACGTGACTTGGTTCGGCGCGGGGCCGCACGGGCCGCCCGCCAGATCAGGCGACCGCAGACCGGCGTCTCGTTGTTCGTTCGGCCCGCCAAAGCGCATGGCGGAAACGGGAATGCCGGTTTTTCGACAACCCGGCGCGCTAGCGGCGCGGAACGCCGTAATCGGAAAGGATCGCGTCGATGGCCTCGCTCTTCTTAGCGATGACCTGGTCGAGCTTGTCCTTGAGGTCGTGGTCGTCCTTGCGAACGCCCATGGCGACGACGAATTCGAAGACGAGCGGGAGATAAGTCTCCGTGCCAGTGACCGGCGTGACCGTCAGCGGCACCTTGGAGGTCTGGGCGAACCAACCGGCGCGCGGACCCCAATCGATGGCCAAGTCGATCTCGCCGGCTTCCAGCGCGCGAAGGAGGTTCTCCGCCGGCGCTTCCTCACGATAGTCGCCATAGATCGGGAAGCCGACGACATTTTCCGAGATGCCGCGCCGAGCGAGCGCATGGGCGGGCGGCGTATTGGTGCCGTCGTCGCCGATGAGGCTCACGCCGATCGTCAGATCCTCCAGTTCCGGCGCATTGAGCGAGGAGATGTCGAGATCGTCCTCTGCCCGGCTCACCATCACATAGGTCGAGCCGTAATAGGGATGGGTCGTGTCGATCATGTCGAGCGGCGGGATGCCCATGACCACGTCGCAGCTGCCCGCCATCAACGTGTTGCGCAGGAAACCGCGCCGCTGGGGCCACCATGTATAGGCGACATGCGTGCCCATTTCCTGTGCCACGAGATCGGCGATCCTGTTCTCGAACCCCTCCTCGCGCTTGTTGGAGAAGGGCATGTTGTTGGGATCGGCGCAGACTTTCAAAGGAAGCGGGGCCGCGCCACTTTGCGGCTCCGCTGTCAGTGCCTTGGCCGGGAAGAGGATGGCGAGGCACGCAAGGAGCGTCAGGCCGAGATCATTGCGTGGAGCCATTGCCTGCCCTCCCGGCGTCGTTGTCCCTCACGGCATCGCCTTCGTCGACCGAGGCCGCCTGCGCCACATCCTCGGGCAGGGCGAAGACCAGAAGCGTCGAGCCGCCTTTGGTAAAAGCCGGCAGGTCTTGGCTGGCGCCGACGAAGCCGAGCGCGCCATTGCGCACCTGCGGGTCGAGTTCGGCCGTGGCGACCGCGCCCGACCAACCGCCGACCCCCGACAGGATCGCCACATATTGGCGCCCGTCCGAGCCGCGATAGGTGGAGGGCTGGCCGATGAAGCCGGAGGGGGCGCGGAACTGCCAGAGGACTTCGCCGGTCTTGGCATTCACAGCCTTCAGCCAGCGATCCATGGTCCCGTAGAAGGCGACGTCGCCGGCGGTCACGACCGTGCCGGACCAGACGGGAAAACGCTCCTTGATCGACCAGACCTCCTTCTGCTCGACCGGGTCCCACGCCATGAACTCGCCGCGATAGCCGTCGCCGGGGCCGGCATACATGTCGACCGTCGCGCCGAGATAGGGCGTGCCGGCGATATAGCCGACCTCTGAGGCCTTGAAGTTCATGCAAAGATGCTGGTGAGGGACGTAGAGGAGTTGGTTTTTCGGGGACCAGGCGACCGGCTGCCAATCCTTGGCTCCCGGAGGGGCCGGGCAGATATTCTCGACCGTCTTGCCGAGATCGGGGTGGAGATCCTCGTTCGGAATGATGCGGCCGGTTTCAAGATCGACGCCCTTATAGGCCGTGACCGTATCGAAGGGTTCGGCCGAGATGACCTTCCCATTGGTGCGGTCGATCACATACATATAGCCGGTGCGCCCGGCGCGCACGGCGACCTTGCGCTCTTCTCCCTCGATCTTAAGGTCGAGCAGCACCAATTCGTTGACACCGTCATGGTCCCATAGATCGTGCGGCGAGGTCTGATAGGCCCATTTCGCCATCCCCGTATCGGGGTCGCGGGCGAAAATCGTGGTCGTCCAGAGATTGT
This sequence comes from Fulvimarina manganoxydans, assembly GCF_900176465.1. Lineage (GTDB taxonomy): Bacteria > Pseudomonadota > Alphaproteobacteria > Rhizobiales > Rhizobiaceae > Fulvimarina > Fulvimarina manganoxydans. The sequence continues at coordinate 56,337 of NZ_FWXR01000012.1, forward strand.
CGCCTTCGCGCTGATTAGGGTTCCAAGGGCCGGGATTGCCGGTGCCGTAGAAGATCAGGTCGAGTTCGGGATCGTAGGAGATCCAACCCCAGACGGTGCCGCCGCCGGTCCGCCAGGCGCCGGCGGGCCAAGTCTTTTCGCCGAGATCCTCGCCGCGCATCCACTCATAGGGCGCCTCGAAATCCTCGCCGATCTTCACGTCCTCGTCGGAGCCCGTGTGATAGCTGCGCCAGGCGATCTCGCCGCTTTCGGCATCGAGCGCCGTCAGCCAGCCCCGCACACCCATCTCGCCGCCGGAATTGCCGACAAAGACTTTCCCCTTCACGAAAAGGGGGGCCATGGTCATGGTCTCGCCCTTGGATATCTCCCCGAGCTTGGTGTGCCAGACTTCCCTACCGGTTTCGGCATCGACCGCGACCGTATGGTTGTCGAGCGTGTTGTAGAAGATCTTGCCATTGCCATAGGTCGCGCCGCGATTGACCACATCGCAGCAGGCGACGCCTTGCGCGGCGCGATCGGTCGGCGGGGAGAAGACCCATTTCAATTCACCGGTCGTCGCTTCGAGGGCGAAGAGATCGTTCGGCCAGGGACCGACGATATACATGGTGTCGCCGACGACGAGAGGGATCGATTCCTGCCCACGATTGACCCCGTTTGAAAAGCTCCAGGCGAGCTGAAGCTTGTCGACATTCTCCGTATCGATCTGGTCGAGCTCGCTATAGCGGGTGCTCGCATAGGTCTTGGCCGGCATCACCCACTGGTCGGGATCGCGCTGGAGCTGGTCGATACCTTGGGCGCCGACGTTCTGAGCGACGGAGCCCGAGCTCTCCTCACCTTGTGTCTTTCCGCCTTGAGCGAGCGCGAGACCGGGAAGCGCCAGAACAAGGGCGAGCGCCGTCATGGCTCGGAAAGTATGCCGTCCCCGCGCGACCCCTGCGCTCGGTCCGGTCTTCGTTTGCGGATGAACCCATGCCGCCATGACGTCTCCCCTCGTCTCGTCGAAGCACCAGCCGCTGCCGTTTTTGGTCTCTGAGGACGCACCGTCGACAAGAGTGATGCAGTCGAGGCCAACCGAGAGAGAACACGAGGAGTTCCTGCGAATGTGATTGGCGGGCTAGGGAACCAATTCGACCGGCGAGGTCGTCACCCCGGCTCGCAACGCCCTAATGTCTCGCCGCCATGGGCCGGCAGATATTCCCGCCGCTCGCCCCGTTTCAGTGTGATTTCGTCAAGGTTCGGCGCCTGCAAGGCAGACCAGAGGGCGCGGAAATCCTGAGCGCAATCCGGGCAATCCGTGACGCCGACGCCGACCACGTCGTGCCTGACGAGATACCGGGTGTCATCGATGAAGATCTCCGTCCGCGACCGAGGCTCGGGATCGGACCCGTCGACGACGATATCGAGAACAGCGCCGCCGCCGAAGCGATCCTTGACGCATTCGACGATCAGATGGGTCTGGGACGTGCCGAGTTCATAGCGCGTCTCGGTCAGCGTCTCCTCGATGCGCCAATCGCTTGGCTGGCTCTCAGCCAGCGGTGCGAAGGCGACCATGCCGATAGTTCCGAACATGACGACGACGAAAGAACGAAGCATTTGAGGGGCCTTCTCTACTGTCAGGCGAGTTGCGGTGAAGGGCGGCGAAAGCCAATGGCGCGGCCCTATGAGACCGCAGCCCGATCGAGGCGGGTCGTTACGCCCGGCACGCGCTGGCGCAAGAGGCAACGCTCCGCGGCGATGGCGCCCAGCCGCGGCGTGTCTCTCCGCCTCGTTGGGCGGATCCATTGATCCAAACCACGCAAGAAAAACGGCCGGGCAATCCAGCGATTGCAGGCGGCGCGTTCGATCTGCGTGCAGCCAATCATAGGGCACCGAAGGAGTAGGAGGACTGTTGCGAAGAGCCCTGATCCTCCTTCGAGCCCGGATTTCAGATGCGACGTCTAACAATCGAAACGGCAAGATATCGCGGGACGGTGATCGTGTCTTACCAGCGAAAGCCATGGCCACGGTTCGCTGCGTCAGTCTGTATTTCAAATCACAGCCTATGAGCTGAATGTATAATTCGTTGTTCGGCAAGGTTTTTCGATGGCGCAATCTCGGAACTGGCGACGCGAAGGCCGCATTGCTTTGCCGTTCCGCACATCAACCCAAAACCGCCAAACGATGCGAGAAGGGAAACCTCATGGCCGAATTCGACCCAACCCGGCGTGCAATCGTCGCCGGCGCCGCGCTGACGGGCGCCGCCGCCGTCACCGGGAGCGCCTTTGCCCAAGGCGATCAACCGAGCAATGGCGATGCGCCTATGACCCAGAAAGCGGCCGATTTCCCCGAGCCTCCCTATCCGCAGCAGGAGCAGCCTTGGCCGGGTCTCGCTCAGAAAATGAATCCTCGGCCCGATCACGGCGAGGAAAGCTATCAGGGATCTGGTCGCCTGAAAGGCAAGCGCGCTCTGATTACCGGTGGCGATAGCGGTATCGGCCGCGCCGCTGCCATCGCCTTTGCCAAGGAGGGCGCCGATGTGGCGATCTGTTATCTCGAGCAGGAAGAGCCCGACGCCCAAGACGTGAAGCGGGTGGTCGAGGACCAGGGGCGCACCTTCGCAGCCTTTCCAGGCGATCTGCGTGACAAGGACTACACCACCTCGCTGCCGCAGCGAGCAGTCGATGAAATCGGCGGGCTCGACATTCTGGTCAACAACGCGGCGTATCAGCAATGGGTGCCGGGCTTGGAAGAACTGTCGGACGAGCAGTTCGACCAGACGATGCAGACCAATCTCTATGCCATGTTCTGGCTGACGAAGGCCGCGCTGCCCCATCTCAATCCTGGGGCTGCGATTATCAACACTTCGAGTGAAGTCGCGGCGTCCCCGCCCAAGATCCTCATCGATTATTCCATGACGAAGGCGGCGATCCTGGCGTTCACGAAAACCATGGCGAAACAGCTCGGCCCGCGTGGCATTCGGGTCAACGCCGTGGCGCCCGGACCGATCTGGACGCCGCTTCAAGTGGCAGGTGGGCAGAAGCCGGAGAACCTCGTGCAGTTCGGTTCGAGCACCCCTGTCGGACGCGCTGGCCAACCGGTGGAACTCGCCCCGCTCTACGTCGCGCTTGCGGACCCCGCCTTCAGCTATTCGACCGGACAGGTTTTCGGGGCCACCGGCGGTGATCCGCAGCCGGGCGCCTGATGCCAACGATCCATCGCGCCGGCCCTACCGCCATACCCCAGGCGCCTTGGGCCGGTTGCGCTTGATCCTTCAGTTGGTGAGCGGATCGAGTGGATCGACCTCGCCATTGGCGGTCGCAATAGGGGAAAAGAGAACCGGGATGCCTCGGATGTGGGCTTCCTGTAAAATTCGACGTTCCACCAGCGCCAGGAGGACGGCGTCAGACCTTCCCAACGCCTTCGAAGCCCGGGCTGTCGCTTCGCAGAAAATAAGGACGCCCGACTGTCGGGAGTCTTCCAAGGCCGTGTCGATCGCGACGTCCAATGAAATAGCCATTTCCATGATCCCTCCTGGCGAAAGCCAGAGAGTCGTGCGTTTTCATCGCCCCATCTTCCACTTATGTATAATTCTGGTTGAGAAATATTGTTCGCCGACTTGGTCGATCCACGCTTCACGGTTGAACGCGCTCAAGCGTCTTCTGTGCGGAGGGGTCACCACCACTGTGGGATGTCTTCAACTCTGGTGCACCGCCCGCATGTTCGAATACCAGCGGGGCGTTCGATCAGGCCTTGTACCACCGGACGAATGTATTGACCCCTCGGGGTCAATACACGTCTGGCGAAGGGCTCACACGCCGCTCGGATCGCTGCTGGCGTCCCAAAAAGGACGCTTCGATGTCCGCACAAAGTATAAACCGATCGAATTTTTACGCAAAAGTGGTAGGCGCCATCATAAGTTAATGAGAATGCGCACCAGTCCCTTATAGATCAATCAAACGGCTTAGACGCAGACCATTTCGCTACTCATGATCGATCGAGATCGGAGCGTGGTATAAGAACGATAAGTCAAGTCTAGAGTTGAGCGGACAGGACGACGTTTGACCTTCTCATTAAACAAACCCGTGTGGGCTCGTCCTTTCATCAAGAAGCTGCGTCATGGGGCGCCCCTTACCGAAGGCGACGTGCAGATCCTGATCGAACTTGCCCGGCGCACACAGCGTCTTGAGGCTGGGAAAGACATTGTAACCGAGAGCGGTCAACCGCGTTCAATTATTTTGATTCTGGATGGCTGGGCCTGCCGCTACAAAATTCTCCCGGATGGAAGACGGATGAATACCTCTGTATTTCTAGCCGGTGATCTCTGCGAGCCGTTCGGTGTGCTTCCGCGCTTCCTGGATCATGGGCTTGCCAGCCTGACGCCGATCGTTTTTGCACGTATACTGTTGAGTGAAATCAAAGCGCTGGTTCGGGAGAATCCCCGTATCGAGGAGGCCCTCTGGTGGGATCTGCTCGCAACGAATGCGATCGAGCGCGAGCACATGGTCAGTCTCGGGCGCCGGCTGGCGGTGGAGCGCCTCGGACACGTCTTCTGCGAGTTCCATCTCCGGCTCCAAATGGTGGGCCGGACCGATGGGTCGAGTTATGACATGCCGCTGACGCAAAGCACTTTGAGTGATCTGTTCGGGCTTTCCCTTGTTCAAGCCAATCGTTCAGTGCAAGAATTGCGGCAACGTGGGCTGATATCCCTACGCAAACGTCGACTGACGATCCACGATCTCGAAGGCTTGCGAGAGCTTTCATCCTTTGACGGAACGTATCTTCAGACTGCTGTTCCCAACTCAACCTGATTTGTCGGCAGCTCCGGTTTGACGACGCGAGTGACAAGACCCCATGAGCGATCCTACGGCACGTTTAGATAAGCTCGAGGCCGACAATCGAAGGCTGCGGCGTCTTCTCGATCAGAGCAACGCTCCTGGCGAGCTCCGGCATCGGCTTCGCAACACCGTGGCAATGCTGCGGATGATCATTCGACGGTCCGCGGACACCGAGCGCGATATCGAGAGCTATGCCGGGCATATAGAGGATCGTCTCGACGCGCTTGCCCGCGCGCAGGCTCAAGCCGACGAAACCGGTTGTGTCGACTTGCATAAGATGATTGCCGACGAACTAACTTTCTATAAGGCCGACGAAAGCGAGCGGATCGTTCTGACAGGACCAAAACTTGCTTTGAGTGCCAAGGCCGGACAGGTTTTTGGCTTGGCGATTCATGAACTTGCCGTCAACGCCGTAGAGCATGGCGAATTGGGCAGTTCGAGAGGACGGCTCGATGTGGAGTGGCACGTCGTGGACGCGGATCCGCAGGCGATCCTGACCCTCGCATGGCAAGAGGAAGAACGACGCGACGTCGCACAGCCGACACACAATGGTTTCGGCATGGAAGTCCTGACGAAGATGCTGGTCTATGAGCTTGATGCTCAGACGAGCCTCGATTTCGCTGGAGATGCGTTCCGTTGCACGATCAGACTGCCGCTGACGCAGAAGGTGGGAACTGTCGTGCTCTGATCGCGGCCCAAAGCTATTTCAGAAGAAATGATCGGCTTTCATCGGTTTGCCGTTTTGGCGATCCATCCATCAGAACCATCTCGATTGCGCCCCTGTTTCTTTGAATTATTGGAAATCAGTACCAGGCTGTTTGTCAGCCAAGTCATGAGGCACGGCCGAGGCGAGAGTGGCCTCGGTGTCTTTCCGGCGCCACCGGTTTCGACTGATCCCGGCGAAGACGCGCTCGACGACCCAGCGGCGAAGATCACCGCGATACGCGAAACCAAGCCTTGGTGGCCCATCTTGAAAGCGCAGCGATGCCTCGTATCCTCTTCGGTATGAGGATTCACTCGTGAACACTTGGCCGCCCGGTGAAGGGGAAATGGCCCGCCGCATCCGCAGCATGAATTGGGCGACCACCCCGCTCGGGCCCATCGAGCATTGGCCGCAAAGCCTGCGGACCGCGCTTGACATGGTGCTCGCAATGTCGCGACCGGCCAGCCTGTTCTGGGATCCCGGTCACATCCAGCTCTACAACGACGCCTATGTCGCGATTGCCCAAGATCGGCACCCGACGCTCCTCGGCGCACCCGTTGCCGAGGGTTGGCCCGACGCCTACGAAGTCGCGATTCGGCCGGTGATAGAGGCATCCCGTAAGGGGCGATCGACGCGACTTACCGACTATGCTGTGACGTTGCAGACGGTGGACGGTGGTACGGAAGAGCGGGTATTTACCGTGGATTGGTCACCCGTCCGCGACGAGGCAGGAGCCGTGGCCGGCTCGCTAATGCTCGCGATGGAGGTTACGGAGCGCCGACGGGCCGAGCGGTCCCTGCGCGACAGCGAGGCGAGGCACCGGCTTTTGGTCGGAAGTTGGGCGCAGGCGGTGTGGGAAGCAGACCCCAACGGCGTTGTCATCGCGGACAGCCCAAGCTGGCGCCCCTATACCGGACAGGCCTTGGAGGGGTGGCTCGGCTACGGCTGGGTGAACGCAATTCACCCAGATGACCGCGCATATGCTGAGCAGCAATGGCGCGAGGCGGTTGCTGCAAGATCCTTGGTCAACGCTGAATTTCGCCTTCGCTCTCCCGATGGCGGCTGGCGGTGGACCAATGTTCGCGCCGCTCCCGTTCCCGATGCAGGCGGAATCATCGAGAAGTGGGTCGGCATGAATATCGACATCGACGCGCGCAAACGCGCGGAGATGGCGCTGCAGGAGGGCGAGGAGCGGCAGGCGTTCTTGCTCAAGTTGAGCGATGCCTTGCGGCTGATTGCGGACCCGATCGAGATTCAAAAGACTGCCACCCGGCTGCTTGGCGAGCAGATCCAGGCGAGCCGCGTTTTCTACGTCCTGGTCGAGGAGGACGAGGACACGGCGACGATCCTCGCGAACTACACGAGTGGCGTTTCGGCCAGGCTCGGTCGTTACTCGCTCTCGGCCTTCTCGTCCTTTGCGGCGGGCGAATGGCGATCCGGACGCACGGCGAGCACGGACGACGTCGACGCCGACCCGCGCTTTGGCGAGATCGAACGCGCGGCCTACGCTTCGGTGTCGACGCGGGCGGGCTTTGGTCTTCCACTGATCAAGGGAGGGCGATTGGTGGCGCTGCTGGGCGTCAACCAGTCGACGCCGCGACACTGGACCGACGACGAGAAGGAACTGGCGCGTGAGGTCGCTGAGCGCACCTGGGCGGCGGTGGAGCGGACCCGCGCCGAGACGGCCCTGCGGAGGAGCGAGGAGCGGCTGCGCGCCCTGTTCGAGTCCATCGACGAGGGCTTCTCCGAGATGCAGGTCATCCTCGACGAGGAAGGCCATGTCGTCGATTGGCTTCATCTGGCCCTGAACGGCAACTTCAGCCGGGTCACCGGAATCCCCGACATCACCGGGCGCCTCGCAAGCGAGGTTTTTCCGAACTTGGAGGGAGAGTGGTTCAGGCGGATGGACCTGGCCTATCGCACCGGCGAGCCGCAGCGTTTCGAAACCGAGCTGGCGGAGCTAGGCCGCTGGTTCGACAACTACATCACCCGATTGGGCGGCGAAGACGACAAACGTGTGTTTGGGGTCTTCGGCGACATCACCGAACGCAAGTTGGCGGAGCGGACGCTGCGCGAAAGCGAGGAGCAGCAGGCGTTCCTGCTGAAGCTGAGCGACGCCCTTCGAGGAGAAGTCGAGCCCCGGCAAATCGAGCGAACAGCGCTCGATCTTCTGGCTTCACACCTTTCCCTCGACCGCGCGTACATAACCACATCCGATTACGGTAAGGGCGAGACGGAGGTGCCAGTCGAGGTGCAGCGCATCGACCTTCCGTCGCTGGTGGGGGTCTTCCCGCATTCCGAATTTCCGGAGTCGGCGAGCTTGGTCAATGATGGAACGCTGGTCATAGAGGATGTCGCGAAGACGACCCAACTGTCTGGCCGCAATCGTCAATCCTTCAACGCCATCAAGATCGGATCGCTGATCGGAGTGGGTCTACGCAAGGGCGACAGCGACATTTTCTGGACGCTCGCTGCGGCGATGAGTGGTCCGCGTAAGTGGACTTCGGGCGAAGTTCACCTGATGGAGCAGGCGGCGGAGCGAGTCCTCGCCGCCATCGCTCGCGCCAGCGCCGAAGCGGCCCTGCGCCAAAGCGAGGAGCGCTTTCGCCAGTTCGCTCAGGCTTCGGCGTCCGGTCTCTGGATCAGAAACGCCGAGACCCTGGCCATGGAATATGTCAGCCCAGCCGTCGGGGCGATCTACGGCGTCGAGTCGGAGGCCTTCCTCGGCGATGTGCAGCGCTGGGCCGCGCTCATCGTGCCGGAAGACCGCGAGGCTGCATTGCAGCACATGGAACGGGCGCTCCACGGCGAGCCTGCCGTTCATGAGTTCCGCATTCGGCAGCCCAATGACCAGGCCTTCCGCTGGATCCGCAATACCGATTTCCCGCTCATGGGCCATGACGGGGCTGTCGAGCGCATCGGCGGCATCGCCGAGGACGTTACCGAGGCCAAGCTCGCCGTCGAACACCAAGGCGTTTTGCTGGCAGAGTTGCAGCACCGTGTGCGCAATATCATGGCGATGATCCGATCAATGGCGCTGCGAACCGCCGATGGCGCTGTCGACATCGAGGACTATCGATCGCTGTTGGAGGGGCGGCTCATGGCGCTTGCTCGAGTTCAGGTTCTCCTGACTCGGGAGGCGAATGCGGGCGGGTCGCTCCGCGACATTATCGCAAGCGAGGTTGGCGCTCAGGCACATGGGGGCGACCAGTTCGAGATCGAGGGCCCCGACATCCGTCTGTCGCCCAAGGCGGTGGAAGTCCTGACCCTAGCTTTCCACGAACTTGCGACGAACGCCCTGAAGTACGGTGCTTTGTCGACGCCGCAGGGTCGGCTTCGCGTGTCGTGGGCTCCCTTCGAAAAGAGGGACTGCACATGGCTGGCACTCGACTGGAGCGAAGAGAGTGCGCCTCAACAACCGAAGCCGACCCGACGTGGCTTCGGCAGCGATCTGATCGAAGGCCGTATCCCCTACGAGCTAGGCGGCAGCGGCAAGGTCGTCATTGAACCCCACGGCGCCCATTGCCGATTGGAATTCCCTTTGAACGATGGCGAGAGCATCCTGGAGACCGATGCGCCCGCGCCAGCTAGGCTCTTGGGAGGAACACTCGACATGACAGATGCACCTGATCTGACCGGTTGGCGAGTCTTGGTGGTTGAGGACGACTACTACATGGCCGGGGACACCGCCGCGGCGCTGCGTGGGGCCGGGGCTGAAGTGCTGGGCCCCTGCCCAGGCGAGGAGGCCACGTTCGAGCTGTTGAAGAGTTCAACTCCCACCCACGCGATCCTGGACCTGAATCTTGGCGGAGGTGGCGCCCGCTTCGAAATTGCCCATGCCCTGAGAGACCAAGGGGTGCCGTTCATTTTCCTCACTGGATACGATCCAGAGGTCATCCCCGCCGAGTTGGTCGACGTCGTGAGGCTGCAAAAGCCTGTCGCGTTTCGAAAGATCGTCGAGGCAATCAGCCGGCTTTAGCTTCCTGAAAGCTGATCGCATTCAAGCCCGCTATGGGTGGCGCCGGCCGGAGTTGGAAGTTTTCTTTTCCGGTCTTCCCAAAGCTGCCGATCTGCTTCAGGTCCATCTCGCGGAAAGCGGCCACGTGAAGCAAGATTGTTAGCGGACCAGTACAACGTCGAAACCGAGTTCGGTTTTCGCATTTTTCCAAGCTTGATCGGCTGTCACCGGAGGGAGGCCGATTGACAAGGCAGACAATCCACTTATCCCGCTCTTCAAAATCCGAAGCCATCTCTGCGCCCGCCAGCCCCGCGAACCGTGCCGCATATGCCTTTGCCAATCGGGTGCGCGCGGGCGTGCCGAGCTAGTTGTCTTCTTCCGCGAGCCCACTTACTGACCATGGCAGGTGGTCGATTCTCTGGTCGCTTAGGCGATGCAGACAAATGGAAGAGCGTGTCGGAGAGTGGCGGTCAAGGTGAAACAGGATTCCGTCGACCGCGTGTCGCAGATCTGTGCCGCACTTCGAAGGGCGATCATCGAACGAGCGCTCCTGCCGGGGGACAAACTGCCAGAGGATGCGCTCGGGGACAGTTTCGGCGTCAGCCGGACAATCGCTCGTCAGGCGCTCGGCCAGTTGGCGGCCGAAGGTCTCGTCAGCCTGCGGCGGAACCGCAAAGCCGTCGTCGCGACCCCAACGATCGAAGAGGCCCGTGACACCTTCGAGATCCGGATCGCCCTAGAAGCCTTGGTTGCCGATTGCCTCGCCGCTTCGATCACGCCGGAACAGATCACGGAGCTGAAACGTCACGTCGCCGACCAGGAAGTGGCCGACATCGCCAGCGAGGCCGAAGCCATTCGCCTCGCAACCGATTTCCATGTGCTCCTCGCCGGCATGACCGGCAGGCCCATCCTCGAACGCTATGTGACTGAAGTCGCCTATCGCAGCGGGCTTGCCTTGTCGGCCTATGGCAGGCCGCATTCCAACGATTGTGCGATCGAGGAGCATCGCAAGATCGTCGAAGCACTCGAGAAGGGGGATGCGGACGCCGCAGCCCGCGAGATGACGGGGCATCTTTCGGCAGTCGCCGATCGAGCTCAGGTCATGACCCGCGAGGCCCCGCCTCGCGATCTCGCAACGATCCTCGCACCTTTCGTCACCAGTTGACGCTTTCGGATTCTTTCGCCCGCACACGCGGAAGGCTTTGTTCAAAGCCGCGCGATCGGCCGCGCGGGCATCAAACCGTTCGTCCTGGAAAAGCCGGAGTCCGCTTCTTCGCTCCCCTGCCCGGCGGCCTTCATGAGGCTTCGGCCACTCGCCGCGAGCGCCGAGCGTGCTGGAAAATGCGTAAGAGGGGCTTTGCATCCTCGTAAAAACTGCATACAGTTACATCATCATACTGCATGCAATAATTTGAAGCAGCATGCAGAAAAACTGTGCAGAGCATAGCCGAGCAGCCTCCTTTTTCTCGCAAAACCAAAGGTTTGTCGCATGATCAGACAGTCGCTCTTCGCATCGTGGCTTGCCGCGGCCGCGTTCATCTCCGCTCCGGCCATGGCCGAGACGCTGACCGTGGGCGCCAATGTCGGCAATGTGCCCTGGGAGTTTCAGGACGAAAGCGGCCAGATTGTCGGCTTCGAGGTCGATCTCGTGACCGAGGTCGCCGAACGACTTGGCTATGACGGGGTCGATATCCAGAACATCCCGTTCAACGGTCTGTTCTCGGCCGTCCAATCCGGCCGCATCGACGTCGCCGTGTCCTCGATCACGATCACCGACGAGCGCCTGCAATCTGTATCCTTCGCTCAGCCCTATTACGACAGCGACCAGTCGCTGGCCGCCAAGACCGATTCCGGCGTCAGGAGCAGCGCAGATCTGAAGGGCAAGGTCGTGGGCGTCGATACGGGTTCGACGGGCGACATGTATGCGACCGAGCGCGAAAGCGATTGGGGTTTGTCGGAAATCCGTCGCTATGAGGGCCTCAACCCCGCCATGCTCGACCTGCAGGCAGGCCGGATCGACGGCTACGTCTCCGATATCCCGGCGGTCGCCTATTATCTGCGCGACAAGCCAAACATGACCGTTGTCGAGCGCCTTACGACGGGCGAGCAATATTCGATGATGTTCGCCAAGGATTCCGAGCTTGCGACGAAAGCGAACGCCGTCCTCGATACGTTGAAAGACGAGGGTTTCATCGCCGAGCTTCACGAAAAATGGTTCGGCTCGAAGCCGGAAGCCACGACCAGCACGGTCGAAAAGCGCGACATGCCCAAGGCCAAGTCCTGATCGTCATCTCGCATTGACACGCCAAGCCGTGCGGTCCGCCGACCGCACGGTCGATATTTCCGGCCTTTAAGAAGGCCAAGCCGAACGGCGATCGATGGATATCGTCTCCACCTTCTTCAACATCGATGTTCTCGTCCGCTCGATGCCGCTTCTTCTTGAGGGCCTGTGGCGGACGATCGCGCTCGGCTTCCTCTCGATCGTGCTCGGCCTGATCGGCGGACTCGTTCTAGCGCTCGGCCGGATGTATGCGCCAAAGCCGATCCGCCTTCTCGTGATCGCCTATGTCGATGTCTTTCGCGCGCTCCCCGTGCTTGTCTGGCTGGTAATCGTCTATTACGCGCTTCCCTTCGTCGGCATCAGCCTCTCGCCCTTCGCTTCGGCCGCGACGGCGCTGACGATGATTTCGAGCGCCTATACGGCCGAGATCTACCGGGCGGGGATCGACGCGATTCCGCGCGGCCAGTTTGAGGCCGGCCAGGCGATCGGGCTTTCCACCTTCGATCTGATGCGAGACGTCGTGCTGCCCCAGGCGATCCGCATCGTCATTCCGCCGCTCACCAACAATTCGATCAACGTCATGAAGGACACGGCACTGGCTTCGGTCGTTGCCATGCCCGACCTCCTCAAACAGGCGACCCAGGCCCAGGCCCTCGCCGCAAATCCGACGCCCCTGATCGGTGCGGCGATCCTCTATCTGATCCTGCTTCTGCCCCTCGTGCGACTGGTCGCGGTGTTCGAGAGACGGCTCGGCCGTTCGGGGCGCCGCTGATGAGCCAAACCGCCAAGTCCCAGCCGATCATCCAGATGAGAGGCGTTACAAAGCGCTTCGGCAATTTTGCGGCGTTGCGCCAGATCGATCTCGATATCGAGGCGGGTGAGGTCGTCGTCCTCCTCGGGCCTTCGGGATCGGGTAAGTCGACGCTGATCCGCTGCATAAACTTGCTCGAGACCTATGACGAAGGGGATGTCGTCGTCGACGGCATCCGGGTCGAAGAGGGGCGCGCCTTGCGCCAAGTCCGCGAGGAGGTCGGCATGGTGTTCCAAGCCTTCAACCTCTTCCCGAACCTGACGGTTCTCGACAATATCGCGCTCGGCCCAGTGCGCGTGCGTAAACTCTCCTGGGCTGCGGCGCGAGAGAAGGCGAGACGCCTTTTGGCCCGCGTCGGGATCGCAGAGCAGGCCGACAAATATCCCATCCAGCTCTCAGGCGGGCAGCAGCAGCGGGTCGGCATTGCCCGAGCGCTGGCCATGGAGCCGCGCGTTCTGCTCTTCGACGAGCCGACCTCGGCCCTCGATCCCGAAATGGTCGGCGAGGTTCTCGACGTCATCAAGGGCCTGGCGGGATCCGGCACGACGATGCTGCTCGTCACCCACGAAATGGGGTTCGCCCGCAAGGTCGCCGATCGCATCGTCTTCATGGAGGCAGGCGAGATCAAGGAGATCGCCTCGCCCGACACTTTCTTCACCCGGCCCGAAAGCGAACGCGCCCAGGCGTTTCTCGACGCCGTTCTCAATCACTGACCCGTCTCGGCCCATCGTCCTGTCCGGGCGGAGACGACCCCATAAAAAGGCATATCCGATGGCACTCGACATCGATTTCGTCCGCAGCCAGTTCCCGGCCCTGTCGAGCGAATGGGCGTTCATGGACAATGCCGGCGGCAGCCAGACGCTCGAACGGGTCGCGGCCCGCATATCCGATTATCTTCTCACCTCGAACGTGCAGACCGGGGCGAGCTACGAGCCGAGCCTCAGATCGACCGAGCGCGTGCGCGAGGCACGCCGGGCCTATGCGCGTTTCCTGAATGTCGATCCGTCCGAAATCGTCATGGGCGCGTCAACGACGGCCCTCTTGCGGTACCTCTCGGAGGCGATGACGGGCAAATTGGCGGCAGGGGACGAGATCATCGTCACCAATACCGATCACGAGGCCAATATCGGGCCCTGGCTGAAGCATGAAGCGCGGGGTGTCAGCGTCAAGATCTGGCACTGCGACCCGGAGAGTTTCGAACTCGATCTCGACGATCTGAAGGCCTTGATGAGCGAGCGGACGAAGCTCGTCTGCGTCACCCATGCCTCCAACATCCTCGGAACGATCAACCCGATCCGTCCCATCGCCGATCTCGTCCATGAGGCCGGCGTCGAACTCTGTGTCGATGCTGTCGCCTATGCCCCCCATCGCGCGCTCGACATGCAGGCGCTTGGTGCCGACTATTACGTCTTTTCCAGCTACAAGGTCTTCGGACCCCATTTCGCGGTGATGTATGGCAAGGGCGACAAGCTCGCCGAGCTCGACAACATCTACCACTTCTTCTTCTCCAAACAGTCCGTGCCGCACAAATTGGAACCCGGCAACATCAATTATGAGAGCGCCTATGGGGCGATCGGAGCCGTCGACTATGTGGAGGAACTGGGCCTGAAGGCAGGTGCCTCGGCGGGCCGTCCGGCGATCGAGGCCGGCTTTGCCGATATCGCCGAACAGGAACGCGCCCTCACCGAGCGGCTGATGGACTTTCTGAAGAACCGCAATTCGGTGCGCATCATCGGTCGCCGCTCCAGCGCTATCGAAGACAGGGTCTCCACCGTCAGCTTCATGGTCGAGGGGAAGGATTCGAAAGCGGTGGTCGAGGCCGTCGATCCGGCGAAAATCGGCATCCGCCACGGCCATTTCTATGCCTATCGGCTGATTGACGATCTTGGGCTGATGGATCGGAACGGCGTCGTGCGCGTCTCCATGGTCCACTACAACACATTGGCGGAAGTCGATCGGCTGATCGCCGCCCTCGAACCCACATTGTGATCCGGGACGGCGAGGAAGAGCGATGTTCGACATCCTGATCAAGGGCGGCACGATCGCGACGGCAGCCGACGTCTTTGCAGCCGATGTGGCGATCAAGGACGGAACCATCGTGCAGATCGGCCGCGATCTTGGCGAGGCGCGAGAGACGATCGACGCCACTGGGCGCTATGTTCTGCCCGGCGGCATCGACAGCCATGTCCACATCTCCCAGCCCTCAGGCGAAGGGATCGTCATGGCGGACGATTTCGAAAGCGGCACGCGCTCGGCCCTGTTCGGCGGCAACACGACCATCATGCCCTTCTGTCTTCAAAGGAAGGGCGAAGGCCTGCGCGCGGCGCTGATGGACTATCATGCGCTCGCCGAGGGCAACTGCTATACCGATATCAGCTTCCATCTCATCGTGTCGGACCCGAGCGCTCAGGTTCTCGGCCAGGAATTGCCGGCTCTCGTGGAAGATGGCTACACCTCGCTGAAGGTCTTCATGACCTATGAGGATCTGCGCCTTTCGGATGCGCAGATTCTCGGCGTTCTGGACACGGCCCGGCGGACCGGCGCTCTCGTCATGGTCCATTGCGAGAACGAGGACGCGATCCGCTATCTCGTCGGCCTGCATGAGGCGGAAGGACGGTTTGAGCCCAGATCCCACGCTTCGAGCCGCCCGATCGCCGCCGAACGCGAGGCGACCCACCGCGCGCTTTCACTCGCCGAAATCGTCGATACACCGCTCGTCATCGTCCATGTCTCGAACCGGGAGGCGATGGAGGAGATCGAGCGTGCCAGGGCGCGCGGGCGCAAGGTGATCGGCGAGACCTGTCCGCAATATCTGATGCTGACGGCGGACGATCTGGACGGAATGGATTGGGAAGGCGCGAAATTCGTCTGCTCGCCGCCGCCACGGGACAAGGAAAGCCAGGCCGCCTGCTGGGACGGGATCGAGCGAGGCGTCTTCGACCTCTATTCCTCCGATCACTGTCCCTTTCGTTACGAGGATGAGCACGGAAAGCTCAATCCGAGGGGCCGCGAGAATTTCCGTCATATCCCGAACGGCATCCCGGGCGTCGAGACGCGCCTGCCGATCCTGTTCTCGGAAGGCGTGATGAAGGGGCGGATCGACCTCTCCCATTTCGTCGCCCTGAGCGCGACAAATCATGCGAAGACCTATGGGCTTTATCCGCGGAAAGGGACTATCGCCATCGGCGCCGATGCCGATATCGCGATCTGGGACCCCGAGGAAACGCGAACGATCCGCCACGCCGATCTGCATGATGCGTCGGATTATTCGCCCTATGAAGGCCTGACGATCACCGGCTGGCCTGTGTCGGTTCTCCTGGCCGGCAAACTGGTGCTGGCCGAGGGCAAACTGATCGATGAAAGCCGCAACGGCCGCTACCGATCGCGAAGCCGATCGCCTCTTGCGCGAAAATCCTAAAGATCGCCGCGCAAGCCTTTCGCGCAAACGCTCTGAGTCCTGCGGTGTAGAGTTTTCCGAGACACGAGCTGGGGGTTCAGTGGCTCCTTCGAGGAGGAGCCGTGACGGATGAGAAGCCCCCGGGCATGCGAGACTGAGCGCGCGTGTTATGCGAACGGGCGATGATCAAAATGGCTTTGCATCCGCTCGAAGACGTCGACCCCCAATTGAAGCAGGACATGGGGGATGTCGAGGGGCACCCAGTTCTCGCGGATGAGGCCCTCGTGGTGGAGGTAGAAATCCATCACCCGCATCGTGACCTCGCGGCCTGTCGGGCCCAGGCCGAGGAAATTGTCGCCATTGTGGATGGCATAGACGCTCGGCCAGCCGCCGGTCACCGAATAGGGACCATCGCCGATGCGGATGTAATGGCCGGCCCCATGGGCCTTGCGCGCGGCCATCACCTCTTCGAAACTGCCCTGGGGCCGCTGGAGCGCTTTGCGGAACGGCAATTGGTGATAGTCGACAAAGCCTTGGAGGCCGCGCGTCGTGCCGATCCCGGCCGGTCCGTACCACATCATCTTCGGATGCCAGTAATGCTTCTGCGGCATGGTCATCAGGGACTCGCGGGTCAGGCAGGCGCGATCGTCATGCTCGGCAAGGCTGCCATGCATGGCGAGCGTCTGGGCGATGCTCGTGGCCGACTGCGCGGGGTCCGTTTCGGTCAGGACGATGCCGTCGGCCGTGATCGGCCCCGGCCATAGGCCTTCCGTGCCAAGGCTCGGAGCGAGCGGCCAGAAGCCCGCCTGCCGCATCACGTCGAGAATGTCCCACAGGCAGTTGCTTTGGACGATCCGGCCGCCTTCGATCTGATGGACTTCGCCATAGCGCAGATAGATCGGCCTGCCGGTCGCCGGGATCGTCAGCCAATCCCGACGGAACGTTCCGCAATAATGGCCGATCTGAGCCACGTAATCGCGCCCCTCGTATGAGCCCCCGACAAAGATCACGTCCCGGCGCTCGAGATCGGGAAATGAGCGAAGCAACGGCGCCCACACGGTTTCCTCGATGGCTTCAAGCCCCGCCATCTCGTTGAGCGGATGGGCGCCGCGCCAGACGGCGTCCGGGGCATAGAGCGCCGCAAGCTTTGCCGGAATATCGGCCGCTGGGCTTTCCACAAGGGCGGCAAGACGGCTCATGACGTTGCGCCGGGTTTCGATGGGGATTGTGGTCACCGTTCGATCTTTCTCGAAATCGTCCTGTCCAGCAGGCTTCGCAAAAAACGCATACGTATGCAAGTTTGCTATTGCATTCGTATGCAAAAGAGGTAGCGTAGGGGCATCAGAGGCCGCCAGACAGGTGTCGCGGCCCCCAACACTTCGATCCTCCCGGCCGCCTGGCGCAAAGGGCGGCCCGACTCTGGCGCAGCCGCGTCAACCCGGCCGCGCGTACCCCCCTTTCCTTTTCAAGGAGATCAGCATGACAATCGCATGGAAGACCGCGATCACTCTGGGTGCGCTTGGCCTTTCGACCGGCGTCGCGTCCGCCGCCTGTGGCATTGAAAGCGGGTCGGTGCGCGTCCTGTCGAACGACTTCCCGGCCCTTCACGACGTCGTCGAAAAGGCGAAGGAATGCGCGGGCGACGGTGTCACCGTGACGGCCAACCAGACGGCCGAGCATGAAAGCCTCGCCGTCCCGGCGCTGTCGGCGAACCCGGCCGAATACACCTCGCATTTCGTCGCCAATTCTTCGCTTCAGCCCCTCTTGAGCAACGACCTCATCCGGCCGCTCAACGACTATATCGAAACCTACGGCAAGAACATTTCCGAGCGCCAGAAGATCAAGATCGGCGACGATGTCATGGTGATCGCTTTCGACGCGAACGCCCAGCATCTCTTTTTTCGCGAGGACATTCTGAAAGAAGCGGGCATCGAGCCTCCGAAGACCTATGAGGATGTTCTGGCCGCCGCCAAGGCCATCAAGGACAAAAGCTTGATGGCCTATCCTTTGACAGGCACCTACAAGGCCGGCTGGAACCTCGCCGAAGAATTCGTCAACATGTATCTCGGCATGGGCGGCGAATTCTTCGAGCCGGGCTCGGCGAAGCCGGCGATCGACAATGAAAAGGGTGTCGCTGCGCTCGAGATGATGAAGTCTCTCAGCGCCTATATGAACCCCGATTATCTCACCTTCGATTCCAATTCCGTACAGGCGGAATTGGAATCCGGCAGCGCGGCGATCGCGAATTTCTGGGGCTCGCGCTATGGCGCGGTCGTCGACGACGAAGGCTCGACGCCCGAAATCGCCGGTTCCATCAAGGTCGCTGCGGCCCCCACCGTCGGCGGCGGAACGATCCCTGCCACGACGCTCTGGTGGGACGGCTACACGGTTGCCAAGAATATCAGCGAAGCGGATGCGAAGGCGACCTTCATCGCCCTCGATCATGGCGCATCCGCCGAAATGGCCAATGCGAACCCGGACGCAGCCGTCTGGCTGATTGACGGCTACGAGCCCGGCCCCGGCGCGATTGGCGTTCTGGACTCCATGAACCAAGGGGCGAAGCCCTATCCGATGGTGCCCTATATGGGGCTTCTCCACACGGCTCTCGGCGCCGAGATCGTCGACTTCATGAAGGGCGAGGAAGACGCCGCGAAGGCGCTCGCCGACACGGAAGCCGCCTATAGCGCGGCCGCCCGCGAAAAGGGCTTCCTCTAGGCGCGAAGCCTCCTCCGCCGTGAGCGGGACTTAGCCGCCACGGCCTCGGCGCGAGAGCCGTCGGATCGCTTCGCGCAGAGGTTCCCTTCAGGACACTCGAGCGCCGCATGGGCTTGGTTGCGGGTCCGGCTATCCTGCCGGCCACCCTCGTCAAAACTCGCCTCAAGCTCAAAGCTCCAGGAAGCCACGATGCCGCACCGCACTTTCTTCTGGTTCATCCTGCCGTCCGCGCTGGCTATGCTCGTCTTCATCGCCCTGCCGATCGTCTCGATCGTCGTCCAGTCGCTTTATGTCGAGCATGATCGCGTCCTCGTCGAGGTCGAGAATTGCGGACCCTTCGGTTGCTCGAAAGAGGTTCGCGTCGACGCGGCGGCCACCGCCGAGCTTCAGCGCGAAGAGCCGCTCGGGCGCTTCAACGGACTGGCCACCTATACCAACCGGAACCATCTCGCCTTTGACGAGATCGGGGCCGCCTGGGCCAATGCGCCGGACATAGCTGAATTTGCCGGCGAAATCCTGTCGCTGCCCTTCTATCGCGCGCTGAGCTTCACCCTCGCCTACACCGCCGTCGTGACGCCCTTCGTCATTGTTCTGGGCTTCCTGATCGCCCTTGCCGTCAACATGCTTCCGAGCCTTCTGAAGGGGCCGGTGATCTTCGTCTCGCTCCTGCCGATGATCATCACGCCGCTGATCGGCTCGCTGGTCCTCTTCTGGATGATCGATTCCAACGGCGTGATCGGCGCAACAATCCAGGCGCTCGCCAACGATCCGGCCCTCTCGCTCAAGGCTTCGGCGCCCCTCACCTGGATCACCCTTTTCGTCTACGGCATCTGGCATTCGACGCCCTTTGCCTTCGTCGTCTTCTATGCCGGCCTCCAGACCGTTCCGAAGGACACAATGGAATCGGCGATGATCGACGGCGCCAGCACCTTCGAGCGGGTGCGCTTCGTGACGCTGCCGCATCTCTCGCCGCTCCTGGTCTTTGTCGGTCTGATCCAGCTCATGGACAATTTCCGGGTTTTCGAGCCGATCGTCGGCTTCAACGCCGAGGCCAATGCCACCTCACTCTCCTGGATCATCTTCAACGATCTGCGCGGCGCCGGCACCCCCTTGTTCGGCTCGGCCGCCGCGACCTCGACGCTCACGCTCATCGGCGTGTCGATCCTGCTGACCCCGGTGCTGATCCGCACCTGGCGCGACTTCACCAGGAAGGGATAACGCCATGACCGCCCAAACCTCGCGCAAGGCGCCCATCCTCGCCATTCTCTCAACGGCCTTCATCGTTCTGTGGCTCTTACTGGCGGCGTTTCCCTTCCTCTGGACCCTCTGGGGGTCCTTCAAGGTGCAAGGGGACTTCTTCTCCCGCCAGGACTGGATGAACGCGCTGTCGGGCACGCGAACGATCGCCGAGACGGGAAGCGCCTTTACCGGCCAGGGCTATTACGGCGCCTGGGTACTCAACGATTTCTGGCGCTCGGCGATCAACACAGGCATCGTCACCTTTTTCGTCGTCGTGATCTCGCTGACCTTCGGCACGCTTGGCGGCTACGCGCTGTCGCGCTCGTCCTTCCGCTATGCGTTCTGGATCCTCATCGCGGCGCTGATCTTCCGCGCCATGCCCCATATCACTCTCGTCTCGGGCTATCTCCTTCCCTTCTTCCAGCTCAACATCTGGGGGTATCTGGCGACCTCGATCGTCGTTCTGGTCGCGATCAATCAGCCCTTCACGCTCTGGATGCTCCATTCCTTCTTCAAGAGCATCCCGAAGGATCTCGACGAAAGCGCCATGGTCGACGGCTGTTCGCGCTTCCAGGCCTTTCGCATGGTGATCATCCCGGTCATGTGGCCCGGCGTGATCACCACCGGCCTGTTCTCCTTCCTCCTCGCCTATAACGACTTCGCCGTCACCGCGACCCTCCTGACGCAGGAGAACCAGACCATGGTGCCGAAGATCGCCAGCTTCCTCGGCACGACCCAGGTCCAGGGCAATGTCATGTACGCCGTCTCGGCCGTCGTGTCGGCGACCGTTCCGCTCTTCATCCTCGTCCTCTTCTTCCAGCGCCAGATCGTCAGCGGGCTGACCGCCGGCGCCGTCAAGGGATAGTCCGCCATGGCCGAAATGCAGCTCAAGAACGTGTCGAAGCGCTGGGGCAATTTCATCGCCGTCGACGACTTCCACCTCTCCATCCCCGACGAGGAATTCCTCGTCCTGCTCGGACCGTCGGGTTGCGGCAAGTCGACGACGATGCGGATGATCGCCGGCCTCGAAGAGGTGTCCGGCGGCGAGATCTGGATCGGCGATCGGGTCGTCAACAAGCTCGAACCGAAAGATCGCGACATCGCGATGGTGTTTCAGAGCTACGGGCTCTACCCGACCATGAGCGTCTACGAAAACATCCGCTTTCCGCTGAAGGTCCGGCGCATCCCGAAGGACGAGCATCACGAGCGGGTCATGCGGGCCGCCGAGATGGTCGAGCTTACCGATTTCCTGGATCGCAGACCCGCCGAGCTGTCCGGCGGCCAGCGCCAGCGCGTGGCGCTCGCCCGCGCCATCGTGCGCAAGCCGACGGTCTTTCTGATGGACGAACCCTTGTCCAATCTCGACGCCAAGCTGCGCGTCTCGACCCGCGCGCAGATCAAGAACCTCCACCACGAACTGCGCACCACGACGATCTACGTCACCCATGACCAGATCGAGGCGATGACGCTCGCCGACCGCGTCGTGGTGATGAACAAGGGCGTCGTTCAGCAGGTCGGCACGCCCCTTCAGATCTATGACCGGCCCGCCAACACGTTCGTCGCGAGCTTTATCGGCTCGCCGGCGATGAATCTGATGAACGGAACGATCGAGAACGGCGTCTTCACCGGTAAGGGCGTTCGCATCGAGGGCTTGAGCAAGACGGTGACGGGGCCGGTGACCCTCGGCTTCCGCGCCGAGGACGCGACGCCCGTTACGAGCGGCGGCGAGATTTCGGCGCCGATCTTTTCGCTCGAACTTTTGGGCGAAGCCTCAATGGTGAGCGTCCATGCCGGCGGCGCGCTTGTCGCGGTCAAGGTGCCGAAGAGCTTCTCGGCCGAGATCGGCGACATATTCGGCGCTTCCGTTCCCGCCTCCATCTGCCATCTGTTCGACCGGGATACCGGCGAGCGGATCGGCGCCTGACCCCTCGATCGGAAAGCTGAACGCCATGAAGGGCATGCGTCCCGAACAAGCGGTTCTGACCCGTGACACCGACCTGTCGAAGACCGACGCGACACGGCGTGTCATCGAGGGGATGGTGGACGGTCTCAATGACCATCGGATCGCCGATATCGGCGAATTCTTCCATGCCGATTTCCGCTGGACGGGCAATCAGGGCTGCGGGTGCAAGACCGGTCTGCGCGAGTTTCAGGACAATTGGCAGCGCCCGTTCCAGGCCGCCTTTTCCGACAAGGTCTGCATCGACGAGGCCCGGCTCTTCATGGGCGAATGGGCCGCCGCCTTCGGCCGCCAGGAGGCCACCCACTCAGGCCCCTTCATGGGCGTCGCGCCGACCGGTAAGCGCGTCGAAATCCGCTACATGGATTTCTGGAAGGTCGAGGACGGCAAGATCGTCGACAATTGGGTGAATGTCGATTTCGCCCATGTGCTCGCCCAGCTCGGCGTTGACGTCTTTTCCGGCGAGGGCTGGGAGGCCTTCGATCGGGGCGAAAGGCAACCGCCGCGTCCCGATAGCCAACAATCAAACGAACAATAATGAAACATCGACGAGGGATGAAATGGCCATCACCTATCTGAAGCGGGGCAAGCCCGAGGCCGAGCGATCCGAGGATGACGCCAAGGTTCGCGGGGTCGTGGAGGCGACGCTGAAGGACATCGAAACACGGGGCGACCAGGCCGTTCGCGAACTCTCCGAAAAGTTCGACCGCTACGCGCCTCAAGATTTCCGCCTGTCCGAGAGCGAAATCGAAAGCCTGATCGGGAAGTTGTCGGCGCGCGAACTCGCCGATATCCGCTTTGCCCAGGAGCAGGTGAAGCGCTTTGCCGCCGCTCAGCGCGCCTCGATCACCGACATCGAGATCGAAACGCTCCCCGGTGTCGTCCTCGGCCATAAGACGATCCCGGTGCAGTCGGTCGGCTGTTACGTGCCGGGCGGCAAGTTCCCGATGGTCGCCTCCGCCCACATGTCCGTCGCGACGGCGAGCGTTGCCGGCGTGCCGCGCATCGTTGCCGCCACGCCGCCTTTCAGGGGCGAGCCCAATCCCGGCGTCATTGCCGCCATGCATCTTGGCGGCGCCCATGAAATCTACGTTCTCGGCGGCATCCAGGCGATCGGGGCCATGGCTCTCGGCACAGAGACGATCGACCCGGTCCATATGCTCGTCGGCCCCGGCAACGCTTTCGTGGCGGAGGCCAAGCGCCAGCTCTTCGGCCGCGTCGGCATCGATCTCTTTGCCGGACCGACGGAAACGATGGTGATCGCCGACGACACGGTGGATGCGGAAATGTGCGCCACCGATCTCCTCGGACAGGCCGAGCATGGCTACAATTCTCCGGCCGTCCTCGTCACCCGGTCACGCAGACTTGCCGAAGCCACGCTCGAAGAGATCGAGCGCATCCTCACCATCCTGCCCACCCGCGAGACGGCGGCCAAGAGCTGGGAGGATTACGGCGAGGTCATTCTCTGCGACAGCTATGAGGAGATGTTGGACGTCGCCAACGACATCGCCTCGGAACATGTGCAGGTCATGACCGATCGCGACGACTGGTTTCTGGAGAAGATGCACTCCTATGGCGCGCTGTTTCTCGGACCGCGCACCAATGTCGCCAATGGCGACAAGGTCATCGGGACCAACCATACCCTGCCGACGAAGAAGGCGGGCCGCTATACGGGCGGTCTCTGGGTCGGCAAATTCCTGAAGACGCATAGCTATCAGAAGGTCCTAACCGACGAGGCGGCCGCCGAGATCGGCGCCTATGGCTCGCGGCTCTGCATGCTGGAAGGCTTTGTCGGCCACGCCGAGCAATGCAATCTTCGCGTGCGTCGCTATGGCGGTGTGAACGTCCCCTATGGCGAAGGCGCGCCGGCTCGAGCGGCGGCGGAGTGATCGGGTGAGCCAAGATCGCCATACGGCCCACAAGGCGCTGATCGCCCCGCTTCGCGCGGCGATGGTCGACTTCTCGCAAGAGGGCGTTCGGGCAGCGCTCGCCCGCGCGCTCGCGCCTGAGGCTCTGGTGCGTCTATGCCATCCGCTCGGCGACCTCAGCGGTCCTGATGCCTTCTACGACACCGCCTATGCGCCGCTCTTCGCCGCCGTGCCCGATCTCGAACGGCGGGATTATATCGTGATGGCGGGGCCGAGCGAGGACGGTTCGGACTGGGTCGGCTGCGCCGGGAGCTATGCCGGGCGCTTCACCTCCGCCTGGATGGACATTCCACCGACGCGCCAGCACTTTCACATGCGGTTTCACGAATTCTTCCGCATCGCGGAGGGACAGGTCGTCGAAATCCAGGCGATCTGGGACATTCCGGAAGTGATGATGCAGGCCGGCGCCTGGCCGATGGCGCCGAGTCTCGGCCTCGAATGGCATGTGCCGGGCCCCGCGACCCAGGACGGCATCGTCCCCGGCCCCCATGACGAAGCGGCGGGGCAAGCGACCTGCGCCCATATCGTCGCCATGCTGGACCATATGATCCGCCACCCGGCGCTTGGCGGGCCGGAGGTGATGGAGATGCCGCGCTTCTGGCACGAGCGGATGAGCTGGTACGGCCCGGCCGGGATCGGCACGGCGCGCGGCATTCAGGGCTTTCGCCACAGGCACCAGATTCCGTTTCTGAACGCCATGCCCGATCGCGGCCAATATCCCGGTCAGGTCACCCATAACTTCTTTGGCGATCGCAACTACGCCGCCGTTACCGGCTGGCCGAACATGATGCAGACGATCAGCCAGGACGGCTGGCTGGGGATAGCGCCCGCAAACCAGCTCGTGACGCTGCGAAGTCTCGATTTCTGGCGGGTGGAGAAAGGGCAGATCCGCGAGAATTGGGTTCTGGTCGATCTGCTCCACCTCTTCGATCAGCTCGGCGTCGACGTCTTTGCGCGGATGCGCGAGGGCAACAAAGCCCGCTACGGCTTCGACCCTGAGACCGGAAAGGCCCTCTTATGAGTGAATTGCCTCGCACGCCCTCCTTCCGGCTCGAGGGTCGCCGCGCATTGGTGACCGGCGCTTCGTCCGGGATCGGCCTTGGTTGCGCCACCGCGCTTGCACAGGCCGGCGCCTCGGTCGTTCTCGCCGCTCGCCGGGTGGACAAGCTCGAAGCGGCCGTCGCGGCGCTTCGTGCCGAAGGCCATCAGGCCGAAGCCATGCGGCTCGACGTCGCCGATGTCGAGGCGGTTCGCGCAGAGCTCGCAAAGACCGGGCCGTTCGACTGTCTCGTCAACAGCGCCGGCCTTGCCCGCCACGGTCCGGCGAGCGAGACCACCGTCGAGGATTTCGACCGGGTCTCGTCCATAAATCTGAAGGGCGCCTATTTCCTGACCCAGACTGTCGCCAAGGGGCTGATCGCGGCCGGCCGTCCGGGATCGCTGATCAACATCTCCTCGCAGATGGGCCATGTGGGCGGCATCGATCGCGCGGTCTATTGCGCGACCAAGTTCGCCGTCGAGGGCTTCACCAAGGCACTCGCGATCGAATGGGGCCCGCATCGCATCCGCGTCAACACGATCGCGCCGACCTTTGTGAGAACGGAACTGACGCAAGCAAGCTTTGCCGATCCCGCCCGGCGCGCCTGGATCGAGGAAAATATTAAGCTCGGCCGGGCCGCCGAGATCGCCGACATCATGGGCGCGGCCGTTTATCTGGCGAGCGATGCCTCGGCCATGGTGACGGGCACTTCGCTTCTGGTCGATGGAGGTTGGACAGCCCACTGATGGCGCAGGACAAGGTTACATCCGTCGACGTTGCGAGACTTGCCGGCGTCAGCCAATCGGCCGTCTCGCGATATTTCACGCCCGGATCGTCAGTGTCGAAGAAGACCGCCGAGAAGGTGCGCGAAGCCGCCAAGACGCTCGGCTATCGGCCCAACATCCTCGCCCGCTCGCTGATCACCGGCCGCAGCCGCATGATCGGCCTCGTGGTCGCCTATCTGGAGAACTATTTCTATCCGGAAGCATTGGAAAAGCTCTCCACCGCGCTCCAGGCCGAGGGCTATCACGTCCTCGTCTTCATGGCCTCCCAGACCGCCGGCAATATCGACGACGTCCTCGCCGAGATCCTGGACTATCAGGTCGACGGCATCATCATGGCCTCGGCCGCGCTTTCCTCGGAACTCTCCACACGCTGCCAGGCCGCTGGCGTGCCAGTCGTCCTCTTCAACCGCCGACAGGACGATCCCTCGCTGACCGCCATCGGCTCCGATAATGTCGCGGGCGCACGTGCGCTCGCAGACTTTCTGATTGCGGCAGGCCATGAACGCATCGCCCATATCGCCGGCTGGGAAGGCGCGTCCACCCAGCGCGATCGCGAGGCCGGATTTCGCGAAGGGCTCGCGGCCGCAGGCCGTGAACTTTATGCCCGCGAACTCGGCAATTTCGAGCCGGAGACCGCCCGCGAGGCCGCCCGGCGCATGTTCGATCGGCCCGGGAGGCCGGACGCCGTCTTCGTCGCCAACGACCACATGGCCTTCTTCGTCATGGACGTTCTGCGCTTCGAATTGGGACTTTCGGTGCCGGATGACGTCTCCGTCGTCGGCTTCGACGACGTTCCGCCGGCCGCCTGGCCCGCCTATTCCCTCACCACGGTTCGCCAGCGCGCCAACCGCATGGTCGAGGAAACCGTCAGCGCCCTTCTCGAACTGATCGAGAATCCGGGGGCGGACGCCAAGCAGATCGCGCTCGAAGCGCCGCTGATCGTGCGCAAATCCGCGCGCAAGCCTGAAGGATGGGCATCATGAAGGGCTTTGACCCGAAATTCCGCGATTTTCCCGATTACATCATCTCGATCACCAAGGAGATCTGGGAAGATCGGGGCATCGCGACGCTGCACCACTATTACGCCCCCGACATCGTGGTTCGCTCACCGGCTTCCGTCGCCATGGGAAATCAGGACGTCATCGCCGCGACATTGGCCACGCTCGCCGAATTTCCCGATCGCACGCTTCTCGGCGAGGACGTGATCTGGTCCGGCACGCCGGAAGAGGGAATGCTCTCCTCCCACAGGCTGCTTTCGACCGCGACCCATCTCGGCGACGGGGTCTATGGCAAGGCTTCGGGGCGAAAGCTGACCTATCGGATCATCGCCGACTGCCATGCGATCGACAACCAGATCAACGATGAATGGCTGATCCGCGATCAGGGCGCGATCGTCCGGCAGATGGGCCTCGACCCAAAGGCCTATGCGCGCGATCTGATCGCCCGCGAGGGCGGACCGGAGGTCTGCAAGCGCCCGCTCAGCCCCGAGACCGATCGCCCGGGCCCCTATCTCGGCAAAGGCAATGAAAACGAATGGGGCCAGCGCTACGGCGAAACGCTCGATCGCATCATGAAGGCTGATCTCGGCGTGATCCCGTCCGAATACGACCGAGCCTGCCAATTGCAATATCCGGGCGGCGTGACGGCCCATGGGCGCGAGGCCGCAGACCGCTTCTGGATCGGCCTTCGGGCGAGCTTTCCGTCCGCGACCTTTACGATCGAACATCGCATCGGCCGAGACGACCCGCTGATGCCACCACGCGCCGCCATCCGCTGGAGCCTTTCGGGCAAGCATGATGGCTGGGGTGACTTCGGCCCGCCGACGGGCGCCGATGTCTATGTGCTCGGGGCGGCCCATGCCGAATTTGGCCCCTGGGGCCTGCGCCGCGAATACGTCCTCTATGACGAGACTGCGATCTGGAAGCAGATCCTGCTCAAAACCGGCTGACGCGAGCCCTTCCGCTCGGCGCCGACAGCAACGCTCGAACATAATCCTTGTGAGATGAAGATGACCTTGACCCTTAAAGAGATGGAGCGGCGGATCGTCCGCTATGGCGAATTGCAACCCTGCAAGACGGCCTTCATCGACGCGCATACGCCGGGATCGAACCAGAAGGAGAACTTCACGATCATCGGCGGCGGCGTGTCCGAGAGCCCCGACCAGCATGTCCATATCAAGGAGACGCCGGGCTTCAATATCGGCGCCGCCGGCCAGCCGCCCAGATGTCGCAATTCGCTGCACTCCCACCGCACGGCCGAGGTGTTCTTCGTTCTGAAGGGCCGCTGGCGCTTCTTCTGGGGCCGCTATGGCACGGCGGGCGAGGTGGTGCTCGAGGAAGGCGACATCTTCAACATCCCGACCGGCATCTTTCGCGGTTTCGAGAATATCGGCACCGACTATGGGATGATCATGGCGATCCTCGGCGGCGACGATGCCGGCGGCGGCGTCATCTGGGCGCCGCAGGTGATCGAGGATGCCAGAGATCATGGCCTCGTCCTCGGCGAAAACGGCAAGCTCTACGACACCAAGAAGGGCCAGACGCTGCCTGTAGGCGTCAGACCGATGCCCGTTCTGAACGAGACCGAGCTGAAGGCCTTCCCAGAGCCGACGGCCCAGGACGTCGTTCCCCATTATGTCGCGCGTTATTGGGATCTGATGGCGCTCGCCCAGAAGGCGCCGGCCAAGGTCATCGGCTCCGACGCCATTTTGAAGGACAAGCCCGGCTTCGATGTCGAGCTTCTGACGCGCGGATCGATCCCGGAATCCGCTTATACGACGGATCGCCACGAGGTGTTGATGCCGGTCCACGGGCATTGGCGCCTGTCATGGGATGGCAGCACCACGGTGCTCGCGCCGGGCGACACATGCGCCGTGCCCCCAGGGCTGTCCCATAGTCTCACCCCCTCCATGACCGGCGAGGCGAGCCTCTATCGCATCACCAACACCGACGATCCTGCCGGCGCGACCTGGACGGCAAGGGCCGCGTGATGGCGATGCGCCTGAGACGTCTTTCCGAGAGCAGCCGGGGTGGCGAATGACGCCGCTCATCCTTCTGCCCGGCATGATGTGCGACGCCCGTCTGTTCGCCCCGCAGATCGAGGCGTTCTCGGGCGAGCGTTGCGTCCATCTCGCCCCTCTCTCCGCTCACGACAAGGTCGAGGCGCTGGCCTCCGACGTCCTGGCCAACGCGCCGCCTCGCTTTGCCCTGGCCGGCCTTTCCATGGGCGGCATCGTCGCGATGGAGGTCCTGCGCCAGGCGCCCGAACGCGTCGAGCGGATCGCCTTGATCGCGACCAACCCGCGCGCCGAGGCCCAGGAGATCCAAGACCGGCGGGAGCCACAGATCGCGCGGGTACTGAAGGGCGAGCTCGAAGCCGTCATGAACGAGGCCATGCTGGCGAATTACCCCGCCGCCACCGATAAGGCGGGCTGGGGGGCCGACCATCCCCTTCGCCTCCTTTGCCTCGACATGGCTAAACGCGTCGGCGCTCAAGCCTTCGAGCGCCAGTCGCGCGCCTTGCAGACCCGGCCCGATCAGCAGGAGACCCTGAGCCACGCAAAGCTCCCCGCCCTCATCCTCTGCGGGGACGGCGACCGCCTCTGCCCGATCGAGCGGCATCAACTGATGCATTCACTCATCGCCGGCTCCGAGCTCGTCGTCCTGAAAGGCGCCGGTCATATCCTCACCCTCGAACGCCCCAACGAGACCAACGCGGCGCTCAGCCGCTGGCTGGAGCCATCATGATCGACACCGACCTTTTGACACGGCTTCGCCGCGTCGACACGCCCACCGTCTGCAATGCGATCGAAGTGGCCCAAGGCAAGCGCGGCTTTTCCGCCTTTACGCGGGGCACAATGCTCGCCTCCGATCCGAACGCCAAGGCGATCGTCGGCTTTGCCCGAACCGCCAAGATCGCCGCTCTCGAGCCCTCGAACGAAGAGCCCGCCGTCATTCGCAAACGGCGCATGGACTATTACCGCCACATGGCCGAGGCGCCGAGCCCGAGCCTCGCCGTCGTCGAGGACGTCGACTGGCCCCATTGCATCGGCGCCTATTGGGGCGAGATCAACACCACCATCCACAAGGGCTTCGGGCTGAAGGGCACTCTCACCAATGGCGTGATGCGCGATCTCGGCGATCTGCCCGACGACTACCCCGTCATTGCCGGCTCGATCGGTCCGAGCCACGGCTTCGTCCACGTCCGCGAGATCGCAACGCCGGTGACCGTGTTCGGCCTGACCATTGAGGACGGCGATCTCGTCCATGCCGACCGCCATGGCGCCCTCGTCATCCCGCCAGACACCCTCCCCCATCTCGCCGCCGCGATCGACAAGCTGTTGGCCACGGAAAAGATCGTACTGGATCCAGCCCGTCGGCCCAATTTTGATTTCGCTACATTCGAAAAAGCCTGGGCGGTCTTCGAGGCCGCACGGACTTGATCATGAGGACTTGAAGACGAAGTTGCCCCCACGTTTCATCCAGCGGGGAGTTCGTTTCCGTGGTGAACTCGCCCCCGGCATCGGCGTCAGAATATTTCCCATCTGGTTCACTGTGGACGGCGAGGAAGCGGCGGACGACGATGATGCCGCGGGTGCGGAGGCCCGCAAAGGCTAGACCTGGCGCCGCATGGTGCGCTTTGAGAAACTCGATCGTACCGTGGCCGGCAAGCTCACCTTCAAGCTAGGCAAGAAGAAGCTCGCCGTCAATCCGATCCGCTTCGTTGCCGCATGCTCGACGGGACATTTGCAGGATATCGACTGGTGCTTCGTTTTCCACCGCGGTGGCGAGACGAGCTGCCGCAAGCCGTTATTCTGGATGGAACGCGGCGTGACGTCCGATCCGGCTGATATCTCCATCAGCTATCGGTGCGGGGCGAGCGTGTCACTGTCGGACCTCTACAAGCCCGGGTTCCTTGGATCATGCAGTTCGAGTAGCTCGTGGCTCGATATCGCCGAAACTCCTAAGGAATCGTGCCCGAAGGAGCTCAAGCTCCAGCCGCGATCCGCGACCAATACGTACTTCGCGAAGGTGATCTCGGTCATCTCGCTCAGTAAAGCCAACGACCGGCTTCGCCAAACCATAGACGAGCACTCGACGACCATTAATACCAACGGGTGCTGATCAGACCCCATGCGCCCATTCCCGCATTCCGATTGAGATGATAATCCATGGCTGCTCGACGAGCGTGTTCCAGGCATGGCAGCAATGGGTGAGGATGTCTTGGTCGTCGAGGAAGATGCGGTTCGAGAGCCAGTTCTCGCGCACGAACTGCCAGATGTTTTCCTGCGGGTTCAATTCGGGCGCCTTTGAGGGCAGGAACATCAGGGTGATGTTGTCCGGCACCTTCAGCTTCGGCGTGGTATGCCAGCCGGCCTTGTCGACGATGAGAACGGCATGGGCGGCGGGATCGACCATGAGGCTGATCTCGCTCAAATGCTCGTTCATGGCAGACGACATGGCAAACCTCCGTTTGCCATAGAGAGTCAGAGTTTCGCGTCTCTGGGAATCCCAGAGAGTCGGAAATCGCTCCAGTTGGTAGAAGCGATTGATTGTCATGAGCATGAAGCGGCGAGGTTCGCGTCCTGTTGGGTGTACCATTCCTTTGGAAGTGACTATTCTTTCCTTGCGATATGAATCACTTACCACTCCCTACTGTGGACTGATTATCAGGCCGATTCATAACTTCATGTGCAACATGCGGTCGAAGTGGCGATTTCGAATCATCTCACCAAGCGGGGCGGCGCATGGCAGTACGTCCGTCGCGTGCCTGCAGACCTGCGCGATAGTTTCCCCCTCTCGCGCATTCAGAAATCGCTTCGCACGTCCATCGATCGGCAGGCTCGAGAGGCGGCACTGGACCTCGATCGACTTTGGGATCGGCGTTTTGCCGAGGTACGCGAACGCGGCGGTCGTGCCTGCGAGAACGGCGGACTGCCGGTCATCAGCACAGGTGATTTGACATAGCCGGACTGACAAGCGCTGGCATCCTGGCTCGAAGCGAGCCTCGGCGAGGAGATTGGCAGGCGCGTCTGGCGGAGACGACTGGGCCGGCACTGTCGGCGGATGCCGATCCATCCCACATCCCCTGGCGCGACGACCGGGTGCTTCTCCGTGACCAATGCCGGCGGCGGGTCGACAAAGACGCTGGCGCGGCGGCGGTGGATGCCGATCCGGCGCGGACTTGTCCGATTGCTGGCGGACTTCGAGCCCCATGCCGGGCTCCTGCGAGAAACAAAGCGAGGCTCACGGTACAAGACCGGCACGATCGATGGCGTGCGGACGGCTGGCGGGGTATGCTCAGACGTCCAGGCATGGAGCCGTACCCTTTGTTATTTCCCTCCCAGGCAATACGGGCAGGCTGCGTTTCCGGCTTCTTCGGGAACTCGAACGGGGACTGTAGTCGCAAACCGCTTAGCCAAGCGCAGTTCAGGAGAAGCAAGCAAGACGCGCGGCGACCCGCTATTCGTCAGAGGTGATGGAGCCAGTGTTCGTAGCGGCGGCCCTTCAGCGTTTCGAAATGCGACGTCATCGGCGCGCCAACGTCTCGGCGACGCATTTCGCTCGGCGAGCAGTCGAAACGCTGCCGGAAGGCCCGGCTGAAGGCGCTCTCGTTAGCAAACCCGCACGTGGCGGCGATCTCGGAAATCGCCTTGTAGCGGTTGCGCGGCGCGGTCAGGCTGGACAACGCCCGGCGCAATCGCCGCTCACGCAGATAGGCCGTCACGCCTCCAAGAGGCTCGAACAGCGAATAGAGCTTCGTGCGCGAAAGGCCGGCCATGTGAGCAATACGCGCGGCGTTCAGATCGAAATCGTCGAGATTGGCCTCGATCAAACGTTTGACCCCAATGATCCGGGCCGTTTCGAAGCCCTCTTGATCGCCAGCGTCGTCCGATGCCGATCCGTTGAGACAAGCCGCTGTCAATGCAACGGTCGCCGTGCTGATCTCCTGTGCCTGCGGGATGGAGATCGCGCCTCTCATCTTTTCCAGCGAAAGCATGTGCTGGAACAATAGTCCGACCAGTGGATCGTCCCCCCGGAGCGAGCGCATATGCTGATCGTCCGGCCGGTTCAGGCTCCTTGCCAAAGCCTGCCGGGGTATGATCAGCGACAGATTGGTAAAGTCCGAGGTCTGGCTTATGACTTCCTGCGACAGGTCGAAGACGACGAGCGACCGATCCCCGATCGAGGCGTTGCCATGCCGATGGTCGGCTTCCATGCCACCCTCGACAAACAGCTGAATCATGTAGTGATCCATACCGTCACGGGCGATGGTCGATGCGGATCGTGTCCAGGACTGCCCGAGGCTCGTGGTACGCGCCAGCATCAGATCCCCCAGGAGCGATGCTTCCACCTGGGCATCGAAATCGCGTCGGCGCGCCTCGCGTTCGGTCTCCACGTCGAAAATGCAGGAAATGCTTTCCTTCCAGGCGCCGAACCGCTCTTTCGGCGACACGTCCCGCACCGAGAAGACAGCATGCGGCAAAGGCGTTTGCGCGCCGCTCGTTTGCGTTGGCCGAGCGTTCAACGCGGAACCTCCAAAGATCTCAGGGGACCTACGGTGATCTTGGCCGCCAGGATGATCGTATCGGTCCTGGGCTTCATCCTACGGTGCGCTCCATTTCGAATGTCGGGCATGTCATTCGCATGTCCGCCAAGAAGGCAGATCCTGGAAACCCTAGGAGTGGAATCTTATCAGTCGGTGAATCCTGCGCCTTTCTTCGAAGGCCGAGCGAAAAATTCGACTTTTATTTCGGCATAGCGAATTCGTCGCGATCGCCCAGGCGAGGCCCGATCCGGGACGCTTGGCACAGTTCCAGGGACATCCTGCAAAATCAAGGAAGGACCTTCCTAGGACCTGTGTTCCTATCGTCGATGCATCCGTCGAAGGCCGGGAGCATCTGACCCTCAATGTCCATTTTCCGCCAAGAAGCCCTGAAGCGCCTCTCGTCGCCCGAGCGTCTGGACGAGGCGCTCGTCGCCGCCGCTCCGCGGCATTGGATCGCCTACGGCGCGGCGACCGCTGTCGTCGCGGCCGCGGTGGCATGGGGGTTCTTGGGCAGCGTTCCGACCCGGATCAGCGCCGACGGCATTCTCTTGAGCCACGACAGCGAAATCTTCTCGGCCGCAGCCGAGGGCAATGGCCAATTGATGGAGTTTCTCGTCAGGGTCGGTAGCCGGGTCGAGAAGGGTCAGCCCGTCGCGCTGCTGAAGCAGGATGTCAGCGAGGCTCAGCTGGTGCGGGCCAAGGACGCTCTTGCCCATGCCGAAGGCCGTCTGGAGGAGTTGCAGCGTCAACGCAACAAGAACATTGCCCATAACGAAGCCTTCGACGCCAAGCGACGCAAGGGCATCGCCGAAAAGCTCGCGAATGGGAAGCATCGGGCGGACGTGCTCCAAGAGCGACTCGTCGGAATGCGCGGGCTTCTGCGTCGAGGCTATATCGAAAAGATCAGGGTCGCCGAAGTCGAGAACGAACTGGCGAAGGTTCGGGAACAGATGTCCGAGTTTCGCTATGCCGGCCTCGACATCGACGTTGCGGCGAGCCGATTGCGCGAGGACTGGCGCAAGCAGGTGGTCGCCCAGCAGAAGGAGGTCGAGGCCGCGCGGGACAAGGTCGAGGACTTGAAGCAGCTCGTCAAGCTCACCCATACGGTGGATGCTCCGGTCACCGGCGTGGTGACCGAGGTCTCGGCCTCGCTCGGCGACGTCGTCGCCGCCGGCACGCCAGTCGTGCGCATCGCCCAGACCGGCTCGAACGAAGACGCCCTGCTCTTCGTCAGTCCCCGCGAAGGCAAGCGGATCGACGAAGGCTATGCGGTCCATGTGGAGCCTTCCGTCGTCAAAAAGGAGGAAGTCGGCACCATCCTGGCGACCGTTGAGAGCGTTTCCGAACTGCCGATGTCGAGTTCGGCGATCCAGGCAATGCTGCACAACGAGCGCCTGGTCCAGGACTTCTCCCGCGACGGGCCGCCCATCGTGGTACGCGCCGATCTGACGCGCGATCCCTCGACCCCTTCGGGCTTTGCCTGGACGGGCGGGACGGGTCCCGCCTTCGAGGTCGAGACCGGAACTTTAGTGGCGGCTACCATCACCGTGCGCGAGGAGGCGCCCGTCACTTTGATCCTGCCCTTCCTGCGTGCGATGCTCGGAGGCCGGCCGTGACACAGGCCCTCGGCAAACCCAAGAACTGGCGGGTCAGGACCCCGACCGTCCTGCAGATGGAAGCGGTGGAATGCGGCGCCGCGGCCCTGACGATCCTGATGGCCTATCACGGCAAGTGGCGTCCTCTCGACGAAGTGCGCGCCGCCTGCGGGGTGTCTCGGGACGGTTCCAAGGCGAAGAACGTCCTGGTCGCGGCGCGCGGCTACGGCTTCAAGACCAATGGCCGCAAGGCCGGGGTCGACACGGCGCTCGCCGCCGCCAAACCCTTCATCGCCTTCTGGAATTTCAACCATTTCCTTGTGGTCGAAGGAACGCGCAACGGGCGAGTCTATCTGAACGACCCCGCCATGGGCCCTCGAACGGTCAGCGTGGAGGCGTTCGACGAAGCCTTCACCGGCGTCATGCTGGAGATCGAGCCCGGCGAAGCCTTCCAGATGGACCCGGCTCCGCCGGGGGTTCTCAAACGGTTGGCCCCGCGCGCTGGGCTCGTCCGGAGTTCCATCACTCTGGCGGTGTTGATCAGCCTGACGCTGGTCGTGCCAGGTCTTCTCGTGCCGGGTTTTTCCAAGATCTTCATCGACGAGATCCTGATCCGCGGCAATTCCGACTGGCTGCGCCCCCTGCTCGCCGCGATGGCCGTGACGGCGGTCGTTTCGGCTCTGCTCACCTGGCTTCGCCAGCGCCTGCTGCTGCGTATGGAGACCAAGCTGGCGCTGGCGGAATCGGCGCGCTTCGTCTGGCACCTGATGCGGTTGCCCCTGCCCTTCTTCAGCCAGCGCCACGCCGGCGACATCTCCTATCGCATCGACGCCAACGACCGGATCGCACGTTCGGTGGCCGAGCAACTCGGCGAGAGCCTGGCGAACATGATTACCGTCGCGTTCTACGTCGTGGTCATGGCCTCCTTCGACTGGCGGCTGACGCTGGTGGCTCTCGGCCTGTCGGCCGTCAACATTTTCGTCTTCCGCGCCCTGTCGCGCCGCCGCGCCGATGCGAGCGCGCGCATGCAGCAGGATTTCGGCCGCTTCCAGGCGGCATCGGTGACCGGCATCCAAGCGATCGAGACGCTGAAGGCCACCGGCACCGACGACGACTATTTCGAACGCTGGGCCGGTTTTCAGGCCAAGCACCTCAACAATCTGCGCCGGCTGGGCAGCTACGGGGTAACGGCGAGCGCCCTGCCGCCGCTTCTCGACGGGTTGACGCTGGCCGCGATCCTCGGTTTCGGCGGTTACCGGATCATGGAAGGGTCCATGACGATCGGCACGCTGATCGCCTTCCAGGCGCTCGTCCAGAACTTCATGGCGCCCGTCCAGAGCCTCGTCGCCGTTGGCGGTAGCGTGCAAGAACTAGGTGCGGACCTTTCGCGCTCCGACGACGTGTTCGGTTATGCCCGCGACCCACGCTACGAAGGTGAGGACGATCCGCGGGCACCCTCGCGCCTGTCGGGCCGCATCGAACTCAAATCCGTCACCTTCGGCTACACGCCGTTGGAAGCGCCCCTGATCGAGAACTTCGACCTGACGCTGCGTCCCGGCGCCCGCGTGGCCCTGGTCGGCGGTTCCGGCAGCGGCAAGTCGACCGTCGCCAAGCTGGTCAGCGGTCTCTACCGGCCGTGGTCCGGCGAGATCCTGTTCGACGGCGTGCCGCTGCCGCAAATTCCGGTCGACACGCTCACCGGCTCCATCGCCTCGGTCAGCCAGGAGATCGTGCTGTTCGGCGGCACCGTGCGCGACAATCTCAGCACCTGGGACGCGACGGTTCCCGACGCGGCCCTGATCGAGGGCCTGCGCGACGCGGAGATTCTCGACGTCGTCTCGGCCCGCGGCGGCGCCCTCGAAGCGGTGGTCGAGGAAGGCGCCGGCAATTTCAGCGGCGGCCAGGCCCAACGGCTCGAGATCGCTCGCGCCCTGTCCGGCGATCCGAGCATCCTGATTCTCGACGAGGCCACCAGTGCCCTCGACCCGACGACCGAAAAGGCGATCGACGAACATATCAGGCGCCGCGGCTGCACCTGTCTGATCGTCGCCCACCGGCTTTCGACCATCCGCGATGCCGACGAGATCCTGGTGCTGGAGCGCGGCCAGGTCATCGAGCGCGGCAGCCATGATGAGCTGATGGCTCTGAACGGCGCCTATGCACGCCTGATCGCGGAGGAGTAAGGCGATGTTCAGAACCGCCACCGCCCTTGCCGCCACGCCCGTCGAAACCGAGAAGCCGCGCGTCGTCACCCGAACGATCGATGGACGGACGCCTCTGGTCCCGGCACCGCCCCTCGGCCTCATCCGGGTCGTATCGGGACGCGTGAACCTCTTCCTCGAACTGACCGATGCCGCAGGCGAGCCGACAGGAAGCAGGCGCTGCATCGCCGCTCTCGACAAGAACGATGCCGTGGCGCTGCCGGCCGAGCCGATCGCCGGTCAGCGGCTTGTCGCGGTGGGTATCGGGACCGTGGAAGTCGAAACGATGGCGAGGAAGGATCGCGCCACGGTGGAGCATGGCGATCTCGATGCGGCGCTCGAAGCGATGATCCGGGCCGCCGCGCCCGAGGAATCCGCCACGACGGCCTGGATCGTGCGTCCGGGCGACGTGGAGACCTTGCTCGGCGATCGCGTGGTCGCTGCCGACCACCTGGCCTGGGCCGCGGTGACACGCCCGGGCGGCGAGCGGGCAGAAGCGCTTCATGCCATCGGACCGAAACGCGCCCTTGCGGTCGAAGAAGGGGCCCGTTTGGCGGTTCTGGATACGGCCGCGGCCCTATCCCTACATGGCTGGGACATTCTCGACCGGCTTATGCGGGAGCTCCTGACCCGTCTTGGATCGAACCTCGCTTCATCGGCGGCCGCCGAGGTCGAGCGTGGTCTCGAACGTCGAGCGCGCGAACAGGGCCTCGTCGGCGGCGCTCTCGCCGCGTTGCCCGCCCTCATGGACGGACGGACGAACGAGATACAAAGCCGGCCGAGCATCTCCGCCAATCCGGCCGTCGAAGCTCTTCGCCTGCTCTGCGCCGCGGAGCGTATCGACGTCGCGATACCGTCGTCCGTGACACAGTTCGGCGATGCGGCGGCCGATATCGACGAAGCGATCCGGCTGTCGAGCCTTCGCTCGCGGCGCTTCCGGCTCGCAGACGATTGGTGGCGGCGCGACGGAAGCGGCTTCATCGCCCTTGGCGAAAACGGAACCCTCAAGGCAGTCCTGCGGCGCGGCCCCGGCAATTTCGCGATCGTCGACCCGGTGACCCACCAGCGGACGAAGGCGGGTGCCGAAGAAGCTTCCAAGCTCGCACCCGAGGGCGTGGTGATCTTCAGGCCGCTTCCCTGGCGCTGCCTCAGCCCTTGGGACCTGGTGCGCCACATCGTCTCGACCCCGGCACGCGCCGACATGCGCTGGGCGATGGCCATGGCTCTCGTCGCCGCTCTCATCGGCCTCTTCACGCCGATGATCACCGGGCAGATCATGAACGAGATCGTGCCCTTTGCCGAAACCGAGCGGCTCGTCCATTTCTCCCTCGGCCTGGTGATGGTCGCGCTCGGCTCGGCTCTCTTCCAGATGGTGCGCGCGGTGGCGCTCATGCGCGCCGAAGCCTTCGCCGACGGCAGCCTGCAGGCAGCCGTCTGGGATCGCCTGTTGCGACTGCCCTTGAGCTTCTACCGGCGCTATCAGGTCGGCGAACTGATGATTAAGGCGATGGCGCCGAGCCAGCTGCGCCAAGCCGTATCCGACACGGCGGCCAATTCGGCGCTGGCGGCGGTCTTTTCCGTCATGAACTTCGCGATCATGCTCTTTTACGATCCGGTCCTAGCCTTCGCTGCTTTCGCCTTCACGGGCACCGCGATGATCGTCCTGTTCACCCTCACCTGGTGGCAGCTGCGCTACGAGCGCACCCTCGTCAAGGCCGACGGCGCCGTCTCCAGCTTCGTGCTGCAGATCCTGTTCGGGATCCAGAAGATCCGGCTCTCGGGCGCCGAGAACCGCGTCTATGCCCGCTGGCTGCGAAGCTTCGGCGAGCAGCGCCTGCAGCGCTACCGCGCCGCCACCGTAGCCAATGTCACCACGACGGTGAACGGGGCCCTGCCGATCGTCGCCAGCCTCTTGTTCTTCGCTGTGATCGGACTTGGTGGCCGGGCGATCTCGATCGGCGATTTCGCCGCCTTCACCATTGCCTTTGGTCAGTTCCAAAGCGCGATGCTCGGCCTGGTCGGCGCCTTGTCGGTTTCCATCGCCGCCGTGCCGATCTACGAGAACATGAAGCCGATCATGGAGGCCCAGCCCGAGGTCGACCCGGCCCGCCGCGATCCCGGTGCCCTCAGCGGCCGTATCGCGCTGCGCGACGTGTCCTTCCGCTACCATGAGGACGGTCCCCCGGTCCTCGACCGGGTGGACCTCACGGTCGAGCCGGGAGAGTTCGTCGCCCTGGTCGGCCCCTCGGGTTCGGGCAAATCGACGATCTTCCGCATGTTTTTGGGCTTCGAGACGCCCGAATCCGGCTCGGTCGTCTATGACGGCCACGACCTGACCCATCTCGATTTGAAGGCGGTGCGCCGGCAACTCGGCGTGGTGCTCCAGCGCGGTACGCTGCTGCCCGGTTCGATCCACGAAAACATCGTCGGCTCCGCGCCGCTGCCGGAATTGGTCGCCTGGGAAGCCGCGCGCATGGCCGGCTTCGAGGACGACGTGAAGGCGATGCCGATGGGCATGCACACCATGCTCTCGGAAGGCGGCGGAGGGTTGTCGGGCGGGCAGCGCCAACGCCTGATGATCGCCCGGGCGATCGTGCGCAAGCCGCGCATCCTGCTGATGGACGAGGCGACCTCGGCCCTCGACAACCGCACCCAGGCGATCGTCTCGGAGAGCCTGTCGCACATGAACGCGACACGCATCGTCATCGCTCATCGGCTGAGCACGGTGCGCCATGCGGACCGTATCCACGTCGTCGAGGCCGGCCGGATCGTCCAGACCGGAACCTACGAAGATCTGATCGCGCGGGACGGCCCGTTCCGCGAGATCGCGCTGCGTCAGCTCGCCTGACGAGAATCGGAAAACCAGAAGAACCAAACGAAGGAGACGGTTCGATGAGCATGCAAGCACTCAACGATTTCGCGGATGCGATGCGCGCCGACGCGGATATGGCCAAGGGTCTCGTTACTGCGGTCGGCCAGAAGCAGGACGGCGAGGCCACCGAGGCTTTCGCGGCCTATGCCCGGCAGCACGGTTTCGAGATCACCGCGCAAGACCTGGCGAAACTGCGGCGCCCAGCAGAGAGCGAAGGCACCCTGTCCGACGACGAGCTGGAGACCGTGTCAGGCGCAGGCCTGTTCGATTTCGTCGGCGACATCGGGAGCGTTTGCTTGAGCACGGTGTCGGCAGGACAGAACGCCCTCTTCAGCGGACGGAATGTTGTCCAAGATATGAACAGTGCAGCCTCCTACGGGGTCAGGGGCCTACTGGATCGGAAGTAAGCCTCGCCTTGGGCACGGTCGAATGGACCGCAGCCATGCCAACGGCGGGCGAAGCCGTGCCCTCGGGGACGCATTGCGCCAATCGGCCAGACGCAGATCGAAAAACCAAGTGAACCCAACGAAGGAAAACACCTCGATGAGCATGCATGCACTCAACGACTTCGCCGATGCGATGCGAACCGACGCGGACATGGCCAAAGGCCTCGTCGCTGCGGTCGGCCAGAAGGAGGACGACGAGGCCAGAGAGGCTTTCGCGGACTATGCCCGGCAGCACGGTTTCGATGTCACGGCGCAAGACCTGGCGAAACTGCGGCGCCAAGCAGAGAGCGAAGGCGCCCTGTCCGACGAGGATCTCGAGGCCGTGTCGGGCGCGGGGCTGTTCGATTCCATAGGCTTCGTCGGGGTCGTGTACTGGAAAATGGCTGTGGTGGGAGCGGACACTCTCTTCGGCGAGCGGAACGTCTAACAAGAGATGAACCGCGGAGCCATCGACGGGCCACCGACCCGATGGAACGCAAGCAAGCTTCGCCATGTGCGCGGCAGGATGGGCCGCGGCAACGCCGACGGCGGCCGAAGCGGTGCCTTGGCAACGCGCTTCGTCAATCGGCCCGACGAGCATCGGAAATCAAGGAAACCGAACGAAGGGGAACGCTTCGATGAGCATCGAAGGAATGAGCGGCTTTGCCGCGGCCGTACGCGCGGACGATGAGATGGGCCGTGAGCTGGCCGCAACGCTCAATGGCAAGGCGGAAAGCGAGGCACAGGACGCTTTCTCGGCCTTTGCCCGGCAACGGGGCTTCGACGTGACCGCGAGCGATCTCGAGGCCACTCGGCAAGCCGCCGCCGACCACGAAGGCACCCTGGCCGACGACCACCTCGACGCCGTCGCAGGCGGCACCTTCAGCGGCGGCCCAATGGGGCTCGGCGGCAGAACCCCCTACGACCCCATCCTCGACTGGGCTGGCGGTCTCGTCAGCGACTTCCGCAAGATCTTCTAAGGCCTCACGGCACCGAAGCCGAAGGCTCGATAGCAGGAAAACGATGATGGCTATGCAAGACATGAACGACTTCGCCGAGTCGGTGCGGAACGACGACAGTCTGGCTGAAGGGCTGAGCGCCGCGCTGCGGGGCAAATACGGCAAAGAAGCCGCCAAGGCTTTCGCGGACTATGCAGAGGCGCACGGCTTTGGCGTGAGCGCGCTCGACGTCGAGGCGATGACCGAAGCGAGCGAGCATGGCCGGGCCCTTTCGGACGATCAGCTCGAAGCGGTCTCGGCCGGCACGCTTTTCAATTCGATCCCCCTCTTCAGCAAGCTCGCAGTCGACGGGCTCTTCAGAACCGTGCGTGAGGAGCGACGATCCGGCAACCCGTTCTTCCAGTAAGGCAAGTCCGCCCGATGGGGATACCCAAAGCAATTCGCACGATCGCGGCAGGACCGACCGGCAACGCTCCGGCACTTGGCGTCCTGCCGTCCAAACCAAAGGAGACAACACGATGACCACACATGCGATGAACGACTTCGCCAACGCCGTTCGGTCCGACGAGGCCATGGCTCGGGACCTGGCCGTGGCATTGGAAGGCCGAGAGGAAAGTGACGTTCCCGAGGTATTCACGACTTTCGCGCAGCAGCGCGGGTTCGAGGTGACCGCCGACGATGTCTTGGCCTTCCAGCAGTCGGCCGATGGCGACGGCGCCCTGAGCGACGACGACCTTGCCGCGGTTTCGGGCGCAGGATTGCTGTTCGGTCCGCGCCCCAGTCTGACACAAATGCTGATGCCCGGCATCACGGGCGCCCTCGTAGGCGCTGTCATGGGGGGCGTTGTCGGTACGACGACGGGAGCCGCCAGCGGTTTCCTGAACGGCATGGTGCCTGACGCCGACTCGTAAGCCTGCCTGCGAGCTCACGGCTGCCACCCAACAAACCGGCAACCGGACCGGTCCACGACGAACGAAATGGTGCGAACGACATGA
This sequence comes from Fulvimarina manganoxydans, assembly GCF_900176465.1. Taxonomy (GTDB): domain Bacteria; phylum Pseudomonadota; class Alphaproteobacteria; order Rhizobiales; family Rhizobiaceae; genus Fulvimarina; species Fulvimarina manganoxydans. Next base: position 98,562 of record NZ_FWXR01000012.1, read on the forward strand.
CGACTACCGCAATGCACGAATTCAAGACTGCCCTAAGCAACGACGAAGCGATGACCGAAGCTCTGGCGGCTGCGACCGCCGGAAAGAGCGAAAGGGAGGCCATCGAGAGCCTGATCGACTTCGCACGCCTCAGGGGCTTCGCGTTCACGATGGAAGATATCGAAGCGGCAAGGCATACCGAAGCTGGGGAAGATCACCTTTCCGAGGCGGAGCTCGAAGCAGTCGCGGGGGGAAGTCTGTTCGGCGATATATTCGTCTGGACTGCCCGCGATATAGGCGAGTCCGCGATTTCGGACGCGAAGATGGCGGCCAATCTAGGCTACCAGGCAACGCTCATCCCCGGCACCTTGAAGCTTTTCGGCCTTTGACGAACCGCCTTGCCACCCCTTGGAAACACAGGAGCATCGTATCGATGAGCGAACACATTGCGAGTGTTTTTGCAGCCCCCGAAGAAGGCCGGTCTGAAAACCGAACCGCCGGCGCCGAGCCCACTGCGCAGGGACAGTCCGCAAAGAATGAAGGGCCTCTGTCCGACGAGCAGTTGGATACGGTCGCCGGCGGCCGCCCACTCTTCATTCCGCAAGACGCCTGGGATCGCGCCCTGGCGAACAAATCCAGGCGCTGAGCGCCATTTTCCCTGAGCGATTAAGGGCAGAGACGTCCAATGACCATGCAAGCAATGACCATTTTAGGTCGGCAAAGCTCGATATACTCAAAAGGTAGCGCTTAACTATTAAGAGTGTGCCCATTTCCCGCGCCTTGCTTTTTGATAAGATCATGAAGCCTCAGCAGCTCGATACAGGGATATGACCCCACATGGGCAGCGAGCTGGTTATCGGATCCATGGAGGCTTCCGAGGTTTTGAAACCTTCTCAGAGCTACACGGCCCGTATGGTGGAAGCGATCAATGGAATGCTTCTCGATATGTACCCCGCTGTAGCCGGGAAGGATTACGAGTATCGTCGTAGGTGTTAGGAACAGAGTATTGTGAAGACGAAGACGGAAGGCCGATACGAGGGGTGACCTGAGGACACAAAGCGTAATGAAGTCATTGCTCGAATACGTCGAAACGGCATGAGCTACACCGATATTTAAAACAGTACGAAGGCTAGCCGTACGACGATTGCCAAGATCGCGAAGGGGATGAAAGCACGAATAGCACTAGAAAGCACATAGAAGCCCATAGACGGGCGCTTGTATAATCTTTCTTTTACTATGCAAAAGTTATATGCCGCTCTCTGTGCCTCTGCAGGACTATTAAGGAGGCGATACTGAATAAATACGGCAAACCCTTTCTTGGATCACAGCAGAGAGAGGCCGGTTCCCTCGATCTCTAAGATCGTCCAAGCTGTCGTTATTATTGGCGCTTAAGCTCGCTGATCAGTTATTTTCTTAGATGCTGGCTCACACCTTGTAACGTCATAGACGACGTAATCATAGATATCGCCAACTTCAATCAAGCGGTCATGCTCGCTGAAGATAGCGATTGTGGAAGTTACTCCCAGCCTTCGTTTTAGCGGCACGATGAGTCTCATGTTTCCACTGATGGCAAATCCCGGGGCGGTGTTTGCCACCCCGGTAGGAGGTTAGATAGTCATTTGCCGTGAGAGGATTAGGCAAACTGTTCGTAGCTGATAAACAGGCCATCTCCCAAAACCGACCCCACCAGATCGATTGTTTCGGAACTGTCCGCGAATAATACGAGGGTATCGTCACGCGACAGATTACCGCTTTCCAGCGCGGAAACCCAGAAAGATACGCCGGCGTCTTCCCCGGAACGTCCAAGCACGTTCTGGTACAGAAGGTCGACGAATGCCATGTTGTTTACATTTGTCCCGTATCTATCCGCGAACTCAGAAGCAGCAATGATGCCATCAGCGATGTCTTCTTTGGACGTCCCATTGTCGATCTCACCTAGCCAGAAGGCAAGACCCTCAACGTCCGGGGTGCGCCCGAAAGCCGACTGGTAGATTCGATAAACAAAGCCAGTGTTCTCCTCAGCACCAACATCCAGCAGCAAAATGCCGTCGCTGAAGCTCAGGCGCTCAACATTCACAAAGGTGTCAAACCCTTCAGAAGACTCGACGGTGGTCGCGTTTCCCAGCCCGCCAATCGTGATCGTGGCGCTCGCGTATTCGACGTCTGTATTGAATTCGTCGATCCCTTCACCGCCGTCTACGGTATCATCTCCCATGCCAGGACTACCCGAGTCGTTCCCTCCCCCGGTATTGATGATGTCGTTGCCGTCGAGGCTTCTTATGCGGTTGGCCGATTCGTTACCGGTAATAACATCGTCGAATTGTGATCCACGTACACGCTCGATCGAAGTCATGGTTTCAGCGTTGCCAAAGCCATCGGTAGCGGTACCGGCAGCTAAATCGACAGTCACGCCGGCTGGGTCGAGAACAAAGTCGATCTCGTCCACCGCTTGCTCACTTCCGGTGTAAGTATCAGCGCCGTCATTTCCACGAAAGCGTGGCTGACCAAATTCTGTATGTATGAAGACGTCGTCGAAGGGTGTGCCGTAGAGACCTTCGAGGTTCTCAAAGGTGTCAACTTGGCCATCACCTTTCTCTACAGTCCCCAATGTGATCTGCCGTACCACGTCAGACGTATAATTTACCGTTATGCCTCTCGGGTTGTCATCATAGAAAATGACGTCGAAACCCTCCAGTCCGTTTATCGTATCGCTTCCGCCTGACGAGAAGAAATCGTCATCGTCAGCTGTACCGATGAGCGGATCGTTTCCTGCAGATCCTCTTACTTCCACTTATGCCTCCTTCAGAAGTGCCCACCAAGACGAATACGAAGAGCGACCACTTTAAAATTTCCGCGCATCGAATCAAGCGGTCGTTACTCCACCAGAATCAATAAAAATTGGATTTTTATTGTCCATGCGCGCTTGATACTGCCATACGGAAACAAGACGAGCAATGTACCCCTGGGTAATAATAATTCGTTATGAGCCCTTACGGAAAGGGCTGAACGGTTCGGACGGCGATGGTTCCAGAAGGAGCCTAAACCTAGTCTGGAAGACCCGTGTAGACTCCGACCAGCTGGGCGCAGCACAAGTGCGAGTACCGATGATACGAGACCGACCTAACAAGCGCAGAATGTAAATCTTTTGTCGCTGCCGCCGAAGCGATGCGGCATCGAATGTCGTTCGTGGTCCGTTGCAGGGGATGCGATCGAAAATCCGTAGTGCCGGCCTCAAACATCATAATGATGGAGGTAAAGCCGAACCGTCCCATCAATCGCGTATGATTCCATTGTCAGGAATGAGGGTCTGGGGAGACGAATCTCGCGATCGTAGAATGCTCTTGAAGCGTATTTCGATCGGATACAAATTGGATACAGGCTTCGAATGGAATAAAGAAAAGCCAACAAATACAATGACTTGATTTCAGTGGCGGAGAGGAAGTCCGCCAAACTGGCGTTTGCCTTTATCCGCTGCCGCCCTCTGCTGCCCCTAATATGCAGGACTTTCATTCCCCTTCTGTCTTTCGACGTCCATCGTCGTCCGCTAATATCCCCATCGCAAAGTGGGGAAGAAAGTGGGGAAAATGGCAAGAGCCCTACACAAGCTGACAGAGAAGGGGACGGCCTCGACGAAGCTCAAGGTTGGGCGTCATTCCGATGGCGGCGGCCTATATCTGAATGTCGCGAAGGCCGGCACGAAGTCCTGGGTGTTTATGTGGACGGCGTCCGGCAAGCGTAGGGAAATGGGGCTTGGCTCATACCCCGCCGTCTCGCTCGCAAAGGCGCGCCGGGCGGCGGCCGGTGCCAGAGAGGCGATTTCGGAAGATCGCGATCCTCTTTCCGAGCGCCAGAAGGAGGCAGAGCCATCATTCGCGGAATGCGTTGACCGCTTCCTGGCGTCGATGGAGAGCAGCTGGCGAAACGATAAGCATCGAGCGCAATGGCGCATGACGCTCACAACCTATTGCGAGCCGATCCGTCGCAAGAGGGTATCGGAGATCGATACCAACGACGTGCTTTCTGTTTTGACGCCGATCTGGACAAGCAAACCGGAAACGGCATCCCGGCTCCGTGGACGAATTGAACGGGTTTTGGACTATGCGAAAGTCAAAGGCTGGCGGTCCGGCGAGAACCCCGCTTTGTGGCGCGGCCATCTGAAGAACATCCTCCCTGCGCGCCAACGCCTATCGCGCGGCCATCACGCGGCAATGCCATACGACGCCGTCCCGTCCTTCATGAAACGCCTGCGCCAGTCGGAGGCGGTAGCCGCTCGCGCATTGGAGTTCACGATCCTCACGGCCGCGCGCTCTGGCGAAACTCGTGAAGCAGTCTGGGCGGAGATCGATTTCGACAACGCCATATGGTCGATCCCAGCCGTACGCATGAAAGCGGGTCGAGAGCACCGCGTGCCATTGACCAAGCCCGCATTGCAGATCCTTCAAAACCTTCATGACACTCGAATTGGTGACTTGGTATTTCCCGGACAGAAGCGCGGCCGGCCGCTCAGTGTCATGGCAATGGATATGCTGCTTCGCCGCTTGAAGGTCGACGTGACTGTTCACGGCTTTCGTTCGAGCTTTCGCGATTGGGCGGGAGAAGAAACGAGCTTTGCGCGGGAAGTCGCAGAGCAGGCGCTTGCTCATGCGGTCGGCGATGCTACAGAGCGCGCATACCGCCGAGGAGATGCTTTGCAGAAAAGGCGGGAGCTTATGGAAGCGTGGACAGCATTCCTTATCGCTCAACCCTAAAGGTTCCGATCAGAAAAGTGGGAATAACTCTCAAGACTGGTGGATATCCTTCTCTGCCCACTGTTGGCCTCTTGTGTCCATGCAACGACATACCAATTCTCATAATGCGCAGGGATAGGCCGGCCAGCTGATAAGTCGAGTACGCCCTCGATTTCCCTGTGCTCCTGTTATGGCGCTATCGCGAGGCGTACGCGATGATCAATTATCTTCCGCCCGATCGTATCGAACTCCATACCGCAGTTGGCGCGCTTATTCTGCACGACCATGCCGACGATATTTCTCGAAAGAAGATCACACGAGAAGAAGTGGTGAATATCGCTTACGCCTATTTATTGCGAAATAGACTAAGCGTAGGGAATAAGGGCGAATTGAGCCAGTTTCAGGCTTATATCTCCAGCGCTGATTATGAATTTTCAACATCACATAAACCGGAGTTTGACGCCGCATTAGCGCGATGCGCCGAGATTGCAGAGTTGATGCAGAATGCTTTAAGGCGTCTACGTGACGCACTCTGCCGAGGCCAAGTCATTGCTCGTGCCTACGACGGCGCTGACGCCGTTCTGACCCCCGCTTATTGGCGCAGTCTATTCGCAGATATCGCAATCGCGACTGGTATCGCGGAGCTACCCTTGAATGGGCAAAGCCATTACAGCCGCTTCGTGTTCGATCGACACACGGTCGAGAAATGGATTGACGAAGTCGACAAGGGCGACCTGAAAGAGGGGAACCACAAGAAGCAGAATCGATCAGCGAATACGACCACCCAGAGCATGCAATCTATGCCCTCCGCTCTTCCGCTAGATTTGGAGCCGTTCTGGGATGTTGATCAGGCCCTTATTTGGATTGCAACGCGTGACTTAGGTGCCGTGAAAGCAGGAAGCACACGTGAGCATTCTCCAGACACTTTTTTGCTTATCTGCGACAGCCGCAATCTTTTATTGCCTAAGGACAGTAGTTCAAAGCAGCTCCTAAATGCGCTTTCGGGAGGACTCTTGGAGGTGCGGGCCTTTGGAAAGAACGTGCCAGCCGCTGCCTTCGACCATGCGCATGTTAGCTTTCAAGGAGAACCAGATTATCGAGCGATTTTGCATGGAATCTGCCTTGAATCGGAGGATCGGCAAAAGGCTCACTTTGATCTTACCGCTTTTCGGATTTCCGCGAGAGACATCATGCGGATATGGCCAGCAATTAGCTCACAGCCAGTCAACGAAATAAAAGCGCCTCTGGGCCAATTATCTCAGCCCGCACCTTCAGCATCTCTGGCGGAACGAAAGCAGAAGGAAAAGCAATTCAAGGCGGAATTCCGAAAGAAAATAGTCCGCTGGCAATCAAAAGAAGCAATTGAATCTCTCAGACCTACAGTCAAGCAGGCGGATGAATTAGGGTATCGATATGGTCTTTCTAGGGATACAGCGAGGTCCTTGTTGAAAGAGGTACAAGCTGAGTTCCCACAATATGACTGGGCCAAACCAGGGCGAAAATCTAGCTTAAAATCGGCTCTGCAGGCTTGATACTTAAATTGTGCGGAAATCGCGCGGTTAACGTGCGGAGAAAATCGGACCGCATATAATGACCGCGTGAATTTCAAACCGCATCTTTCTTCGCGACACCAACGGTTGGTGGCGAACGGAGAAAGAGATGCGAAGTGAATCTGTATCGCGCGGTGCGCTCACGGTAGACGAGTTCTGCGCATGGGCTTCGATTGGTCGTTCCAAATTCTACAATGAAGTGAATGCAGGCCGCCTGCTTGTTCGCAAGCTTGGTCGAAAGTCTGTCGTTACCATGACTGATGCACAGGCGTGGCTCGACTCTCTGCCGGTCCTCGAAACGAGGGAGGCAGCGTAATTACATGCACCTGAATAACGAAGCCCGGCGGCACGTGGCTGTGCCCACCGGGTCTCTGAATTCGTCGTTTGGCCGCGACGCTTCAGAAAATAGCCCTTCTCCCCTCGAACAGCAAGCCGCAGCGATCCGTCGCCGTGGTGATATTGGCGACGCCGTTGCCCGTTGCATCGCCGAGCATGTCTCCGGCCGCATCCACGGGAGGGCAACCCGATGAGCAGTCCTCTCGGATACATCCCTGGTCCTTATGGAAAGCCGATCGCCGTCTTTCAGGTCGATGGCATGCCAGATGATTTCGCTCACGATTTCGATGGCTGCATGGACATTGCGGGCATTCACGACCCCAAGGCGCGCGAACGGTGCTTCGCCGAAATCTCGGGTGCGTGGAAAGAGAAAGGGCGCGTAGCGTTCGACGTTTTTCTCAAACATGGGGGGCGCAAAGTCCCGAGATTACGGCTGGAGCGCCCCGAAAAGCCCGCATACTTCGACATTCCCAACGACGCCAAGATCAATGAGGTGAAGGAGAATTGGGTATCGCTCGTTCTCGATCAGCCTGATTGGGCGAGCCGTTCGTGCGCATTGCTCGAAGTGCTGCGCGACAACGCGGAAAAGGCAGCCGAGTGGGACGTCGCTTCCGATGCAGACGTGTTCCATACGGTCCACGCGCTTAGCATGTCCATCCTTCTCACGTCGGCGATCGAGCATCTTTGTGAAGCAGAAATCGACTGCCTTGAAGCGGCGGCATTCTACGCACTGACCACACACGACCAATGGTCTGAAGCCGGCATCGAATGGCTGCGTCCATTCCGCTTCACTTGGTTCAAAGACTGGATCTCTGAGCGGCCGGCCTATCGCGAATTCGCATCTGGAATGCGGACCGTGAACCCAGACATTCCCGCCTGGGTGGAGAAGGGAGGTCGAGCATGAGCCAGATCACCCGTATTCCCATTGATAGCATTGACCGCCGGGCAGATTGCAGGATTCCGGACGGCGATACGATCACCAATCTTGCTGAATCGATCGAGGCTGTTGGTCTGATCAACCCTATCCGCGTCCGTCGCGTGGGCGGGCGGTACGAACTGATTGCCGGCTCGCATCGGTATGCGGCTGTCGATAGCCTAGACTGGCGAGAAATACCGGCTGTCATCGTTGATGACGACGATCTCCATGCCGAACTGGCGATGATCGACGAAAACCTCTGCCGGGCGGAATTGTCTCCGTCCGACAGGGCTCGCCAGACGGCGCGGCGAAAGTCGATTTACGAGGAGCTTCACCCAGAGACTCGCCCAACGTCTGAGGGCGGCGGCGGGCGCAACAATCAAACTCGTCGCCAAGTTGGCGACGATATAGCCGAGCGCTTCACTGCTAACACCGCAGCCGCGACCGGGCAGTCCGAGCGCAAGGTCCAGCGCGACGCCGAGCGCGGCGAGAAGGTCGTTGCTGCCGCTCATGACCTTGTGCGGCACTCTCGTCTGGACACCGGTCGATATCTGGATGAACTCAAGCGATGCGCTCCTGAAGAGCAGGTCGAGCGGGTCCGGCGCGATCTCGAAGCCCGGGTGTCGCGCGCTAAACGTGTTAGCTCCACCACTGGAGAGAATGCCGCGCTCTTCCCTCGCTTCTGCAAACTTGCCGAGGAGATGACAGCGCTCTCGAACGCCGATCTCATTGAAAGCGCCGGGCAACAGCGGTCGTCGCTGGCGGGTTGGGTATCGACGCTCTCCGACAAGATGGATGTACTCTGGGCGGAGGTGGGCAAATGAACGCTCGCGCCTGGATGCCCCTCTACGTCGGCGACTATCTCGCCGATACCGCTCATCTCAATGCCGCTCAGCACGGCGCCTACCTGCTTCTCATTCTGCATTATTGGCGGAAAGGCGGCCTGCCGGACGACGACGCGCAGCTTGCGCAGATCGCCAGGATGTCGGCTGCTGAGTGGAAGCGCAATCGCTCAGTCCTCAGTGCATTCTTTCAGGATGGCTGGCAGCACGGTCGCATTGATCGCGAACTCGCGGAGGCAAAGCACAAATACGATCGCCGTGCCGAGGCAGGCGCGAAGGGCAATGCCAAGCGTTGGGGCCATCGCAATGCGATCGCAATGGGATCGCAATCACAATCACAGTCACATCCACTACGTGGAAGTCTTAGCCAAGGGAGGAAGGTCTCTAACGTAGAAGGTAGGGCTCTAGGGCTCGCGGTCGTCAATGGCAGCGTGGGAGGCGAGCTATGAAGTTCACCCTCCACCCCCATCAGACGCGTGCTCTCGACATGCTGCGTTCGTCCCTTGGCTCGGGCAAGCGGCGGCCGATGGTTCAGGCTCCGACCGGCTTCGGAAAGACGCTTCTGGCGGCATCGATCGTCGAGGGCGCACGCGCCAAAGGCAATCGCGTCTTGTTCACCGTCCCATCGATCTCGCTCGTCGATCAGACCGTTGGGCGGTTCTATGAGCAAGGCATCCACTGCGTGGGCGTCATGCAGGGGCAGCATCCGTTGACCGACGGCACGCAGCCGGTTCAGGTGGCCTCAATCCAGACGCTGATGCGTCGAAAGCTCCCGAAGGCAGACCTCGTCGTCATCGACGAAGCCCATCAGTGGTTTCAGTTCGTCGGCGAGTGGATGGCTGACGGCGATTGGCGGCGCGTACCGTTCATCGGGCTCTCGGCGACGCCTTGGACGAAGGGACTTGGCAAGCACTACGACGACTTGCTGGTTGCCGCGCGCATTGGCGAACTTATCGACGGCGGCTTCCTTTCACCCTTCAAGGTCTTCGCGCCCTCGCATCCAGACCTGTCGAAGGTGCGGACGGTGGCCGGGGATTATCACGAGGGCCAGTTGTCGGATGTCATGAGGCAGCCGACCCTGGTCGCCGATGTCGTCTCGACCTGGCTTCGCCTTGGCGAGGAGCGTCCGACGCTTTGCTTCGCTGTCGATCGCGCCCATGCCCGCAAGCTCGCGAACGAGTTCGAGGCGGCCGGCGTGCCGTGCGGCTATGTCGACGCGAACACACCGGGAGACGAGCGCACGCGGATGGGCCAACGTCTCGCCGAGGGCCAACTCAGGGTCATCTGCAATGTCGGATGCCTGACAACGGGTGTCGACTGGGATGTCCGCTGCATCATCCTGGCCAGGCCAACCAAGTCTGAGATGCTGTTCACCCAGATCATCGGCCGCGGTCTTCGCACTGCCGAAGGGAAGGACCATTGCCTGATCCTCGACCATTCGGACACGACGCTGCGCCTCGGTTTCGTGACGGATATCCATCACAAAAATCTTGATCTGGGAAAGCATCAGACAGGCGGCGGCGCTTCGGCCGAGAAAGAGCCGCCAAAGCCAAAGGAATGCCCATCGTGCTCGTATCTCAAGCCGGCCGGCGTCCATCAGTGCCCATCGTGTGGTTTCATGCCCGAACGCCAATCGCCGATCGAAGAAAAGGCCGGTGAACTCGTTCAGCTGAATGGCAGGCGGGCAAAGAAGGCCGAGGCGACACCAGAGGAGAAACAAGCGTTCTATTCGATGGCGCTCGCCTACCAGCGCGCCCATGGGAAGAGCGAGAAGTTCGCGGTCGCCAAGTACAAGGCGAAGTTTGGCGTCTGGCCCCGTGGCCTGAACTCAACGCTGATCGAGCCGGATGAAGCATTCTTGCGAGCGCTTCGAGCCGATCAAATCCGTTGGGCGAAGAAACAGGAGAAACTGAAGCGGGAGGTGCGCCATGCTGCGTGATCGTACCCCGCTCAAGGATAAAGCGCTCGGCCGTTGGCCGGGCATCCTGTCGGCCGTTGGCCTTTCGCCTCGCAGCCTGTCGGGCCGACATGGGCCTTGCCCTCTCTGCAACGGCGGCAAAGACCGATTCCGCTTCGACGACAAGGATGGACGCGGAACGTGGATCTGCTCTCAGTGCGGCGCAGGCGACGGCATCGAGCTGGTGAAGCGCTTTCTCGGGATCGAGTTCAAAGATGCTGCCGTCGAGATTGAAAAGCACATCGGGCAGGCACCCATTGCGCGATCCTCGATCGGCATCGCGCAGAGCGATGAAGCCCAGCGAAACGAAATGCGTGCAATATGGAAGCGGTCGCGGGCAATAACGGCTGACGATCCGGCGGGGCGCTACCTCAATTCGCGAACCGGCCTGCGGACGTTTCCGTCGTGCCTACGCTTCAGTCCGGACGAGCGATATGGGCCGGGCGCATTCCATCCGGCCATGATCGCAAAAGTCGATCCCTCTGATGCCGCGATCGCGAAGGGCGAGCGCTCAGCTCTTCATCGGACGTTCCTCTCGCCAGAGGGGGCAAAAGCTACCGTCGACAATCCGCGCAAGATGCTCGGGACGATGCCGTCTGGTGCAGCCGTACGGCTGATGCAGCATCAGGACGTTCTTGGGGTCGCCGAGGGTATTGAGACCGCGCTCTCGGCGGCAACGATCTTCAATGTGCCGACGTGGGCCGCGTTAACGGCTGGACTGCTGGAGGAGTGGACGCCCCCTGAGATCGTCACGACGGTCTTCGTCTTCGGCGACAACGATCACTCCTTCACCGGACAAGCTTCGGCCTTCCGACTGGCGCAGAAGCTGAAGGCGAAAGGCTTCGACGTCATCGTGGAGTTGTCGCCGCTCTTTGGCACTGACTGGAATGACGAGCATCGCCGCGAATTGGAGGTGGCGTGATGGTGGCTCCAGTCTTGATGACGTGGGACGAGGTAATCGACGTTCGAACGGCGGTAATCCATAGCGGCAAGTCTGACGCGACAATCCGCCGGCTATGTAAACAGCATGGTCTTTCGCGACAGACCACACCCCATGCCCCCTTGGAGATTTCGTTAGTCGCCCTTGAAATGGCACTTCACGGGGATTTCGAAGCTATCGAGCTGCTGCGCGAAGGTCACAGGTCAAATGATCGTGTGATCCGCTATCTTCATCATCTTGGCCTTCCAATACCGCGAAATGACCAAACCTGACTAAACGTGCCTAATCCAAAAGGCGCGGCAGATAAGCTAATATCCCATCGGATCACGGAGTTGAACTGATGGGATACGCTAATATTCACCTCAAAGGCGGCAAAGTCACTCCTGCCTTTCAGTTGGCTTTATTCGACGCTGCCAATCGCGCTGGCATGACAGTCAACGAGTTCGTCTTGATGGCGACTGCTGAAAGACTTGTCGCACGCGGCGTTGCCATCCCCGGCGTCTTCCGTCCCGGCGACATCAAGGGGACGATGGCTGCCTAATGAACACTTTGCCTTTCCAGAACGACGATCACCACGAGGCCTATGAGGCGGCTGCCGATATGCTGCTGGACGAAGCGGATCGCTTTGCGGAAGGCGTCGCCATTGCTGTCGTGAATAGCGCTGAGGAAGGAGAGGTCACCCAGCACGCAATCGACCTTGGCGCGGCAATGATGACGGGGGCGCTTCGAGCGAAGATGGAGCTTCAGGGCTACCCAACAGAATGCCTGGCGCCCTGCCTGAATAGAGCCCGTCGGGCATTTGCCGACACCATCGACTTGTTGACGGGTGACGATTCATCCCGAGGCGTCCACTGATGGCGCGGCTTTCCTCGCAAGAGAAGTACGACATTGCGCTCACCCTTGCGGGGGAGATCGATCCGCGCCTGTCACCTTGGTCTGATCCGAGGACCAGGACGGAAGCGGCGAACATTATCGCTACGATCGAGAACCGCTTTGACATTGGCACGCCTCGGGCATTCGGAGCGTCGAAGACGAAGAATTACGGTTCGCGCTCCGATGTCGTGAAGCAGAATAGCCAATACTCGACGTGGAACGATGCCAGAAGCCGGGCCACGGCACGGGCGAATTACACACGGTTCAAGGACGAGATCGACAAGGTCGTCGAGGATTTCGAGAAGGGCAAGGTAGCCCCGACCCGGCCGGACGCGACCCACTATTACGCCCCGGAGGCGATGAAGGCGCTGACCGGTCGCCCAAATCCCGCCTGGGCGCCGAGTCTCGATAGCCGCATGAGGCAGGGCGCGCACGTTTTCGGCGCGATGCCGAGCCTTTACGGCCCTAGTGCGCCCCGCCCGATGAACTACCCGACCCCTCAGGTCGAGCGGGCCTATCTCGCTCCAACACTCGATAGCATCCCGGTTCCGACAATGGCCGGCCTTGGACGCGATGTGGCATCGCGAATGCGAGGGTTCCCCGAGACGCCACGCCCGCAGACGGCCAGCCTCCCCGCCTCCGTTATGGATCGCATCGCGGGGTTTTCGACGACGCCCTCTTCTATGACTGCCTACGCGCCGCCGTCTTCAATGCCAAACCGCGCAGCGGCCGCGATCGAAGCGCAAATTGCGGGCGTAGCGTCTTCGGTTGATCGTCGCCCCTCGCCGATGCCGGGTATCCAAGCTTACAGCCCCGTGGCCGGGCCTGCGGAACTTGCGGCCGTCGCCCTTTCTCGCGCACGCACGGCTGGCATTCCGACGCCGACACGGGCTCAACCCAATGTGCCGACACCGACAGCGCGGCCGAGCTTTGGCTTGTCCGACGCGGTCATGTCTCGCATGCCTGATATGCCGGCCACGATGCCTAGCCTTGCCGACATGCGGACAAAGGCAGCGCAGCAGACCGCATCGCTCCCGGCCAGCGTGTCGGAGCGCATGGCGGGCTTCCCGTCGATGGGCTCGCTCAACGACGTGGCGAGCTACCAGGGCACAATGGGCCAACCGGCGCGATCTATGCCGGCTAATGTCCCGGCGCCTTCGCCCGCACCGCGCAACAACATCGAGGCAGCGGCGAAACAGCTCGGGGCTCCGGTCACGGCTGGGTTCTCTGGCGCAACGATGCGCGGTCTCCTCGGGGCCATTGGAGACGAGAAGCCGCAGATACAGAGCGCACCGCTCAATGCACCTAAGGCCGATCGCGTCGTCTCTCAGGCAGCGCCAAAGGCCGGTAGGGTCGCAGATCAGCAAAGCATGATCCAATCGCGCTTTGACAATGCTCCGATGAACACGCCGACCATGACGCAGATGGTGGCAGAGCCGAAGGGCTATCTCTCCGATCGGTATGGCGCGCGCGCCCAGCCGGCAAGTCTCCAGGCTCGCACGCCGACTGTCACGCCGACGCGGGCGAATGCAATGCAAGGGCCACAGATTGCGGCTCGATCGCCGTCTCTCCCGGCAACGGGTCCGATGCCCAACGCTCGCCCTGGCGTCTCGTCCATGGCTCCGCAGGCAACGGCCATGTCATTTGCCCCGGCGCAACAGACGCGGGCGCCGCAGTTTGCCGAGGTGATGACACCGCAAGCGCCAGCGCGCACGCGCAGCATCGCGCCTCGCACGGTCAACGATCCAATCGCGGTCGCTGATCGGCAGACACGCAGCCTCGGCGCTCCGTCGATCCCTGATGCACCTCGCCAGACGGGCGGGCTCCTCGGTGCAATCGGCAATGCCTTCGGCGGTATGTCGGATACGATGGGCGGCTTTGGCGGTGTGGCTGGCGGGCTTCTCGGCGGCGCTATCGCTGGCCCAGCCGGTGCGGTGGTCGGCAGCATGGTTGGCCGCGCATTCGGGGGCAACACAGGCGGCGGCAATCTCTCGCAGACGGCTCGCAGTGCTCTTGCCAACGGGTGGAGCGGGTTTGGCCCGGCGCCGCAGTCCTATGAGCAATTCAGCCGCTCGTCAGGTGGTGGCGGGAGCTTTAGCGGTGGCGGGCGACCTCGGGGCCTCTTCGGCGAGCGGAACGACGCGGCATCAAGCGCGCTGCCCGGCAAGACGACGACCTACAGCGACGGCCGGACGGAAAAGGATGGCCCGAGCAAAAGCACCGGGAAGGGCAAACGTTGATGGCGTCGATCTATGATCAATTCATCGGCACGGTCGGCCAGGGGGTCACAAACCCTTATGGCCTTGCCGCCGTGGCTGCGACCGGCAAGCACGAAAGCGGCTATTCCGCCCGCAATGCCTACGGCCAGTGGTCGGACCCAGCCGAAAGCGGCTCTCCCGGCCAAGCGGGCGGCATCTTGTCTTGGCGCAATGAGCGCCTTGCCAACCTTCGCCGTTTTGCTTCGGCTCGGGGTGATGATCCGAACCGCCCTTCACCGCAGACACAGGCCGAGTTTTTCCTTCAAGAGGACCCGGCGCTTGTCCAACGGCTGAACAGCGCGGGCAGCATCGATGAGGCGCAGAGCCTCATGAACAACGCATGGCGCTTTGCCGGATATAATCGGCCGGGCGGAGAGGCTTCGCGGCGGCGCAATACGGCCGCCGGCTATCTCTCAGACATCAGCAACGGCGAATTGACCGCCGGTCCTTCCGAATACACTGCGCCCGTTCAAGGAGGTTCGTATATGGCCGGTTATCCGTCCACGACAGGAGGTCTCGGCGGGCTCGGGGGCATCCCCATGCCTCAGCCAGAGAAGGAAAAGCCCGGCTTCTTCCAGTCTGGAGAGTTCGGCGATGTCCTTCAGGCGGTCGGCCTTTCCCTCTTATCATCACCGCGAAATGCGCCGCTTCAGAATTTCGGGACCAATCTTCTTCAACTCGAAGGCAAGCGGGAAAAGACCACTCAGCGCAACGCGACCCTCGAATATCTGAAGGCAAACCATCCTGAGATTGTCGGGGCGGTCGAGGCCGGCTTGCCGATCGGAGATGCTTTCCGCATTGCGCAGGCATCTCGTCAGCAGCGCATGGACGCAGATCAGCGCTCATCCCGTGTCGAATATCTGCGCGGGATCGATCCTGCGCTCGCCGATGCCGTTCAGTCCGGCGTCATCGATGCGGACGATGCCTACAAGATGTATGTCGATCGGAACGATCCGACGGCGAACGAGGTGAACTATGGCCTCTCACCTGTCTATGGCCGGGACGCGGAGGGTAACCTGGTTGTCGGGCAGATGGGGTCGGATGGCTCGATCGCCCGCTCTCGCACCCCGGACGGATTCACGCCGGTTTCGCCCTACGATCTGAACCGAGACAAGGCAGCAGGAACCGCTTTCGGGAAGGAAACGGGCGCGGCCGCCGCCGGAGCGCCCTCGGGCATCAGGATTGCCAATCAGGTCTCGCAGCAGGTCAGCGATCTCATTAATGATCCTTATCTTCCGCGCATGATCGGTCCCATCGACTCCCGGCTGCCTAACTGGTCGCCGGAATCGAACCGTGTCCAGGCTCGCATTGATCAGTTGCAGGGCGGCGCCTTCCTCCAGGCTCGCGAGATGCTGAAGGGAGGCGGCCAGATCACCGACTTCGAAGGCAAGAAGGCGGAGGCGGCATTTGTCCGCATGAACCAGGCCCAAAGCGTCGAGGATTTTCAAGGCGCGCTTCGAGAGTTCAACGATGCGGTGGTCGCTGGCGCACAGAAGCTTTCCCAGGCGGCCGCCGATCCCCGTTCTGGTCCGATGCCTGACGCGCCTGTTGATGCCGTTTCCTCGGGCGGCGGTTGGCAAGACGTTGATGGCGTTCGCATCCGGAGGGCTCGATAATGCCGATCTTTGAGATTGAAGGGCCGGATGGGCTCTATGAGGTGGACGCCCCCAACGAGCAGCGGGCGGTCGCAGCCTTCAAGAAGATGATGGCCGGCACAGGGAGCAATGTGCCGTCCTCGTCTGGAGGGAGGACAGCATCCGAGCCCGCCGAGATGGGCGAGCGCGCTCCAACCTATGGCGGCACGGCCATGAACGCGACGGCGGGCATCAATGAAGGCCTCTATGGCATCGCAGGGGCGCCGGTCGATCTCATGCGCGGCGGCATGAACGCGATCATCGGCGGCGCAAACTACATGGGCGCTGATCTGCCGACGATTCCAGAGAACAGCGTCGGCGGTTCTCGCTGGATTGCCGAGACGCTGGGTGAGGCCTCGCCCGTCCTTGATCCGCAGAACACAGTCGCGGAGAACACGGCCGATCGTATCGCTCGCGGCGTCGGCCAAGGCGTCGGCTATACCGTGGCGCCGGAAGCCGCTGTTGCCGCCCTGGCGCGAGGTGGCGTTCTTCAGGGTAGAGCAGGTCAGATGGCTGGCCAGGTCTTCGGTCGTGGCGACAATCTAGGAGCCGTGGGACGCAATGCCGTGGCGGGGGCTGGAGCCGGTGCCGGCGCGTCCATCGCCATCGAAGGTGCTCCGGAAGGCTGGGAGCCTGTCGCAGGCATGGCAGGCGGCCTTGTCGGTGGCGGTATCGGCGCGGTGGCCGGTACGGTCCCCAGCATTATTCGGCAGGGCGGCCGCGTGGCATCCGATACCATGGCGCCCCTGACTGCTTCCGGGCGCGAGCGACTGGCTGGTCAACGCCTTCTCGATGCTGCGGATGATCCAACGGCATTGCGATCCGCTCTCGACAACGGCGCCCAGGAACTCGTCCCCGGCTCGCGCCCGACGACCTTCCAAGCGACGGGGGATATGGGCATTGGCGCTTTGGAGCGTGGTGCGCAGACCCGCGATCCTGCAGCCTTCAATGCACGCCGTGCCGATCAGAACGCAGCCCGCGTCGAAGCTCTCTCCGGCATTGAGCGTCAGGGGGCTCCTGAGCGCGTGGGAGCAGCAGTGCGTCAGCGGCTTAGCCAGATCGATGCAGAGACAGAGAGCGCGCTTCAGCGAGTGACAGAGGCGGCCAGGACGCGCACGACGGCTCTTGGACAGGGGATGCCGCCAGAAAGCGCTGGCGACGCTCTCAGGGCCTCGCTGGAGGCAGCAAGGACGCAGGCGAAGAATGCCGAGCGTCATCTCTGGGATGCGGTCGATCCCGATGGTACGCTGACCCTGGCAACGGGTGAGGCGAAATCGCGGGCGACCAACCTTCTTCGTGATCTTCCGAAGGCCGCCAAGCCGCCAGAAGGGGAAGAGGCGGCTATCTTTGCCGCAGTCTCTGGCCTCGACGATGTCGCGCCATTCCGTGAACTGACAGCCGCGCAAAGCCGGATCAAGACCGAGATGCGGCGTGAGCGCCTTGCGAATGGGGAGAGCCCCGCCTACCGTCGCATGGTGCAACTCAACTCGGCGATCGAGAAGGACCTCGACAGTGCGATTGCCGGGAAGGTAGCTCAGGAACAGCAGGCGGTCGCGGCGGGCCAGATGAGCGCCGAGAACACCTTACTCGCGAAGGCTCAACAGTGGTCGGATGAATGGTATGCCCGACAAGCCGAGGCCAGGAGCATCAATTCGGCAAGTGCTGGATCGGATGCCGGTGGCGGATCGACTACCCTTCTTGGCTCATTCGGAACAGAGAGCCAAGCGGGAAGGCGACTTGGAAATGCTCCGAGCAATCCGAGACTACCGAGCTATGATGTCCAAAGCTTCGACGGAGCCGCCGGAGAGCGCCTGAACGCGGCTCGCGATGCCTCTCGTGATCGCGCGAACCTCTTCGACAATCGGATGCTTGCGCCCATGCGGCGACGGCCGGCAAGCACGGCACCCTATGACATGGCCTCGGCCTCCGTTCCTGCCTCGATCTTCCGGCCCGGCGCTCGCGGATATGAGGCGGTAAAAACCTTCCGCCAAGCGGTTGGCGACGATGAAGCCATGCGGACCCTCGAACAATATGCGGTCGATCGGCTTCGGCGTTCAGCCCTCCGCGATGACGGCACGCTCGACCCGTCCAAGGTCTCGGCGTGGCGGAAAACTCACGCCGACGCCCTTCGTGCCTTCCCTGATCTCGATCGCCGCTTTGCCGATGCCGCCTCTGCCTCCGACGCTATGGCCACTCTCGCGGTCCAGCGAAAACAGGCCCTTGATGCTCTGGAAAAGGGATCGGTCGGAAAATTCCTTGGGGTCGATCACCCTGACGACGTGACGGCGACGGTTGGGCAGATGTTCGGGTCGCAGGACAGCATTCGGCGGTTCACGGATCTGCGCCAAGCCATTCGGGGAGACAAGGAAGCCGAACAAGGGCTCCGGAAAGCCATTGCCGATTACATGGCTCAGCGCTTTGTCGGGAATACTGAGGCCGGCACCTCGGGCGTCGGAACCATGAAGTCTGACGGGTATCAGAACTTCATTCGGCAGAACCGTGGCTCGCTCCGAGTGGCTGGTTTCAGCGATGACGAGATCGAAATCATGGGCCGCATCGCCGATGATCTTCAACGAGCGAACCGCTCGATTGCCTCGGTGAAAAACCCTGGCGGCTCCAACACGGCTCAGGACACGCTCGCCCTTCGCGACGCGGATCAAGGCGGAACGCTTCTCGCCAAAGCCCTTGCCGGTATGGTCGGGCCTGCAAGCGGCGCCTCGGCCGGCTTCATGGTCGGTAATGGTCCAGGCGCCTTGATAGGCGGTGCCGGCGCAATGCTTCTCGGCAAGATGCGTCAGGCCGGCATCGAGAAGATCGACGACCTCGTCGCTGATGCGCTCCTCAATCCCGGAAGGGCTCGCATCCTTCTCTCACAGGCCCGAACTTCAGCACAGGAAGAGGCACTGCTGAAGCTTCTTGGCGGCATGTATGCCCACTCGATGGTCGGGGCAGCGGGCACCGTCGAAGAAGATCAGCGGAAGCGCGGTCGAACCGTGATCGACATCACTGGCGGTCGTCAGACCCTTGGCCCGTCGAGGAGGGAGCCGGCCCTTGCTCGATAAGCTTCGATCGATCTCACCAATGATCCTGACAGCGGCCGCCATGCTCACAATGCTTGCGTTCGTTATTTCGTAAAGGGGCGCCCATGTCGAAAACCCAGCATTCTGCATTGATACGAGACGATGGACGGCCTGTCGGGCGACCGTTTCGAAAAGGCGAAGGCGGTCGCCCAAAGGGGGCGAGAAACAAACTCAGCGAGGAATTCCTCGAAGCTCTCTTTGCCGACTTCCAGGCGAATGGCGCTCAGACGATCGAGCGCGTCCGCACCGAGAAGCCCGATGCGTACCTAAAGGTCATCGCGTCCATCCTGCCGAGAAACCTCAACGTTGCGGTCAACGAGACGACTGACCTTTCCGATGACGAACTCCGAATGCGTATCCGGGATTTGGAATGCACGCTGAAGCCCTTCCTTAGTCAATCCAGCAATCGAGGGAGGATACAATGACGACTGCAACCCGAAAGAAGCCCACAAGCGCCGTGGCAAAAACAGACGGCGCCAAGCCCATCTCTCTGTCCACGCCAAAGCGCCCATGGACGCCGCTTTCCCGCAAGAAATCTGACGATCCAGAAAACGACTCGACAATCAAGAACTCCACGATGCAGCTCGTCCATGACGAGAATGACCAGCATCGGCCATACGGCGGAACAGCAAGCCCTGCCTTCAATCAAGCCATGATCGGGCAGGTAATCCGCAGCGTCTGGCTCGGCACTGAGCCATTGCCGATCGAACAGCAGGAGTTCTTTCAATGCGGGCCGATCGGCGCGCTTTGGGACATCGCCCCGAAAGATGCTGTCGAGGGCATGCTCGCGGCGCAAATGGTCGCCACTCACAACGCAGCCATGGAATGCTTTCGTCGTGCCATGCTCCCTGAGCAGCCGCATGCTGGGAGGGAAATGAACCTTTCACAGGCCAATCGTCTCACGCGCTCCTACACTACTCTCGTTGCCGCGCTCGATAAGCATCGAGGCAAAGGCCAGCAGACCGTTCGCGTCGAGCATGTCCATGTCCATTCGGGCGGTCAGGCGATCGTCGGGAACGTCAACCATGAGAGCCAGCAAAAGATCGAAGAGGATGCGGCAACGGCACTCATGAGCCGGGGGAGTGAAGAGAAAGATGTCGGTTGAGCCCTTGCACGCCGCCCCACGATGCGGTGCCCATTCCCGGCGCACTGGTAAGCCCTGCCGCTCTCCCGCAATGAAGAACGGTCGGTGCCGAATGCATGGAGGAAAGAGCACTGGCCCAGCAAAAGGCTCTCAGAACGCGTTCAAGCATGGAATGAGGAGTGCGGAAACTATCGCCATGCGTAAGGCGCTGAATGCGATCTTGCGTGAGAACCGGGAGATGCTGGAAAGCCTCAGTTGAGGATGGAGGTGGCTCCGCCTGACTTTTCGAGCGAGTGTCCGTCGTCAAAACATTTCGCGCAGATCGCGGTTTGGATTAGCGGAGATCGGGCCTCGTCTCTGTTTCGCTTTAGGGTCCGTCTAGAAAGGTCGTAATGCTCTTCCGAGGCGCGGCGAATGAGGATTATGACTGAGGCGGCATAAAGGAAGGCTGTCGCTGAGGCGATTGTGGGTTCAGAATCTTTCCAAAGCCTTCGGTTCCGGCTGATCCAGCCGAAGAACAGCTCGACGACCCAGTATGATTTGCGCGATATCTTTAGAACAGGAACGGTGCCGTCACGGTTTTGAATGTCGGCGGGCTGCGTCTCGATGACGAGCGCTCTTCCATCCGTATTCACCATCGCCTGCCGTTTGCGCCCGGCGACCTTCTTGCCAGCGTCATAGCCTTTCGGCCCACCGCTTTCGGTGGTTTTGATGCTCTGGTTGTCGATCACGGCGGCGCTTGGCGAAGCCCCGCGACCGAGCCGTTCTCGGTCGGCCATCACGAGCCGATGGTTGATACTGGCGAAGACGCTCTTATCACGCCGTCGGCTGAAGTGGTCGAAGACCGTGCTCCTGGTTGGCATATCGCTGGGGATCAACCTCCAGCCGATCCCACCACGCAGCATATGGAATATGGCGTTGACGATCTCGCGGAGTGGCCACTTAGGCGGCCGTTCCACGGCCTTTGGCTTCGCCAGCAGCGGTTCCAGAATTGCCCATTCCGCGTCGGTTAGATCAGTTTCATAGCGAAGGTGATCGCGGTTATGCTCCGTGCGAGTTGTCGGGTTCCCACATGGCTCTTCCAGATCAGGCTTCAGACACCCTTTCGAATCATCGTCATCCCGACCATTCAACCCTTTCCGGACAGGCTCCAATCTCGCGCCCAGATGCAAAGAATTTTAACGAACGATACTGTATTTTCGCCAATCCGTACGCAACTAAATTGGGTAGTATCGTGTATCTTAATATTCCTCGAAAGCTGGGCATAATTGTCGGCTTCTCAGCACTGATATGCTTTGGCGTCGCGGCAATACAGTTGCTATTCCTTCGCGACATCATCTGGCAAGAACGAAGTCAGTTGATCAAAGCCCAGGTAGAAACTGCTCAGTCCATCGTCCAAGCTTTCAAGGATCTCTCTGATACCGGTACACTTACCGAGAACGAAGCAAAAGAACGTGCAGCGCATGCAGTGAGCGCTATGCGTTACGGCAAAAATGACTATTTCTTTGTCACTGACTATGCTGGCGAAATGTTAGTACACCCTACCGAAGCGCTCATTGGCAAAGTTCTATGGGACAAGCAGGATCCGAACGGTCTCTACCTATTTCGTGAGCTGATTTCGCAAGCCAGAGCTGGTGGCGGAGAAACTGCTTATCTTTGGCCCAGGACCCCGGATCAACCGCCTGTGCCCAAACTCAGCTACTCAACCGGCATCAAAGGCTGGGACTGGATGCTTGGGACCGGCGTATATGTTGACGACCTGAATACGATTTTCGTCGGCGTCGCGTGGAAATCTCTAAGTGCGTCTGCAGTGCTTTTGGCGATCCTTGCGTTTTGCGCGTGGCCGCTTGCCAGAAGTATCTCTCAACCGATCTCGCGCTTGTCTTCTGCTATGCGGAGGCTCGCCGATGGAGACATGTCGATTACCATTCCTAATCTCGATCGGCAGGATGAGATCGGTGAAATGGCGGAGGCCGTCCAAAGCTTTAAAGCGGCGGCAATAGAACGGGATAGGCTTGCACGAGAAGCTAATGAAACTCGGTTGGCCGATAGCCTCGCGAAGGAACGTCAAGTAGCGATAGACAATGCGAAAGCCGAAGATCTGCGGGTGCTCGTCGCAGCTGTAGAGAGAAGCTTCGAACGCCTATCCGCGGGTGACCTCACAGTGCGAATGGACCAGAGCGTTGCGCCTGAGTTTGTGCCCATACAGACCCAGTTCAATGACAGCGTATCTCAGCTCGAAGAGGCTATCGGCGGCGTCGTCTCCTCGGTCCAGACGATCCGCACGGGCCTGTCGGAGATTGCTATTGCCTCCAACGATCTCTCCCAGCGTACCGAGCAACAGGCTGCTTCAATCGAAGAGACCGTCGCGGCTCTTTCCGAGGTCAGTCAAGCGGTCGCCATCACTGCCGAAAGTGCAGGTCAGGCGCGCGCGAGTGCCCGCCTAGCAGCTACGAAGGCCGAACAGGGTGGGGCCATCGTCGGACGCGCTGTCTTGGCCATGGAGGAGATCGAGGATTCCTCCCAGAAGATCAACGACATCATCGGCGTCATCGACGAGATCGCCTTCCAGACCAATCTTCTGGCGCTGAATGCCGGCGTCGAGGCGGCGCGTGCCGGTGAAGCCGGCAAGGGCTTTGCGGTCGTCGCCCAGGAGGTGCGCGAGCTCGCCCAGCGTTCGGCGACCGCCGCCAAGGAGATCAAGGACCTTATTTCAACTTCGCGCGCGAGGGTAGGAGCGGGAGTCGATCTTGTCACCGCCTCGGGCCGCTCGCTGGAGGAGATCGTCGCGGAAGTGAATGCCATGACCGAGGTGATCGCGACCATCGCCTCTTCTGCGACGGAACAGGCTTCCTCCTTGCGCGAAGTCTCGGACGCCGCCGAGCAGATGGACAAGGTCACCCAGCAGAATGCGGCCATGGTTGAGGAAACTACGGCTGCCACCAAGGCGGTCGAAGCCGAAACGGAAGAGCTCGCGCGGTCAATCGGACGGTTCGACATCTCGCAGGGCGAGGGCACCCATAAACCCGTCGAACGCAGCTCTTATAGCGCCCACTCGACGCGCCGAGCCGCATGATCGTGTTCGTTACAGAGCGAGAGCCCCTCACGCCGACCAGTGCATGACGGGCTCTCTCTAACTTCGCCCACTAATATGGCGCTACCGTTTGGTTATAAAATCTTACGCATTGTCCGAAATCCGGTCGTTTGGCCGGAAGAGTGAATGCCCTTCACGTCTTTCAAACTTAAATTCATTCTTTGCCGGGTATTGTAATGTGGAACTTCTTTTATGCCTGACGTGGAAATGCAATGCTTCTTTCCTTGGACCTCCTGACCGCCTTCATTCATGGCCTTGGCATTCTGTCAATTATCGCGATCGCCTTCGGTACGTTTGAGCGCCTTCCGCTGTCCGATTTTGGGCGCTCCGTCCTGGAAGGCGCGCTTTTCGGAATCGGTGCGATCGCTGCAATGTTAGCGCCGGCACAATTGGCCGACGGTGTGCTAGTCGATCTGAGAAGCATCATCGTCGGGCTTGGCGCAGCATTCGCTGGGTGGCCGGGCGCTATCATATCGATGATATTTGCCGCAGGGTCACGCCTGTGGCTCGGTGGCCCGACGGCCATCGCCGGTGCTCTCGGCATAGCTTATGCAGCTGTGGCGGGCGTCGTTTGGGCGAAGCACATCCGTCGGCCAGGGCGCACACCCATCACCCAATTCCTTTTGTTCGGCCTCATTTTGTCTGCACACATAGTTTTCCTCTATTCCGTCCCTACTTTACCGAGCGCCAAAGTGACGGAGCTTTGGCTCTTCTTCAGCGTCGCCAGCATGCTCGCAGCCGTCACACTCGGGACACTTATGTGCCGCGAACGCCATTTCATGCTTCGCGAACGAATGCTGCGCGAGGAATCAGCGACCGATGCCCTTACAGGCCTCCTAAACCGACGCGCCTTCGACAAGATCATGGACCAGCGCATGGCCGAGGAGGCATTAGGTCGACGAAGCTTCTCATTGCTGATCGTTGATGCCGACCACTTCAAAATGCTGAATGACACCTTCGGGCATATGGCTGGCGATGACGCCCTCCGGGCCCTATCGAAGGCTCTGTCTGCCAACCTGCGGCATGAAGACGTAGCTGCTCGGCTCGGAGGGGAGGAGTTTGGCGTCATCCTGCGCACAGCGCGACGTGACGACGCCATTCGCATGGCAGAAAAGATCCGCATCAGGATTGCTGGAGAAGGAATCCAGCAGAACGGTCAACTGATCCGTTTCACTGTGAGCATTGGGGTCGCTTGCTCATGCGACAGCGAGGCTAACGCCGGCACCCTCTTCGAGATGGCCGACCGCGCACTGTACCGCGCCAAGCAAAGCGGGAGGAACCGAGTTGAAGCAAGCCTGCCGAGCGCAAATTTGGCGCAAATCTCTCGTCAGATTGCTGCTCTCAGCGCTCAGCCCGAGTAGCAGAGAAGATCTTTTCAGTACGAGAGACCGAGAGCTTGCAGAGACTTCGGATGCAATTAACGCGGTAATTTGAGTGTAACGAGGCCTTCATACGACCGATTTGGCGAATGTATGCGCCATCAAATCAGATTCACAATCCATGCCAGCGAAAGCCATGGCACAACCTACTGGGCAATGCGGACAGGATCCCCGATTTAATCGTGTGGTAGATGCACTAACTGCAAGATTTGACGAAGGGCTTGTGCTGGTCTCGCATCTATTGTTACGGCTATGTGTTGAAGATCTCGATTGACGTGCAATTGGGTGGGCTCATTCGTTGAGCCGACGAACGCCATATCCCAATTGGCGAAAAGACGGCCTTTGGCGGGCTCCAGCTCAATCACTTTGATCTGCTTGTGGCGCAGATCGCAGCATATCGTTTCGAAAGCGTCCTCTATATTTTCGCGCTTGCCTTCCAGAACCTGGATAAAGGTGCCATTGACCAGCAGAAGTACGCCAGTCAGTTCACGCTCTTTGTTCTTTGTCGCGGATATTGCTACAATTTTTCTTGTCTCTTCATGGAGTGAAGCACCGTCCCGTTCGATATCCGCTACACTTGTATAAATGAGTCTATGCATCTCGGCTGCGCCCTTTCCAATCTTATGCGGCGGGTTTTTGCAAAACAGCTTCGGCGAATAGGCACGCGACCTGCTTGTATGGTATGGGTCTACTGATCAGATATCCCTGAAGATGGTCACAACCTCCACCGGCTGAGAAAACTCTCTGTTCATCCGTTTCAATGCCCTCTGCTGTGATCTTCATGCCCAGGCTCGTGCCCAACTGAGCGATTGCTCGTATGATTGACACACTGTCCGGATCGTTCGGCACGCGGGAGATGAAAGATCTGTCGATTTTGATCCGATTAATCGGGAAACGATGTAAATAGCTAAGCGAAGAGTAGCCCGTTCCAAAATCATCGAGCGAAATCGATACACCTAATTCTCGAAGCTCATTCAAGACAGCAAGGGCTTGCACGTCATTCCCGATGAGAGACGTCTCGGTGATTTCCAATTCGAGGCGATGAGCAGGGAGATTCGCTTCGGCAAGTGCATTCTTGACAATTCGGACAAGGCGCCGATCCAAAAGTTGGATAGGAGAAAGGTTGACGGCGACAGTCAAATGAGCAGGCCAGGTTGCTGCATCCATACAAGCCTTCTTCAAGACCCAGCTGCCGATCGAGCCTATGAACCCAAGTTCCTCCGCAAGCGGAATGAAAATGACCGGTGAAAGAAGGCCACGTTCCGGATGATTCCATCTGACGAGCGCTTCGGCACCGGTGAACGCACCGGTCTTTGCATCAGTCTGGGGCTGATAGTAGACCTCGAACTCCTCGCGGTTGACCGCTCGTCGAAGATCGGCTTCCAACGACCGACGGACGAGAATTTCCTCCGACATTGAAGGTTGATAAAGCTGAAACGTCGAGCGACCAGCAGCCTTCGCAGCGTATAGGGCGATATCGGCGTTCTGGGTCAGGTCGTCGAAAGAAGCTCCATCCTTTGGTGCAGATGCAATGCCAACGCTTCCCCCAAGCTCGATCAGGTGCCCTTGAATGATCAAAGGCCGCGAAAGCATTTCGACAATCTGGCCCGCTTTCAGACGAACCTGACTCGTATCCCTCGTTTCAGCGCAGATAATCGCGAATTCATCTCCTCCGAGGCGGGCGAGATGGTCATTTGGATCAAGCACCTTCTGAAGACGGCGGGCGACTTTGTGCAGAACGAGATCGCCTAGCGAATGTCCGAGTGTGTCATTGACCGGCTTGAAACGATCCAGATCGATCATCATCAATGTGAACGGGCCTGTATGACCGAATTCGAATTCCTCGCATTGTTCACGCAGGATCTCTTTGAACTGCCGTCTGTTTGCTAATCCCGTTAGTTCATCATGGGTCGCGATGTGCAGCAGTTCATTTTGTGAAGCAATTCGAGCCCGACCATCAATCAGATGGCTGGACATGCCCGTGAAGACAATGAGCAATGCGACCACGGCGATCGCCATCGCCATCGCGCCGAATGCCTCAGAGTCCGCAGCGATCGAAACTCCCCGCAACGGCGAGACAGAAAACGCTGCCATTGCCGTAAAATGCAAAGCAACGATACCGGCCACAAAGGTCGCGGTCGCCTGTGCGGCCCTGCGATATCGCGGGCCTGACTGTTCGGATTTGATAATCGCCGTCGTCGCAACGGAAAGCGTGACAGACATTGCGATTGCTGCTGCAATATAGAGATCGTCCCACATCACGAAGCCATCGACGCGGTAGGCGAACATCCCGACGAAGTGCATCGCAGCGATGGAAAGGCCGATTGTTGCCCCGCCAGCTACATGTGCAATGAAGCGGTTTCGCGAACCGGAAAGCCAGAAGCCAATCGTCGTGCCTAAAATGGCAATGATGATAGAAATGATGGTCAACTGCGGGTCGAACGTGACCGGCGCATGGGGCTCGTATCCGAGCATTGCGATGAAGTGCGTCGCCCAGATCGCGGAACCTGCGGTCACACCGGTCAGGAAACACCAATCGACACGACTGCGTCCGATTGCGACCAGAGATCGTTGCCAAAGCTGAACAGAGGCCAGCATCCCCACTATGCACATAATTGCGGCGAGCAGGACCAGCCACATATTATGCTGAGTCAAAACACAGCTGATAACTTTCATCAGATTCCAACCGGGAGAGCGGATTTCTTGACGCGACTCGATCAGTTTGTATCGCTTAGATAAAGAAAGTTTCAATGCCCAATGACATATACCGTTAACTATGCCGGAGGTTTTTTAGAATATTTTTTATTTATGTATTGCGCGCATATTTTGACGATTTTCTTTAAATCGCGATTAATATATCTCCGTAATATTCATTCCTATGTGGACAGCATTAGTTAATTGGCTGTAGCTTCTTGAACGAGATCGCGTTCTTTTAGTGAGTGAATTTCCTCACTTTCGTACGCGCTTCAGAGCGCATTGGCTATACTGAGCGGTTTATCCAAGCGCTGAACGAGGCCCTCCTCTAGGCTCGATGGTTGAAGACCATTGAAGAACCGCGAAAAGCCCTGCTGGAATTCGAGAGAACCTACACTGAGCAGTGGAACATCGCGCGCCATCGGCACAGCCACCAGCAGCCATGAGACAAGGGCAGAAGTTCATGATCGCGCATGCTGCTTGAGCTGCAATACCTTCTTACAACCCTTCACCGGGACATCTCTGGCTCGTCGTGAAAGCGCTATCTAGAATGATCGATACGACTTGGTTGATTGACTTCCAGAATTGTGAAATTTTGTTCTTTCGCAAGGGCTTCAGCTCAAATATGACATGACCGATGAAAGCGGTCAGCCCGCCGGAGTACAGACATCAGACCGCCTGCGAACTTGCTCAAGCGATTGAGCCCTGTCCGTGTCCCACATATTTCAGGTTTCCTATCGGCAAAAAGACCTGCGTTACGCAGGCGCCGGGATGGAACGGGACGTCTACCACATAGCGTCCTCGCCAGGGCTACTCGCGAAAGTGGTCAAGCCTGGGAAGGGCGAAGCTGATCTGGCCTGCTTCCGAGAATTTCGAGCGTACCGAAATGCTGGTTGGCCGGTCGCGCCGATCCCGAAACTATATGGCACTCAGGTCACCGAATTTGGGAAAGCGCAGATCGTTGATGCGATCCTCTCGCCCGACGGCGAGCTTGGTCCAACGCTATATGAAGTTGCGGAATCCGGCGCACTGACGGAGCGACACCTCATGGATTTGAACGCCTTTGTGGATGCGGTCTACCGGTTGCGGCTGACCGCCTTCCGCTTCGCGCCACAGAACGTCGTTTTCGGCACGAGGTTCAGCGATCGTCGGAGCGGGTTCTTCATCGTCGATGGATTTGGCGATCGCCAAAGGTTCTCGCGGAAAGAGCTCTTTGCCCGAAAGAGGTCTCGTTACCTCGACGATGCAATGAGGCGCATCGAAATGCGGATCGGTCTGCCGTGGGATCCCATGGCTCGGACATTCTCGAACGTCAAATAGGATCATAGGTCAGGCATATCATTCCCATCCCATGCATCGAGGCTCTGGGCACCGTGCGGCCCTATGAAACCGGAGCGGCATCCATCTCGCGGGTAATGATCTATGCACGTCTGGCGACCGCCCTGGAGGCCCGGCAAGCAGCATAGGCGTTTCCAGCTTCAGCGACTTCACTTTTCAAGCGAGCCTCTACCTCAGTCCCATGAACCAACCTCTTCTGATCGCAACCCTCCTCTTGCTTTTCGCTACCGGGGCCCAAGCCATCCCCGTCTGTGAAGGCGGCGATAGAGCTGCACGCAAACTGACCTGCATCGTCGATGGTGACACCGGCTGGGAGCGCGGCACCAAGTGGCGCATGGCAGGCGTCGACACGCCCGAGATGGCCGGCCATGCCGAGTGCTCGCGAGAGGCTGACCTTGCCATTCAGGCTCGCGATCGGCTGCGGCAACTCATGGACGGCGGCTACCGGATCGAGGACAGTGGCGAGACCGGCCGATATGGGCGCGATCTCGTGAAGGTTCGGCTGTCCGACGGTCGAGACGCCGGCCAAGTGCTGATCAACGAAGGTCTGAGCCAGCCCTGGCCGAACGATGGCAATAAGTGGTGCGGGCGCTGATATTGCAGAGAACACCTATTTCGTCGTCCAGGCGTTCGAGAAGGAGGGCAAGCGCCTTCTCCCAACGCAGCCTACGTTATCGAGGCGAGCGACAACTTCCTGCCCGTCCGCCTGAAGCTATGGCTTGGACAGGCCTTTGCCCTGTCGCATCAGATTACCGAGGCGGCCGCCTCGACCATCGCTGCTAAGAGGAGAGCGTTGAAGCGAAGTCTGGCCGATATTCTCACGACGCCGACGGCGTGCGATCTGTCGGCGACCCCTCAGCGCAAAGGTCACGAATGGCTATCGTTCGCGCTGGGCCGCCGATGGCGAGGCTGACGTGCGAACCGGTGTTGATACGGCGAAGCTGTAGGCCAAGGCCAACCCATTCGCCACGATCTTCTCGACCATCAGCACTTGCGTCGGCGCCGAAATACGGGGTGGGTAATTACGACGTCGACATCTGAACCGTCGTCGAAACCGCCTGACTTCCAACCGGCGCCAATCCTTTCCATACAATTCGTCAGACCGTTGAAGCCTGAACCATCAAGGCGGGAAACGGAGAGTGGGCAATTACCCTAATAACACGACAGCTATCAGCTCACCGCCAACTTTCTGCACCTCTTCTTTCAATTTCCTCGCGTCGACTATAGCGCTACGCGCAGCATCATCTACTATGTCTTGAATTCGATCGAAGTTCGATGTTTCACTATAGTTAGCTATCACAACAATACTGAAACGACGGCGAAAATCCCCTATTGGAATGCGAAAATCATATTTGGCCTCGCGTCTATCGTACAATCGTTTTCCATCCCCCCTTCCTCTAGCTCGGCATCTTGTTTCCCATTCTGTAACGATACGATTGGTGCGCTGAGCTGTTGTTTCAACGATTGCGATGTAAGCGTTTCCCTTCGTTTGACCGCCCCAATTTTTGACGCACTGAAAGCGCAGCTTCACCCGCGTACCTGCACCACCTATGTCATACAGATAGGCATAGGCCGATATGCCCCTATTGCGGCGACCCTTGCGAAAAATCTCGTTGCTTTTCGCTCTACTTGCACCAACGTCTATTTGGGTGGAGCTGCTATCTGGAACGACACATCCAGACAACGAAACAGCGGCAGCCGTCAGAAGAGATAAAACAATCTTTCGCATCGGCCATTCCTTTTTGGGACTCCCTACCATTGAAGATAGATCCATAATTTACCTAAGGTCAATCGCTTCGATTGCAGAAATTCACATCGAAAGCGTTCTCCTTGCAGAGTGCCTCCGGTGGTTAGGCCAAAAGGACAAGGTGTCGTCATGGTTTGCTCGCCAATATGGACATGAAGCCGAATTAGAGCTCTTAGTTTTTTTGCCTTGTGGGTTGTGCCCTGCCGCTAGTCCTTGAGCTTCATGAACAGGCACTCGACCAGATTGCGCCATCTGTACTTCGCTGCGTCATGAAACTGCGGAGTGACCCGGCTCCGCCTAGCCGGAATGGCTGTTTCAATGTTCGCCTCTTGTTGTTGTCCGCGGTTCGCGGCTAAGTCGTATCCCATGTCGCCGAGCCGCGCCTCGGGTCCGAGTTAGCGTGCGAGCACGTTGTGTAATCTCACAGGCGCTGCCGGTGTGATCGGGGGTGGCTATCGAGGTGTATGATCGAGGTGGAGTTTTGCAACTTCAACCGCGAACCATAGGAAGGCCCCGATGACCAAGACCAGCATGGACCTTTCCGAGCTTCTGGCAAAGCACGACCAGGGCGGCTTCCTGCGCAACATCGCCGAGGCGGTCTTGCAACTTCTATGGGGGCCGACGTCGAAGGCCTCATCGGC
Organism: Fulvimarina manganoxydans; assembly: GCF_900176465.1. Taxonomy (GTDB): domain Bacteria; phylum Pseudomonadota; class Alphaproteobacteria; order Rhizobiales; family Rhizobiaceae; genus Fulvimarina; species Fulvimarina manganoxydans. The sequence goes on from NZ_FWXR01000012.1 coordinate 129,631, forward strand.
GCCGGACGCCATGAACGCAGCGGCGATCGGGCAAGCCGAGCGCGAGGCCAAGCGGTTCGCGGGCGTGGTCGCTTTCCGCCAAATCGCGGACGACGAGACCGGCGAAGTTCTCGACGAGCCTATGATCCTTGCCCGGCACGGCGAATTGCCGTCGAATATGGCTGATGAGTGATCGGATCAGGAGGCCCGGAAAGATGCTGTCGTTCATCCGCCGCTTGAAAGACGCGCGAGCCCGCAAGCGCGCCGAGATGGAAGCGTCTGAGGACGAAGCCGCAGCGATGATCCACCGCCTCGGCAATCCTGCACCGGCGTGGGAAGAGGCGCGGTTGCGGCAGCGTGCCCACCGAGACCAGGGACAGAAGGCACAGGCTGATCACTGGCACCGGGTCCGCATGGCAATTGAGAAGCGCAACGGCTCCTATGAGCGGCCCGATTATGCGACGAGGATGCTGGAGCCAGATTGACCGCCGCCTATCCAGACGACACGCTCGGCCATCTGCGCGCTCTCGGTATGGGGCTCAACTCTCACGGCGATAACTGCACCTATTCCGAGCTCGTGGGACATACGCTGATCAACGGGTACGGTCAGGCAAAAATCTATATCCCGCAGGAGTGGCCACTGAAGTGCACGAGATGCTGCTCGCCTGACATTGTCGTGATGGTCAAAACGAATCTGATGGGCTGACTGCAGAAAGGTCCGCCGCACCACTTAAGGCACGGCGGCTATATTCTATTCGTCGAATCGCACTAACGTAAATACTTCTGGCCGCGCACACAAACACTTCTGCTCGTTCGGTAGTTGATTAAAATCCGATATTAAACGATACAGTAGAGTTCTCTTCGAAATAAGCACCTTTCCAATTCACATATATATTGTCTTCCTCAACAATTACACCGATAAGTCCTTCATATTTACCGATAACGTCAACTTTTTTGAACGAATCTATTTGATCATATTTATCATAAATATGGAAACCATTGAATTCCGCATCAGGATTCCAGCCCAGAGCGTAATCGAATATTACATCGAAGCTGTGACCTTTGAAATCTATCTTGTAGTATTCAGCGCCATTTCCCAACGCATTATTTCCAATCTCAATATTGCCACTGGAAACAATAAAATCTCTTGTCACCCCGTAGTATATCGTTGAGCTATTTGGATAGAGATACTCATAAGTCACCGTCTTACCAAGAAGCGGATCAGCGACACCTGCAACTGTGACGTTTAGGATCGCGCTAGCCAATCCCCCGTGTTCGTCAGACACGGAATAGGTAATTTCCACTTCCGCAGTTTCACCTACTTCGAGCGTACTGTAGGCGGTACCTGGATCATAGAGAATCTTGCCCTCTGAGGTCACGCTCACTGTACCCTGTCCATTGTTAGTAATTTGAGCGCCGATCAGGGAGAGCGTGTCGTTCGAGTCGGGATCGGTATCGTTGTCGAGCACATTGATTGTAATAGCCGTGTCTTCGTCCGTCATCGCAGTATCGGAGACGGCAATGGGGTCATCGTTCGCTCCAGCAATACGTACTACGAGCTTCTCCGTCGCCGTTCCGTCTTTGGAAACGACATCGATCGAATCCTCGACAACTTGCCCGGTATTCAGCGATTGAACGACCGCATCGTCATTTGCTAACGAGTATGTCCAGATGCCATCGGACGCAACGCTGAAAGCGCCGTAAGTTGCCACCAAGTTCTCGATGGATTGAAATTCATCTTCTCCAACATCTGGGTCAGCAATCGTTAGAATACCTCCGGCAACAAGTACGCCATCCTCAGTCACCGCGCCGGACATTTCGCCGGAGATCGCGGCCGGATCGTTCGTGTTAGCAACTGTGAAGTTGACTATCTGCGAGGCACTTGCGCCATGCGGATCGCTCGCAGTGATAACGATTTCCAAGCTGCCGACGTCATCGTTACTAGGAATTCCGGCGAATACGCCCGTGTCAGCGTCGAAGCTCAGCCAAGCTGGCAGAGCGCTCCCATCAGCCAATGACGCCTTGAGTGAGAGAACTTCACGATCTGCGTCAGTGAATGCGTCATCTGGCAGTTTGAACGTGAATTCGTCATCCTCATTGGCAGTCTGGTCAGGGACTTCAGCGCCGGCGACCGGTGGGTGGTTTACAGGCTGGCCGCCGCCGATGACGTTACCGCCACCGCCACTGCCGTTAGTGCGCAGCGAGTCGGCGCTGCCCGGCTCGTCGATCCGACCGTCCTGCACATCAGCATAGTATGCACGGAGGGCAGCGCCAATGTCACCTTGGACCTCGGTTGAGCCAATGAAAGTCGAGGTGAAATTTCCGGCTTGAATTGAACCCGATTGCAGAGCGCTGAGCCAGAATTGGTACCCAGCATCATCTGGCACGCGGCCTAGGATATTAGTGTAGAAGAGATTGACCAGATCCTCATTGGTCGGGTTCGCACCAATACCAGGGTTGACCTCGGCGAATTCGCTTGTCGTCACGAAGCTTTCGATGAGGTCCCGGAAGGTCAGTGAACCACTCTGAATGGCTGCGGTCCAGAATTCAAGCCCGGCGGGTTCGGGCGTTCGCTCAAGGAATGCTTGATAAAGCCCGATGATCGGAAGCACGATTGTCTGAAGTTCGACCGCGGCGTCAGTATCAGCAATACTTGCTTCGAACGTTGCTTCACCGTTGCGGCTTATCATCTCGACGCCGGCATCGAGCTCGGCGGAAGTTGGATCGCGCAGAAGGAGCCTCTGGTAAACGCCAGCGACGAAGTCGGTTTCCATCTTTTGTTGACCTTGAAAGAGCCGCCACATAGCGGCAGCCGGACAAGGCACTGAAATGTTGAAAGCCGCAATAGTGTTTTAAACATTCAGTTAAGATACGTATCGCATGCACCCTTCTTCACACATAAATAGCGTATGGTTGCGAAGAAGAACCCCCGTCATTTGTCACATACCGATCGTCGCGAAATGATTTTCTAGATAGCAATCTGCCCACTACTGGTGACTACGGGTACATGCGAAATCCGACAGACGAACAGGAAATAGCCGGCTATTAATTTTTAACTCGAAGAACCTGCGCTTACACATGCGCAGAGGGTCGAATTAGATTTATCGATCGCCGACTTCGCCCGGCATACGGTTCTTCTGATCCACATCGGTTTGTTTATCACTCGCTACCGCGCTTCCCCATCCAGCGCGCCTGTCGAAAGCTGCTCATAGCCGCTCCGGCGGCCATCGCTTCATGATGCGTGCACCGTGCCGCAGAATGAAACCATCATAGGGCTCATGCATCGTGATCGCGTGAAACAAACGCTTCGCCCATCCAAGATCGGTAAGCTCGGCGAAGACCTCATCGCGCAGATCCCCATCCTTCAGAACGCGCTCAATGATGAATCTCTGCTCGGTTCGTCGCGCCATTTGTTCCCACTCCGTTCACGCTGCGCATATGACGTGATAGGCAGGAGTCGGCAAGCCGCCGATAAACTGGCTACTTTGGGGTGGCCGGCCCAGTGAGGTCGATGGACATGTGCAATCTTTATTCCATTACCAAAGGCCAGCAGGCGATCCGAGAGTTCACAAAGGCAACGCGAGACCGCGCCGGCAACCTGCCTCCTCTTCCAGGCGTCTTCCCTGACTATGAAGCGCCCATCGTTCGCACCGCCGACGATGGTGAGCGCGAACTGACGATGATGCGCTGGGGCATGCCAAGCCCGCAATTCGCCCTCAAGGGCAAGAAGACCGACAGTGGGGTGACGAACATCCGCAACACGAAAAGCCCCCATTGGCGCCGGTGGCTTTCGCCCGAACATCGATGCGTCGTGCCTTTCACCTCGTTCAGCGAATACGAGACCGTGGACGGCAAGAAGGTGCCGATCTGGTTTGCTCTATCGGACGATAGACCCTTAGCCGTCTTCGCCGGCATATGGACGAATTGGACGAGCGTGCGAAAGGTGAAAGAAGGCGAGATCAACGCCGATCTTTTCGGCTTCCTCACGTCCGAGCCGAACAAGGAGGTCGGCGCCATTCATCCGAAAGCCATGCCGGTAATCCTTACGGAAACCCATGAGATTGATACGTGGATGCGCGCAGATTGGAACGAGGTGAAGGCGCTACAGCGGCCGCTGCCCGATGGTGCATTGACGATCGTGGCCAAGGGTGAGCGTCGCGATCCGCCGTCCGACTGATATTCGTTACCATTGTGCAAGACGCCGATAGGTATCGCGTGATCGGGCACGAAAAGGGGCCACGCAATAACGAACCTCCGACTTTACCCCATCACACCGCTAATCCAGCGGGACGTGAGTGGGGGCAAAAGTTGAAGCCGACTTTAGTCCGGTCACTGCGCCCGACATGGCCCGTACGTTGCCGACAGCGCCCTTCAGCCAGCACTGCTTTTTGGTTCTAACAAACGTGAATGCCGCGCAGTTGGCTTCGTTCACACATGCCATTCGGCAGGCAAATTCCGTTTCGGCCCCGCCCCATGGCCGTGAGGAGAGGTCGAAACCAAGAATGTCGCGGTTTTCGTAGAGGCTGGTATGGGGATCAATCGTGCCAAAGGTGTACGTTGATGCATTCGGCTCCAAACGGCTCAACAAACGACCGGAGATGGCCGCAGAGTTGCCATCCAGGTCACCTTGAGCGCTCTTGAGGAAGCAGTTCGGTCCGCGCGACATTCGAGTCATTGTATTGAACGTAAATGCTCGACACGAGCTGTCCGAAAGGCATGCACGTGCGCAACTAGGCGCGTCGGGCTCAGACCGCATTGATAGGTCGCGACCCAGAAAATCTAATCCTTCGTAGAGCGCTATCCGGTCTATCTGGTCAAAGCTGGATTGTGGGTCCTCCCGCGCAGCCGGAGCGGAGGGAGAACCCGCAATGTCACCTCCATATGCCAGCGCATCGGACGTCGGCCGTTCAGAGTTGGTTGTGACCCTATAGTCAGCCATTTCCTGACTGGTAAGGTACCTCATATCAGAACTGTCGATCGTAAGGCTTAGTTGGAGAAGTCGTATATCGGCGCCCATCGCGGAAATGTACGCCATGATCGCGGAAATTCCGTGCTGAATGTCAGCGACGGCTTGGCCGGCATCGACGCCTTGATATGAGGCAAAGGACGACCGATGCACGCCGATTGAGCCTGATTCAGCGTAGCGCTCCACGCCACCTAGAAATGCGAGTGCGCATGCCGAGGCACATTCGGCCGCCCGAATTTGGACAGAGGACAGGCCTAGCAATCGTATGGTGTTACCGAATTTCATCGATGCAACTACGTTCCCGCCAGGGGAATCAAAAGTCACGACTTTTGCCCCGGTCGAAGCAACGGCTTGCACAAGGGCCGCAGGGTCATCGTTTATCTCGAAAGCGCCTTTGAGAATGAGGAACGTGTTTCCATCATCCATCGCTATCGGACTGACGGTGATCGCCTCCGCGCGCGTTACGAATAGGACAACGAGCACGCCCAGCATTGCCTGAAGCCAGAATCTCATAGATGTCACCAAATGAGCCTTTCAGGCGACTATGATCTCCACGACACGCGCTAAAAGTCTATCGAAATCATACCGTTTTGCGACTAAGGGTTACCGAGCGTGATCGCGTTGAACAGGGTGCTTTTTCCGCCAAGTGTTCACGGTCTGCGGGCTGACGCCAATGCGCCGCGCAATCTCGCGATCGGACAATTCGGGGTGAGTGTCCAACATGGACAGGACCGTGGCCTGCTTGACAGCATTCGTTCGGCGCGTGGTAATCGGTTGTAGCGCCGATCGAGTGAATGCTCGACGCAGAATGCCGAAATCGGCCTCAATGCGATCTAAGAATGGATCGTCGCGTTCGGTTGGATCGAGCCACTGTCGCTCGAATTCATAGCGCTTCCAGTTGAAGCGCGCCTGGATATCATCCAGTGAAGTTGCAGGCCGCCCTTCGTTCAATTCACGTTCGAGGAAACGAATTCGTATCTCGACCTCGACGTAATGGCTCCATTCGCCACAGAACAAGCCGCGATCCAGCCGCAACTGGTCCCACTCCTTCACCTCACGCAATGCATCGTCCAATTTGGACGGCCACGGATAGGCTTCGATTATCGCCCTCCTCACGGCTGGCGTAATCTCCTGTTCCTTCCAGAGAATACCGGCATCCATACCGTCGAGCGTGCTGGCATATCGGTGGCGCGTCCCGTCGGGATCGGTCCAGTACTCCCATGTCGCGAAGGGCTCGATTGCAGCGTCGAGCGCAATCTCGCTCATCGTCCGAGCGAAGAGGAATTCTTCCGAGCCATGCTGTTCCAAGACAGCAGCGCGACGAACATCATCTCTCGCCTTCCTTTCGGCTTTCTCTCGGGCGCGCTCTGCCTTCCAACCCGGCTCCTTCTCCTCCATCCAGTCGTCGAATCCGTCGAAAAAGCTGGCGGGCTTCGGGGTAGTCGCCATGTCCAAATTGGACACGGCCTCTTGAAGCGTCATGCCGGCCTTTGCCGCCATCGTCTCAGCACGATGTTTCGCGGCCGCCCGTTCGCCTTCGGTCGCACCATCGCGCATGAGGGCGCAGACCTTCTGGAATTTGGTGGTGTCCAATTTGGACGCGGTTCGTGTGGTCAATCGTGGTGCTCCTTGCGCATCCGAACACCTGGACCGCCACCATTCTGGGGGATGAATTCTATCCCACCAGCTTCGAGCGCTCGTCTTATCGCGGCGATCGTACTGCTATGGCCGTTCAGTTCCCCATCCTGACTCTCTAGACGCTTGACAGTCGGCTCAGACACACCAGCAGCCTCGGCCACCGCCTTCTGAGTCATCCCAAGCATTGATCTTGCCCCCCTGAGCTGGCGCCCTGTCAGCAAAATGATCCCCCTCCATAAAAAAATGATCTCTCAGGGATTGATATGAGTGATCCTTGCGCATATATTTAATCCCATAGGGATCAAAATCAATAGGAGGCTGATTGAATGTTCGACCGCCGCGCTATCATGCAAGACGCCTGGGCTCGCTATCGGATCGAGCGTGCTGGTTTCTCGAAGTTCTCGCAGGCTGCCTTTCGTCGCTGCCTTCTTCAGGCATGGGAAAAGGCGAAGTTCCGGGCGCGCTACGCCAACCAATCGCCAGTGCTGGGTGGTCCAGTCGATCATCGGACGGACGCGCAGCGCCAGATGGATGAGCGCATCGACGCGCTGAAATACCTGTCCGCTCGCTACGACATCGCCGCGATGGAACGGTCCATCCGTGCTGAATACGCCCGCGCCGCCTGAGCGCCGGCACCTGATCCCTGCGCAAGCGGGAAATCTTCACCCCACTGAAAATGGAGAGACCCATGAGAACGACCCCCAACGGGCCGAACGGCGAAGCTATGTCCGGCATCACGCGCCGCCGCTTTTTAGCCTCGACCGCTGCCGGCGCCGCTGTTGCCGCTCCCGCTGTCGCGCTGGCATTGCAGAAGCAGACCGACGATCTCGTCCGGATGGCCGAGGCGATCGAACGTCACCGCGCCATCAATGCCGAGTTGACCGAAGCTGCGACCCTGGCCGATCGCACGCATGAGGAAACCGAGAGGCAAGCCCAAGAGAACCCTTTCCCATATGAGACGAGCGTTGGGCGTTTCGCCTATCCCGAGACTGACGAGAAGGCATATCGGAAATCTCGCTTTGGCGACTTCATCCCCGCTGTGATCTGCGACGCCGATGAACGGCGCACCCGAGACGTTTTTGATCAGTACGGCAGTTATTCCGACGCCGAGATGAATAGCCCGGACTTTCCGTCCATCCGTGCGGAGCGCAGGGCAAAATTCGATGACGGCATGGCGAACGCCAAGGCCGTATACGACGCCGATGTTGCGGCCCTTCGTGAAGCCGAGCGCAAATACGAAGACCTCTTTGAGAGGGCGAACATCGCTGAGATGGACGAGCGGACGAATGTCCTTCTCGAAGAAGAGCGGTCGGCATGGGCGGTTCTGATCAAGACCCCTGCGGCCACGCCTGAAGCGGGTCGGCTGAAGGTCGATTATGTCCTGACGGTGAAATCCTATTTCCCTCACGACGATCGCCTCCGCCTGCTCCTCTCCTCCGACCTGAATGAGAAAAGGGCTGACGCCGGGGACTCTGGACTGGCAGTGCTACTCAATTCGCTCTGTGCGGGAGGTGCGGCATGAACCGGCGCAATCTTCTCACTGGTGCGGGAACAGTGACACTCGCCGCCGCCCTTCCCATTCCCGAAGCGGTTGCTGCCACCCTCGACCCGGCATCGGCGTTCGTCCGGCGCTATCTTGCGGCTCACGCCTACGTCGATGGCCGCCACCATGAGACAGACGAGGAGCTTCATCAGGACTGCGCCGAATTTCTCGACCCAGTTTACGAAGAGCTTATTGACGCAATGCCGGTTCCGACGACTGACGCCGGCTTATACGACGTTATCCGCCCTATGAATTGGCAAGACATGTCGATGAACCCGGATGGGATTGAAGCACTGGCGGCTGCGGCTTTGACCTATATTGATGGGAGGGTCGAGAAATGAGACGTAAAAGCCTCACGGTCGGGTCGATTGATAAATCGACGCCCATTATGAGCTCATGCGCTCGAATTGTCGGCGTCGCCGATCGGCCTCCGCGTCGGGCCGTTCACGCCGAGCGAAGCCTCACGGAAGGCGGCAGACGCGTGGCGCCGGGTGCAAAGCGGCAAGCCGATTGGGGTGCCTGTCATTCACAAGATCGACGAAGCGGCCGCAGCCGCAGCCATCGGCCAGGCGCTCGGGACGATGAGCGCCAAGACGTCCGAAGCGGCAATGATGCTCAAAGGCATGTTCGGCTTCACCACGGGTCCGACGGTGGACACCTCGTCGATCGACGCGGCCACCGGCAAGGCCGCGATCGCCAGACCGGCGATGCACGAGGCCCTGTCCGTCTCAGCGACCGTTCAGGTGATCAGCGGCTCGATCGACGCCGCGATCGGCAAGGCCAACGCTCTCCGCCAGGCGCTGGCCGGCCTCGGCGCCGCGACCGGCGGGCTTCGATCCGGTGGCGCAGGGAAGCCAAAATTCGCCGGCTCGGCGATCGGTGCGATGGCGAAGGGCTTCGCTACCGGTGGCCATGTCCGAGGACCGGGCACAGGAACGTCCGACAGCATCCTCGCCCGCCTTTCGAACGGCGAGTTCGTCGTCAACGCCAACGCGGCGGCGCAGAACAGGCCCGTTCTGGAAGCGCTGAATCGCGGCCAGCGGTTTCATGACCCGACGACCGCCTTTGTCCGCGAACCGCGTGACGGGGCAAAGTCGGGGCGTGGCGGCCCATCGTTGGCGGGCGCAATCGGCAACACGACCACGCACAACGTCACGCAGCATCACACATGGAACATCAAGTCGACCGATCCGAAGGGTGCGGCCGATGAGATTGGGCGTGTGCACTCTCGTGTGAACCGTCGATCCCTTTCGATTGCGATCGATGGGCGACAAGCACCATGGGAGCGCTGATCGATAATGCTCGCATGGTGCCTTTTACGTTCTCCGTCCCGACATTCAGCCCCGACAAGATCGGTCGGCAGTCGTCGGGTCGGATAACGTTCAAGAAACTGCGAAAATGATGGGCGCTCAAAACTTTCGTTTGACAGCATTACTTTGGGGTAGGCTTATTTTGGCCTCTGACGCGTCCCGCTGAATCTAGGCGGTGCCGTCTCTCGATTTGTCTGAACGGCCTATAGCATTCGCCGTGATCGGCACTGAGCAAAGGATCACAGAGATGGCTTTCAATAACGCGCAGTATCCATTCCTTATTGAGGGTCCGGGAGCGTTGGCTCGTAACCTTGGACAGATCGCAGCCAATCAAACGCTGTCGTTCGATGAATATTTCGATTCTCGGTCGTCGTTCACCGATCGCGCCGACGCGCCCTATGCGGGCGACCCAGATGGACAGGACGCAGCAAGTCTCGGAATTTCTTCGCAGAGCTATTATGTCGAGACACTCGGCGAAACGACCGTGAAGATTTCGCTTGATCCGTTCGAAATCGGGCGCCTTTCTGGAGATGACCATTCCATAATTTTGGTTAATGTCGAAGAACGAGCTTTCGGAGACGCCAACACTGCGAATGAGCCTACGCTCTTTCGATACATCCTCGTGCTTTCCGAGAAAGGGGTAAGCCTCACCTGGCCGAACGATGCCGATGACAATTCCTACGCTCAGGATTATCCGGCAGCCGGTTGGCAAACCCGCTTCCTTCCCGAGGCAGACTCGTTTTCCTTTAAGCTTCCTGCGACCGGGACCTTCGCGGTCGACATTCAGGCCGAGCGCCATGATTTCGATATCGGTGCGGACCTGCCCCGCTACGGCGTGAACTACGATATCGAGTTTTCAGGAAGCGTCCTCATTCAGTCCGGGCTTCTCAACGCAGCGGCAAGACCAGCCTCAGGCGAAGTGAACACGGCGGGCATCTCGTTCGAGACGCAACCGGGAACAAGCGGCAACGATTTAAAAGGGGAGCTGAACAATCCAACACAATTTGACGGCGGCGCTGGTTTTGACACCTATGTGATTGGCGCACCCGCAACCTCATTCACGATGGAAATGCAAGGGACCACAGTCGAATTGTCGGATGGCACCTTTTTCCATCGTCTGATCAACGTCGAGCGCGTCAATTTCTCGAACGGGTTCCTCCGCCTCGACACTGATCGAGGCGAGATAGCAGGTTCTGCGTATCGAACTTACGAAGCGGCCTTCAACCGGACACCAGACAATGACGGCCTGAAATACTGGATCGAGCAGATGGATAGCGGGTTGTCGCTCGATCAGGTTGCGGAAGGCTTCACGCGCTCGTCCGAATTCACAGCGGTCTACGGCGCAAACGTTGCCAATCGAACCTATGTCCAGACGCTCTACCAGAACGTTCTAGATCGCGCGCCAGAGCAGGCAGGGATCGATTTCTGGACTGCAATCCTCGATCGTGGCGATGGCACACGAGCCTCCGTTCTGGCAGATTTCGCCGACAGCGAGGAAAACATTCTCGGTACGTCGGCAGCGACAGATCAAGGTATCTTCATCGTCTACGGATGAGATCAACTGCCTGCCGTGCGCTCGCGCGGAGGCCGGCGGCATAAGGCAACTGACGGTCAGCATTTCACTACCGATTTTCGGAAAGTGAAAACGGCAAACCTAAGCGGTATCCAGACAAACCGCGCTCAGATAGACAGTGTCCTCCAATAAGCGGAGGACACCAATTCAAACTTAACGGCTCCGGCAGCGGCCGGTCTTCGTCGTTTCCTTGTCGCCGTCATCGTAGGCGATCCCGATTCTCTCGCCAGCGAGCGAAGAGATCGTGCCTGGATACCATTGGCCCTGGCCTTGGAAATTGCACTCAACTTCCATGCCGATCATCCAGTCATAGGGACGAACGGCGCCGACCGGCAGCGTCTCGCGATCGCCATCGTCGTATGCAACGGTGATTTTTCCGCCGCTGACCTTTTCCGCGATCCCAGGAAACCAATAGTTCCCGCCTTGATAACGAGCGAGAACCCAGTCGCCTTGCGTCTGAGCTGCGACAGGTGTGCAGAGCGCCGCGATAAGGCCAGCGCCTGCAATGATCCACGACTTCATTTGAAGTGATCCATGGGAGCAACCCTCCCTTGCTCGCGCCGAAGGGCTTTGAGCGTGTGACGCTAAGCAGGTTGCCTTATAGCAAGCAATATGGATTGCTTTGCAGCTACGAAATTCCGTAGCGTTAAACCGTTGCAGGTTTGTGGCCGTTGGCCATTCTTCAAAAATCGGAATGCCCAGTTTTGCCGATCGGGTTCCCGCTTCTAGGCTCAGGACCTATTAATTTCGTTTGAGATGTGATTCACGGTTTCCGAGAAAGGAGGCCGAGATGAGTAATCTGTTTCTGCTGAGCCAGCGC
>NZ_FWXR01000035.1 GCF_900176465.1 Fulvimarina manganoxydans
CTGCTCTTCGGAGAAACGGCTGCGCTTCATGTTCTGGTCCTTATTGATCGGCCAGAACGAACTTCAACCTGGATCAAGCCACAGGGGCAACGTCATCTCGACCTGATAGAGCGCGGCGATGCGCTTCAGCGCCTCCGTCGCGATCGGCGTAGGTCCATTGGCGGCGAGTTCGTAGAACCGCCGACGGAGATGGGCCCAACAGAAGGCGAGACGCACCTGTCCCTTCTCGGCCAGAGCCTTATAGCCGCCATAGCCATCGACTTGCAGGATGCCGTTAAAGCCCTGCAAATGATCGGCGGGGCGCATCGCCTTTCGGTCCGGCGCATAGATGTAGGCGACCGCCGGTGGATCATCGCCGCCGAAGGGACGATCGTCGCGAGCATAGGCGAAGAGCTGGCCGGTCTTGGTCCGGCCGCACCCGGGATCGAGAACAGGCGCAGCGTCCTGCGGAGCCGTGGGTCTCCTTCGGACTGTCGGCGAAGAGCTTGGCGGACGCCTTCAGATGGCTGAGCAACCGCTCATGGACGGGCCGGAGCAGGAAGGCCGCTCGCCCCACCCAGTCGGCCAGCGTCGATCGGTCGAGGCGGACGCCTTGGCGTGCGTAGATCTGCGCCTGACGATAAAGTGGCAGGTGATCGGCGTATTTGGAGAGCAGGACCTGTGCCACCGTCGCTTCGGTCGGAATGCCGCCTTCGATCAGACGGTTCGGGGTCGGCGCCTGGACGACGACGCCCTCGCAGGCCCGGCAACCGTAGCGCGGCCGCCTTGTCACAAGAACACGGAACTGGGCGGGCACGATGTCGAGCCGCTCGGCGACATCCTCGCCGATAACGTGGAGCCCATGCTGGCAGCAGGGACAATTCTTGTCCTCGATGTCGACGACGGTCTCGATCCGCGGCAGATGGGCCGGTAGGGAGCCGCGGTTCGCCCGGCGCTTTGCCGCTCGTTTGGTCTTTCGTTCTGGATCGACGCTTTCAGCCTCGGCCTCTTCGACGGCAACGCCTTGTTCGACGTGTTCGAGACCGAGAAGAAGCTGGTCCTCGGGCAGCGTCTCGGCCCGACGCCCGAAGCGATGACGCTGTAATTCCTTGATGATCTGCTGAAGCCGTTCGAACCGCACGCGCTCGGCGATCAGCATCGCTTGTCAAGCGTGCCGGGATCGTCGAGAAGGGCTTCGAGAGCAGTGGCCATGAACCGAAGGGAATCATAATCTCGCGCCTTCGGCGAGAGATTTATCGGCCTCGATGCCCATCAGCTCACAGCTTCGGGCACCCGCGTCGTTCGGGCCTCGTGAACTCGGCGCCAGTCCAATCCTTTGAGAAGTGCAGAGAGTTGTGCGGCCGTCAGCCGAATAACGCCGTCCGTGATTGCCGGCCATTTGAATGCGCCGTCCTCGAGCCGCTTGGCGACCAACACCAATCCAGTCCCATCCCAGAAGATCAGCTTGATCCGGTCAGCGTTTGGCGCGGAAGACGTAGACCGTCCCGCCGAAGGGATCGGCCGCCATCGTCTCGCGCACCAGCGCAGCGAGACCCTCGGCCCCTTTGCGGAAGTCGACCGGCTTCGTCGCGACCATCACGCGGACGGTACCGCTCAGCCCGATCACGCGCCGCCCTTCAACGCGTCGATCACCGCCGCGATCGTCCTGGCGTCCGCACCCTTGGCGATCCTCACCGAGACCCCATCGATCTCCAATTCTATGGCCGGAATTGCCTTGCCGAACGAGCGTGACCGTTTCCGCTTCGTGCGCGGCTTCTTCTCGATGATGGAAGGCTCGACGATCGCCGGCACGAATGCCGGTTCGGTCGGGGTCGCGTCGGACTTCGCAAGACCCATTTCCCGCAACTTCCGCCGCCAGGTGAAGAGCTGCGCATGGCTCAGCCCGTGACGCTGGGCGACGGCGCAAGCGCTCTCCAGGCCGGAATAGCTCTCGGCGACGATCGCCGCCTTCTCTTCATCGCTCCAGTCACGCCGCTGACCTGCCCCCGTGAAGACATCGATCCGCCGAACCGGCTTCGTGCCAGCATCAGCACATGACATCGACATAGCTCCAAGCCTCTCCCTTCGTTCGAAAGGCCCGGAAACTCGCCGGCTACGCCGCGATCAGCAAGGTAGGATAGCGATGACGCTTACGCATCATCCTCGAGCTGACGAGGGTGCAAGCCTATCGTCTCGTCGGCTTTGGAAGAGAGATACGAAAAGTCCGTCTCTTCATCGCCAATATTGATTGATAACGCCTTCCAAACTCTACGGAAGTCGGCATTGGGCAAGCCTCATATGGAATACTCGATTGTCGCACGCCGGAAACCGTCGGTTGCTCTCAGCATTGACAACACAGAGAGCTTTTGACGAGGAGACCATGCGGTAGGAGATTTGAACATGCTGAACGAATATGGATTGCCGATCGAAAGTCGCAATTCGCAGGAACGCAAGCTCTGCATGGCGCGCGAGTCCTATGAGCGCAATTGCGCCAAGCGCAGTGTTCGTCCGGACTGGGACGGTCTTCCCAGCGACGAACGCCACATGTGGCTGATGACGATCGAAGCACTGATGTCCTACTCACTGGACGGGGATCTCGAGAACGTTGCCTGACGCGTCAGACAATCGACGTTTTCTTTGCGTATGTGTATGAGTGCTTCGCTATCGGAGATCGCGGCAGACGGTTGGTAGAAAAGCTGGACCCGACCTGCACTCGATCAGTCTTTGATCGGAGGGGTGAAACGGTCCTTCGGTCAGACGAACAGGATGTAGCTTTCGACTCGGAAATCCGATGCCGACAATGACAGTCCAGTGTCGAGTTGGGCGAACTGGATCGCCATCTGTCCTCCGGCACCATCCGCATCGAAGAATAGCGATCCCGAACCGGAATCGTATAGGATGCGGTCCTGCACGTCGGCCGCCGATCCGCCGACATGAAACTGGCTGGCCGCCAAAGCTCCTTCCGACAAACCTGCGAACTGCGATATGTCGAGGAGGATCGAGTCGATTCCCGTTTGGAAAGACTGCACGCGATCGACATTGCCTGCACCCAGTGCCGTGTCGAAGACAACAGTGTCGGCCCCTGAGCCGAGCTTGAGGAGATCGTTTCCAAAGCCACCATTCAAGACGTCGCCGCCCCCATTGGCGACAAGCATGTTATTGGCCTCATTCCCGATAAGCACATTGGAATACCCATTTCCCTTGATCGTGATCTGAGACGTCCCGAAACCGACTACGATCTCGACATTGCTGTTGGAGTTCAGCGTCACGCTCGATGTCGTGTAGATGCTGTCGGTGCCTTCGCCCGTATTCTCGACGACGACATCGCTGGAACTATCGACGTAGTAGATATCGTCTCCGGCCCCACCGGTCATCGTGTCGCCGCCGGTTCCGCCATCAATGATGTCGTCGCCCGGCGTGCCGACCAAAACGTCTGCGCCGCTCGTTCCGATGATGGTCTGCCCCGTCTCGCCGGGCCCAATCTGCGTATCTTCGATCACCGTGATACGATAGGCCTGCGGATCGCTGGTCAGGTTCGTGGAATCGATGACGTAATAAGAAAAATCCACATCGCCAACGAAGTCCTGAGCGGGCGTGAAGTGGAATTGACCGTCAGCGCCGAGTGAAAGCCCAGCCACTGGCGATGCCAGCCCATACGTCAATGCAGTGTCACCATCCGGATCCGATCCCGCTGGAATACGGCCAGAAATCGTCGTGTTTGCCTCCCCGCTCGTTGCGTTGCCGAGAATGGCTGCAAAGGGTGCGTCCGGTTCAGGCTGCAGATTGATTTCGAACGATGTACTCTCGCTGTAGAGTCCGGTTGAATCGACCACTTGATAGCGAAAAACGACTTGGCCATTGTAGTCCGACTGCGGCGTGTAGGTGAAGCTCCCATTGGGATTGAGAACCAGCCCATCCAGCTGGCTGACAGCGACATAGCTCAGATTGACGTCCCCGTCCGGGTCGGTTGCGGGCGGCAACTGGCCTGAAAGGATCCGATCCTCCATTCCCATGGCGGTATTGCCCGAACTGGCCGCCGAGGGTGCGCCTGATTGCTGGCCCGCACTGGGTGTCGATGTCTCGAACGTATAATCGGACGTCGAGACGGAAGATACATTCGAGATACTGAATAACGCTTCACTCGATCCGTCAACCACCTTGTAATTGGAACGGCCAAGCGCAACGAGCGTCGCTTCGGCCGAAAATCCGACGAAGATGATGCGATCCGCCGTACCGCTGCCGTTACCGGCGAAGTCCCGAAGCACATCGCCTTCGATCTCGCCCTTGCGTAAGATGAAAATGTCGTCGCCTTCTCCGCCGAACAATCGGTCCGCACCGCCGCGCCCGTCGATAATGTCCGGTCCACCATTGCCGTAAATCGAATTGTTCGCGTTGTTTCCCGTGAGGATATTGGAGAACCCGTTTCCCCGCAAAGTGACCTCCGACGAGCCGGTCGCGATGATTTCTTCCACCTCGCTAGCGGAATTCAACGCAAAACTCGACGTGGCAAAAACCTGATCAAAGCCCTCGCCGAGCTGCTCCAGCACTTCGTCGCCCGAGCTGTCGACATAATAGACATCGTTCCCGGCCAAACCCGACATGGTATCGCGCGACGCCTTGCCGTCGATAACATCGTTGCCAGGCGTACCGATCAGCGTGTCTCGACTAGAGGTACCGTCTATGAAATTGACGGCGGGGGTCGAAGGCGAAATGTATATGCTGAAAGTCTGTGCGTCGCTCTGCGCGCCGAAACTGTCGACCACACGGTAATCAAAGGTGAACGATCCCGAATAGCCGGGCTCCGGCGTGTAAAGAAAACGCCCATTGGTATCGAACTGGAGGCCTGTTTTCGGCGCGACGAGTTCGTATGTCAGTGTTTGATCATTGTCGACGTCCGTTCCCGTCGGAACCTGGCCTTCCAGAGCGACATCTTGTGTCCCGATTGCGGAGTTGCCGGTCAAACTGGCGGTCGGGGCATCGTTGACCGGCTGGACAGTGATCACGAATGTCTGCGGAGCGCTCCGGGCGCCCAAACTATCAACGACGACGTAATCGAAATCGAAATTGCCGAAAGCGTTCGGCGCGGGATTGAAGACGAAAGCACCGCTGGCTTCAAGGGTAAGTCTCGCCATCGGGCTCACGAGCGCGTAGGTCAGGCTCGTATCAATATCCGGGTCATTTCCGACAGGAAGCTGCCCATTGATCGTATTATCTTCCTGGCCCGAGACGGAATTGCCGGTCTGGGCCGCAACCGGGTCAGAATTCGGCCCATCTGGCTCCTCCAGGCCGGCATCCTCACCAAAGGAATAATCCTCCGAGGTCAGTGTAGCGATGCCGGCAGGATTCTTGATACGGAAGCTTTCTGTGTAGTCGCCATCAAAAACTTTCAAATAACCATTGCCCAACTGGACAAGCTGCGCTTGATCGGAAAACCCAACAAAGAGCAACCGATCTCCGCCATTGGCGCCTGCGCCTTCGTAATCCTCGACAACGTCGCCTTCGAATTCGTCCTTTCGCAAAATGAAGACGTCTTCTCCGCCATCACCATAGAGACTATCGAGGCCCAAACCGCCCTCGATTCGATCGTCCCCCGAGCCGCCATGGAGCTTGTTGTCGCCGGCATTGCCGACGATCCTGTTCGAGCCGCTGTTTCCTATCCCGTCACGGTTGTCGGCGCCCAGTAACACGAGATTTTCCAGATTGGCGCCAAGGCTGTAACTCAAGACGCTGTAGACCGTGTCCGTGCCGCCGCCCACCTCTTCGATCAAGACGTCCCCGGTATGATCGACATAGTAACTGTCGTCACCGCCGAGACCGGTCATCACGTCAGCACCCGATTGGCCATCCAACCGATTGGCGCCTGAATTCCCGACGAGTTCATTGTCCTCGGTATTGCCGGTCGCGTCGAGATCTGCCGTTCCGGTCAGTTTCAGGTTCTCGACTTGGTCGGCAAGCGTATAACTGACTGAACTGTAGACGGTATCGATGCCACCTGCGCCTGCGTGGTCTTTCTCGATGATCCTGTCGCCAACATTGTCGACATAATAAATGTCGTTTCCATCCCCGCCATTGAGGATATCGGTCCCCTCAAAACCGTCGAGAATGTCTTGTCCATCTAGGCCCTCCAGCTCGTTCGCCAGAGAGTTTCCGACAATGAAGTTGTCCATCCCGTTGCCCGTCCCACGAATGGCCGCTCCGACCAGCATGAGATCCTCGACATTTGCGGGCAGAGTGAAATTCAGCGAGGAGATGACAACGTCGTGTCCCGCATTCGCGTCCTCGTAAACGACGTCCTGCGAATGATTGATCACATAGAGGTCGGATCCGCCAAGGCCGCGAAAAACGTCGCCGCTCGTCGTTCCGGGCAGGAAATCATTGCCCTCCGTCGCGCTGTAGGGCGGGATCGAATAGTCGCCGGACGAGGAGCCGGAGACGTCGTTGTCGGCAACGCGGGTACCGGATGGATTGCTGGCGGAGGTGTTGCTGCTCTCCTCTCGAATTCCGTAGCGGCTCACGATCGGCCCGTCGGAGTAGATCGTGTTGTTCGTTATATATGTATCCGTGGAATAATACGTTCGCTCGGGAGACACGACCGTGTCGACACGCAACCGAATGTTTATCTCGTCGTAAGCCCCGCTGCTTTCTTGTGAGTTATTGTAGATCTCGTTGCCGTCGATAACCGTGTTGCTCGCCCCTTCGATGCGTATACCCTGACGGAGATTTTCGTAAATCTTGACGCCCGAAATGTTCACGCTGTCCGACAGCTTGATCAACATACCTTCGCGCGCATTCCCGTAGTATTCACCGCCAATAATGTCGAGGTCACTCGGCCAGTCGATATTGTCTTCCCCATCGGGGAATATATCGCCACGCTGGACGACGAGGCCCGTCGATCCATTGTCGTATGAATAATTATCTTTGATCAGCAGATCCGTGCTGCTGGTGGTTATGTTGAACCCGTGACGGTCATTATTGAACGAGATGTTGTTCTCAAAAACTCCACCGACGATGAAGTCGGCAACGATCCCGTCTGTGCCATTGCCTGAGGCGATGCAATTACTGACCACAAGATCATATGTGATTTCATGCGGATCGATGCCGTAAGCGGTGCAGTCACGCACCTCGACATGATCAAGGACAATATCCTTATGAACTCGACCGTCGTCGTTCTCCTTAACGCCGGTGATGAAACCGGTCTGATGCCCCGTATTGTTGGCGCGATTGCCATCGATCGTGAAGTCCCGCATGACGACGTTTTCCGCACTCTCATTCACGGGCGTGCGCAGAATGCCGTTGATCCGTTCGTCGAAATTATCGACTAGCTTCAGAACCGTTTCCCCAATGCCAGCACCGAGGAGGGTGACGTTGGAGCGAACCTCAACGGCTCCGGCCGATGGATTGTTTGGGTCGGCGCTGATCCAGAACAGACCCTTAGGAATGACCACGGTGCCGCCGCCGGCGGCATAGGCTGCGTCGATGGCGGCCTGAATCGAGGCGCTGTCGTCGGTCGCATCGTTGGCTGTTGCCCCATAGTCGGTAACATTGAAAGTGCCGGCCATGACATCATCCCATACTGACGAGCGCTGTGGTCTCGAACAACCTTGCTCATGATTGCTTCTTAACAGAACTCAAATATTCGATGATTGATCTGCATTGATAAAAGCATAAATGTTACCGCGGCTTGGTCTATTTTTCTTCTATCGTCGACAAAATTACGCAAAGTCATGGAAGGCCAATCGAGCCGATAACATGCGTGCCACGATAACATGCGTGCCATTCGGTTTGGGTCGGGACTGCGCGTTCGATCGGACCGGCATTGGGCGTTTCAGGGATGCGCGGCAATTTCGAACGTGCTGTCGCATTTAATCCCGTGACTGCCTCATGACGGCAGACCCGGACCAATCACTGCACGCGAGAGCCGGTCTCGATCATCGCCTGGGCTTCGGCCTCAGGCATCGCTCCCAGGCGCCCGACAACGCCTTTGGCGAGTGGATATCCCTTGGCGGCCGCTAGTGAGAGATAGGCGCGCGCAAGGGCGGGATCCGGCTCGGCCTGGGGCTGGTTCAAAAGGAGCATGGCGAGTTTGAACTGCGCTTCGGGATCACCGCCACGGGCCGCCTGCTCGAGATAGGTTTCGCCCCGCTTGCGGATGTCCTCGTCACCCTGGGAAGCGAAGATAAGGGCTTCACCCAGGCTCACTCGGGCAATGTTTGACCCCTCGGCCGCCTTGTCCTCCAAGAAGCGCAGGATTGGGTTAGCCTCGTCGGCATCGCGAATATTGCTATTCACGAGAAGCGACATCAGCGCGGGAATGCCTCGCGGCTCGCCCTTCTCTGCCGCGAGAAAGAACCATCTCGCAGCTCTCGCCCGGTCCTGTGGGTTCAATGTGAGAAGGAGACGTTCGCCAAGGGCGATCGCAGCCTTGGTGTTTCCGGCGGAGGCGACAGCTTCCAGCCACTCGCGGATCTGGGGTGCGGAATTGGGGTCCATAGAGGCTAATCGTTCGTACAGCCGACTTGCGGAGACGGTCGCGGACGTCTCAAGCCGGGCCGCTCGACGAGCCCATCGCAAGGCGACATCCGGCTCTTCGCGCCCTGGTTGCAGCAACGCTTCACCAATCTTGATCATTTCCTTGGCACGAGCCTCGGGCGTGATCTGTCGCAATATTGCGAGGGCCTTGGCTTCGTCCCTGCGAATGCCCCACCCCAATGCGAAGGTGATGGCGGCGTGCTTGCTGGCCGAGCGGTTTCCGGTGCGAGCCGCGCGGGCATACCAGCTCGGTGCGGAGCGGATATCCTTCGCACCGCCGATGCCATATTGCAGCATCATGCCGTAGGCTGTCGCGGATGCGCTGGAACCTAAGAGGGCCTCGCGCCTGAGAAGGGGACGAAGTGCGGCCGCCTCCGAGAAATGGCGGGGTCCCAATCCGACAATGGCCTTGGCGATCTCCCGCACCGCAAGCCTGTTCCCACTGAGCGCGCGGTTCCGCCAGCGTCTGAAAGCCCGCGCCGGACTTTCTTCAGCTGCCAAGGCTTGACTGAACCCTAGCCCCACAAGGCCGAACGGGACAGGCGCCTGCGGTGAACACAGGATGACGAGCGAAAGGACGAGGCCTGGCAACCTTCGGCGCACCCAGGACTTCTTGCTCGTTAAACCACCGAGAGGCATAGACCTTGCTCGGATTTCGACCTCATTGAATGAAACCATTTTCCCGAGCCTTTTCGTGCCAAAGACTTGCAGCCTGCCGATCCGCCTCCACGCCAAAGCCGAGATCCAAAGCGAGTGCGTATTGGAACATCGCCTCCGGATCCCCTTGCTCGGCCGCGAGGCGCGTCCAGCGGGTGCTTTCTTCCGCCGAGATCGACCCGGCAAGACCTGACGCATAAAGACGGCTGAGCGCCTTCATCGCATCGACATTGCCATCCTCTGCGGAGCGACGAATGAAACCGATCCCTTCCTCCAGCCGTTTGGGCTCGCTAGCGGCGAGAACCGAACCGAAGGCGAGCATGGCATCGGACCGACCGCTTGCGGCAATGTCCTGTAGCGCTCTGAGCGCCTTGCGACGCTCATCCGGTGTCCTCGCGACATAGCCGGAGTAGGAGACGAGCTCGCGAACAGCCTTCTCTTCACCCGCCATTCCGGCAGCCTGAAGCCATCCCACCGCTTCGTCGAAGCGCCGGTCGACACCTTTTCCGCCCGTCAGCAATGAGGCCAGTTCGATAGCCGCCCGCATATGTCCCCGCCCAGCGGCCTCGTGGAAGAGCGAGATTGCGCGATCCAGATCGGCGGTTCCCAGCTCACCTGACGCGAATGCTTTTCCAAGCCTATAGAGCGAACTCAGACGCTCTGCGGCTAGGCGCTCTGCTTGACGCAGATAGGTCTCGCCGACTGCGGAGTCGCCGCCTTTGCCGCGCTCGAAATAGAGAGTGCCAATGCGAGCAAGAGCCATCGGATCACAGACCACGCGGTTTGAAACCGAAGCCAGAACGCTGTCGCGCGTCTCGTCCGATTTGGCAAACGTCACCAAGGCTTCCTCCTGCCCATGTTGAGCTGCCTTGAGAAGCCAATCCGCTTCACCAGTCTTATCGCCTTCGCGGCCTTTCTGCTTGGCGACGATCACCATCGCATCGGGGTTGCCATGTTCGGCGGCACGGCTAACGAAGTCGAACAGATCTTTCGTCAGAGGCCTGTCTGCTGCATCGGAAGACTGGAATTGGGTCGCCATTTCGACCGCGACCCCGTCATCGCCGCTCTCGGCAAGAGCCGTCAGAAGCGACGAAGCGTCCGCGTCGGTCCCGATGAGTTCGCCGCGATGATACGCTTTCGCAAGCGCAAGCCGTCCGTCGACCACACCTTCACCCAGCAAACCAGCCAAGCGAACCAGTTGATCGACCCGCTCATCCGGTTTTCCGCGACCCTTCTCGGACAGAACTGTCGCCAATTCCACCATTGCGAGCCGATCGCCCATCATCGTCGCTTGGTCCAACCAGCGGCGGGCGGAGGGCTCATCACCAGCTTCGAGCGCAAGACGTGCAAGGCGTCGCATACTAATAAGGTTCCCAGCCTCAGCGGCGACCTGTTCGGCCGCGAGCGCCTCTGCCTCCGTCGCAGCACCCGGGACGCAACGCATGATTTCGGCCAGTTCGCCAAGGGCCGAGGAGTCACCTGCTGCGCCGGCGGCGGAAAAATTGTATTTTGCTGCCTCAATGTCGGTGCCCCGGCGCAGCATGTAGCGACCAACTTCCAGCTGTGCTTCGGGCGTGTCGATCTGAGCGATCCGTTCGAAGAGCGCATCGGCTTTCGCCTCATCGGCCGGAACACCGCGGCCTTCCAGATAGGCATAGGCTTGGTCGACAAGGACGGTGACCGACGCGGCCGACAATGTCGCAGCTTCATCAAGCGTCGCGACCATCTTCTCAAAGTTTGCCTGACCCGTGAAATCGCCCCGGTAAAACCGAGCCGTCAACAGATAAGCCGACAGGTCCCGGCTCGTCCGCCCGACGTCCAGATAATCAAGAGCGTCGTCGATGTCGCGACCAGCTTGCAGCTGCAGCCTTGCGGTAGCCGTATAAGCGTCGATGGAGCCGTGAGCGGCGGCTGACTGCAGCAGCTCCAAGGCTTTCGTTTCGTTCTTTGGCAGCCCTCGGCCTTCCTGATACTGACGAGCCAGTCTCATCTCAGCCGATGGATTTCCCATATTCGCGGAGGTTTCGTACCAGGCCGCAGCGGTCTTTTGATCGGCAGGCGACGGACTGGCCGCGAAAAAGTCGCCGATATCGACGAGAAGCCCGCAGTCGCCTCTGACAATGGCGGGTTGGGCGCTGATCATCGCCAGCGCGCGGAAATGCTCTTGGGCGCCTGGAAACGGCTGCGCGACGCCTGGTGTCGCGTAATATTCGGCCAGCTCCAATGCGGCTCGGGGATCGCCTAAGCCAGCCGCGAGATTGAGGTAGTGGGGAGCCGCCAGAGGATCAGTGGATTGGAACACGCCCGTCCGGTAGAGGCGCCCGAGCGAAAGGCTCGCTCCCATGTTCTGCGATGCCAAGGCCTCTTTGAGCAAGGCCTCCGCCCGTTCGGGATCCGTCTTCCCAGCTTCGGGATCGATGAGAAGCAAGGCAAGCTGCCGCTTTGCTTCAGGTGTCGCCACGCTGAGCCTGGAAGCGATATGCTCGAGCATTCGGCGCACGAGCGGCTTGTTGCGCGCCACCACCAACCCGCCCTCGGCATAGATGCGAGCGTCGGCGAGCATCTGACCAGGCTCGGCCACTGTCTCCCCGCCGTCCCAGACCGTCCAGTCACGGGATACTTCGGTCGCCTCAGGGGTGGGGCAGAGCGTTGCATAATCGAGTTGCGGCGGTTCGCTGAGAAGCCCGCGCTCGCTGGATGCAGCCGACGCCTCGCCGGTCGAAGGAGGTGGCCCTTCCGACTGCTCGGCCCGCGCCCTGTGATTGGTTGAGTAGGTGGCGCCGACGACGAGCATCGCGCTCATGGCCGTCGAGAGCAGTCGAAATTTGAGCCCGACCTCTTTCGTCTTTCCAATCATCTTAGAGCCCTCCCGAGACTTAATCTTTGAGACGTCGTTTCGACCTGTCATAGATGACGAGCGCGTAGCCGGACGGCCTGAAGGTCGCATTCTGATCCAGCGTTGCTTATTCACTTTCGTGACCCTCCACCGCGACGGCGGGATCGGATTTCGGATCTGTGGTCAGCTCCTTGAGGGTTCGGCCGGCAAGCAAGTTGCCGAGGTCGGCTGAGCGCCGGAACCAGCGGATCGCCTCTTCGCGATCCTTCGCCACGCCTTCGCCTTTGAGATAGCTCAGCCCGAGCTGGTAGGCAGCGCTCGGATGATCGCGCTCGGCTGCAACCCTCAACCAATGTGCGCTTTCGGCGTCGTCGACCTCGCCGAGCGCCCCGAGCGCGTAAAGGCGCGAAAGGTCGTAGCTGGCGGCTGTATTGCCATGTTCGACGGCTTTCCGTAGCCAAAAAACACCGAGTTCTGGTTGGACATTGATCCCGACGCCGTTGAGGAAGATATGGCCCATTGCAGCCATTGCCTCCTTGTCGCCTCCTTCGGCCGCGCGGAAGACGTAGCCGACGGCACGATCCGGGCTGATCGCCGGGCCGAAACCGTTCAGATGCGCCAGGCCTAGCTTGCGCGTGGCAGCCAATGAGCCTTTGTCGGCCTGTTGCTGCAGCAGACGGATTGCCCGCTCGGGATCGCGGCGCTCTTCGGAAAACATCAGCCAATCGGCCTCAAGCATAGTCGCCTTCGGATCATCCCCTTCAGTAGCGAGCACGTTCGCGATCAGTTCGGCAGCTTTGGCAGTATCGGCGCGTACGCCCCGGCCTCGAAGATAAGCGTCGGAAAGAAGCAGTTCGGCGTCCGTGAACCGGGGACTGGCGGCAAGAACCGATTGAAGCATCGACACCGCCTCCCCGCTTCGGTCCCGAAACTGGCTCTCGGTCAGAAGGGTCGATGCGATTTCGAGTTTTGCATCCAGATTGCCCATTTGGGCGCTTTGCTCGAGCATGGCCACGCCACGCTTGAAGTCGGCCTCGGTGCGTCCGCTTTCGGTTAGGACACGGCCGTAGACGAGAAGCGCATCCGGATCGGAATCGCCGCCGACCAGCGTATCCAAAATGAGTTCGGCCTCGCTTTGCAGCTTACTGTCTGGCGATGAGGCCAGAAGCTTGGCTATAGCGACCTTGTCACGGGGAAGCACGACCTCGCCTTCAGCCGCAGCCAGCGTCGTCTGGTCGACGGAGCCCGTTCGCAACTCGATCTCCAAGAGCCGGATGCTGCCGCGCGGGTCTCCAGCCTGCTTCTGCGACTGATAGAAGGCGCGTGCGTCCGCATGGTCCGCCGGGTCGGCGCTTCTCGAAAGTAGGGCTGCCAGTTCCCAGCCAGCACTTTCCACCTTCTGCTCCATGGCGCGTTCGAACCATCGTTTCGCGAAGAGAACGCTGGGCGAAAGAACCTTTCCCTCGGCATACATTCGCGCAATACGAAGCATGGCCTGGCCGACCTGCGCGTCGGCGGAACTGAAGAGGAGATCGATGGCCTCCGACTGCGGCACTTCCTTCTGGCCGATCCGACCGTCGAGGGCGAGGCTTGCCAAGGTATATGTCGCCGAGGCCGTGCCCTTCGCGGCCGCGCGGCGCAGACTGTCGATCAGAGCCTTGGCGGCGTCGACTGGAAGGACCTGTCCGGTGGTTCGCAACCAGATGTCATAGGAGATCCCAGCTTCGAGGCTTCCAGCAACGGTCGCGGAATGGAGCATGGGCAGAAGAACACGTCCGATACGCTTCTGATCGCTTTGGCTCCATCGGCGCTCCGCTAGATCAGCAAGTGCCTCGGGGTCGTTCGCGATGGGCGCCAGGACTTTCCCAATCTTCTCCAGCACCTGCGGCGCCGGACCGTCGTCGGACAAGGCCAACCGGAGATCGAGCGCGGCTAGGTGAGACGCAGCGCCACGGAGCCTCACTTCAGTCGCCCGCTCCAACCAGCGGCGTCCGACCTCTATCGACGTGCCCATGGGGCCGGAATTGGCCGCGTCCAAGCCGAGCATGAGCGCCGCTTTCGCTTCGCCAGCCCAGGCCGCGCTCGTAAGGAGCTGCGAAGCTCGCAGCGGATCAAACTCACCGGCGGACGCCGTGAGAAGCATTGAGCCCAGCTCGGTCATTGCCGACGGATCTCCCGTCGCCACCGCGGCCTCGTACCATTTTCTCGCTTCCACGAGATCACGGGGCACGAAGCCTCCGGATTCATGGATGCGCCCGAGCCCTACCATTGCGCCGGCATCCCCGGCGGATGCACTCAGCGTCAGGCGTTGCAGAACGTCCGCAACGAAGGTTGCGCCGAGACCGGAACTTCGGGCCAATTCGATTGCCGCTGGCACATTTCCGAGCAATGCTGCGGTCTGAAGCATTTGAACCGATGTTTCGCCCAAGAGCAGACCTCGCTCGGCAATTCCGGCGAGCACGTAGGCTGCATCACCGTTGCCCGCAAAGACCGCTGCCCGCAGAGGCATGACGAGCGGCTTTAGTTCGTCATCATCAGTCCGAGTCAGCTGCAGCTTGCCGAGCCTGACTACCGTGGATGGGGAACGATCTCCAGCTCGGATCAGTGCCTTATAGATGGCGATTGCCGTGTCCCGATTCCGCATGCGGAGCGGGTTGTCGGGTCCGGCGACAACGCCGTCGACGAACATTTCCGCAAGTCGGCGGCGATCGGCCTCCGTCCGGCTGTCGCGCAACTGGTCGAGAAGTACCCGCTCGGCTTCGTAGCGCTGTGCGGTTTCGGCGCCTTTTTCTGCCTCTCTGCCCTGCGCGAGAGCCGAGCAGGGCAGAACCACGAGAATGGCGGCTATGGTGGCGCGGAGAAGGGTCATGGACGCCCCCAGAAGCAAGTGGCGTTGCCGCCGGCGAATTCATCGATGAGAGGCCGCTCGGTGGCGATCTCCCGTATGAACAGGCCGTCCAGCCGATGGAAGGCCATTTCTGCTCCCCGAAGGCGCGCGGCCTCCGCCCAGGCCATGTAGTGGCGTCCATGACCCCGCCGATCGAGAAAGGACGTATCCAGCTCGAGATAGTTCTTCTCCGGGCCGGGAATGTGGTTTTCGGCACTGTAGACGGCCACGAGAAGCGGTGACGTCAAGCCGTTCAGGAGAGACCCGACGAGCGTCGCGAAGCTGCCACCCTGGTCATTCCGCTCGTGATAGAGGTCATCTCCTCTGCCTCTCGCAACTTCAGCGATGACGGCCAAGCTCGATAGGGTCTGCCTTTGGTACCAAAGCGCACGGGCACCGCGTCGCGCCTCCAGCGGCAGGGTTCCGTCCGGCCGCATCTCCGAAAGAACTCGGTCGAAGCGCTCCACACCCTTTGCGATGAGGGTTTCATCACCGATGATCGAGCCCCAGACGGAGAGAACGCTATCGGCAAGGATGCGGTGATTGTTTCGGTCGACCTCTTTGTCGAATACGGCGTCAATCCGTCGCACGAGACGATCGAGCCAGTCCTTCAGTCGCGTGCTGTCCTCCGCGTTCAGATCGGGGGCAATGATCTGATAGGCGACGATGGTCGGGAGCAGGAGGCGCTTGAGCGCATAGTATGGATCGTATTCTTCCTCGGTCTCCCTGAAAGCATCGGCGCGAGCCCATTTGTCGAGCAACTGAAAGAGGGATTGCCCGGCTTCCTCCTCGCCGGCGAGCGCATGCCCCGCCATGACCATGATCGCCCAGGAAAAATCCTCCGCCGATGTATCGGACCCGTATTCATCGGTCGATTTCAACCGAGATATCGGTTCAAGACGCGACCATCGACCTTCGATCGCTTCGGCCAAGCAAGCCGCGCGTATCTCGGCGTATTCCGCCCTCTGTAGCTCGACCTTGCGTGCCGGAACGTCGAAAAGACCGGCAAAGGGTTCATCAGCCACGGCAAAGCCGCTCTTCACGAACGCCGCCGCGACAATGAGGAAAAGAACCCAACGTCTAGCCATCGGAACCTCCAACGCTCGCGGCACGCCGCTCTATTGTGGTCGGATCGGTGCAGACCGGCTGGTTCGCGACTAAGTCGAGGCGCGGGATTGCATCGAAGTCCGGCATCGAAAGGGTACCGAGTTTGCACGCATCGATCGTATCGGGGGGTTGGCACGTCCGGCTGACCGAAACGGCTGTCTTCTCGCCGATCTGCAGCAGGTAGGGAGCGAGTCGGCGGAGGTCTCCATTAAACACCCGGTTGCGTTGATTGCTGAACCGATTGCGCTCCAGAACGATTTGGGACGCCCCGTCGACGGAAATTCCACTACCATTGGCAACGAATAGGTTGTTGACGAGCGAGGTGGTCGAAATCGGCTTGAACGGATCCAGGACGAAGTTGCGCGACCGTCCCTCCGGCGATGTGCTAAGATCTGAAATGTAGATGTCCGTGCCCGCCTCGTGATTGTCGACCATGAGATTGTCGTAGAGGCTGACATGGACGCTGTTTCGCACCTTCACCCCGGCCCGCTTGTTGTCGGCCAGATTGTTCGCCGCAGCAAAGTTGCATCCACTTTCATAGAACGTCAGACCATCGCCACCATTGCTGACCGCCGTGTTCGCGTAGATTAGGTTATTACGACTCATGCGATCGAGCATGAGTCCTGAACCCTCATTGTCGACGGAGATGTTTCCGACGATATAACTATCATCGACTTCGCGCGAGACGATGATTCCATGCTTTTTCCGCGCCCCGTAAGACGTGTTCAATGCAATTATCAGACCATGAGACCGATCGTGGGGATCAATACCATAGACGATATTATCGCGATACTCGTTTCCAATGAGTTGAACGCCGACCGCTTCGTAGCTGTAGTACCCGTATCGCAAATTTTCGAAGCTGTTGTCGGCGATAACGCCGGTCGGACTGTGGCTCCCTATCGTATAAAGGGACTGGACTGCCGCGCCGCTGGATTGCGTCAAACCGTACGCTTTGCCGGAATCATAGCCCAGCATCGCGAGCCGGCTCCCGGCGATCTGCAAGTCGCTGCCGCCCCAGGCCGTGATAAATGGGCGAAAGTCGGCTTTGGTCTTCTCGGTGGCATAGGCGGGCTGATTGGTGGCCTCGTCGAAGCCGATCAGTTCAGTATCCTGAACCCTTAAGGTTCCAGCAACGGCAATAAAGCTACCTGAGATAGCGCTCAGACGGTATTCACGAAACTCCTGGCCCGACATGAGCAATGTAGCGCCTGGCAGAATGATGATGGGCGCGCGCACTGTGAGCGTATCGCCTTCGACCTTCAGGAACTCGAGCTCCCGGATGCGTGGCACCTCGCGCATCAATTGCCCAAGTGTGACGACGCCTTTCTCGATCGCGAGATAGTGGGGCCAAGCCAGTTTCTGGGAAAGCTGAACATTCTCAATGGCAGGCGTGCCGCGGCTGGTGAGCTTGAAGGCTTCCAGACCAAATGGGCTGAAGCCCACAATTCCCAATGCTCCAACCCCGCCGACAGGGCCGGGAATCGTTGCCCGCTGGGCGGCCGCGGTGACGGCGAAAACATCGGGAATGCTAAATCCGCCCAGGGTCAGGGATTGCGGTGTCGGCGCTTGGACGACGTGATCTCCGGCGACGAAATTAGAAGACCGGCCTGCCGTCGCGGCCGGCACCGGCATAAACAGGCCTGCCCTCGGATTCCTCAGCCAGCCAGTGCGATCGAGATTGCTCGCGAGACGTTCCGCCACGCGACGAAGGACGGCGACGCGCGCCCGATAATGTAGATCCTGGACACGCTCGATCATGGAACCGAGTTCCGCATCCGCGACGAACTCGCCGTAGGAGATCGCGGCCTTCACGTCTTCTGCTATGGAAGCGTCGACGATTTGAGAAAGACGTTCGGTTGCCCCCTTCAGATCGCCGCGCTCCACGAGAAGATCGGCAATCGCGGCTTGAGTTCGATCGCGCATCGCCGCGTTCTGGATCGCGCTCAAAGCCTTGCCGGATCGGTCGGCCTCGCCGAGACGGGCAAAAGCGGTCGCGATTTCGCCGAGTTCTTCTTCCGCAGGCTGCTTCGGATCAGCCTTGGCCGCGGTTTCGAACGCCCTGTCGAGGATCGCCACGGCGCGGGCGCGATCGGTGCGCACAAGGACGTCGGCCAGCGAGAGGAGCACGCGACTCTTCGCCGATGGAGCGGAAATCTCGGCCAGACGAGCATAGGCTGCTTCGAGATCGTCGAGCTTGATATAGCCTTGCGCAATCGACTCGCGGACCCGATCGCGGTCGGCGTCGTTGGTCAGCGATTGCAGCATCGTCTCCGCAGCGGCCAGTTCGCCGGCCTTGGCTAAAGCTCGCGCAATCCCGCTTCGCGCATAGGAAAGGTCGTCCTTCCTCGTTACCTCGGGCAGCCAGCTCTCCGCGCGGTCTATCAATCCCTCATCGCCGAGCCGTTTGATAAGGCGGGAATAGGCAAAGGACCGATGCTTTCCTTCCGGCAACGAGGACGCCATTTCTTCGGCTTTATCGAATGCATCGAGGGCGGCGATCTCTCCGACGAGTTTGGCAACCTCGTGCGGCTCTTCGGCGTGAGGAAGCTTGATGGATGCCAGGATATCGACAGCCGTTTCCCGGTAGCCTGCGGCCGCCAGACCGTCAGCAATGTCAATCTGGGCGTTAACGCGCGCATTCACGCCGATCATGAGACGTGCGATCGGAAGTCCACGCAGCGGGTGGCCACGATCGATGTGCCCTTGGATCACTCGTGTGAGCGCGACGTCCTGCTCCTTGTTGCCGTCCAGAGACTTTGCGGTTTGAACCGCGACCGCCTCGTTAAACTCGCCGATTGTCCGGTCCATGATCGCCTGCAGAGCGTTTTCG
Source organism: Fulvimarina manganoxydans (assembly GCF_900176465.1). Lineage (GTDB taxonomy): Bacteria > Pseudomonadota > Alphaproteobacteria > Rhizobiales > Rhizobiaceae > Fulvimarina > Fulvimarina manganoxydans. Next base: position 18,826 of record NZ_FWXR01000035.1, read on the forward strand.
CGTTCAGCACGACCTCGACTCATCGCTTGCGCGAAAAGCAGAGCTTCCGGAAAGTCGTTCTCTGCCAGTCTGGCTTTGCTGGCTTTACCGAGAGCATCGTCTTCGCTTGAATAGCCGAGGGCGGCGAGCTGCGCCTTCGCGAACAGGCGATAGGTCTCGGTGCGGGTCTTTTCCTGCGTCATTGCATCGGTCGCAAGCTCGATCGCGCCCCGGCGGTCAGGGAAATCTATCAAAGACAGGCTCGCTCCGCGCAATGCGCCATTGCGCGTCTCTTCTCGTTCGATCAGCAGAGCATCGGCGATCGAACGCTCGACCAGACGCTCTGCCTCGTTAACCTCGGCCAGAGCCGCATGAGCGCGTGCAAGCGATGCCCAGCCAGCAACCCGATAGCTCGGATCGCCGATCTCGAGGAGAATTGCTTTGGCTTCAATGTCAGCCGACGTGTCTGACGGGCCGTCAACGATTTCATGTGAGAGAACGCCGATCAGTTGAAGGCGCAATTGATCGGCGGTAATCGCTTGGTTCCTCAGATCTTCGAGAATAAATCTCACCCGCCGGGAAAATGTCTCGCTGCTCTCGAGCGACACGATCACTTCCATCGCATCGATAGCCTCGCGCAGCAGACGTGCCTTTCCGCCAAGCCCATTTTCGGTGTCGAGCGCAATCACTCGCTCGTTGATCATCGAGGATGCAGCGTCGATCTCATCGCCGACATCAGCCCACGCAGAACCCGCCATTCCCAGTAACAGGAAGCAAACCTGGCCAAATTTGGAATATTGGATAGCAAAACGCATGGTGTGGCTCGCTTTAGAGAGTTTCGCCAGGTCAAGGACGGGCGACGGGGCATCTCGCTTGCGCTCAAGTGCTGGAACGCCAAAGGCAGCAGCGTTCCATCGGATTCCGAGAGGAGGTGGAACGCATCTCCGTCGAAGCGTATGGTCCGATAGCTCGTGACGGCTTGACCGGCAGCCTAACGAACGCCGCCCTCCACTTTGGGTTCTTGCTCAACGTCGAGAGTGCCTGCGACCGCCGTAAAGGGCTCGGCCATTGAGGCCATGAATTGGCCGATTCGGCTGTCCTCGAAGAGATCGAACGTGACCTTCACCGGCTGTCCCATCATGTTCGCGGACAGATGGCGTTCGGGGTCGAGAACAACCGTCGACTCCGCTCTCGGCAAATCGCTTCGGCCGTCTTCGCGACCGGGCAGCCAAAGAATTTGCGCTTTCTCCACACGTGTCCCGTCCGCATATTCGATGCGTGCGTTCTCGACGCCGTAGAGGCTGATCAATTGTTCGGCGGGCACGAGGGCCGAAACGACGATGGGTGCATTGGTCCGCATCAGCTTGATGACCGTATCGCCGGTCTTGACGAAATCGCCGCCAGCAAAAACCTGCTCCACTTGCCAGCAGTCGCAGGGAGACTGAACCGTAATCGGATCGCCGACAGCCGGCGTTACCGTCATCAACGGCTCGCCGAGCCGCACTTCGCGTGCATCGTTGAGATACCCGATGCGCCCAACGGATGGCGAGGCAAGATTGACGACTTTGGCGGAGACATTGGCCGCCTCAGCACGCACCATATAGAGCCGATCGTAGATATTGGCCCAAAGATACACCGTCAACGCACCGAAGATCGCGAGAACCCCGCAAGCTGCGCCAAATCGGCGGCCATAGGTTGCCACGCGATGCCATGCGCCCGAGGGCGGCGGGGGCACAGATCGGCTCCGACCTGAGCCGGCGCGGCGGGACACGTCGATAACATCACCGACGCAGACAATCTCACCAGACAGTATTGCGTCGCTAAGGTAGCGAAGGATGCTGGCCTGTTGCTCATCGAGCTCGACGAAACTGAAGCCTGCCCGTTGCGTCTCTGCATCGACATACCGGACCTGGGCCTTGAGCTTAACGTTCAGGTCGTAACTGAGAAAGGGGATTACTAAATTCGCTTGAACGATTTCGCCCGGAAAGAGGGCGCCGCCCCTTGCTATGGCGAACCCGCCCATCGACCAATCGAGGACCTTGTACGCAACGCCATTGACGATCGCATCGATTGGCAGGCGATAGCGGGGATATTGGCGCTGTACTTCAGCTTCATGCTTGATCGAGGCCATGACGCGACTCCGGGTGTTCGAATGAAATCCAGATTTCAGATCGGGAGATCGGTTATTCCGATCATCCACGAACAGACTGTCACCAACAGCAGAAGGCTGGCGGCGTGATAGAACGTCGACTCGGAATTCAGGAAGCGAAGGGTGAGCGATGGACCGCTGCCCGCGAGCGTGGTCTTCTGGCGCGTCCATTTCTGACGGTTCAGCCGGAAGAAGACGAAGGTCTTGATGATGGCTCCGAAGACCTGATTGAAATAGAGAAGGAAGGGATAGGCGATCGAGACGCGTGGTCGAGCCGACAGAAGAAGCAAGGTCAGCGCATAGCGCGATACGAGGATCCAGACGGCATAGACGAGAATTGTGAAAGGCGAGACGAACAATGTTGCCAAAATGGCGCTGACGAGCCCGACCAGACAGGTCCACATCGACAGGCGCTGATCGAGGATCGCCCACCAGACGAATAGGCCGATCCGCCGAGGTTTAAGGGCAAGCGCCCGCCCGTTGGTTCGAAGCATATTTCCGTACCAGCGGATCATCAAAGCTGCTGCCGAGCCGAGGAAACTGTCCGACGGCGGATCCTCAACCGTGACGACTTTGACGTCCGGAAGATACAGCATCTGATAGCCCGACTTGAGAAGCCAGAACCAACTCGACTTGTCGTCGCCGGTTAGAAACTTGAACCGACCGAAACGGGGATGATCCACGAAGTCGATCTCAACTTGCGCGATAAAGCTCGGGTCGGAGATGATCGAGGCGCGAAACATCGACATGCGCCCTGTCAGCGTCAGAACACGCCGCGACCACCCCATGGACGACATCAGAATATGACGCTGGGCGAAGCGCAGCGAATACCATTGCTTGAAGACATCCGACCCGCGAACCCGCGCGACCTCGTCCGTCGTCAATGCCCCAACCTTCGGATCCGAAAAAAATGGAGCGCATCGGTCGATGAGATCTGGGGGCACGATGCTGTCGCCGTCGATCACGGCAACAAGCGCGTTGGGCGGAGGAAGAAGCCGGGAGATGGCCCGAAATCCGAATGCCAGGGCATCCCGCTTTCCCGTTCCGTCGATCCGGACGAAGACTAGCTTCACCTCATCGGACGGACCGACCATCAGGCCGAAGAGCCGCTTGATCAGCCGCTGATCGGCCATCTCGACAATCGAGGCGACGATCGTCGTTGGACGGCCCGCTTCGATCGCGGCTCGAATGGCCGCGCGATAGACCTCGACCGTCACATCCGTCGGGATCCGGAAACTCGTTACAAGAAGATAGGCCGGAACCTTCTCGACCTCGCGTCCGTTCGCAGCACGCCTTAGCCTGGGATAGAGCAGGGCACGATAGATAACGCTTCGGATGAAGTGGAGAGCACCCCAGCCATAGCGCCAGACGCCGATCACTCCAATCGCCAGGCCTGTACGGCTGTCGATGATCGCATAGGCCTCATTTGGGAGCGAACACGCGACAGCCGCAATCAGGAGCACCAAAGCGAGGTGCGCGGCGGGCGTTTCGGACAACTTACCAGCAGATTCCATGATAATTGCCTTGGCTTCGCTGATCGCTGTTCATTCGAACCAGATCAATAATCGGAACATCCGAGGCGATGCGTCGGATCGATCCGTTCATCTCGGCGCGATTGCCGACAACGATGACATCGGAATTGTCGATGACGTTCTCGATACTGTCGTTCAGAAGGTCAGCGAGGTGAGGCAGGCGGGAGCGAACAAAACTCTCATTCGCGCCCGTTAATCGATCCATCCGTACATTCGGATCATAGATCTTCAGCTGATACCCTCGACCGTAAAGCCGCTCGGCCAATTCGACCAAAGGACTTTCGCGCAAATCGTCCGTATCTGGCTTGAAGCTGAGACCGACGAAGCCGATCCGCCGATGCCCATGATGCGCGATCATGTTGTAAGCACGGTGAATCTGGATTTCGTTTGCCGATAAAGTGGCCTCGAGCAACGGAACGGGAAGGCCCTGCCGCCGCGACATGCTGATCAATGCCCTCAAATCTTTCGGAAGGCAGGAGCCGCCGAAGGCAAATCCCGGCTTCATATAAGCTCTGGAAATATTCAGTCTTGTATCCGAACAAAGGATCTCAAATGCAATATGACTATCAATGCCGGCATTGCTCAGGATGTTTCCAACTTCATTTGCGAAGCTAATCTTTATTGCATGCCATGCGTTGTTCGTGTATTTTATACCTTCCGCCGTCCGAATGTCGACCTTGAATTTCGGTCGCTCGATATGCGCGTGTATCTCCTCCAGACGCCTGAGAGTCTCGGTATCGACCACTCCGAACACGATGACGCCTGGATCGTAATAATCGTCAATCGCGGTGCTCTCGCGCAAAAACTCTGGGAGATAGGCGATGCCAAAACCCTGACCAGCCTTCAGGCCGGATGCCGCCTCAAGTGCTGGAATTACCACTGTTTCGGTGGTGCCTGGGAGGCAGGTCGAGCGCACAACTACCGAGTGATAGCTCTCCTTGTGCCGAATGACCTCTCCGATCTCGCGCGCCACGCGTTCGAGATACTGAGTGTTTAGGCCTCCATCGGCAAGTGACGGCGTTCCGACACAAATCAGCGAAATATCCGTCGTATCGACTGCAGATTTGACGTCTGAAGTTGCTGACAATCTGCCAGAACTAACCCCACTCTTGATCAAATCATCGAGACCCGGCTCGATGATCGGTGAAATGCCTTCAAGGAGCGGTTTTATTTTGTTGGGGTCCGGATCGACCGCAACTACATGGTTTCTGTCTTTGGACAAGCAGGCTGCGGATACGGCGCCGACGTAACCTGCTCCAAATATACTGATTCTCATGGCGTTCGGTCCTCTCTACCATTCGATAATGGTATCTTAACCAGCCGAATCGCCTTGTTCGTTAACGTCAATTAAGCATCGAACGATTTATGCCTGAGAAGCAGTAGCGATGAAACTTAAGTAAAATTTGAATTAAATTTCATTAATTATATAATAATATCGCCGTCGCTAAGATGGAAGTTCGAGCCCCTCAATGGCCCGTCTGCTCTCGTGCAAGATTTTCGAGAAAGGTGGGGCGCGTGACGAACAACCGGCCACGCCGTGTGAAGAGCACCTCCATCCGGCAGAAGTCCTTGATGACGCGATTGAAATGGATATGCGTCATGCCTACGGCATCAGCAAGGAGTGCTTGTGTGATCGGGATCATGATCGGCAACACGTCGACATTTGTGACCCGAAGCCGCGACACAAGCTCCCACAGTAATATAGCGATGCGCACACGGGCATCACACCGACCGAGACTGACGATGCGGTCACGCATGACCGCCGTTTGCTCGTCCGCCATCTGCCAGAGGGCCTGATTGACCTGCGGAATCTTTTTCAGAAGAGCCAGCATCGATTCATGGGAGATCTGATCGACCTGCAGAGGCGTGACTGCCGCGATCGCATGATCCACCGGAATGGCATTGAAAAGGTTTGGGTTGCACGCATCGCCAGGCATAAGGAACATAAAAATCTGACGTCCGCCATCCGGCAGAATGCGGTACCTCATTGCAATGCCACTATTAATGACGAAGAGTTTTCGTCCCTTGTAACCAAGCGGAACAACTTCGCCGCCCTTCTGCACTATAGTAATATTTGATGACAATTCGTCGATTGCCGACTGCTCGGCAAAACCACTTCCTAACGATGAGCGAAGATTATCCAAGAACGGCGAGCGATACATCATCCTACGCTACTCCAGAAATGAGCTGATCGACGCAGCCGGAAAGCCGATTGAAGCGCCTTCTATGCTTTCTACTGTACTAAGTTTACGCGAATATCGATCCCAGTTCGAGCGATATATCCGAAGACAAGCACCAAATCATATCGAGGTAGTTGCAGAACGCGACATTCACGCAAAGAAAGCTAACACGCTGTATTAGAAGCGCTTAAGGTCATAGGATCCCGTTCGGTAAGGTTTCGACGGCATCATTCACCATCGTGTGAGGCCGCACAAGAGGTGCCGCAGCGATATTTTCTGTTCTAATGATATTCGAGGTACTTTACCTTAATCCAAAGCAATGTTCAGATGCGCCATCTAGTGATTGAATGAGCTGAATTTCCGGGCCTTTCAGGTGGGTGAGGAAAAATGCTCCCATCATCATCACAAATCGGTGAATTCGGCACAGGCGTCAGTTTAGCGCAAGCTGTTGACCCAGCGATCGAATTAGCGAAGGCTCGGAGGATTGTTCGCAGAACGTCCTTTACCTTGCGTCAGATGCTTTTCGATCAAATCTTGCCTCTTTGGTCGACTCTAGGCGCAGACCATCGCGGGGGCGGTTATACCGAGGCCCTCTCGCCATATGGAACACGTGTCGTGAGACCGCGACAGGCGTGGGTTACAGCACGACAGGTCTATGCTTTCTGTGACGCTGCGCGACTTGGCTGGAACAAGACTGCAGCCGCAGCATGTGTCAGGCATGGCTATCAGTTTCTGCAATCGCATACGTCTGCCGATGGATTTCTGCGTCATTCGTTCAATGAGGACGGCTATCCAAGCGAAGATCATATCGATTTGTACGATCAGGCCTTTCTTCTGTTAGCCTATGCACGCGCCTATGAGCTATTGGAAGATCCGGACATAGAACGGCGCGCTCAGCGGCTCTACGACTCCATCGCGTCACGCTTCAGTCACCCATCCCACGGATTTTTCGAGCAATCGTATCCGCATCGATATTCTGATCTTCAGATGCACATGCTGGATGCGGCGCTCGCATGGATCCAAGTCTCGCCCGCACCCGTTTGGCACGATTTAGCAGACCTACTTGTATCACTCTTCCGCGAACGCCTGCTTATAGAACCCTTGCACTGCGTACCGGCCGAGTTTCATTCAGACTGGTCGGTCGTTCAACATGACGGAAAGATCCGGATCATTCCCGAACACAATTTCGAATGGGCATGGTTGATCCTGCAATGGGCGCATTTGACGAACCGATCCGCGGGCGATGAGCCCGAGCGGATCATTCAGAACATCGAGCAACTCGGATACGATCCATCCCGCCGCGTCGCTGTCAACGAGATCTGGTCAGACGGAACAGTAAGCGACAGAACCGCCCGACTGACAGCGCAGGCGGCGCGACTGCGTGCATGGCTCGCCATTGCGGAGCGAAATTTTGGCCGAGTAGGTTGGGAAGCGGAGCAACTTGCCATTGATGCGGCAGCGTCCTTGCGTAAATTCTTCAAGGACCGTCCCGGTGGAATGTGGGCCGAGAACATGTGCGACGACGGCCAATTGGAGGACGGCGACGTGCTCGCGAGTTCCCTACAGCAGATCATTCGAAGCATGCGACTTTTCATCTGCTATGCCCATGACAATGAGAAGGCCTTTCTGCTCCAGTCCGATCGCTCATAAGAAGACATACCTCCTCTATGCATCCCAACCCGGAATTCGTTGCAAATTGTTCGCTCAGTCAGCGAGACCAGGCGGTTCCACTGCTTTCTTGGTCTGAAGGGTACAAAAGGATTTTAAGCCATGTCGCCTTCGCCCATCGTTCCGATCATCATGGCCGGCGGATCCGGCACGCGGCTCTGGCCGGTGTCGCGCGACACGATGCCGAAGCAGTTCGT
>NZ_FWXR01000052.1 GCF_900176465.1 Fulvimarina manganoxydans
CCGCTTTATCCGCTGGAGCCGGCTGGGTGTCTTCGACCGCATCTTCGCCGGGCTTGCCGGTGAAGGGCCGGAACCTGAGCGCATCATGATCGACGCCACCCACCTGAAGGTCCACCGCACGGCGGCGAGCCTGCTTAAAAAGGGGATGTTCCCCGTCGTATCGGGCGAACCAAGGGTGGGTTGAACTCGAAGCTCCATACCGTCTGCGACGGCGAAGGGCGACCGATCATCCTGCTCCTGTCGGAAGGCCAGATGAGCGACCACAAGGGCGCCCGTCTCGTGCTCGACGCTTTGCCTGCGGCCTCGCACCTGATTGCGGATCGCGGCTATGACAGCGCATGGTTCCGCGCGGAACTGGAAGCCAGGGGCATCGAGCCGTGCATCCCATCCAGCCGAAGCCGCAAAACCCCCTACGCATACGACACGACGCTCTACCGCCAACGCCACAAGGTCGAGAACCTGTTCGCCAAGCTCAAAGACTGGCGGCGCGTCGCCACACGCTACGACCGGTGCGCCCACACCTTCTTCTCGGCCATCTGCATCACTGCCGCCGTCATCTTCTGGCTTTGATCAATGAGTCCTGAGCCTAGGTCCTTTTCTTATAGCCTCGTGGATAGTATATTAAAAATGGCCCCTGCAGGTCAATAGACCACCGATCTATCAAAGTCTTAGTCAACACTATACTTTCAATGCGCAAAGGATTTGAAATGGCCCCTCTTGCCGAGGTCGTGGCTCTCGATGACGTGCGCGCTCGCGCCTCTCATGCAGCCTCCCAGACCCTCCGAACGCACCCCATCTCCCAACGCGACGGCTATCGCCTTTGCGTCCGAAAGGTGCCGGCTACTCTCAGCCCCGGCACACGCTTCCTCGCCACATGGCTCTACAGCCAGATCGTCGATCTCACGGACGGCCGCTCGACCAGCCGGCAGATGACACGCGCCTTCATGGAAAGCGGTCTCGCCGATGACGAAGGCAACGTCGTGGTCGAGCCGTGTGGGTATCAGGGGAACCGCCTCCGCATTCAGCTCAACGCCCTGGTCAAGACCGGCTTCCTGCGCATCGATCGCAGGCCGGGCGACTATGCCGGCGACATCTACACCTGCATCGACGACTGGAAGACGACCATGCTTGCCAAGCCGAAGCGTATCCGGGAAGCCGAGAAGGCTGCGGCCCGGCCGGATGACTTTCCGTTTTACGAGGATCACGGGCCGGAGACCCCCTCGAAAAGGAGGGGACACCCCCATCGAAAACGAGCACCCTTGTAACTTCCCAAATGCCGTATTTGAAGCTGTAGTGGCAAGTGCGGTGGCGGATGGAAGACCGATGCACCTTTGGGACACCAAGCCCGTGGGAG
>NZ_FWXR01000017.1 GCF_900176465.1 Fulvimarina manganoxydans
CTTGACCGGAAAGACAGTCGCTCTCCCCCAGGGGGAGAAGTCGTCGGTGCTTGCTGCCGGCAGCTGAGACAAGTCGCCAAGGTCATCGTCAAGACAACGGTCGGTCGCAAAGCCCTGGAATAAAGGCTCTTCGCAGGATGTGTGAATGTCGTAGGCACGGGGATCGAGAATGACATGCGCGATGAGAGTCAAAGCCTGACCTTCGAATGCCGAGCGCGCGATCTATGCCGTTTGAAGACACTGTCGTAGACCCTCAATGCAACTTTTCCGCATCGTGCTCCAACCACGTGGGCGCTGTCTTTGTAGAGCGCGGACACGATGAGCGGGCGCGCAAACATAAGAAAGGCGCGGGGCCAATCGGGGCACCGCGCCTTTGTCATAAGGGTCGATCGAAGCGCGGCCGCCGCTTTTTCAGAGCGGGCCGCACGTCTTCATCCGATGGGTTCAGCAGCCGCTTGCAGAAATCTGCGCCCGACCATTGCTGACGCCGTCCAGCGTGATCGAGCAGCCATTGCCCACATCGATCGACGAGCCGGCCTCGACCTGTTCGCGGCCTGCGCCAGGAACATAGAGCGTCGCGCCGGACCCCGAGAGCGCCGAAACGAAGACGCGCTGCTCGCCGAACGTCGCCGTCTGACCGGTGGCATAGCCCTCGCCGCTTCCGGCCGAAGCCTGCTGGCCGCCACCGGACGCGGCGGCGGCGTCATTGCCGCCGGCATTGGCGGGCTGCTCGCTCGAAGCCGCGTTCCGCTCGGCATTCGCGCCGGAGGCCTGAGCCGCCGCCTGGCCACCGCTTTCGGACTGGCCGTTGCCCCGGCCACTGGTGCTGGCGGCCTGATCGCCGCAGCCGCCAGACAGCTGGACCCGGCTACCCTCGACACCGTTCACCGTCACCGTACAGCCATTGCCGATATCCATGGAGGAGCCGACTTCGACCATCTGCCGATCCGAGCCGCCGGCCGGGAAGAGCGTTGCACCGGAGTCGGACACGGCCGAGATGAAGACGCGCGCATCGCCGAAGCTTGCCGTCTCGCCGATGCCATAGCTTTCACCGCCGCCGGACTGGCCGTTGCTGGACGAACTGGCCGCCTGCTGGGCCTGGCCGCCAGCGTCCGAACCGGAGCCGGAGGAGGCGTTGGACGCATTCTGACCGCCGCCCGCGCCACATTGCGACAGCGTCACCCTGCCACCTTCGACGGCCTGGACCGTCACCGCGCAGCCATTGCCGGCATCATAGGTCGAACCGACATCAACTCTCTTGCGTCCGCCATCGGCGGAGTAGAGCGTCGCGCCCGAATCCGAAACGCCGGAGACGAAGATGCGCGCATCGCCGATCGAAGCCGTCTGACCGACGCCGTAGCTATCGCCGCCCGAGGACGTGCCGCCGGACGACGAGCCATCCGACCCAGAAGCCGCCTGGTTCGAGGCGCTCTGATTGTCGCTGGACGAAGCGCCGCCGCTGCCGGAGGACTGGTTCGAGGCCGCCTCGCCCTGACCTTGACCGCTCGAAGGCGCATTGCCGCACCCTTCGGAGGAGAAATAGGCAGCGCCCGAGGCAACGCCCGCAAGAGTAAGCGAGCAGTTCTCGGCGATGTCGATGCTGTCGCCCGCCGAAACCGTCGACTGATCCGTGCCGCCAACGGCGACCGAAGCCGTGCCAGCGCTTTCGTCGATGGAGACGAGATTCACCTGAGTGCCGGCGAAGATCGCGGCCTGTTCAGGCAGAAGGATCGCGCCCGTCGGGCCGATCTGCGAGGCGAGCCGACCGGCATCGCCGCCACCGGACGAGCCGCCCGAAGCGGACGCATCCGACCCACCGGAAGAGCATCCCTCGGCTGAAAGGAAGGCAGCGCCGCCGGATACACCGGCGAGAGACACCGAACAATCGCCGGAGAGATCGACCGAGTCGCCGCTCGAAACCGTTTGCTCCTGGCCCCCGACCGAGATCGTGGCCTGATCGCCCGAGACCGAAACGAGGTCGACACGCGTATTGCCGAAAAGGGCCGCCTGTTCCGGCAGAAGGATCGCCCCGTTCGGGCCGACCCGGCCGGCGAGATCGCCGCCGCCCTGACCGTTGCCCTGATCCCCGGCCGACGATCCGGAGCTGGCCTGATCGAGCCGCTCCCCGAGCTGGCCGACCGTCTGTTCGATCGACTGAAGACGGTTCGACACATCACTGGCAACTTGGCTGATCTGCTCCTGCGCCGAGGACGTGGCCTGGCCGGAAGCGTTCCGCAACTCCTCGATCGAGGTCTGCAAATCGCTCCTGATGCCGCCCACAGCATCGGTGACGGTCTTGCCGGCGCTATCGGCCTGCCCCGCCACCTGCTCGTTCAGAGCCTGGATCTGGGTCTGCAGGGCACCGACCTGCTGTGCGATCGCGTCCTGCTGCTCGGCCATCGAGCTTTGGACCGAGGACATCTGCTCCTCCACGTCGCCGACATCCGGACCCAACAGCCAGCCGAGGAAGAGGCCGATAAGGCCCGCCACGACGATTGGAATGAATTTCGAGCCGCCCAAGGCAACCTCCCGCGTTTCAGTCTCGAGCTCCGCTGCCAGAGTTGCGGGCCGATGCCGGCAAGTCAACGGCGCTGTCTTTGAATTTCGCGGGAACGGTGCAATCTCCTGTCGTCGATTCGACTTTCGTCCTGAATTCGGAGCCGTTATGCCGACCGAACTTTCCGTGAACGTCAACGCCATCGCTCTTCTGCGCAACCGGCGGGACCTACCTTGGCCGAGCGTGACCGGGCTTGGCCGAATCGCGCTCCAGGCCGGCGCGCACGGGCTGACGGTCCATCCGAGGCCGGATCAGCGCCATATCCGCTTTTCCGATCTGCCCGACATCCGCCGCCTGATCGATTCGGAATTTCCAGAAGCGGAGTTCAATATCGAGGGCTATCCGTCCGAGGCGTTTCTCGAACTCGTCGCCCGTGCGGCCCCCGAACAGGTGACGCTCGTGCCAGACGATCCCTCTCAACCGACCTCCGACCATGGCTTCGATTTCAAGAGCGAGGGCGCTTGGCTCGCGCCGATCGTCGAGCGTTTGAAGGCGCAAGGCGCGCGCGTCTCGCTCTTTGCCGATGGCGACGGGGATGCCGATCAGATGAAAGCCGCGGCCGAGACCGGCTGCGACCGGGTGGAGCTTTATACCGGCCCCTATGGCGGCACCTGGGGCGACCCGGAGGCGGCCAGCCGCGAGATCGACAAACTCGGCGCTAGCGCCGACGCCGCGATCGCTCATGGCCTCGGCGTCAATGCCGGCCACGACCTCACCGTCGCCAATCTCCCCGCGCTGATCGCCCGTATTCCAAGCCTTGCCGAGGTCTCCATCGGCCACGGCCTGACCGCCGATGCGCTGGAATTCGGCATGGCCGAAACCGTCATCCGCTTCCGCCGGGCCTGCGGTCAGGCGGTTTGATCAGGACGGCCCTCGTTTGAAACCGGGGGCCGTCGCTCTTCGCCGTCCTCAGCCCCGTGCTTCCTCGGCAAGACGCCGGGCGCCTTCCTTCACGACGCCGATGTCGGAGGAGACGCAGACATAGCGAAAGCCGAGCGCCGCGTAATGGCGGGCATGCTCCGCCGTCGGCGCGTAAATGCCGGGGATCTTGCCGGCGGCTTCCGTGGCCGCGACGATGCGGTTGAGCGCAGTCTTGAGCCTGTCACCCTCGATATCGAGCCGGCCATCGTCCGACAGAGAGATCGAGAGATCGGCCGGGCCGACGAAGAGCCCGTCGAGACCGTCGACGGCGGCGATGTCTTCAAGCGCGGCCATCGCACCCGGCGTCTCGATCATGGCGAAGGCGAGCGTCTCGCGATTGGCGCCGGCGACATAATCGGCCGCGGATCGCTTCATCAGCTCGGCTGCCCTTGCGGGCCCATAGGAACGAAGGCCGAGCGGCGGATATTTCACCGCCTTCACCAACGCCTCGGTATCGGCCACGGTCTCGATCATCGGCATGATGATGCCGCTGGCGCCCATGTCGAGCGCCCAGGAGGCGAGGCCATAAGCCCCGACCGGGACGCGAACGACGGCCGGACGGCCGAAGCGGCTCGCCAGCGCCACGCCGTCGCGAATCTCGCCCGCCTCGTGCATGCCGTGCTGCATGTCGAAGGTGACGAGATCGAAATCAGCGCCGAGAAAGGCTTCCTGGACCAGGGGGTGGGGCGTCGAAAACCAGGCCGACAAGGCCAGCCGCCCCTCGCTGAGGCGCGCCGGCAGACGGCTTTCCAGAACGGGTTCGTTCGTCACTCTGCCATGACCTGCTTTTCGGCCTCGATAAGCGACTCGGCCATCTTCGCACGAATGTCGGCGTCGGAGATCTCGATGCCGGCAGCGTCGAAATCGTGCCGCAGCTTGGCAAAGACGTCGTCCTCGCCCGGCAGTTCGAAATCGGCCCGGATCACGGCCTGGGCATAGGCATTCGCCTCGTCTGGGCTCTTGCCGAGTTTCTCAGCCGCCCACTGCCCCAGGAGCTTGTTGCGCCGGGCGCGGATGCGGAACTTCAGTTCCTGGTCGTGGACGTAGCGATTCTCGAAGTCGCGTTCGCGATCGTTGAACATCATGGGTCGTAAATCCTCCGCAAACTCTGCGCCGGTGATTCTCCGGCCCCTCTTAGCACAAGGGTAAAGCCCGGTGTTGATCTCGGTCAGCCTTGGGGAAGAAAGCGGTTCAGGCTGCCTCCCTCTCTTGAACAGGAGGGGCCGAGTGCCGATTTTCTTGTTTCATGCATGGCTCCGCTTCGCCGCTTTGCAACGAGCGGCGATTGTGGAGCCGTGCGCTTTGGTCTATTCACCGCGATACGTGACCCATGGACGCCGTGCGCCCTCGCTGGGTCCGCACCGCACGAGCAGAGTTTGATATGACACGTCGCCGCCGCATCTACGAAGGCAAGGGCAAGATCCTTTACGAAGGCCCCGAGCCCGGCACTCTCGTCCAGTTCTTCAAGGACGACGCCACCGCTTTCAACAAGAAGAAGCATGAAGTCGTCGATGGCAAGGGCGTCCTCAACAACCGGATTTCGGAATACATCTTTTCGCATTTGAACAAGATGGGCATTCCGACGCACTTCATTCGGCGGCTCAACATGCGCGAGCAGCTGATCAAGGAAGTTGAGATCATCCCGCTCGAAGTCGTAGTGCGCAATATCGCGGCGGGTTCGCTCGCCAAGCGCCTCGGTATCGAGGAGGGCACCGTCCTGCCCCGCTCGATCATCGAATTCTATTATAAGGCCGACGCGCTCGACGACCCGATGGTCTCCGAAGAACACATCACGGCCTTCGGCTGGGCGAGCCCCCAGGAAATCGACGACATCATGGCGCTCGCCATCCGGGTCAACGACTTCCTTTCCGGCCTCTTCCTCGGCGTCGGCATCCAGCTGATCGACTTCAAGATCGAGACCGGCCGGCTCTTCGAAGGCGACATGATGCGCATCGTCGTCGCCGACGAGATCAGCCCCGACTCCTGCCGTCTGTGGGACATCAACACCCAGGAGAAGATGGACAAGGATCGCTTCCGCCGGGATATGGGCGGTCTCGTAGAGGCCTATCAGGAAGTCGCCCGCCGGCTCGGCATCATGAACGAGAACGAGCCGCCCCGCCCCTCGGGGCCGGTGTTGGTCAAGTGAGGCGGCGCAGGCCCGTCAAGCAGCCGGCACCGGCTTTGCGACTCATCTATTCCAGGGACAGGCTCATCCAGTGATCAAGGCGCGCATCACCGTCACGCTCAAGAACGGCGTTCTTGACCCGCAGGGCAAGGCGATCGAGGGCGCCTGCCGCAATCTCGGCTTCGAGGGCCTCGCCTCGGTGCGCCAGGGCAAGGTCTTCGATGTGGAGATCGAGGGCGACGACAGGGATGGCGCCAAGGCCCGCCTCGATGCCATGTGCGAAAAACTGCTGGCGAATACCGTGATCGAGGACTATTCTATTACCCTCGATTGAGGGCAAGGGATGTGCCGACATGGCCCATGTCACGAATGAGCTGATCTATGAGGTTCTGAAATCGGTGCAGTCCGATATCTCGGAACTGAAATTCGGGCAGCAAGGCATTCGGCAGGAGTTGAGTGCCATGCGCGGGCATCTTCTATCGATGCAGAGCGACATCCATAATATCTATTTAAAGCTCGACCGGCACGAGGATCGCCTCGATCGAATCGAGCGGCGCCTCGAACTTCGTGAATTGGCCGAGCCCGAAACCCCGTATAGATCGGATCCATGAACACAGCCGTCGTCCTTCTTCCCGGCCTCAATCGCGACCGAGACATGATCGCGGCGCTGACCACGATCACCGGCAAGGCACCCAAGACCGTCTGGCAGACCGAGACGAGCCTGCCAGATGTGGATCTCGTCGTCATTCCGGGCGGCTTTTCCTTCGGCGACTATCTGCGCTGCGGCGCCATTGCGGCGCGCGCGCCGGTGATGCGGGCCGTCGTCGAAGCGGCAGGCCGCGGCGTGCCGGTCCTTGGCGTCTGCAACGGCTTTCAAATCCTCTGCGAAGCCGGGCTGCTACCCGGCGCCCTGATGCGCAACACGACGCTGCGCTTCGTCTGCCGGGAGGTGAAGCTCGAAGTCGTGACGGCCGAGACGCGCTTTACGAGCGGCTACATGAAGGGTCAGGTCATTCGCTGCCCTGTTGCCCATCACGACGGCAACTATTTCGCCGATGACGAGACCCTCAGCCAGCTTGAAGGCGAAGGTCGTGTGGTCTTCCGTTATGCCGAAGGCACGAACCCGAATGGCGCGGTCCGCGACATTGCCGGCATCGTCAATGCTGAGGGAAATGTCCTTGGCATGATGCCCCATCCGGAAAATCTCGTCGAATCGGAGCATGGCGGCACGGACGGGCGGGCGATTTTCGAAAGCGCTCTCGGCTTATCGGCCAGTCTCGCCGCATGACGACCCACCCCAGGACGACCCCTTTGCTCCGTCCCGCTTCTCGCGTCACGAGCGCCCTGTTCGTGGCCACAGCCACGCTTCTTGCTGGCTGCGGGACGGTGCCGGAGCCGTCCGCCACGTCACCCGGCGGACAGACCGGGCTCGATCTCATGGAGCGCCTGACCCTCAATGCCGATCGCTGCTGGTTTCGTTCCGGCGATCCGGTCTTCGAGTCCTACGGCCTGGCCCCGGAGCTTTCCTCCTTTTCCGGCCGTCCGCGCTTCCTGATCGTGCCGGAAGGCAAGCCCGAAGAGCGCCCGCTTCTCGTGATCGAAGGGAGGACCGGCTCCTCCGACGTGTCGATTTACGGGCCCCTCACCGGCAGCCAGGCTGGCGACAAGGCTGCGGCCGATATCGATCGCTGGCGAACGGGCAGCGACGACTGCGCTTGATCGCTTCGGGCACTAGGCTGGCCAATCGCAAGTGGCTCGAAAGGCGGAGGTGACTCTCCGCCAAAGCTCTGCGACAATCTTAAGACAGTTCCAGCATGTCCGGCGGTTCTGCCTATGGGGTCTATCGCTATGAATTGGGCCAGTCTTCCGATCATGGGCTTGACGATCGCGCTCCTTTCCGGCGCCGGCGCTCCCGGGATCGCTGCCGATCTCACACTTTACGAAGGTCAAACGATCGTCACCGGCGAGCGGGCGGAAACCCGAATACCGGCCCTGCGCGACTGCCTCTTGCAGGTCTTCGTCAAACTGTCGGGCGATATCTCGCTTGCCAGCGAACCAAGAGCGGTGCGCCTGTCGGAACAAGCCCCATCCTATATGGTCTCCTATCGCTATCGCGATCGGATGGAGGGGATTCCGCATCACGACGAACAGGGCTCACGCGACCGACCTTACGATCTCACGGTTGCCTTCGACCCAGTCAAAGTCGACGCCGCCCTTGCCTCGCTGGGCTCGTCCGCCTGGATCGACAGGCCGCCGCTCGTCGCGCTCATCACCATCAGGACTGAAGCGGGGTCTTTCTTCCTCGCGGCCGATGATCGCCATGGGATTGACCAGAAGGACGCACTTTTCGCGGCAGCGGCTCAATTCGGCATGTCGCTGCATCTGCCGACACGGACGGACTTGACGCGAATGAAGCACATTGCGCCGGATGGCCAGGGAGCCGGTTCCGACCAGATCGCCCCACGCTCCGGGACCGGCGACCCGGAAAACCGTGTGGCGGGACACAGAACCCCTGCGGGCCGATATCCGGCGGCCGCAGTGTTTTTATCCGGCACACTCGACTGGGACGCCGAAGCGTTGGGCTGGCGCGCCGCCTGGCATCTTGAAGCTCCAGGCGTCATGGATTCACGCTGGGCGATATCGGGCGTCACCTTCGACAATGCCTTCCGCAATGCGATCGGCGGGGCTGCGGCGCGCCTCGCGAAGATCGACAGACAGACACCGAATTCTCTGCCGCATCATTGACCGACCGGCCTCGGACGATTTCTTGGCGCCCCACGCTGCCGCATCGCGATATCGAGCGATGCGAGCGGGCGATGATCGTCGATGATCAGCGTCCGGCTTCTCGCTGACGCGCGGTTTCGCCTTCGGCAAGCGTCTTGACGATATCCTTGGCGGCAAAGCCGGCAGCACGGGCAAACGCGTCGTCATTATCCCCGCGAAAGGACAGGATGCGGTCGATGAGGATCCGGTCGCGTTCGACGTCGAGAACGTCGACCCGGCCGCTGCCGACCAGGGTCGACATTTTGTGGATCGAGCCGAAGACCAGATAGTCGGCGCCGGCTTCGCGCGCTTCTTTCAAGAGATGATCCGCCCGCGCGCTTCCCCGCGTGCAGCCCGAGGTCTCGACGCAAGGAAGCTCCACCGCCTCAAAGCGTTCCGACGCTATGATCCCGTCGCGCAATTGCCGGCGAAAGGCGGCGACCCGTTCGGCATGTTCGGCCGACTGATCCTCGAGCTCGCCCGATGAATCCGAATAGTCGAAGCCAATGACGGCGACGCTTGCGCGGCTATTCTCCGCCGCCTGTGCCAGGGCCGGCACCGCTTCCGTCAGCGACAAGGCGAGTGCGAGACCCACCGTCCCATAGGTTATCCATCCCATGCCATCCTCCCATGCTGCCCGATCCCGGATCCTATGGCGATGCCGGATCTTGAAGGCCGCCAGAAGCATCAGGGTGCCTGCCGGAACAAAGTCGGCGCCCTCTCTTGGCCTCTCGCGGGTTCGCCATAGTGCGACCGATGGCGTGGGAGGGCAAATGCCGCATCGTGTCGCGAGAGATAAACGGCGCTACTGCACCGCCTCGGCGCCCTTCGTCGCCCAATCCGGTAATTCGCCGACGCTCACGCCGAAAAGGGTCGTGAGGATGAGATAGCCGAGCGTCGAGATGACCAGGAGGGCGGCAAGATTATGCCAGCCGCCATAGCGGACCATTTGCGGGATCGTGACCTTCCCCGAAGAGAAGACGAGCGCATTGGGCGGCGTTGCCACCGGCATCATGAAAGCCATGGAGGCCGCGAGCGCTGCCGGGACGGCGAGCATTAAGGGATTTTCACCGAGATTTTCGGAAAGGGCCGCAAGGAGCGGCAGGAAGGTTGCCGCCGTCGCGGTGTTGGAGGTGAATTCGGTCAGGAGAAGAATGACCGTTGCGACCAGAAGCACGATGCCGATGAGCGGTAGGGCCCCCGCGAATCCGCCGATCGCATTGCCGATCCACTGATCGAGCCCGGTCTCCGCCACGGCCTTGGCCAGGCTCAGCCCACCGCCGAAGAGAAGGAGAACGCCCCAGGGAATGCGCGACGCCGTCTCCCAATTGAGAAGAGCGACGCCCTTTGTCGTGCCCGACGGAATCAGAAAGAGGACCAGAGCGGCGCCAATCGCGATCCCGGCATCGTTGAGCCCCGGTATGATGCCTTGGAGCGCCGAGCGAAACACCCAAAGAAGCGCGGCCGAGATGAAGACGACGCCGACGATGATCTCGGGCCGCGACCAGCGCCCGAGCGCTGCGACCTGATCCTTGATCAGGCGTTCGGCGCCCTCGATTTGGTGGGTCGGCAGGCGCAGGGCGATCCGCGTGAGAAGCAGCCAGGAAATGACCAGCATGATCGCGGCGATCGGAACGCCGATCAGCATCCAGCGACCGAAGCCGAGATCATAGCCATAGGCCTGGGAGAGACTGCCGGCGAGAAGGGCGTTGGGCGGTGTACCGATCAGCGTCGCGACACCGCCGATCGAGGCCGAATAGGCAAGCCCGAGCAGAAGGGCGAGAGCGAATTTCGCGCTTCCCGCTTCGTCGCCGGCATCATCCGCCAGAAGGCCGGCGACCGACAGGGCGATGGGCAGCATCATCACGGTCGTCGCCGTGTTGGAGACCCACATGGACAGGAAGGCGGTCGCCAGCATGAAGCCGCCGACAATATGATGCTGGCGCGATCCGGTGCGCGCGACGATCGACAGGGCGATGCGCCGATGGAGATTCCAAGTCTGCATGGCTTTCGCCAGCATGAAACCGCCCATGAAGAGAAAGATCGTCGGGTCGGCATAGGGCGCGGCTGTCGGCCCCATCTCGACGGCGCCGGTCAGGGGAAAGAGGGCCAGCGGCAGAAGCGCGGTGGCCGCGACCGGGATCGCCTCGGTGATCCACCAGACGATCATCAGGCTTGCCACGGCGACGACGCGCCAGCCCTCGGTCGACAGGCCCTCCGGCGCGGGCAAAACCAGGAAGAGAGCAAAGAGTGCGAGCCCTGCGCAAACGGGAATCAACCGGACCGAAGCCTCGATCGTCTCTTGGGCAGAACCGCCATGGTCCCTTTCCCCGTCTGCTTTCACCGCACCTTCGCCCATCAGCGGCTCACTCCGGTTATGTGCTTCGTCGGCTGTCTTTCGCCCGAAAGGACCGCAGGATGCAATTGCAGGGCGAGATGAACCCTGCGTGATCGCCGGTGCGACCAACGCTCGCGAATTATGAATGCGGATTTCTCGCCGATCCGTCGTCACCCTGTCGTCTGACTTGGCTAGATCACAGCAATGAGCGTCGCCTTTCGGCGCGCCATATGCCCAACCGAATTCAAGCCGATTGGAAAGGAGCCGCGATCATGGCCTCACGGAAAGACTTCTGGTTTCTGGCCCTCCTGACGTGCCTGACCGGCCCGGCTCTCGCGCAAGAGAGCGCTTCGACATCGGCCGAAGTCGGCGTTCGCCCGGCCTATCTCGTCGACACGCTGGAAGACGGTCCCCTGAAGGAGAAGCTCGCAAGCTGCATCGGCCAGCCGATGGAAGTCAATGACTGGTCGATCGGTCATCGTGGCGCCCCGCTCCAGTTTCCCGAGCATTCGCGCCAGTCCTATACGGCCGCCGCGCGCCAGGGTGCCGGCGTTATCGAATGCGACGTCTCCTTCACCAAGGATCGCGAGCTCGTCTGTCGCCATGCCCAATGCGATCTGGCGACGACCACCGATATCCTGACCCGGCCCGAATTGGCGGCCAAATGCACCAATCCGTTCTCGCCGGCGACCGACGGCGCGGAAGCGACCGCCACCTGCTGCACCTCGGATCTGACGCTGGCCGAGTTCCGCTCGCTGAACGCCAAGATGGATTCCTCGGACAAGACGGCGACGACGGCGGAAGCCTTCCAAGGTGGTAACGCTTCTTGGCGCACGACGCTCTATTCGCCAGGCACTTTGATGACCCACAAGGACTCGATCGATCTCATCAAGTCCTTTGGCCGCAAGTTCACGCCCGAGCTGAAGACCCCGGAAGTCGCGATGCCTTTCGAGGGCGATTACAGCCAGGAAGACTATGCCCGGCAGATGATCGAGGACTATATCGCGTCGGGCGTCGATCCGAAGGACGTCTATCCCCAGTCCTTCAATCTCGACGATATCCGCTTTTGGATCCGCGAATATCCGGAATTCGGCCAGCAGGCGGTCTATCTCGACAATCGAGACGAGACGCTGGAAGGCTTCGATCCCTTGAAGCCGGAGACCTTCGAGCCGTCGATGCAGGCGCTCGCGGATGAAGGCGTGCAGATCATCGCTCCGCCGCTTTGGATGCTCGTCACCGCCAAGGACAGCGAGATCGTCCCCTCGCCCTATGCCGAAGCGGCCAAGGCGGCTGGGCTCGACATCATCACCTGGTCGCTGGAACGCTCCGGGCCGCTCGCCTCGGGCGGTGGCTGGTATTACCAGTCGATCTCCGACATCACGGATTCGGATGGCGACATGCTGAAGCTGCTCGACGTCCTCGCCAATCAGGTCGGAGTGATCGGCGTCTTCTCCGATTGGCCGGCGACGACGACCTTTTTCGCCAACTGCATGAGGCTCGGCCAGACGGCGAGCGCCGCCCAATGATGCAGCGGGGACAGCGCAAAGGGCGAAACGCCGTCTTGCGCTTCTTCACACGTTCATGAACTTTTAACGACATGGGAACAGGCGGCCCTCGCCGCCCGTTCCCGATCAACATGCAAAGGGTCGATTCTGGCCCTTCTTCTCCTCAAGGACCATGCCCATGGCGGAAACGACACCTTCCACCCGCCGCTATCGCAACGCCGCTGCGATTGTCGACCGGCTTTATTCGCGCGTCGGTCTCGATCGCCGCACGCCGCGTGCCGATGTCACCGGTGATCTCGTCCAGGGCGACTTCACCTATGGCGACGGCCTGGTGGTGATCGACGAGGCGACGCCTGCCGTCTTCGATCGCATCAAAATGCCGGTCGAGACCGAGACGTCGCGCGCCAAAAAGCCCAATTTCGTCTGTAAGACGGCAGAGGATCTCCACCGGGCGGCTTCGGCCGCCGGCGCGACCATCGTCGTCGATTTCGACGACGCGCATGAGGGATCTCCCAGCGTCTTGGTTTCCAAGCCGAGTGTCGAGTCATCCGCGCGGGAATCCGACCAGATCTTCGACGCCAAGAGCTGATCGGCCGGCGCCTTGGACTGGTTCCAGACGATCGACGCCTATTGCGAGCGCACCGATCCGGGCTTCTGGTCCGAGCCGCTGAATGCCGTCACCAACGCTGCCTTCCTTCTGGCGCTTCTGCCCGCGCTCCGGCCCAGCCAGGGCCGGCGCCTCGGCGTCTTCGAAATCGTGCTCCTCGCCATCGTCTTTGCCATCGGCATCGGCTCGTTTCTGTTTCACACCTTCGCGACGCGATGGGCGAGCCTTGCCGACGTCATTCCGATCACGATTTTCATTTTCGCTTATTTCGCTTTCGCTCTGCGCCGTTTCATCGGCCTCTCACCGCTCTGGACGGGGCTCGGCACCGCAGCCTTTTTCGCCGCCTCGCTTCTTGCCGAACCGGTCTTCGCGCCGCTCGCCGGTTCGTCGGCGGCCTATCTTCCAGGCCTCTTCGCCATGCTCGGGATCGGGCTCTTTCTCATCCTTCGCAAGAAGCCGGTCGGGCGAACCGTGCTCCTTGCCGGATTGGTCTTTGCGGTCTCGCTCGGCTGCCGCATGGCTGATCAACCGCTTTGCGATGTATGGCCGATCGGCACCCATTTTCTGTGGCATGTCCTGAACGCCGTCACGCTCGGCCTCCTGCTTTTGGCGGCAAGGCAAATGCGCGGCGTGGCGGCAAGCGCGTTGCGAGCCACATAAGTCGACGGCGTAAAGCCGGTGAACGGGCCCATCGAGTGGATGCCCAACATCGAAAAAAGGCGACAGGCGCGAAGCCTGCCGCCAGCATGATCATCGTCTTCGGCCTGCGCCGCTACGAGGCCGATCAGAAATCGGCGCCCGAACCAGGCACCCAGACGCCCGAATGGGTGGGCTGATGGTGTTGTGAGGCGACGAAGCCCTGCCCCGTCGAGGCGGAGACGGTTCGCCGGATCTGCGCGTTATAGAGCTTCCGGGAAGCGTCCGATCCTGGGATCATCACATCCTGCGGCACCGGTTGATGGGCGTTGGCCAAGGTGTCGACAGCTAAGTTGGGCGCACCATAGGTGCGGTCGGCGGCGGTGACGCGCTGGCTATGAACGCTCTGATCGTGAAAGGCGACGTCCGAACCCGGGATCGATTCCGCAAAGGCCGGCGCGGCGGCGAGCGTGACGGTGGCGAGAGCGGCTGCAGTGATTGTTTTGAAACGTGTCATGACGGGTCTCCATTCGGTTGGGAGATTTCGATCGGGTTGCAATAAAGACCCTTGTTGGCCTTGTTGCTCCCGGCCGAGGCGGAGGGGCGATTCTTTCGAAAAAGGATCGGAGCCGCTGGCCGTCCGGTGTAGGCATGATCTAATCCGAGAACGGGCAATCCTGTAGGCAGCAAAATCGCACGGGCCGTTCTCAAGAAAGAACAAGAATGCGCGGAACCTTCGATGATCTTTTCTACTTCGAAGCCGTCTTGCGCCATCGCGGCTTCGCGCCGGCGGCCCGTGAACTCGGAGTCGCCAAGTCGATGCTCAGCCGCCGCATCCGGAATCTGGAGGAGCGACTCGGCGTTCGCCTCATCGAGCGTACCACCTCACGCTTCGAGCCGACCGAGGCCGGCCAATCCGTCTATGCCCATGCCCAGGCGGCCCTTGCCGAGATGCAGGCCGCCGAGGACAGCGCCCGTTCGCTGACCGCCGAACCGAGGGGCATCGTCAGGGTCAGCGCGCCCCCGGGCCTTGCTGCACAGGCGGTTGTCGACGGCTTGCCGGAGTTCATGTCCGTCAATCCCAAGGTTCGTGTCCAACTCCTTGTTGGGATCCGACGGTTCGATCTTATCGAGGAGCGGATCGACGTCGCCTTGCGCGTGCGTTCGCGCTTCGATGGCGACGGCGACCTCGTCATCCGCCGGATCGGCCCCATCCGGGGCGGGCTCGCGGCAAGCCCCGAGTTGCTGCAGCGTCATGGCGTGCCGACCCATCTGAGCGATCTCGCCCGATTGCCGGTCATCGGCTCGGAATCCCAGAATGGGGAGGAGATTTGGTCCCTGGTCGGACCAGAAGGCACCCTCGATCGAGTGACTCTGGAGCCGGTCTTTTCAAGCCCCTCGGTCAATCTCGTCCTATCGGCCGCAATTGCCGGGATCGGCATTGCGCGCCTGCCGGCCATTCTGACGGGTCAGGCGATGGCCGAAGGCAAGCTGGTCCCCGTCCTGCCGGCCTGGCGGGCCGAAGAGGCGATCTATCACATGGCCTTTCCGTCCCGGCGCTACATGCTGCCGGCCGTCCGCGCCTTCGTCGATTTCTATGTCCCGCGCCTCATCGCCTTGTATCGCGGGCAAGGCGGCGATTGACCTTGCAAGGGCCCCGTCCCTAAAGGCCCCTTCCAATCCTTGGGTCACCACCTATCTTGGTCGCGTCCGGGCCTCCGGCCCCTTCGACCTCATCCCACCGAACGGGGCTTTCAGCCAAAGCGATGTCATCTGTCCAAACGCCGCCGATCCTGTCGATCCAAGGGGTCTCCAAGACCTATGAGGGCGGCTTTCAGGCGCTTCACACCGTCGATCTCGATATCAAAAAAGGCGAGATCTTTGCGCTTCTCGGTCCGAACGGCGCCGGCAAAACGACGCTGATCTCGCTCATCTGCGGTCTCGCGCGCCTCAGCGAGGGCACGATCACCGTCGACGGCCACGACGTCGTCAAGGATTATCGCGCGGCCAGAGCCAAGATCGGTCTCGTTCCGCAGGAGCTGACCACCGACGCTTTCGAGACCGTCCACAACACCGTCTCCTTCTCGCGCGGCCTGTTCGGCAAGCCCAAGGACCCCGCCGTGGTCGAGCGCGTCTTGAAGTCGCTGACCCTTTGGGAAAAACGCGACAGCCAGCTGCGCCAGCTTTCCGGCGGCATGAAGCGGCGTGTCTTGATCGCCAAGGCACTCGCTCACGAGCCGGACATCCTCTTTCTCGACGAGCCGACGGCCGGCGTCGACGTCTCGCTGCGCCGGGAGATGTGGGCGGTCGTCGGCGATCTTCGAAAGACAGGCGTCACCGTGATCCTGACGACCCACTATATCGAAGAAGCGGAGATGATGGCCGACCGCATCGGCGTGATTGCCGGCGGTAAGTTGATCCTTGTCGAGGACAAGGCCGAATTGATGCAGAAGCTCGGTCACAAGGAGCTGACCCTTGTGCTTCAGGAGCCGCTCACCACCATTCCGCCAGCCCTATCCGAATTCGATCTTGCCTTGTCCGAGGACGGGCAGAGCCTGACCTATAGCTATGACACGCGGGCCGAGCGGACCGGTATCGGTTCCTTGATGCGGCTCCTCGCCGAGAACGGCGTGCGCTTCAAGGATATCGCCACCAAGCAATCGACGCTGGAAGAGATCTTTGTCGGTCTCGTGGAGGAGACGCGATGAACATCCATGCGGTTGCGGCGATCTACAAATTCGAGATGGCGAGGGCCTGGCGCACGGTGATGCAGTCGGTCATCTCGCCGGTGATTTCGACATCGCTCTACTTCATCGTCTTCGGCGCGGCGATCGGCTCGCGCATTCAGGAGGTCGACGGCATCGCCTATGGCGCCTTCATCGTGCCGGGCCTCATCATGCTGCAGCTCTTGACCCAGTCGATCTCCAACGCCGCCTTCGGCATCTATTTTCCCCGTTTCGCGGGGACGATCTACGAGGTTCTCTCGGCACCGGTCTCCGCATTCGAGGTGGTGCTCGGCTATGTCGGGGCGGCGGCGACGAAGTCGATCATTCTCGGCCTCATCATCCTCGGAACGGCGATGGCCTTTATCGACCTGCCCATCGCTCATCCGATCCTGATGCTTGTCTTCCTGGTGCTGACGGCGGTGACCTTCGCGCTCTTCGGCTTCATCATCGGCATTTGGGCCGACGGCTTCGAGAAGCTGCAACTGGTGCCCCTGCTCGTCGTCACGCCGCTGGCCTTTCTCGGCGGCAGTTTCTATTCGATCGACATGCTGCCCCCCTTCTGGCGCGATGTCTCGCTGGCCAATCCGGTGGTCTATCTGATTTCCGGCTTCCGCTGGGCCTTCTTCGAAAGCTCGGACGTCTCGATTGTCGTCAGCCTGACGATGACATTGGTTTTCATGGGCCTCGCCCTTGCCTTCATCTCCTGGATCTTCAAGACCGGCTGGCGGATGAAGCCATGAGGCTCGGCCAATAGCGCCGCCTCACACGGCTTTCGAATATTGGACGCCCCCCTCGTCGAGATAGGCGTCGAACCAGGAGGCGACGATCCGGGTGAAAGGACGCCCGGTCTCGCTGACGGTGATCCGGTGATCCTCCAAGCGCGCAAGGCCGAACGGATCAGTTGCCAACTTCAGCGTCGCAGCCCGGATCGCTGGCCGGGCTGCGGCGCCGAAACGGGCGTCGAGATCGGCGAAATCGACGGAGAAATCGCACATCAGCCGCTCGATGGCATAGGCGCGCACAACGTCGTCCTCGCTGAGGCCATAGCCCTTCTCGGCCGGAAGGGTGTCCGCCGCCACCCGGTCCTTATAAAGATGGATCGGCACGGCGTTCTGGACGTAGCCGCCGGGATAACGACTGATCGCCGAGGCCCCGAAGCCGATCAAGGTGCGGCACTCGTCGACCGTATAGCCTTGGAAATTGCGATGGAGCCGGCCCTCGCGCGCGGCCCGCGCCAACCGGTCGCCGGGCTTTGCGAAATGGTCGATGCCGACCGCCTGATAACCGGCCTCGATCAGCCGCTCGGCCGAGACGCGGGCATCGGCGAAGCGTTGCGCCTCGTCAGGGAGATCCGCGTCGGCAATCATTTTTTGATGGGTCTTCACCCAGGGCACATGGGCATAGCCAAACAGGGCGACGCGCTCCGGCTCTAAGGAGATCACCTGATCGATGGTGCGCATCAGCCGCTCCGGCGTCTGGCGCGGCAGGCCGTAAAGCGCATCGATATTGACCGTGCAGAGCCCGCCGGCCCTCAGAGCGGTCACCACATCGCGCGTCGCCTCGAAGCTTTGGGGCCGGTTGATCACCGCCTGGACGTCCGGATCGAAGTCCTGAACACCGATCGAGGCCCGGTTGAGACCGATGAGCCGCAGCCCCTCCAGTGTCTCAGGGGTCACGTCGGAGGGATCGATCTCCACCGCGATCTCGGCGTCGGGAAGAAGCTCGAAGGCCTCGTCCAGAGCATCGTTCAGCCGGTGAAATTCGGCCGAGCGAAGCATGCTTGGCGAGCCGCCGCCGAAATGGACCCGGTCGAGCGGCAGACGACATCCGACACGCTCGCGAAAGAGCCGGATTTCCTCGACCAGACTGTCCACATAGCGGGCGACGGGCTCGTAGCGCAGCGTATGCTTGGTGTGGCAGCCACAGAACCAGCAGAGGCGATCGCAATAGGGAATGTGCAAATAGACCGAGACCGGCTCTTTTGGATCGAGCGTCTCGATAAAGGCGCCCTGGAGGCTCGAACCGCTTCCCGAGGTGAAGTGCGGCGCCGTCGGATAGCTCGTATAGCGCGGTGCCCGCTGGCCATGGCAGGCGAGGATGGCGGCGGGATCATGCGGCATGGACAGGGCTCCCGGCCTGAGGGGTGCTTAACAGCGGCAGAAGATGTTCGCGCTCGAAGGCGAGATGGCGGCGCATCGCCTCGAAGAAGCCGCGCAACATATAGCCGAGGGTCTCGGCATTCGGCCGGCCCGAGCCTGTGACGAAGCCGGTCAAAGCCTCCGCGAGTTCGTCCGCATAGGCCTCGTCCTCGAAATGCTCGTATTGCAGCCGAGTCAGGGTCTGGGCGAGAGATTCGTCGCCGATCGCACGGCCTCGCAAGAGCGGGAACAGAAGCCCTTCCTCAAAACGATGAGCCTTCTTGACCACCGCGCCGATCTGCCTGGCGAGATGTAGGCAGATCTGCCGATCGATCTTGTCGGGAAGCCCGTCGGCCAGGGCCTCCAGCCGAGCACAAAGATTCTCCTGCGCGCGTATATGGGCCTCGAGCTCGGGACCAAGCCTCGTCTCGATTCCGAGCGGGTAGATATTGGCCGATTTGCGGCCAGGGACACCGGAATTGGGGTGATCGGGTCTCATCGAAGGCTCTGCTCCGCCAGAAGTGTGTCGGACTGATCGGGCGGCATGGCCTCACCTTTCGGGCCGGGCTCCCCCGCGTTTGGCTCAGACGCCCTCGAACCGGACAGGCACTTTCGAGTGCGGAGCCTCTCGCCCTCGCCTCCTCCCGCCATGGGCCGATCGTCTGACCGTCCTTCACCTCTTAGCGCCGAGGCTGATGAGCCCGCCTTGATCCAGGTCAAGGCATCACGGCGCCGCGACTGGCAGGTGATGGCCAATGGCCGAACGCGTGACGAGGGGGACCCCTGATGCCCCGCGCTCGGTCGTCATCCGGAGGTCCAACCCATGAGAAACCACGTCGAGGCGTTCGGCCTCGCCATTGCGACGCTTGCGGTCTTCATCGCCGCCGCGTTCGCCCAGGATGCGGGGTTTCAGACCCACGCCTGGGTGCTGTTCTTCGTCCTCGCCATCGCCACGCTGATCCTGCTCAACCGGATCGAGTTCGGCGATTCGAAGATGATCCCGTTCAAGACCAATGGCGGCGCCTCGGGTGCCGCTACGGCGACCGCCGCCGCATCCACCGCCGTCGCCTATCAGGACGACGTGGTGCGCTACGGCGTCATTGCCACCGCCTTCTGGGGCATTGTCGGCTTCCTGGTCGGCGTCGTCGCCGCCTCGCAGCTCGCCTGGCCGGAGTTCAATCTCGAACCCTGGTTCAATTTCGGCCGCGTGCGTCCGCTGCACACCTCGGCGGTCATTTTCGCCTTTGGCGGCAATGCGCTGATCACCACATCCTTCTACATCGTCCAGCGCACGACGCGCGCCCGTCTCTGGGGCGGCGGCCTGCCCTGGTTCGTCTTCTGGGGCTATCAGCTCTTCATCGTGCTGGCAGCGACCGGCTATCTTCTCGGCATCACCCAGAGCCGCGAATATGCCGAGCCGGAATGGTATGTGGATCTCTGGCTGACGATCGTCTGGGTCGCCTATCTCGCGGTCTTCGTCGGCACGCTGGTGAAGCGCAAGGAACCGCACATCTATGTGGCGAACTGGTTCTTCCTGTCCTTCATCGTCACCGTGGCCATGCTCCATGTGGTCAACAATCTGGCGGTGCCCGTCTCCTTGATGGGCGCCAAGAGCTACTCGGCCTTTTCGGGCGTCCAGGATGCGCTGACCCAATGGTGGTACGGCCATAACGCGGTCGGCTTCTTCCTGACCGCCGGCTTCCTCGGCATGATGTATTACTTCATTCCGAAGCAGGCCAACCGGCCGGTCTATTCCTACCGGCTCTCGATCATCCACTTCTGGGCCCTGATCTTCCTCTATATCTGGGCCGGTCCGCACCATCTCCACTATACCGCCCTGCCCGACTGGGCGCAGACGCTGGGCATGGTCTTCTCGATCATGCTGTGGATGCCCTCCTGGGGCGGCATGATCAACGGTTTGATGACGCTCTCGGGCGCCTGGGACAAGCTGAGAACCGACCCGGTGCTGCGCATGCTGGTCATCTCGGTCGCCTTCTACGGCATGTCGACCTTCGAAGGCCCGATGATGTCGATCAAGGGGGTCAACGCCCTCAGCCACTACACCGACTGGACCATCGGTCACGTCCATTCCGGCGCTCTCGGCTGGAACGGCATGATCTCCTTCGGCGCGCTCTACTTCCTCACCCCGCGCCTGTGGAACCGCGAGCGGCTTTATTCGATGCGTCTCGTCAACTGGCACTTCTGGCTCGCCACCCTCGGCATCGTCCTCTACGCGGCGGTGATGTGGGTCTCGGGGATCACGCAAGGCCTGATGTGGCGCGAATACGGGCCCGACGGCTATCTCGTCTACTCCTTCGCCGAGACCGTCGCCGCCATGCATCCCTACTACGTGCTCCGCACGCTTGGCGGACTTCTCTACCTCGCCGGCGCGCTGATCATGGGCTTCAACCTCTACAAGACGATCCGTGGCGATCTGCGCGAGGAAGCGCCGATGGGCGGCCGGAGCCCGTCGCTTCAAGCGGCGGAATAAGGAGAGCCGAGACATGGCCAATGAACT
Source organism: Fulvimarina manganoxydans (assembly GCF_900176465.1). Lineage (GTDB taxonomy): Bacteria > Pseudomonadota > Alphaproteobacteria > Rhizobiales > Rhizobiaceae > Fulvimarina > Fulvimarina manganoxydans. The sequence continues at coordinate 20,835 of NZ_FWXR01000017.1, forward strand.
CACCAACAAAGTCCTGACCGGCCACAAGAAGATCGAGCGCAACGTCACGCTGCTCCTCGTCCTCTCCTTCCTGGTCGTCACCATCGGCGGCATCGTCGAGATCGCCCCGCTCTTCTACCTTCAGAACACGATTGAGAAGGTGGAAGGCATGCGGCCCTACTCGCCCTTGGAGCTGGCGGGCCGCAACATCTACATCCGGGAGGGCTGCTATGTCTGCCATTCGCAGATGATCCGGCCCTTCCGGGACGAGGTGGAACGCTACGGGCATTATTCGCTCGCCGCGGAGTCGATGTATGACCATTCCTTCCAATGGGGCTCGAAGCGGACGGGACCCGATCTCGCCCGCGTCGGCGGTCGCTATTCGAACGAGTGGCATGTCCAGCACCTCCAGAACCCGCAATCGGTGGTGCCGGAATCGATCATGCCGTCCTACGGCTTCCTCGCCGACACCGAACTCGTCGTCGAGAACCCGGCCGGCCATCTGAAGGCCAATGTCGCGGTGGGCGTGCCCTATAGCGAGGAGATGATCACCGAGGCCAAGGCCGATCTCCTCACCCAGGCCGATCCGAATGCCGATACGAGCGGACTTCTCGCCCGCTACCCGAAGGCCGTCACCGGCGACTTCGACGGCAATCCGCAACGCCTCACCGAGATGGATGCGCTTCTGGCCTACCTGCAAATGCTCGGCACGCTGGTCGATTTCTCGACCTTCGAGCCCGAGACGTCGATCCGCTGAAGCGAAAGGGGACTCCCATGGACTTCGAATATCAGGCCATGCGCAGCTTCGCCGACAGCTGGGGCCTTCTCTTCATGACGGTGACCTTCATCGGCGCCGTTCTCTTCGCCCTCCGGCCGGGCGGCAAGGCATCCGCCGACGAGGCGGCCCGCATCCCCTTCAAGGAGGACTGATCCCATGGCCGACAACGACAAGGCCCATGACAAGCAGGTCGACGAGGTCACGGGGACCGAGACCACCGGCCATAGCTGGGACGGCATCAAGGAACTCGACACACCCCTGCCGCGCTGGTGGCTGACGATCTTCTACGGAACCATCGTCTTCGCCATCGTCTATACGATCCTCTATCCGGCTTGGCCGCTGGTCAATTCGGCCACCGGCGGCGTCCTTGGCTGGAACAGCCGGACAGCGATCCAGGAAGCGATGGCCGAGCGCGAGGCGCAGAATGCCGACCTCATCGAAGGCATCAAGACCTCGTCCGTCTCCAAGGTCGTCGCCGATGACAGCCTGCGCCAATATGCGATCGCGGCCGGGCGTGCGGCCTTCAAGGTCAATTGCGTCCAGTGCCATGGCTCGGGTGCCGAGGGCGGGCCGGGCTATCCCAACCTCAATGACGACGACTGGCTTTGGGGCGGCACGCCCGAGGCGATCGAGACGACGCTGATGCACGGCATCCGCTACGTCCAGGACGACGAGACCCGCATCTCGGAAATGCCCGCCTTCGGACGCGACGGCATTCTGGAGCGCGCTCAGATCCAGGACGTCGCTTGGTATGTGCGCAAACTGTCGGGCCAATCCGCCGAGGCGGACGCGGCCGCGCGCGGCGAGGCGATCTATGCGGACAATTGCGCCGCCTGCCATGGCGAGAATGGCGAAGGCCTCCAGGATCTCGGCGCCCCGGCGCTCAACGACGCGATCTGGCTCTATGGCGGCACCCATGCCGACATCGTCGCCCAGGTCACCGCGCCGCGCCACGGCGTGATGCCCGCCTGGGGCGACCGGCTGGGCGAGACGACGGTCAAGGAACTCGCCGTCTATGTCCATTCGCTCGGCGGCGGCGTGTCGGCCGACGAGATGGCGGCGGCCCAGTAGAGCAACCGTCTCCCACCGAAACGAAAAGGGCCTCCGGCTGTCGCCAGGGGCCCTTTCTTCTTGATCGGTCTTCGATGGAGCGCGCGGCCCGCCTATCCGGCGATGTCGATGACGCCGGCAGAGCCATCCTCGGTGCCGAAGGCGAGGCGTTGGCCGCCCTTGTCCCAAGCGAGGGTGCGCACGGGCGAGGCGCCCGGCCGGCGCAGGAGCGCTTCCTTGGCATCGGCAAAGCGGACCGCGAGCACCATGCCGTCCTGATAGCCGACCGCCAGCATGTCTTCGGCCGGATGGCAGGCGACGGCTGTCACCATCGCGTCGCCGCGCGTGCCGAGTTCGAGCGGCGCCTTGCCCATCGGCCCGTCCTTGCCGGTGAAGGGCCAGAGGATCGCGGCCGGCGCCCCGGTGGTCGCCAGGAACTTACCCTTGGCCGACCAGGACCAGTCCTTCACCTTCGATGGGTAGCCGGTCATGCGCATATGCTTGCCATCGGACAGGCGCCAGCCGTGAAGGGCATTCTCCTGCATCGCCGTGACGAGAAACTTGCCGTCGGGCGAAAAGGCGATGGCGAGATGGGCGCCCTTCCATTCCAGCCATTGGGGCGCGGCATTCGTGCCGGGAAAGAAGACGCTCGCCCCGTCATAGCGGGCGATCGCGCAGCGAAACCCTTTCGGCGCGAAGGCAAGCCCCTCGACCGAGCGCTCATGGGGCGTCTCGAAGACCGTGCCGTCGGGCTTCATAGCGTAGGCAATACGCCCCGAGGCGAACCCCGCCGCCCCGCCCGGGCCGCCGGCGACCGCCGTGATCCATTTGCGGCCGATCGAGGCGAGCTCGCGCATGTGCCCGTCGCCCGAGATCGCGACAAGGCGGCCGTCCTCGCCGCCGGTTAGAAGCCGCTCGGAGAAGGGGTCGTATTCGGCCGCGAGCAGCCCGCCTTGATGGGCGGTCAGCACCCTTTCACCGCCGGCCGGCAGATGCACGGTGCCGTCGGCAAGCGCGAAGGCCGGGCGATCCTTCAGGAAGACCGCCCGTTCGACGAATTCGTTCAAATCATAAGCTGCGATGGACGGCATCAGGCCTCGGCCTTGACGCGTGCGGCGCAGGCGGCAAAGCCGGCCGAAAGCTCTTCGCGATCGAGATTGCGGCCGATAAAGACGAGCCGGCTTTCGCGCTTCTCGTCCTCGCGCCAGGCCCGCTGATGGTCGCCCTCGATGATCATATGGACGCCCTGAACGACATAACGATCCGGATCGTTGTCGAAGGCGATGATGCCCTTGAGGCGAAGAATGTTCGGCCCCTCTTCCTGGGTCAGCGCCTGGATCCAGGGAAAGAACTTCTTCGGATCGATCTCTCCCGCTCTCAGCGAGATCGAGGACACCGTCACGTCATGGATCGCAGAGGCTTCGCCATGATGATGATGCCCATGATCATGGTGATCGTGGCCGTGATGGTCGTGGTCATGATCGTGATGATCATGCCCATGATGGTGATGATCGTGGTCGCAATCCGGCCCGCAGACATGGTCGTCATGAGCCGCCTTCGCCTCGTCCAGAAAATCCGGGTCGTTGTCGAGGACGCGTTTGAGATCGAAGGCCTTCTGGCCAAGCACCTTGGTCAGATCGACGCCGGCCCGGGTCGTGCGATGGATCACCGCCGTTGGATTGATGGCGCGCACCGTCGCCTCGACCTTGGCGAGTTCTTCGGGCGTGACGAGATCGGTCTTGTTGAGGAGAACGACATCGGCAAAGGCGATCTGATCCTCAGCCTCGCGGGAATCCTTCAGGCGCAAGGGCAGATGCTTGGCATCGACGAGCGCGATGACGGCGTCGAGTTCGGTCTTGGCGCGCACATCCTCGTCCATGAAGAAGGTCTGGGCGACCGGCACCGGATCGGCGAGGCCCGTCGTCTCGACGACGATGGCGTCGAACCGGCCCTTGCGCCGCGTGAGCCCCTCGACGACGCGCACGAGATCACCGCGCACCGTGCAGCAGACGCAGCCATTGTTCATCTCGTAGATCTCTTCGTCGCTCTCGACGATGAGGTCGTTGTCGATGCCGATCTCGCCGAATTCGTTGACGATGACCGCATATTTGCGGCCATGGTCCTCGGAGAGGATGCGGTTGAGGAGCGTGGTCTTGCCGGAGCCGAGATAGCCGGTGAGGACGGTCACCGGGATCTGGTCGGATTTGGCTTGCGTATCGGACATGGAAATGCCTCTCCCTGATGGGTCGGGCCGCATATAAGCCGAGTTCTTCGCGAATGCACGGGGGGAGCGCGAAGACGGCCCGTTCAAGACCGGCCCCGCGGCGTTTGCGCCCCCGATCGATCAGGCCGCAGAGCCCCTGCCGGCCGAGCGTTGGTTGGCTGCCTCGCGCGGCGCATCGCCGACGGTCGCGCCGCTCTGAACCCGCATGCCGATGCCCAGCCGGGCGCATTCGTGCATGACGAGGCGCTTCAGCATGACGAAGGTCGATTCCGGGTCGAAGCCGAACTCTTCGGCGATCGAACGCGACAGCGCGTCCACATCCACACAAGGGCTCTCGGCCCGCGCCAGTTGGATCTCGTGCCGGACACGGTCCCTGAGGTCGTACTGCATAAACTCATCCTCGAAGACAGGCCGCCGCGACGCCGCTCGCGACGATACGGCCCTGGTAGCGTCTCGGTGCACTCCAGCCTTTCCGACCGCAATCGGCCGCAAGACTGTGCATCGTTTCGATTACGATTGGTTCAAATTGCGCCCGACCTCCCTTTTGGTGGCCTTAAACGCATGACGATTGTTGTTCGGGCTTAGACCCGTTGAGGCTGAAACCGATCGGCCTCGCTCTGCGATCCCTCGCTTCGCCTCGGCGCTTCTCTCTCACGCGGAAGCGACGAACTCATGACCGATTGAGCGACGATCATGGAAAGATCGTCCTTCGAAGGGTCATTGGCTAGGAAGCCAGTCCATGGGTTTATAACCGGACAGGCCCTCGATGCGTTTCAGCCATCGAAGAATGCCGGGATAGGCCTGAAGATCGAAGCCGCCTTCGGGCGCCACATGGGTGTAGGCGTAGAGGCAGATATCGGCGAGAGTCGGCTGATCGCCCGCCAGCCAGTCGGCCTTTAAAAGCCGCGTCTCCATGACGGTAAGCGCCTTGCGCCCGCCTTCCAGCGTCTCGGCAAGCCGAGCCTCGCTCGCCACATCCGCAAGTTCGGGATAAATCGTCAGCGAGCGGCGCACGGCCACATTCGGCTCGTGGCTATATTGCTCGAAGAACATCCAAGCGAACATTTCGGCGCGGATGAACGGGTCGGTCGGCACAAAGACCGTGCCCCCGCCGAGAAAGGTGAGCATCGCGTTCGATTCCGGCAGATAGCGACCGTCCTCGGTTTCCAGGAGCGGCACCTTGCCGATCGGGGTCTTGGCACGGAAGTCGGGCGAAGCGGTGCCGCCGTCGCGGGTCGAGATTTCCACATGACGGAACGGCCGCCCCGCAAGGGCGCAAAGAAGCCTCGGCTTGTAGCAATTACCGGAGTCCGGCATGCCGTAGATCGTGATCATCTTGAAAGCCTATCCCATCGAGGGGGCCGATTATGCCCGGCCCATCCCGCTCGCACCAATTCAATCGGGTGAAGCTTGCGATCGCTTCTTGTGATCGCAAGGCTCGCCCCTCCCCTCATTGGCCAAAGATATCGGGCTGGGATTGATTTCGGCCAGATGGGCAAATCAATAAGATTTTCGGGAGTTTGTTCGTGAGCGCATCCGCCGATCACGGGACCGGAAATCGCCCGACGCGCCTCGGATAAGAGGCACAGAAGCGGGGAAAATATTGGACACGTCCCCCAAAGCTGACTAGGGTCCGCCCGCCTTCGTGGCGCCGGGCGGTGCCGAAGGCTTTCTAAGCGACCCCAGCCGGAGTTTTCCTTCATGGCATTCCTTGCCGACGCCCTCGACCGCGTAAAGCCATCCGCCACCATCGCCGTCTCTCAGAAAGCGCGCGAGCTCAAGGCGAAGGGCCGCGACGTCATTGGCCTTGGCGCCGGCGAGCCCGACTTCGACACGCCCGACAACATCAAGGAAGCGGCGGTCGCCGCGATCGCGCGCGGCGAGACGAAATACACGCCGATCTCCGGCATCCCCCAGCTGCGCCAGGCGATCGCCGACAAGTTCAAGCGCGAGAACAATCTCGACTACAAGCCGGAAGAGACGATCGTTGGCACCGGCGGCAAGCAGGTACTCTTCAACGCCTTCATGGCGACGCTGAACGAGGGCGACGAGGTCGTCATTCCGGCACCCTATTGGGTCAGCTATCCGGAGATGGTGGCGATCTGCAACGGCAAGTCCGTCATCGTTGACACCAAGATCGAAGACAATTTCAAGCTGACGCCGGAAGCGCTCGAAGCGGCGATCACGCCGAAGACCAAGTGGTTCCTCTTCAACTCGCCTTCGAACCCGTCGGGCGCGGCCTATTCGCGCGAGGAACTGAAGGGTCTGACCGATGTGTTGATGCGTCATCCCCATGTCTGGGTGATGACCGACGACATGTATGAGCATCTGACCTATGGCGACTTCACCTTCGTGACCCCGGCCGAGGTGGAGCCGGGCCTGAAGGAGCGCACGCTCACCGTCAACGGCGTCTCCAAAGCCTATGCCATGACCGGCTGGCGCATCGGCTATGCCGCTGGCCCACTCGCGCTCATCAAGGCGATGGACATGATCCAGGGTCAGCAGACCTCCGGCGCCTGCTCGATCGCCCAATGGGCCGCCGTCGAGGCTCTGACCGGTACCCAGGACTTCATCCCGACCAATCGCGAGATTTTCCAGAAGCGCCGCGACCTCGTCGTCTCCATGCTGAACCAGGCCAAGGGCATCACCTGTCCGACGCCGGAAGGCGCCTTCTATGTCTATCCCTCCTGCGCGGGGACGATCGGCAAGACGGCCCCCTCGGGAAAGATCATCGAGACCGACGAGGATTTCGTCACCGAGCTTCTGGAAACGGAAGGCGTCGCGGTGGTGCACGGCTCGGCCTTCGGCCTCGGCCCGAACTTCCGCATTTCCTATGCGACCTCGGACGCGCTTCTGGAAGAAGCCTGCCAGCGCATCCAGCGCTTCTGTGGCGCCTTGCGCGACTGATCCGCATAAGCATTCGCCGTCGTGGCCGAGCCTTTCGGCCACGACGGTTTCAAGCCTCTAAAATCTTCTGCACGGCTTACAGTTTTTCGGATCAGATCTCGGAACTTGAGCGCACGAGGTGCGCTTCTCTCCAGGACGGAATGGGGAGAACCGAATATGGAGAGCTTTCTCGATACGCTTGTCAGCCCAATGCTCATGGAGCAGACGGGTCAACTCGTCGTCGCGGCACTGCTCGCCGGCGTGGTCGGCTATGAGCGCGAGCGCAAGGAGCAGGAAGCCGGGCTTCGCACCCATATGCTGGTGGGCATCGGCGCCTGTCTCTTCACTCTCTTGATGACCCTCCTGATCGACCGGTTCGAAACCGACGATATCCGCGCCGATCCGATCCGCGTCGTCGAAGCCATCACTTCGGGCATCGCCTTTCTGGCGGCCGGCGCGATCATCCAGGCGCGCGGCGAGGTGAAGGGCCTGACGACGGGCGCGACACTCTGGGTCGCCGGCGCGCTCGGCCTTGCCGCCGGTCTTGGCGAATACGGCCTCGGCGTCGTCGCCGTTCTTCTGACCCTCGTTATCCTGCGGATCTTGAAGCTTCTGGAATAGACGGACCGACCGGCGCCTCGGCGTTCCGTGACGCGGTCGCAAGGCGAAAATCGCCCGGACGGCGCGGGCCGATGAAGCGCTCGTCGTCGGGAAAGGGCCGCACGAAGCGCGAAGTGATCAGCTCCTCCTCGGTCAGGACATAGAGATCCTCTGGCGGCGTCTCCATCGCCTTGATCCAGATCGCCGGATCGATGCCCATGGTGACCAGAAGCTGCTGGCAGCGGGCGATCGTGCCCTGAATGTCGGAGAGCGAACGATCGAAGTCCCTCGCCTTCGGAAGGCCGGGGATGTCGACCGCATAGACCTGATGAAGACCGATCCAGGCCGCCTCGCCGGCCGCACGGGTCAGGCCCCCGGCCAGCACCAGCGGACAGGCCGAGGCGCAATAGCCATCCGCCGGCACCTCGGTCGAAATGCCCCCGGCCCGAATATCGGCGGCCATGGCGAGCGCGTCCTCGACTGAGCCGCCCGGCGAATGAAGCACGAGGCGCTTGACATCGCGCGGGGTCGCCTCAGCCGAGGCCCCGGCGCCCTCGCCGGCCAGGAAGCGGCGAAACGCCCTTGCCGTACCGATCTCGATCCGCCCAACGGCCGAGACCACGCCATCGCCGGCCGGATAGAAGGCCATCGGCGTCGTCATGGCCTCCGAATCGACTGGACCGTCATAGCCCGGAAGAACCGGCTCGCCGCGATCGGGCGCGACGGGGATCGTCTTCGGGAGATAAGGGCGCAGCTGATCGCCGGGCTCGGGCCTGCGCATGGGCATCGGTTCGCTGCGCTCGGTTCGCGCGGTGTCGACCTCGCGCGCGGCAAAGTCCTGCCAGTCGAGATAGACGAGCCAGCCACTCAAGACGAGCAGAGCGACGAAGATCGTCCGCAACACCGAGCCTTCCGGGATCGCCAGAACGGTCCGCTCCAGAAAGCCTGGGCTTGCCTCTTCGCCGATCATGGGACGGCCCTACCGGCTGACGGTCTTGGGAAAGGGCGTCGGCCCATCCGGATCGTTGCGCTGGACGATGTCGCGGCTCTCAGGATCGGCTGCGGCCGGTGTCTTCGATGGCCGCCCGTGGTCGGGCCGGACGTCGTCTCTCTGATCGGCCTCGCCACCAAAAGCCGTGCCGGCCTCGCTCGCCTGAAGACGCTTCTGGATGCGGATCGCGCGCATCAGATCGGCCGCGCTCATATCGCCGATCTCCATCTCCTCGCCGTCCTCGCGCCGAATGACATCCTGGACAATACAGAGAATGAAGATGAGAACCGCCGGCAGGAGATCAATGGAAATCGCCCCCGCCCAGGAGGGCAGGAAGTCGCCGGCATAGCGGATGACCGCTTCGGGCGCCGAAAGCGGGGTGAAGCGGAAGGGCTCGACCGCCGGGCGCTGGAGGATTTCATCGGCCGCCTGGGAGAGCTGGACGCTCTGGGCGCGCACGGCTTCCTCCACCCGGCCGACCACCTCGCTCTGGCGCACGCGCAGCGCCGGATCGGAGCCATCGGCGACGGGCGCGATGAAGGAGCGTCCGAGATCGTCCGCCGCGCGCTTGACGGCCGGTGCGACCGAGGTCTGCTGCAGGGCGGTGATCAGGCCGGAGAGCTGCACCGCCTCTTCGGCAAAGGCATTGGCCCGGTCGCTCACCGGCCCCTGGCTGGTGACGAGCTGGCGCATGGCGGCCAGCCGCGCCCCGCCCTCGTCGAAGATCGTCTGAGCGGTGCTGCGGCTTGCCTCGATCTCGCTCTGAAGTCCGGTCAGTTGGCCCGCCATCTGGCGCAGAAGCTGGACCACGGTGCCCGAGCCAGAAGTGCCCGTCAGCGCGCCGGACCGCGCCTCTTCCTGGGCGAGCCCTTGGAAACGCTGGGCTGCGAGCTGAATGTCGGGCAGAAGCGATTGCGCCGCGAGCGCGCTCTCGTGGGCCTCGTTCAGCTTTTCCTGATAGGCCTCGGTCGTCACCGACAGATGTTGCTCCAAGGCCGCCGAGCCGGCCAGCGCCGAGGCATTCAGCCAAGACGACATGGCGATGATCATCGCCGAGCCGAGCGCCATCGCAAGATAGAGCATGCGGCGCCCGGAGGGCTGGCGCACATGCGGCATGAAGCGCATCAAATAGGTCCAGAAGGCGTAGATCGCGACGGACACCGCCGACGAATAGACGATCGCGCCGAGAAACACCGCCGTCGCGCTGCCATCCAGAAGATCGCGCACGCCAAGATAGGTATAGACGCCGCTGGCCAGCGCCAGCACCGCCAAGGTGATGCGCGTCGTGGCGTCGAGGCGCGTCAGCTGGCCCCGCAGCGTGTAGGATTGGGATACGCTCATACGCCTCTCGACCCGTTGATCTTGCCGCCGGCAATGCCCGTCTCTGTGAGAACGGCGGGCTGGCATATGTCGCCAGTAACGAAACATTAAGGCCTCGCGGCGACCGCGGACAAGGCAAAAGCGCGGCAGGACCGCGCATCAATTGCCCGTCATGGTAAATGGCGATGCGGAGCCATCGGCCCTGCTGCACGGAATGTTCCGTTTGTTGACTTATCCGCTCTATGCATAGTTCAAGATTTTTTATTAAAGCGTGAAAGCCCTGCGGCACAGGCCCTAGATGCGACGATACGTGACCGCGTTGGGTTCACATCTCGAAGATGGCATGCTCAGCCATGCGCCATCGACATATCTGACATGCCAATTTCGGCATGGTGCTGCAGCGCAAAAAGTTTACATTGAGGTCAGTCGGACGCGGTTGAACTCCTCCTCCCATTCAACCCTCCGGCGTTTCCTCCCAGGGCTTCCTCATGAAGCCCAATCTATTGGCCGGGTCTTCGGACCCGGCTTTTTCTTTGTCCGCTTTCTGGCCGAAGACGCGGGAAGCCTTCACCTCCACGGCCATCGATCATTCAGCGCCCAGCCGCTCCTGTTTCGCCTTATCGCTGGGTCTCGCTCGAATTCAATTGCGGGGCAAAGAGCGCGGCCAAAACGTCGGCGCGGGCGATGAGGCCGACCAGAGCACCCGCCTCGTCGCAGACTGGCCAGTGATCGACATCGGGCAGTGCGAGCAGGGGGACGAGTTCGGCGACGGGCGTTTCCGGCAAGGTGCTGGAGGCGACGGGAGCCATGATCGTCTTGACGGCGCTGCGGACCGAAAGCCCGCTATCCATGCCGCGCTTTAGACGACCAGAAGCCCCGAAAGCCGGTCGCCCCATACCCCGCCCGACCGCGCCAACGAAATCCTCTGGCCGCAGCAAACCGAGCACCCGGCCGCTCTCTTCCGTCACCGGCAGGGCGCGCAGCGCGCGTGTTTCCATGATGTGCCAGGCATTGGCGAGCGTCTCGCTCGGCGGAACGCTGACCACATGGCGCATCATGATGTCTTGGCAGAGCACATCGCCGGCACGCCGGCGCAAGGCTTCTCTCTGGGCAGCGGCGAGGATCGAGGCGAGATCGTTGAGATCGATATCAACGAAATGGTCCTCGGCCCGCAGCGCCGTCTTCAAGTCAGTGAGCGTGAAGCCCGCTTCGCTCTGCTGCCAAGCCTCGCCCGCCGCACTTCCCTTCGTCGCCCGAGCGGGGCGCAAATGCGGATAGCGATGGCCGGTAAGATTATGGAAGGCGATCGCGACGAGGAGAAGCAGCAGCGAATTGACGCCGATCGGGACGAAGGCGAACATATAGCCGAGGTCGTCGACCACCGGCCCAGCCAGCACCGTCGTCACCGCAACGGCACCACCCGGCGGATGAAGACAGCGCAGAAGGAACATCGCGCCGATCGAAAGGCACACGGCGACGGCGGCTGCCAGAAGCGGGTCGGGAATGACGAACCGGCAGGTGATGCCGATCAGCGCGGCCGAGAGATTACCACCAAGGATCGACCAGGGCTGGGAGAGCGGACCAGAGGGCACGGCGAACAACAGGACGGCGGAGGCGCCCATTGGCGCGACCAGCAGCGGCACGGCTGGGTCAGGCCCGAGCATGAGGCGCATGGTGAAGGCCGTAATCGCGATGCCGAACAAGGCACCAATGCTCGACCGGAGCTGTTCGGCGCGGCTGACCGAGCCGAGTTGGGGAACCAGGCGTTGAAGGCTGTGGAGCATGAAGAAAGGCGTGTCGCTATCGAATGATCAGCCCGAACGCGCCAGGCAACCCGCCTTCTTTTGCATCATTTTGCCCGATTCGACAGCATGCATTCCGCTTTTCGTCAGCTTTGATCGGGAAATCAGCAAGACATTTCGGCTCTCCGTCAAGGCGCCTCGAATACCAGGGGCTCAAGATGCTGCCGCATCCGGCCCCTGAAACCTTCAATCGCGGGGGCTATACAAATGGCCTCAGATCAAGACCGGAGGCCAGTTGCATGGGCTCGACTTGGCGGCTCGTCTCACCTCAGCCGCGCCGATCAGCCCATCGGACGAATAACGTGCCCCTTTCGCTCAATACTCGTCCGTCGACTTGATGAAGCGCCGCTCGAATTTCGAGTGGTCCCCGGTATCAGCCGCTCGCAGTCAGGCCGATGGGAGCGAAAGCGCTTCGATCGCAGGCTCGATCGAGGACGGTGCCGCCTTACTCCGCCGCTTGCGGCTCGCGCCCCGGCAGGGGGCGGAACTCGTTGGTCGACTGGGTCGCCAAGCTGACGAGGATGATGGCGAGGAAGGCCGCGATGAAGCCAGGGATGATCTCGTAGACGCCGGGGCCGCCGAGGAAGCTCGAATTGAAGCCGAGCGCGATCCAGAGGCCGACGACGACGGCACCGGTCACAAGGCCTGCGACGGCGCCCGTGCCCGACATCCGGTCCCAGGTGAGCGACAGGATGATCAGGGGTCCGAAGGCAGCACCGAAGCCGGCCCAGGCATTGGCAACGAGGCCGAGAACCTCAGAATCCGGATTGCCGGCAATGAATGCGGCGACAAGCCCGACGGCGAGAACGGCGATGCGGCCGACCGTGACGATCTCTCTGTCGCTCGCATTGCGGCGGAAGAAGAGACGGTAAAAGTCCTCCGTCAGCGAAGAGGAGGAGACGAGGAGCTGGGAGGAGATTGTGCTCATGATCGCCGCGAGAAGCGCGGCATAGAGGAAGCCGGTGATCAGCGGATGGAAGAGGAGGTCGGCGAGGACAATGAAGATCGTTTCGGAATCCTGGACATCCAAACCGTTGCGCACCGCATAGGCCCGGCCGAAGACGCCGACACCAATGGCGCCGATCAGCGAGATCGCCATCCAGCTCATGCCGATATTGCGGGCTGTCGGCACGTCCTCGACACGGCGCACGGCCATGAAGCGCACGATGATGTGCGGCTGGCCGAAATAGCCGAGGCCCCATGTGACCGCTGACAGGAAGCCGACGAAGGTCAGCCCGCTCGTCAGCGACAGAAAATTCGGATCGACGCCGGCCAGCGTCTCGCCAGCCTGGTCGAAGCCGCCGCCCTGGCCGGAATAGAGGACGACTAGCGGCATGATGACGAGGGCGAGCATCATGATGCAGCCTTGGACGAAGTCGGTGAGGCTAACGGCGAGAAACCCGCCGACCACCGTATAGGCAAGCACGATGCCGAGGGTCAGCCAGATGCCGATCTGATAATTGCCGGCATTGCCGAGATCGATGAGATCACCGAAGGCACTCGAATAGAGCTTGCCGCCCGCCACCAGGCCCGAAGCCGTATAGACGGCGAAGAAGACGACGATGACGATGGCCGAAACGGTTCTGAGCGCGAAGGCCCGTGTGGGAAAGCGCTTGGCGAGAAATTCCGGGATCGTCAGCGAATTGTCGTAGCGCTCGGTTTGTTCGCGAAGGCGCGGGGCGACGATGATCCAGTTGAGGAACGCCCCGACGAAAAGGCCGATGCCGATCCAGGCCTCGACGAGACCGGAGGCGTAAAGCGCACCAGGGAGGCCGAGCAGCAGCCAACCGCTCATATCGGAGGCGCCGGCCGACAAAGCGGCGACGGACGGGCTCAGCTGGCGCCCGCCAAGCATATATTCCTCGGAATTGGAGGTGGATTTGCGCCATGCGTAAAAGCCGATGCCGAGCATCAGTCCGAAATAGAGGATGAGGCTAATCCAGATTCCAATTTGCATATCGCGCTTTCCGCCCTTTCGTTGCCTAACGAAACGGCAGGGTCGACTCCGAAGCGCCCGATTGCAAGCCTTTTCTTGCATCCTGTGGTGATATCCCCGACCCGATCCGATTTTGCCGAACGCTGCGGCTCATCGCAGCAAAAGCCTCGCGCGCCCTTGCCGCGCGCCGATCGGCGCCCTCATTCTCGCCTGCCACAGACCTGTCGAAGGTCTCGCTTCTCAGGATGACCGCCCTTGCCGATCACACGTCTCCATGGCCGCTTTCCCTATTCCGCTCTCCCGGACCGCCCCGTCTTCGACTGGCCGAATGGAAAGCGTCTCGCCGTCTTCATTGCCTTGAACATCGAGACCTTTTCATTCGGCGAGGGAGACGGGGCGACGCTCGCCCCCAAGCACAAGGAGCCTGATGTCCTCAACTATGCTTGGCGGGAATGGGGAAACCGGGTCGGCGTCTGGCGTCTCAAAGCTGTGTTCGATCAGCTCGACGTGCCGCTTGCCGTCCTGCCGAACACGGCGGTCTATGAGAATTGTCCGGGGCTGATCGAGGCGTTCCGGGCGCGGGGCGACGAGATCGTCGGCCATGGGCGCACCAATTCGGAGCGGCAGGGCGACCTTCCCGAAGACCAAGAGCGCAAGCTCATCGAAGAGGTAAGCGAGACCTTCCGGCGCCAGGAAGGGCGAATGCCTTCTGGCTGGCTCGGCCCCTGGATCTCGCAAAGCGAGGTCACCCCGGACCTTCTTGCCGAGGCGGGCTATGGCTATCTCCTCGACTGGTGTCATGACGACCAGCCGGTTTGGATGGCGACGCGCTCGGGCAAGCCGATCCTGTCTGTGCCTTATAGCCACGAGATCAACGATATACCGACGATCACCGCGCGGCTCGCTTCGGCCGAGGAGTTCGCGGACATGATCATCGCCCAGTTCGACGAGATGATCGAGGCCGCCGAGAGCGCCCCGGCGGTGATGAGCATCGCGCTTCATCCCTATCTTGTCGGTCAGCCTTATCGCCTGCGCGCGCTGAAACGCGCGCTCCACCACATCTTGCAGCGGCGCGAGGCGATCTGGCTGACGCGGCCAGGCGAGATAGCCGAGGCCTATGCTGCGCGCTTTCCGGCCGATCAGAGGCAAGCTCCATGACGACGAGCGAGAAACCGCAGATTGCCATCGCCTATTGCACCCAATGCCAATGGCTTCTGCGCGCCGCTTGGATGGCCCAGGAACTCCTATCAACCTTCGGCACCGATCTTGGCGGCGTCACTCTGGTTCCCTCCACCGGCGGGCATTTCGAGATCACCTATGACGGCGAGACCCTCTGGGAGCGAAAGGCCGATGGCGGGTTTCCAGAAGCGAAAATCCTGAAACAGCGGGTCCGCGACCGGCTCGATCCCGAACGCAGCCTTGGGCACAGCGATCGCTGACGCTTCGCGCTGCCTCGAAGATCGAACGTTCGGGGCGGTTTCCTTACAAGTGGTTCATGAACCACTTGTAACGCAACGAGATGCGAGGAACGCAAGTTTTTCTCCACGAACCGGGCAGACGAAGCGAGCCGAGAGGGATTGGCTCCCGCGGTCCCGGCAGTTCAAGGAGGACAATCCGATGAAAAGCAGATCCCTACTCGCATTGACCCTGGTTGCAGCCACGGCTCTCTCGCCGGTCGCTTACGCGGCTTCGCAAATGGACAAGCAAGACACGGCTGCCGCGACAACCCAATCCACCGAAGCCAACGATCCGGCGATGAAGGACTTCGCCAAACTTTCCAATGACGGCTTCCAGGCGTTCCGCAACGTCCAGATGGCGCGCCTCGCGATCTTCGACGGCCGCACGGACGAAGCCAAGACGCTGCTCGATCAGGCGCAGTCCTCGCTCAAAACCGCCAAGAGCGACGGCACGGCCTTCGAAAAGGCCGAGGCGGACATGAAACAGCCGAATGCCCAAATGCAGAAGACGGCCGACGCCTCGAATGCCAAATCTGACAAATCCGAAGTGAAGACCTGGTTGCCGATCGACGGGCAGATCATCCTTGGCGAAGACTATACGGTGACGCCGGAAAACAATGCGGCGATCAGCAAAGCGAATGTCGCCCTCAAGGCCGGTGACAAGAGCGGCGCCGTCGAACAGCTGAAGCTGGCGGGCATCGATATGAGCTTCGCCACCGCTCTCGTTCCCCTCGACCAGGCGACCCAGGACGTTGATCAGGCGGTCAAGGATGTGGACGCCGGCAAATATTACGAGGCGAATCTCGATCTGAAGAAGGTTCAGGACGGTGTGGTGGTCGACGTGGTCGATGTGGTTGGCACGCCTCAGGCGCAGGCCGACAAGACCGCAAGCGCAAAGACCGACGATCACGGCAAGATGGCCACGCAGCAGGCTTCCGCGCAGACAGGCAAAGAGGCAGCCACGCAAAAGACGAATTGAGACAACGACCGATCGGCCTGAATGGGCTTTAGACGACTACCCGTCATCCCCCTTTGGGAATCTGGGATGTTGGCGACGTCAGCCACTTCGAAGGCATACCGATCGCGACCAGCAATCGCCCCCGACCCGTCACGCGGGCCGAGGGCGTTTTCTTTTGCAGTGAAGAGGCTGAGCAAATCTCAATTCATTTCACGTCCCGTCCGGGGACGATGTCCTGACCGCCGACGCCATCGTCGATCGTCACATAGCGCTTGTCGAAAGCGATATGGCCCGCGATCTCCGACACCCCGTCATAAGGCTCCTCATAGGACCAGACGGCGTTTTCCGCCGCCATGCCTTCGGCCGAGATATTCCAATAGCGCGCCTCGCCCTTGAGCGGACAGGTCGTGCGCTTTTCGGTCGGATAGAGAAACGCCATCTCCACCCGGTGACGCGGAATGTAATAGACCGGCTCGTGGCCCTCTTCCTTCAGGCGTAGCGCCTCTTCCGTGCTGGCGAGGATCGCGCCGTTGAAGGTGACATTCACGGCGCGTCCAGCCGGTTCGATCGTGATCTTATCCTGGGTGGTGTCGATTTCCATGGACCTTGTCCCTTTTCAAATAGCGTGAAGACGGATTTGTTAAGGTCAATCCCGTCTCGCACGGCTTCGTTCCGCAATTGCCGAGGCCTTGCCTCGTCTGCGGCGATCGGCGGCAGTTGAGAGAAAGGTGACATCAGATCATCCAAGCCGTTGACTTTAGGAAGCGGGACCTGTTCGGCTTCTGGTAAAAGCCGGTGGGGAGGACCAGATGAGGCGAGGGGCGCCAAAGACCGCCGACGACCGGCGTGAGATGCTGGTCCAGCGGATGCGGGATGTCGCCGATGGCGACCGCGCCGCACTCCACGAGGTCTATGAGATGACCTCGGCGAAACTCTTCGGCATCTGTCTTCGTATCTTGCAGGACCGGCCGGAAGCCGAGGACGTGCTTCAGGACATTTTCGTTACGGTCTGGGCTCGCGCGAGCGATTTCGACGCGAGCCGGGCCAGTCCGATCACCTGGCTGTCGACGATCGCCCGCAACCGCGCCATTGATCGCCTGCGCCAGATTGGGCGGCGGGGCGAAGCCGATTGGGGCGATGCGCCGGAGATGGTAGCCGAGACGCCGGACGCGCTCGGCCAGTTGGAAGACGAAGAGGATCGTCAAAGGCTTGCCGCCTGCCTCGACGATCTGGACGAGCGGGCGCGCGAGGCCATCCGAAGCGCGTTTTTCGGCGGGATGACCTATCAGGAATTGGCAAGCCGGGGGGAGATGCCTCTCGGCACGATCAAGAGTATCATTAGGCGTGGCCTGATGCGATTGAAGGGATGCCTGTCGCAATGAGCGAACGCGACGCAGAGCCCGATGCAGGACCGGACCCGGCTGCGGAATATGCGCTGGGCGTGATGGATGGTGCCGAGCGCCGCGCGGTCGAGCGCCGCATGCGCCAGGATGGCCCTTTTGCGGCGCGGGTCGCCTGGTGGCAGGAGCGGCTTGCGCCGCTCAATTCGCAAATTGCCCCGGAGAATCCGCCAGCTGAGGTCTGGCAACGGGTCGAGGCCGATCTCGACCGGATCGCGCGGGTTCGGGACGGCGCGCGCGACCAGCGGATCGAAAGCCTTGCTAGGGCCGCGCGTCGCGGCGTCTCGCCGATCTGGCGCACCCTTGCCGTCGCGAGCTCGCTTCTGGCCGTCGCATCCCTTGGGGCGATCGCGATCTTAGCGCCCGGCCCCGCCGACAATCCCGCCGCGATTGGCAATGAAACGCTGACGGCGCGGCTGACCTCGGACACCGGACAGACGCTCTTTACCGTCGTCCTCGATCTTCAGGCGCGAACGGCGACGCTCGTTCCGGTCAGTACCATCGACGACGGATCGCGCGTGCCTGAGCTCTGGCTTTTGCCGCCGGGCGGGGCTGCCCCCCGCTCGCTCGGGCTCCTCTCCGAAGGCCGGCCCCTGCGTCTCGTTCTTCAAGGCGTTTCCGACGAGACGGCGGGCTCCAGCCTCGCCATCTCGCTCGAACCCCAAGGCGGCTCGCCGACCGGCGCACCGACGGGCCCGGTGGTGGCGACAGGGGCCCTCGACCGGATCTGACGCTCCCGCGAAATCAAACTGCGGCGGCAATTGGCATCACTATTCGAGATCGGGCATAGGGTTGGGCGATGACGAAACTCTTCTCCCTGCTCTTCATCCTCCTGATGGGCGCCCACCTCATTCGCCCGCTCGGCCTGCCCGGGCTCAAGCGACGCGGCGACTTCTGGAAGCTCGCCGTCGTCGCTTTTGTGGTCTTCGGCCTCACGGTGCTGATCCGGCCGGAGTGACCCTCGAGCACGGTCCGATCGCCGAAAGCGCCTTACGATCCCGACAGAAGCGCCACCGGCAGATCGGCGAAGACATCGCTCAAGGCGAGCGTCGTGCCCTCGATCCGGGCTTCCGTCAAAACATTGCGCCAGGATGTCGCATTCAAGGCGTCGGGAAGACGGATCACCGTATCGGCCCAGCGCTCCTGAGGAACGATCGGCCTCGACTGCCCGTCCAGAAGTGTCAGCGTCAGACGCGGAACGATTGCGATCGCCGCCCCTCCCCCTTCGCCGATTCGGGCAAAGGCGACCACATGCTGCGCCATCGGCCCTTCCACCGCGAGGGGGAGATAGTCGCCTTTGGTGAACATCTCGGGCGCCTCGGCGCGTAGGCGGATGCCGGCCCGCGTCAGATGTGCCTTCAGGCGGCCACTGCGCCAATCGGCCAGAAGCTCGGCCGGCGCCACCTCTTCACCGAGAGCCGCGACGCGGGCATCGAAATCCACCTCCCGGCGATTATCGGGATCGACCAGCGAGAAATCGTAGAACTCCGTCCCCTGATAGATGTCGGGAACGCCCGGCGCGGCGAGCTTCAGAACCGTCTGGGAGAAAGAGTTCATCGCCCCGGCGACGACGAAGGGCTGAACCGCGTCCCAAAATGTCTGAATGAAGCTGCCATTGTGATCGAGCATCGCCTCGACAAAGGCCTTCAGCGCCGACTCATAGGCTTCGGCGGGCGCCGTCCAGCTGGTATAGCGCTTGGCCTCGCGCACAGCCTTTTCGGCATAGGCCGTCAGACGCTCCGCGATCTCAGCGCAGTGCTCCTCGTCGGCGGGATCGAAATCGGTCGGCAGTACCCCGAGCAGCGACTGATAGAGCCCCCATTCGGTCGCGCCATCCGGCGAGAACAGGCCGGGATCGACCGCCTTGCGCCATTCAGTCATCGCTTCGGCGAAGCCGGCGACGAGCCGCTGCCATGTCTCCGGGGCTTCAGACAGCGTATAGATGCGCGCGCGCGCATCCTCGCCGCGCTTGGTGTCATGGGTGGTGGTGGCCAGGAGCCCTTCGGGCTGGTCTTCCAACCGGATGCGCATCGCCTCGTGGAAGGCGTCCGGGTCCGCACCATACTGGTCCGGCTCGCCGCCGACCTCGTTGAGCGCGATCAGACGGTTGTAGCGATAAAAGGCCGTATCCTCCACCGCCTTCGCCATGACGGCGCCCGTGGTCTGCTGGAAGCGCCGGGTGAAATCGAGCGCGCCGGCGACCTCGGCGCCGTCCTCGAAATCGAGCTTCATGAGCCGGCCGATGAACTGGATCGGCTCGTCCGCCTCGACCTCGCGCCGGCCCATCGCCGTCTCGACCGCCTCGTCGATAATGGCGACGTCACGGCGCGGCACGCCATCGACCGAGACATAGGTGCGATAGACGGGCAGCGCGGCGGCGACCTCGACGATGGAGCGGGCGAGCGTGTCGCGGCCGAGATCGCGGGTCGACAGTCCCCGCGCGGCGACATCGAGCGCGAGATTGGTCAGAACCGCCAATTCGCCGGCGAGATTGTGCGTGAAGATCGAGCGCTTCTCGGCGACGATCATCGATCTCAGGGACTCCTTGCGACCGATAAAGGCCTCATAGGCCTCCGTCATCGCCTCTTCCTGGGCCGTGTCCACATAAAGGCCCGACAGGGCGGTGATGAACTCGTAGCCGGTGGTGCCCTCGATCTCCCAGGAGGTGCGCAGCCGCTCCTCGCCGGTCAGAATCTTCTCCACATGGATCGCCGGCGAGCGGCGCACGGATTGGAAAGCCTCGCGCAGATCCGAAAGATAGGTCTTGGGGTCGGCGAGCCCGTCCACGTGATCGATGCGGATGCCGTCCAGCCGGCGCTCGCGGGCGAGCCGAATGACGAATTGATGGCTTTCCCGAAAGACCCGGCGCAATTCCTGACGCACGCCGATGAGGTCGGCGATCTCGAAGAAGCGGCGATAGGTCAGACGCTCGCGTGCCGTTCGCCACCAGGCAAGACGCCAGGCCTGGGCCTCGTGAAAAGCGTGGAGGGCGGGCTTGTCGGCATTGATCTTGGTAAGCGCCGCCTTCAGCGCCGAGACGAAATCGGGCTCCGTCAGATGCTCGGCAAGGCGCTCGCGCAACTCGTCGGCTTCCGCCGGCGTCGAGACCGAGAAACGGCGCACCAGCCGGTCGCGCTCGGCATGATCGAGAAGCCCGAAGACATGGCCATAGGTGCGCGGATCGATCGGCACGCCGTAGCCGCTGGCATCGAAGCGAAGCGCGGCATTGCGCTCGTCGAGCTGGACGGTCAGGTCGCCGGCCTCGAGCGCATCGCCATAAGGCTTGGCAAGCACCGGCACGATGATCCGGGCGGCCTCCCAGGCGATATCGAAGGTGTGGGCGTAGCGGCTTTCCTCGCCCCAGCGAAGCACGTCCTCCCACCAATGATTGCGCGGCGAGACGCCCATGTGATTGGGCACGAAATCGAGGATGAGCCCGATCTCGGCCGAGGCCAGCGCATTGGACATTTCGGTGAAATCGCCAATGCCGCCGAGGTCCTCGTCGAGGGCGTTGTAGTCGGTGACGTCATAGCCGTGGGTCGACCCCTCGGCCGCCGCGAAGATCGGCGAAGCATAGAGATGGCTGACGCCGAGCCGCTTCCAATAGGCGGAAAGGTCGCGCGCCGTCTGAAAGGTCGTGCCTTCACGGAATTGCAGGCGATAGGTGGCGACGAGCGGACGGCTCATGAGGCGTTGGGCCTTTCTTCTCGCATAGCGGACGCCATGGCGCGGAAACCCTCATGGGTCGCGACGGCCTCCAGGGACACATCCTGGCGGATGCGCCAGTTGGGATATTGATCGGTCGTGCCGGGCAGATTCGGCTGGCGTTTGGAGCCGATCATGTCTTCGAGCTGCACGGTCAGAAGCAAGCTGTCGGTGCGGGCGACGAAGCGATGGACGGCTTCAGCGAGATCGGAGCTCATCGCCTGCGGCATCGGCGCGTTCGTCTCCAGAACGGGTCGCAGAGCCTCCGGCAGGAGTTCGGCTCGCGAGAGCGCGCGAAGCAGCGCATAGCGATCGCCTTCGCGCGATTTCAGATCACGCTCGGTGGCCGCCTGATCCTGAGTCCCGGCTTCGAAACGAAGCTGCACGTCGCTGCCCTCCCACCAACCGGCAAGCGTCGCCAGATCGTGCGTTGAGACGCAGGCGAGCGCCATGCGCGGATAGGCATCGGGCATGAGGAAGGCCTCGTCGCGGCGCTCGAAATAGAGGACGCGATAGGACAAGATATTCGACGCCTCCATCACCTCGCGAAAGCCTTCCGGAACCGTTCCGAGATCTTCGCCGATGACAAGGCAGTGATTGGCATTGGACGCTTCGGCGACCGCATCGACCATCTCGCCCAGCGGATAGCGCACATAGCCGCCGCCGGACGAGCCCGCCTCCTGAGGGATCCACCACAGGCGGGCAAGGCCCATGGCATGGTCGATGCGCACCGCGCCGGCATGGGCCGTCAGCTGCGAGAAGGCGGTCTTGAGCGGCTTGTAGTCGCGCTCGGCAAGCGCCTTGGGCGAAAGCGGCGCGAGGCCCCAATCCTGGCCCTGGCTGTTGAACATGTCCGGGGGCGAGCCGACACGCGCCGCAGCGACGGTCAGCGAGGGATCGGCCCAGGTCTCTGCCCCGTCGGGCGCGACGCCCACAGCGAGATCGAGATAGAGCCCGATCGCCATGCCGGCGGCTTTCGCACGCGCCTGGGCCTGAGCGAGCTGCTCGTCGGCCTCGAACTGCAGCCATTCATGGAAGAGGACGGCGTCGGGATTGGCCGCCTCGAAGGCCTCGACCGCTGCGCCGCTTCGGTCCTTCAGCGCCTCCGGCCAGCCATGCCAGCCGGCATGGCCACCCTTTTCGACCTGATCGGCCGAGATCGCCTCGAAGAGGGCGAAGGCATGAAGCGCCGCCCCGCCATCGGCACGAAAGCGTTCGAAGGCCTGGGCGTCCGCGATCGCCTCGCGCCGGGCCTCGAAGATCGTCTTCAAGAGCCGGTTCTTGAGCCGCGCCACAGCGGGATAATCGACGAGATCGCCGTCAAAGGCCTCGAACATCTCCGGCACCTCACGGCGAAGGGTGTCGATCGCCTGGCGTCCGCCATCCAGCCGGTCGATCGCCAGATAGAGCGGATTGACGAAGCGCCGGGTCGAGGGGGAATAGGGCGAGAAGCGCCCACCATCAGCCATGAACAAAGCATGGAGCGGATTGACGCCGACGAAGGACGCCCCCTCCCCCGCCGCGATGACCGCAAGCCGCGCCAGATCCTCGAAATCCCCCATGCCGAGATTGCGCTCGGAGCGCAGCCCATAGAGCTGGCAGGCGATGCCCCAGCGGCGATGCTCGGCGATCGAGGGCGGCAAGGCGCAGCTGCGCGAGGGCGTCGATCGCGCTTCGGAAAAGCCGCCGGCCTCGCCGGTCTCGGGGTCGACGGAGAGCGCTTTGAGCAGGGCTTCCTTCGCCGCGTCCGATATCTCCTTATGCTCGCCCATTTCCGAACGATAGGCGATCTGGATGCCATGGCTTTCAGCGAGTTGGTCGAGGCGTTCGCTCATGCGACGGCTCCGGCGATAAGAGACTGGTGGGCGAGGCGAAAGACGACCGAGGTGCCTGGCAGGCTGCCTTCGGCGAGCGCCTTGTCGGCCTCGGCTGGATAGGCGTGAACGAGGTGCCCGCCGGTCAGATCGGTGCTGGTGAGGCTCGATGGCAGCGGCCAGGGCTCGTCGTCGAGATTGGCGAAGAGATGGAGGACTTGCCCGTCCTTCAACGTCCAGGCGACCGAAAAGGCCAGCGAACCATCGGCGACATGATAGCTGCCGCAGCCCGGCGGAATATCGTTAAGAAGCGGCACGATCACGTCCTGGCGGATCGCCAGAAGCCGGCGGACCTGCGCAAGGCGACGCCGGTGATTGGGACGCTTCAGCACCGACCAGTCGAGAGACGAGGCCGCAAAGGTCGTCAGCGAATTGGGGTCCGGGATCAGATCGCGCGAATGCTCGTCCCGGAAGGCGGCGAATTTGGCGAATTCGGCGCGCCGGCCATTGCTCACCGCCTCGCCGAGTTCGCCGTCGAAATCGGTGAAGAAGCAGAAGGGATGGGTCTCGCCCCATTCCTCGCCCATGAACATCAGCGGGATCTGCGGCGACAGGAGAAGAATCGCCTGAGCGCATTCGACCATGCGGCGGGAGGCGAGATCGGTGAGCCGCTCGCCAAAGGCCCGATTGCCGATCTGATCATGGTTCTGAATGAAATTGACGAAGGCTGTCGGCGGCAGATGCTCGGAGGAGGTGCCGACCTTCTTGTCGCGATGGGCGGAATAGTCGCCCTGGAAGACGAAGCCGGTGGCGAGCGCTCGGGCAAGCTGGGAGACGCTCGCCTTCAGATAGTCCTCGTAATAGCCCTCCTGCTCGTGGGTCGCGAGCACATGGACGGTGTGATGAACGTCGTCGTTCCACTCGCCCGAGACGAGAAGCGGCTTGCCGGCCTCGCCCCGCTCGATATGCCAGGTGATGTTGCGGTCGTCCTCGGTGGTCAGATGGACATGCCGGGCCGGAAAGCGCTCGCGCACGGCCGCGGCGAGTTCCTTGACCAGCGGCGTGTCCGTCGTGTCCTTGATGGAATCGATCGCATCGAGCCTGAGGCCGTCAATGCGATATTCTTCCAGCCAGAACAGGGCATTGTCGATCATGAACCGGCGGACCGGCGCCTCGTCATAAGCGATCGCCGGGCCCCAGGGCGTATGAATGTCCTCATGGAAGAATTCGGACGCATAGGCGCCGAGATAATTCCCGTCCGGTCCGAAATGGTTGTAGACCACATCGAGAAACACCATCAGCCCGCGCTTATGGGCTTCGTCGACGAGGCGCTTCAGCCCTTCCGCCCCACCATAGGCTTCATGCGGGCAGTAGAGCAGCACGCCGTCATAGCCCCAGCCGCGACGGCCGCCGAATTGGGCGACGGGTAGAAGCTCGATGGCGGTGATGCCGGTCGCCTTCAGATGATCGAGCTTCTCGCAGATGCCCTCGAAGGTGCCGGCCGGCGTGAAGGTGCCGGTGTGAAGCTCGTAGAAGACCGTCTCGGCCCAGGGGCGCCCGTTCCATTCGGGCGCTTCCCATCGATAGGCCGCCGGATCGACGAGGACCGAGAGGGAATGGACATTGCCGAACTGCTGGCGCGAGGCCGGGTCTGGCACGATCAGGCCGCTCTCCAGGCGAAAGCCGTAAGCCCCGCCCGGTGCGATCCGATCCGTCGTCAGACGCCACCAACCGGCCTCGTCCTTTTCCATCGCCAGAAAGTCGGACGGTTTGCCCGCCTCGTCGCCGATTGCCAGCTCGATCGACGGGGCGGAGGGCGCCCAGAGGCGAAATTCCGCCCCCCCTTCGACGAAGCGCGGCCCCCATAGCGTCTCGTAAGCGAAGCGATCATCGGACAGTGTCATGGTCTCGATCTTTGCCCTTCCCGCGCCGGTCAAGGCTTTGCGCGCTCAGTCCGGCTTGGTTCATCTGTTTGGAGCATCGGACGACGCATCGCCGGATGATGCCGGCGCCGTTCGACCGATTGCGTGTTGGGGGCCTAACTAAAGCGACAGCGGAGGCTTCCACCCCCGATGGGCCGTGAATTTTCCGTGGCCGGCGGTGAAGGCGCTTGGTGGGACATCTATGGGCGAGGATTCCGGACCAAGTTTCGTTGTCAGAAACGCGAGCAAGGCATAAATTGATGCCATCTCGGAGCACAACCATGCCGACACTTCGCCTAACCCCGGATATCGAAGACCGTCTCATTGCCGTTGCAAAGCGAACGGGACGGTCCATGAATGCCCTCGCTGAAGAGGCGATCTTGAAGCATATCAGCGATCTGGAGCGTCTGGACGATCAAGGCGACAAAGTGGTCGCGGAAGCCAAACGTCAATCGTCACTTATAGGCAAGGACGCTTTGGAAGCCGAAACGCTCGACGAATGGGCCGTCGTGACAGACCGGTCCGGCTGGCGTTGAAACGCGGCGATCTGATTACGGTCGTCATACCCGGCGCTTACGGCAAGCCGCGTCCAGCGATCGTGCTCCAATCGGACCTCTTCGAATGGCATCCTTCGATATCCATCGCGCCGATCACGGGAGAGCTCAGACCAACACCGCTCTTCCGGATCGGCATTGAGCCCAACCAAGGCAATGGGCTGACAAAACCCTCCCAGATCATGATCGACAAGGTGCAGACGATCCCACGCGATAAGGTCGGGCAAGTGATTGGGCCGGATCGATGAAGACACGATGAGGGCGGTTGATCAGGCACTTGCCAGGTGGTTCGGCTTGCCGAGCGCCTGATCGACATTGCGGCGGACCGAAGCCCGCCGCCACTTAAACAGATCTGGCGCCTGCCGGTCCTCAAGCCGCCGCCATCTGCCCCTGCCCCGCCTGACCGCGCACCAGATGATGGATGAAGCCGAGCTTCTCGATCACCGCCGGGGCGAGGACGAACGGATAGAGGTCGTCATGGCCCATGGCACGGTTGAAGGAGTTGAGGGCGGCCGAAACAGCAAACCACGCATCGGTGATCTCTTCGATCGTCGTGTTGGCCGCATAGGGGTCGAAATCGATCTGGGTCGTCAGGAGCCCGCGATCCTTGACGCGCGGATCGACGACGACGCCGAAGCTGTGGCCGACCTCCAGCGTATCGACGATGTGAAGATAATGGGCCCAGGTCTCGGCAAAATCTTCCCAGGCATGGGCACCAGCATAGGATGAGACATATTCGTTCTGCCAGTCCGGCTTCGGACCATTGGCATAGTGACGCTTCAGCGCCTCGCCGTAATCCTCCGTGTCGTCGCCGAAGAGCGCGCGGCAGGCTTCGAGCGCGCCGGGATTGCCGTCGCGCACGATCCGGTCCCAATACCAGTGGCCGACCTCGTGGCGGAAATGGCCGAGAAGCGTGCGATAGGGCTCGCCCATCGCCTCGCGGCGCTTGACGCGCTCGGCATCGTCGGCCTCGACGAGGGCGATGGTGATGAGCCCGCGATCATGCCCTGTCATGACATTGCCGGGCTGACCGCTGTCTTCCGCCAGAAAGTCGAAGCCGAGCCCCTCTTCATGCTCTGTGCGGGTGACCAGCGGCAGCCTCCAACGGATGAGGGCATAGAACAGCCGGCGCTTGGCGATTTCCATCTTTTGCCAGAGCCTGACATTTTCCGGGTCCGAGGCGTCGGGAACGGTCTCATTGTGTCGGCAGGCCAGACAGAAGGTCGCCTCGTCCGAGGTCGGAATCAGCCAGTTGCAGACGCCGAACTGATAATTGTCGCAATATTTCCAGGTCGGCTGATCCGAATGGGACCCCGCCTCCTTCCAGAAACCGTCCTCCGGATCGAGCGCGACCATCCGGTCGCTCAACGCATCATAGCCCAGCGCCCGCTCGCAGCGCTCGCAAGTGACGTTTTCGAAATACACAACCTGATCACAGGCCGGGCAGGAAAAGAGCTTCATATTGGGGTCCGAAATGAGGCGGGGCACGCCAGTGGGCATTGGCGCAACAATCGATGGAAGATCATTTGGTTCCAGAGCTTTGCCCGAGCCCTTGCAGGCCTGACCATCTCCGAGATGCGCAGGCATGACGCTCCGGTTGCGGCATATTTAGGCGTTCAAGTGCTTGTCGCGCAGCATTCAGGCGGTAATCTTCGGGATGTGACGCCAACCAACGAAAGCGCCCATGTCGATCCTCGCCAGCCTCTATCATCTGACGCATTATCGCTATGACAGGCCCGTTCGGCTCGGGCCGCAGCTGATCCGACTGCGACCGGCTCCCCATTCGCGCACGCGCGTTCCGTCATACTCCCTGCGGGTGACGCCGGAGAACCACTTCGTCAACTGGCAGCAGGATCCGTTCGGCAATTACATTGCGCGTTTCGTGTTTCCCGAGAAGGTGACCGAGTTCAAGATCGAGGTCGATCTTCTTGCCGACATGACCGTCTACAATCCCTTCGACTTTTTCGTCGAAGAGGCGGCGGAAAACTGGCCCTTCGACTACGATCCGGACGTCAAGAAGGAGCTGGAATCCTATCTCGATCCCGAGCCGGCGGGCGAGAAGCTCAAAGCTTTCCTGAAGGAGATCGATCGCTCCGAGCAAAGGACGATCGACTTTTTGGTCGGCCTTAACCAGAAGATCGAAAACCATGTCGATTATCTCGTGCGCATGGAGCCGGGCGTGCAGACGCCCGAGGAGACGCTGACGAAAAAGTCCGGCTCCTGCCGCGACTCCTCCTGGCTCCTCGTCCAGGTTCTGCGCCATCTCGGCTTTGCCGCTCGCTTCGTCTCCGGCTATCTGATCCAGCTCAAGCCCGACGTCGTCGCGCTCGACGGGCCGGCCGGCACCTCCTACGATTTCACCGATCTCCATGCCTGGACGGAAGTCTATCTGCCAGGCGCCGGCTGGATCGGCCTCGATCCGACATCCGGCCTTCTGACAGGCGAAAGCCATGTGCCGCTCGCCGCAACGCCGCATTTCCGCTCGGCCGCGCCAATCTCAGGCGGCGTCGACTATGCCGAGGTCGAATTCGACTTCGACATGCGCGTCGAACGCATCTCCGAGCGTCCCCGTGTCACCTATCCCTTCTCCGAAGAGAGCTGGGAGGCGCTCGACGAGCTTGGCGAGAAAGTCGATGCCGAGCTGAAGGCCAATGACGTGCGCCTCACCATGGGCGGCGAGCCGACCTTCGTCTCGATCGACGATTTCGAGACGCCGGAATGGAATTCCGACGCGACTGGCCCGATGAAACGGGGCCTTGCCGACGATCTCATCCGGCGCCTGCGCGAGCGCTTCGCGCCCGGCGGCTTTCTCCATTACGGCCAGGGCAAGTGGTATCCCGGCGAGACCCTGCCGCGCTGGACCTTCTCGCTCTATTGGCGCAAGGACGGAAAACCGATCTGGTCGAACCCGGATTTCGTCGCCCGCGAGGACGAGCGCAGACCCATTTCGGCGGCCGAATCGGAAGCCTTTACGGAAAAGGTCGCGGCCAGCCTCGGCATCGACACCGGAAACGTGCTCGCGGCCTATGAGGACGCGGCTTATTGGATCGCGCGCGAGGCGCAGCTGCCGAACAATGTCGATCCGACCGACTCCAAGCTGGAGGACCGGGAGGAGCGCGCCCGCATCGCCGCCGTCTTCGATCGCGGGCTCGACACGCCGACCGGCCATGTCCTGCCGCTCCAGGCCTGGCAGGCTCGCTCGCGGCGCGTCGCCTGGTATTCCGAGCGCTGGCGCACCCGGCGCAAGCGCCTCTTCCTGGTGCCGGGCGATTCCGCCCTCGGCTATCGCCTGCCGCTCTCAGCCCTGCCGTGGATTCCGAAGGGCAAATACCCTTACCTCTACACCCAGGATCCCACTCAGCGCTTCCCGCCGCTGCCGCCCCGCTCGCGCCAGCAATATGGCCGAGTCGAGATGCAACAGCACAGCCCCGGCGCCGGCCAGGCCATGGAGGTCGGCGAAGACGGCGCGCCGCGCATGCGCCAATGGATGGAGCCACTGGAGGATCTCGACGACTATCCCGACTACGGCCCGGTTCCTGGCGATTCCGGCGGCAATTTCGTCACCGTCGATGGGCCGGGGGAGATCGAGGCCTCGGTGCGAACTGCGCTGTCCATCGAACCGCGCGATGGCAAGCTATGCGTCTTCATGCCCCCAGTCGCTTTCACGGAGGCTTATCTCGACCTTCTCGGCGCCGTCGAAGAGGTGGCGAGCGAGATGAACCTGCCCGTGCAGATCGAGGGCTATCAGCCGCCGTTCGATCCGCGCCTCAATGTCATCCGCGTCGCACCCGACCCTGGCGTCGTCGAGGTCAACGTCCATCCGGCCCGCTCCTGGCAGGAAGCCAAGGAGATCACCACCGGCGTCTATGAGGACGCCCGCCAGTCGCGACTGGGCACCGATAAATTCATGATTGACGGCAAGCATGCCGGCACCGGCGGCGGCAATCACGTCGTGGTCGGCGGAGCGACGCCGCTCGACTCGCCCTTCCTGCGCCGGCCAGACCTCCTGAAATCCCTGGTCCTCTATTGGCAGCGCCACCCCTCGCTCTCCTATCTCTTCTCAGGGCTTTTCATCGGCCCGACGAGCCAGGCGCCGCGCATCGACGAGGCCCGCCACGACCAGCTTTACGAGCTGGAAATCGCCATGGCGCAGGTGACGCCCGATTCATGGAATACGCCGCCCTGGCTGGTCGACCGTCTGTTCCGCAATCTCCTCATCGACGTGACCGGCAACACCCACCGGGCCGAGATATGCATCGATAAGCTCTATTCGCCGGACGGGCCGACGGGCCGGCTGGGTCTCGTGGAATTCCGCGGCTTCGAGATGCCGCCAGACGCCAAGATGAGCCTTGCCCAGCAGCTGCTCATCCGCTCGCTGATCGCCAAATTCTGGAAGCGGCCGGAAGACGGCAAATTCGTGCGCTGGGGTACCAATCTCCATGACCGCTTCATGCTGCCCGAATTCGTCTGGGCCGATTTCCTCGACGTGCTTGGCGATCTGGGACGCGACGGCTATCCGATCCGGCCCGAATGGTTCGAGGCCCAGGCCGAATTCCGCTTCCCCTTCTGCGGCAAGATCGAGCGTGAGGGCATCGATTTGGAACTGCGTCAGGCGCTCGAGCCCTGGCATGTCATGGGCGAGACCGGGGCGATCGGCGGCACGGTCCGCTTCGTCGACTCCTCGGTCGAGCGGGTGCAGGTCAAGTTGTCGAATTTCGACAAGGCCCGCCACATCGTCACCTGCAATGGCCGCGAAGTGCCGATGACGGCGACCGGGCGCGGCACGGAGGCGGTCGCGGGTGTGCGCTACAAGGCGTGGCAGCCGCCATCGGGCCTCCACCCAACGATCCCCGTCCATGCGCCTCTAACCTTCGACATCTATGATCGCTGGTCACGCCGCTCGCTGGGCGGCTGCGTCTATCACGTCGCCCATCCGGGCGGGCGCAACTACGACACCTTCCCGATCAATTCCTACGAGGCCGAAGCACGGCGTCTCGCCCGCTTCCAGCCGATCAACCATACGGGCGGGCATTACGATCCGGTTCGGGAAATCCCCGATCCGTCCTTCCCGATGACGCTTGATCTCAGACGTCCAGCCTTTCTGGCGACCCAGTGAGGATTTGAACGACGATGGAGCGAGAGGCCTTACGGGAAACCGTAGGGCCTCTTCATCTTTCTGGGATCGAAGCGCTTGCTCTCAAGGCACGGCAAAGGTCCAATGGGACGATGGGAATGGACGTGAGCGCACCCATGATGATGGCGATCGTGACAACCGGAACGGGCGGCACCGACAAGCTCGAAAATCGCCAGGTCCCGATTCCGGTTCCGAGGCCGGAGGATGTCGTCCTTAAAGTTCTCGCGGCGGGGGTCAACAACACCGAGATCAACACGCGCCTCGGCTGGTATTCGTCTTCCGTGCGCGACGGGACGGCGGATGCTGGAGAGGATGCGGCACGTCCCGATGGTGGCTGGAACCAGGCAACGCCCTTTCCCTTCATCCAGGGCACCGATTGCTGCGGCGAGATCGTCGCCGTCGGCGAGGCGGTGGACAAGCGGCGGTTGGGCGAACGGGTGATCGTGCGGGCCTGCATGCGCGCCCATGGCTTCGATCAGATGGAAACCCGCTGGCTCGGCTCGGATTTCGACGGCGCCTTCGCCGAGTTCGTTCTCGTGCCGGCGGGCGAGGCCTTTCGCGTCGACTGCGAATGGAGCGATGCCGAGCTCGCCTCGATCCCTTGCGCCTACGGCACGGCCGAGAACATGCTCCACCGGGCGGGCGTCACCGAGGGCATGCGGGTTCTCGTCCCCGGCGCCTCGGGCGGGGTCGGCTCGGCCGTCATCCAGCTTGCCAAACGCCGGGGCGCGGAGGTGATCGCCATCACCAGCCCATCCAAGCGCGATCTCGTCGTCGGCTTCGGGGCCGATAGAGTTCTGGCGCGCGATGACGATCCAGTCGCCCAGCTCGGGGCCGAAAGCATCGACATCGTCGTCGACAATGTGGGCGGAGCGAACTTCGGCGTCATGCTGGCACTTCTGCGCCGGGGCGGCCGCTATGTCTCATCGGGTGCGATCGCTGGCCCAATCGTCGAGCTCGACATGCGGGTGATGTATCTGAAGGACATCACGCTGATCGGCTGCACCGCCTGGGACGAACCGATCTTTCCCAATCTCGTCTCCTATATCGAAAAAGGCGAGATCAGGCCCTTGGTCTCGCGCACTTACCCACTCGATCGGATCGCGGAGGCCCAAGATGCCTTCACGACCAAGGCGCATGCCGGAAAGATCGTGCTCATCCCGCCCGCCTGATCCTCCGCAGCTTCTAATGGCGGTGAAGCGCTCTTCAGGCCGTTCGTTTGAACGGCTCGCTCGCAAGCCTCTCGCCTCTGGAGCCGGCGAGAAACGCGGCGACCTCGTCCGCCGGCATCGCCTTGGCGAAGAGATAGCCTTGGCCGAACTCGCAGCCGAGAAGCGTGAGACCCTTATATTGGCTCTCAAGCTCGATGCCTTCGGCGAGCGTCGCGGCGCCGAGACCCTGACCGAGACCGACGATCGAACGGACGATCTTCATCTGTTTGGCATTCGTCTCGAAGGAGGCGACGAAGCTGCGATCGATCTTGATCTTGTCGAAGGGAATATTGGCGAGTTGGGACAGGCTGGAAAAGCCGGTGCCGAAATCGTCGAGCGCGATCTTGATGCCGATCCGTCTCAGATCGCCGATCACGCGCATGGCGCAATCCATCTCCTTGACGACGGCGCTCTCGGTCAGCTCGATTTCTAGACGTTCGGGCGGCAGGCCGGTCTCTTGCAGGATCTCCACGATCCGCTCACCCAGCAAGCTGTCGGAAAGCTGGGTGGGCGACAGGTTGAAGGCGAGGATCATGGAGGAGGGCCATGTCACCGCGTCCCGGCATGCGCGGCGAAGCAACTGATCAAAAAGTTCGGTGATCAGCCCGGCATTTTCGGCGATATCGATGAACAGGCTCGGCGGCACGAATTCGCCAGTCCGGTCACGCCAGCGCGCCAGCGCCTCGAAGCCGTGGACGGAACCGTCCGCCAGATGGATCAGGGGCTGGTAATAGGGCATGATCGTCCCCTCGCGAAGGGCTTGGCGCAACTCCTGTTCGACGCGCAGCCTTTCCGCCAATTCCGATGCCATCGCCTCGAAATACAGGCGGGCCTGGTTCCAGCCCTGTTTCTTGGCCGCATGCATGGCGAGTTCAGCCCGATGTCGTGCCTCATCCAGATCCCGGGTTTTCGTCGCGTCGAGATAGATGCCGATGGAGGCGCCGATCCCCACATGATGGCCGTCCATGCCGGCCGGCTTCGAGATGACCTCGATCGCAAGCGCCGCGACCGCTTCGGCCGCTTCGGCACTCTTCGCCGGCATGCAAATGCAGAATTCGTCTCCACCCATGCGCATCAGAAAGGCTTTGGGGAACGCCGTGCGCAGGCGGCCCGCGACCACCTTCAAGAGGCGGTCGCCGCCCTGGTGTCCCAGGAGATCGTTGACCTTCTTAAAGCCGCGGAGATTGATGGATAAAAGCGCGGTCTGCTCGCCGAGATCGCGATAGACGGGCTCGAAATCCGTCTCGGCGAATTGACGATTGTAAAGGCCGGTCAGCGGATCGTGGAAGGCAAGGAATTCAACGCGGTCCTCGGCATCCTTGCGGCGGGCAGCTTCCAAACGAAGGTCGGAGAAACGCCGCCACGCATAAACGACGCTGAGCGCGCCGATGACAAGGAGGGCAGCGAAGATGTCGTCGGGCAAGAGGCCAGTCGGCAAGTGATCGAAGACCTCAAGCTCCGACGCGGTGACACAAGCGACGATCCCCGCCGCTACAAGAGCGATGGCATCCCGTTTTGCGCGCTTGCGAAAAGCCATTTCTTTCCCTTTCGAGAACACAGAGCGCGGACACAACGTCTCCGTCGCGCTTTCAGTCCGTGTTTCGCCGCATGATGGTTTTGAAAAGGCCACCCAGCCCTTTCTCTACCGTACTCCTGCGCATCGAACCCAGGGGAAGTTCTTTAGTCTACAACGATGAAGAATCATCTGCTATTCGTAACAGGTGGATTGATCACAAAGGTGAAGACTGTCGCAAGCTTACCAAAGTTTAATCCTAAGACAGACGTTTAGCGCTACTTCGCTTCCAGCGTCGTACGGATCGCGGCGATCTCCGACTTCAGAGCACGGACCTCGGCCAGAATCTCGGTGTTCTCATCGTGGCGCTTTTCATGTTCGGCATCGATCTCCGCCTGATGCTCGCCCTGCATCGCCGAGACGATGACACCGACAAAGAGGTTGAGGACGGCATAGGTCGTCGACAGGATGAAGGGCACGAAGAAGAGCCAGGCCATGGGATGGACTTCCATCACAGGCCGCACGATGCCCATCGACCAGCTTTCCAGCGTCATGACCTGGAAGAGCGTATAGACCGAGGCGCCGAGACTGCCGAACCATTCGGGAAAGGTCGCTCCGTAGAGCTTGGTGGCCATCACTGCGAAGACGTAGAAGGTCAGCGCCAGGAGCGCGACGATCGATCCCATGCCGGGCAAGGCCGAGATGAGGCCGCCGACGACGCGGCGCAGCGATGGGACGACCGAGATCAGCCGAAGCACGCGCAGGATGCGCAGAGCGCGCAGCACCGTCAGCGGCCCGGTCGCCGGCAGGAGTGCGACACCGACCACGAAGAAGTCGAACAGGGACCAGGGATCGCGGAAGAAGCGCGTGCCGAAGGCAAAGAGCCGTGCTGCGATCTCCACGACGAAGACGCCGAGGATCGCCGTATCGAGGGCGATCAGGACCGGTCCGATCTCGCTCATGAGACGGGAATCCGTTTCTAGGCCGAGAATAACCGCGTTGATCGCGATCAGGGAGACGATGAAGCGCTCCCAGCTCTTGGTTTGAAGGAAGTGTTGCAATCGGGCGCGCATCATGTGTCGTCCAAGCAATTCTCGCACAGGTTCGAGCTGCTATAGCACGGGCCTTCGGGGGTACGTAGCGCAAGATGCGGTCTACTGAGTTGTCTTCTTTCGCACGAGCCTATGCGGCGATGACCGCAGGAGGCCGAGACGAGATGATCGGGCCTGGCGGGGTCATCAAGCCCCACTATCGGTCGGTCGTCGAACAATTGTTCGGCCTGTCGCCGGCCGAGCGCGTCCAGCGTCTTCAGCGGGCCCGGCAATATTTGTCAGAAGCGGGCGTCTTTCACCGGGTCTATGCGCCGACCGAGCTGAGCGAAGAGACACGGGAATGGCCGCTCTCCCACCCGGCCCTCGTCATCGATCCGCTCGAATGGTCGGAGCTCTCCGACGGTCTCGTCCAGCGCGCCGAATTCCTGGAAAAGCTCGCCGCCGACATTTATGGCGAGCGACGCCTGGTGCGCGACGGCATCCTGCCCAGCGCGCTCGTTGCCCAAAACCCGGAATTCGTCCATCCGCTTGCCGATCAAGCACGGCCCGGCGAGCCTCTGATCCGCTTCATCGCGGTCGATCTCGGCCGCGGGCCGGACGGGCGCTGGTGGGTTCTCGGCGATCGCACCCAGGCGCCGTCCGGCGCGGGCTTCGTCCTCGAAAACCGCGTGGCCAATCAGAAGGCCTTTCCGGACATTATTCGGAAGATGAATGTCGAGCGCCTGGCGCCCTTCTTCCAGCGCTTTCGCGAAATGCTCTACGAGCTCGCCGGTCCCGACCGGACGCGGCTTGGCCTGCTGTCGCCGGGACCGCACAACGAGACCTATTTCGAACACGCCTATCTCGCCCGTTATCTCGGCCTCCTTCTCCTCGAAGGCGGCGATCTCGTCGTCCATGGCGACGAGGCGACGGTTCGCACGGTCTCTGGTTTCAACCCGATCCATGTCCTGTGGCGGCGTCTCGACAGCGATTTCGTCGATCCGCTCGAGCTCTTCGAGGGCTCGCGCATCGGAACGCCGGGCCTCTTGCGGGCGGTGCGTGCCGGCAAGCTCACCGTCGTCAACGCGATCGGCTCCGGCATCTTGGAGACCCCGGCCTTTCTCGCCTTTCAGCGCCCCATGGCACGCGCCCTTCTCGGCCGCGACCTCGACCTGCCAACGGTCGCCACCTGGTGGTGCGGCCAAGCGTCGGAGCGCGCTTATGTGGAGGCACATCGCGAAAGACTGCAGCTCGCGCCTGCCTTTCCCGCCGCCCATGGGCGTTCCGGCCGCGTGCCCCTGCCGGAAGGCTCGGAGACGCTCCTCAAGCATGAGAGCCGGGCGGTCGATCTGAAAACGGACGGCGTGCGCTGGGTCGGCCGAGAAATCGCGGCGCTTTCGACCGCTCCGGTCCTTGTCGATGAAAGCCTGGCGCCGAGACCGGTGATCCTGCGCGCCTTTCTCTGCCGCGATTCAGAAGGATGGCACGTCATGCCCGGGGGTTTTGCCCGCGTCGCCGATCAGCGCGATGCCCGTGTCATCTCGATGCAGCAGGGCGGCGGCTCGATCGACGTCTGGATTCCGTCGAAGGGGCAGGAGATCCGCCCCGTCACGCTGCTCTCCAATCGCACGACCCGCTTCGAGCGGCGCATTCCCGGCGCCCTGCCCGCCCGGGCGGCTGACAATCTCTATTGGCTCGGTCGCTACGCCGAACGCTGCGAGGCGGCAGCAAGGCTCCTTCGTGTCTATGGTGCAAGGGTCGACGAATCGTCTTCGGCCGGCGCGATCGAGGAGACGCTGCTTGCCCTGGTGCGCCTTTTCGGGGTCGATGCCGATCCCGCCAATCCCGGCCGTGGGCTTCTGTCGCTCGCCCGGCAGGCCTCAGAGACAGCATCGCGCATTCGCGATCGCTTTTCGCCGGATGCCTGGCGCGCGCTGAACGAGATCGTCGGGCTGATCATGGAGGCCAAGGCCGAGGACGGCGAGGTGGAGCTCGTCGGCCTGACGAGTTCGATCCTCACCCATCTCTCCGGCTTTGCCGGTCTCGTCCATGAGAACATGTATCAGTTCACCGGCTGGCGCTTCATGCAGATGGGCCGCTGCCTGGAACGCGGTTTCATCACGGCAACGGTGACGAGCCGCCTCATTCCAGACGACGATCTCAGGGACGGGGCGCTGGAAGCGCTTCTGGAGTTCACCGACAGCCGGGTGACCTATCGGCGGCGCTATTCCGTCGACCTATCCCGCGAGACGGTCCTCGACCTTGCCGTGCTCGATCCGCTCAATCCGCGCTCGATCGCCTTTCAGATCAATACGATCCGCGCGACCCTCGCCGATTTGCCCGATCAGAACGAGGCCGAGACGCTCGACACCCTGACCCGGCGGGTCTCGCGTCTGCAGGTGCGATTGCAGACGGCGGATGCGGAGGAAGCGAACCAGGCCTTCATCACCCGCATCGCCGCCGATCTGTCCGATATCTCCAATCTTCTGACGGCCCGATATCTTCTGTCGGCCCCGGATGGGGTCAAAGAGGGACCGGCGCCCGAATGATCTACGACGTCAAGCTGACCATCGACTACCACTATGCCGCCGAGGTCGCGGACGCTCAACATGCTTTGCGCGTGTCTCCGCGTTCCACATCGAACCAACGCATCCTGTCGAGCAGGATCAAGATCGATCCGAAGCCGGAAGAGATTCATCGCGAAGTCGACTTTTTCGGCAACCGAACCGACACGATCGCCTTGTGGCGCGCCCATCGCAGCCTGTCGGTCGAGATGCGTGCACGCGTCGAGGTGGAGCGCCCGGCGTTCGACATCTCGCGCTCTGCCAGCCTTGGCGCCATTGCCGATCTCGGCTTGCGCGAAACCTCGATGAGTCCCGGCTCTCCCGCCTGGTATCTCGGGCCCAGCCGGCGAATTGCGCCGCTACCGGCCCTCACGGCCTATATCCAGGAAATAATCGGCCCGTCGCGCGATCGCTCGGCGGGCGAGGCAGTATTGAAGGTGACGGAGCGGATCAAGACTGATTTCACCTATCTCCCCGGCGCGACCGATGTGGGCACTTCGGTCGAAGACGCCTTCGTGGCGCGGGTCGGGGTCTGCCAGGATTTCGCCCATGTGATGATCTCCGGGCTTCGCGGCTGCGGCATTCCGGCCGGCTATGTCAGCGGCTTCCTGCGCACCGATCCCCCGCCCGGCCAACCCCGGCTCGAAGGCGCCGATGCCATGCATGCCTGGGTGACGGCCTGGCTCGGGCCGGAGGTCGGCTGGGTCGATTTCGATCCGACCAACGGCATTCTCGCCGACACGGCCCATATCGTCGTCGCTATCGGCCGCGATTATGCCGATGTCGCCCCGGTCTCGGGCGTCCTCGTCACCACCGGACGGCAGATGACAGGCCATTCGGTCGATGTCGTGCCTCTCGAAACGGAAGATGTCGCAGCCGAAATCGCCTGAACGTACCGCCCATGCGGGAAGCCCCGTCAGCGCTCGACCGCTGTTGCGCCTTGCCCGCTGGGGCCGACCTTTCCCACATAAGCCGGCCGGTCGCGGCCGCAGGCAAAGCCCGGCACGCGGGCGTCGGCCACGTCGCGGGCCAGTTCATTGGCGTTGCGATTGGCCCGCGCATCCACATAGGCGACGACACAGCCCGGCGCCTTAGGCTGCCCGACCTTGTGAACGGACAGAACCTGCCCATCCGCACCGCCATCGGCGCTCCGGACGAAGAATCGGATGATCGCAGCTATCGGGCGCCCGCCGTCGAGACGCCATTCGACGGTCGGGCCGACGGAATTGAAACCGCCAAAGGTCGCGAATTCCTCGTTCGGCGCGCCGAAATCGATATCGGCGCGCAAGTCCCCTTCATTGTAGAAGATGGGGATATCGCGGTAGCCCGCACAGCGCAGCGAGACCGAACCGTCCTCTTCCGCCAAGGACAGGGTCTCGCAGGCGTCGAAAACGATCTTAGTGTAGACGCTCTCGGCCGCCTCCGCTTTCGGCGCCAGATTTGCCAGGAGGAGCGCGAAAAGTGCGGTGCAAACCATTCGCCAGGCGGTGGGGCGCAAGACAAGGGGCGGCATCGGCGATCTCCAGGCGAAAACAGGCGACAGAAGCCTCACGGCGATCGGCAAAAGCGGTGCAAGCCGCCCATATCGCCGCGATCACTCGGCCGAGCTTCAGGATCGCGAAAGGGACGCGGCGATCTCGGCCAGTCTATCAGGATCACCGGCAATGACGAGTGCCTTCGACCGGTTGGTCGCGCCGGTGACCAGCGTCACATCCGACTTGGCAACGCCGAAGGTCTTAGCCAGGAGGACGCCGAGCGCCGCATTCGCCTTGCCGTCTTCGGGCACGGCGCGCACCCGCACCTTCAGCCGAAGCGATCCGTCCCCCTGGTCGGCGACGCCGTCCACCCTGTCGGCGGAAGATTTCGGCGTCAGCCGCACAAAAAGGCGAATGCCGTCCGCCGTTCGCTCGAAGCATTCGGGCCCATTCGCGGACACCGATCAGACGCCCGCATTGGCGATCGCCGGGTTGATATAGATGACGATGAGATACTGCAGGAACATGATGCCGAACAGCACGACCAGGGGCGAGAGATCGAGCCCGCCGAGATCGGGCATGAAGGAGCGGATGCGGCGATAGACCGGCTCGGTCATCTTGTAGAGGAACGTGCCAATCGCATCGACCACCGGATTGCCGGCATTGATGATATTGAAGGCATAGAGCCAGGACAGAATCGCCGACGCAATGACGATCCACCAATAGAAATTGAGTGCCTGATACAGAACGAAAGTGACGGCGAGCATGGCGGGGCGATCGTTTCCTCTTTGACGGGTCCTGCCCGATGTAGCCATGAGGGGCCCCGACCGCAAGAAAGCAACGGGCGGGAGTGAATATCATCGGCAAGCTTGGGGTCATCCAGCTTGACGCTTGGGGCCGAGACGCATATAGAACCCGCCAAAGACGGGCGTCCCGATGGGGCGCTTTTCCGTGCTTGAGATGCGGTGAGACGAGGTTCAGCCTGTCTGCCCATCGCGCTTAAGCCAGACGACAGAATCGAGACAGAGAGAAGAGACGCTCAAGATGGCCAATACGCCTTCGGCCAAGAAGGCGGCGCGTAAGATCGCCCGCCGCACCGCCGTCAACACCGCCCGCCGCTCGCGCGTGCGCACCTTCCTCCGCCGTGTGGAGGAAGCGCTTCAGTCCGGCGATCATCAGGCCGCCGTCAGCGCGCTTAAGGTCGCGGAGCCGGAGCTGATGCGCGCCACCTCCAAGGGCGTGTTCCACAAGAACACCGCTTCGCGGAAGATTTCTCGCCTGTCCCACCGCGTGAAAGCTCTCGAAACCGCCTGAGTCGCGACGGGGCCGAGTTTCGCGGCCCCTCGTGAATCTCGCCGGCTTCTTTCAAGTGCCGGCCGGGAGCCGGGATCGGAAGGCCAGCGAGCCAATCGGGCGGTGGCCAGGAAGTGGAGCGCACACACCCTCTGCCGAGGGCTCAGTGGCAAGCCGACAGTATTGGGAAAAGGCCCGGCCATTCGCCGGGCCTTTTCGATTCCTGGCTCTGGCATCGGCGTTCCGACGGCGGCTCGACACTCAGCCATCGCTTTCCGCATCATCGCTCCGGCCGCAATGGTCGAAATCAAATATTGATACCGCCATTGGCTGATCATCGTCTCACGGGAAGCCCAACCTCCAGAGAGGGAAGCGCGTGGGCGCGGCACGCAAGGTCAGGGCGGCAGCTCGTTCAATTTGAAAGCGCCGTACGGCCCGCGAGTCGTTTGACGTCACGGATCGACCGCAGCATCGGCATTGATGCTGGTGCTTGGCGCTCGAACCATCAGTGCAATGCGCAAGGGCCGCGCGATCGACTCGTCCGCTCGCTGGAACAGCCCGTTCAGCCCGGAATCGCGTTTTTCGGCCCAGCTCGGTTGCGCCCCAAAGCCCGCATTCGCCCGATCTGCCTTTTCTTAGCCGGCATTGATTCTCGCGCCTTCACCCGGATCGTCACCGATTCGTCGCATTCAGGGTAGCCGTTTACCGAACGCACACACCGACGACTCGGACCGACGAAAATTCGCTCGTAGAGTCAGCCACTTAAAAGAGGTCAGTGAGCACTTTCATATGGGACGAATAGGCTCTTCCGTTAACGCCTTGAGTCAAGTGGGACGCCGCGAAACGGCCAAATTTTTTATTCCGAAGCGCGGCTATCAACAGATTTGCGCGCGCCAGCCCATAGGAGTCAGGGCTCTCGGCGATTCATCGGGCGCAAATGCGCTGCCCAATCGCCACTCGAATGGGGCCTCGGCGGCCGGCCGCGCCGAATCCGTCTTGCCCTGCCCGAACGCCTTCCGTATTTTCCAGCCTCACACAAGACGGAGCGGCGCGGCGTGTCGGACAATCCCCAACTATCCAGATTGAAAGCGACCACCGAAGTGGTCTGCTCATCTGGATCAAGTCCGGGCCGGGCCTAGCTTTCCGTTTCTCGCCAATCGGCACAGTAAAAATCATTATACGGCGAATTTCGCCGAGCAACTTCTGTTGTCTATTTCAACAGGGGCTGAGGAGGTCTGTCTCATGGCTGACGCATATAAAGCTGACGTTTCGGCGTCGGACTGCTGGGCCCGTCTCAATGCAACGCCCAACGCCTATCTCGTTGACGTGCGCACCCGTCCCGAATGGACGTTTGTCGGCCTCCCCCGGATGGAGCAGATCGGCAAGGCGCCGATCCTGGCCGAATGGCAAGTCTATCCGACCATGAGCATCGATCCGAACTTCGTCTCGCTAGTGGCCGAAGCAGTCGCGAAAGCCGGCGGCGACCGCGAGTCGGAGATCTACTTCCTCTGCCGGTCCGGGCAGCGCTCCATGGCGGCGGCCGCGGCCATGGCGGCGGAGGGCTATGAGAACTGCTTCAACATTGCCGGCGGGTTCGAGGGGCCGCCCGATGCGAAGGGCCAGCGTGGCAAGGAAAAGGGCTGGAAAGCGGAGGGCCTGCCCTGGGCGCAAAGCTGACACAGGGGCGAGCGGGGCCCAAACCCCGGCATTGAGACGAGGCGGAAGTGTGCTGTTTTTTGTTTTGCGTAGCGCTTCCAGAGACTTGAGAGTTGACGAATGATGGCGGCGAAAGTGACGATGACGGGGACGGACAAGGCTGAGCGGGCAAGCTCTGAGGTGATGGATCGCGTCGGCGCTCGCCTGAAGGCTCAGCTCGGACCCGACATCTATGCGAGCTGGTTCCAGCGCATGCGCCTTGATTCGGTTGGCAAGGGCGTCTGCCAGGTCTCCGTTCCGACAGCCTTCCTGCGCTCCTGGATCCAGTCCCATTATCAGGATCTCCTGATCGAGGCTTTCAAGGCCGAGGTTCCGGCGACGCTTCGGGTCGACATCGTCGTGCGCAGCGCGGTTCGCGGCGGCGGCGTTCGCCTTCGCCAGGAGGTTCGGCCGGGCGAAAAGCCGAGCGCGAGCGCCGAAACCCCGGCGCGTCCGACCGCAGCAAAGGAGCGCCCGCTCGTCCAGGATACGAGCGCGCTTCTCGGCGCCGCCTCGGCCGAGGCGCGCCCGCGTACGGTCGCCAATGTCGACAATCTCGGCTCGCCCCTCGATCCGCGCTATGTCTTCGACAGCTTCGTCGAAGGTCCCGCAAATCGCGTCGCCCTCGCGGCAGGCCGGGCGATCGCCGAGAACGGGCCGCAATCGACCCGCTTCAATCCGCTCTTCATCCATGCCGGCGTCGGCCTCGGCAAGACCCACCTCCTCCAGGCGATCGCCAACGCGGCGGCCGCGCGGGAGGATGCGCCGCGCGTCGTCTATCTGACGGCCGAATACTTCATGTGGCGCTTCGCCTCTGCGATCCGCGACAACAAGGCGCTCGACCTGAAGGAAGCGCTGCGCGGCATCGACGTTCTCGTCATCGACGATGTCCAGTTCCTTCAGGGCAAATCGATCCAGCAGGAATTCTGCCACCTTCTCAACGCGCTGATCGATTCGGCCAAGCATGTCATCTGCGCCGCCGACAGGCCGGCCCAGGAACTGGAAAGCCTCGATCCGCGGGTGCGCTCGCGCCTGTCCAACGGTATCACGATCGAGATGGCGATCCCGGATCTGTCCATGCGCCGCGCCATCGTCGAGATGCGCGCCAAGGCGTTGGCGGGCGAGGATCCGAGCTTCCACCTTCCCGACGCGACCGTCGAGGCGATTGCCCGGCGCGTGGCCGGCACCGGCCGCGACATCGAAGGCGCATTCAATCAGATCGCCTTCCGTCATTCGCTCGGCCAACCGCTGACACCCGAAGCGATCGACGGGCTCCTCGCCCAGATCACCCGCACAAGCGCCGAGCGGCGGGTGCGGATCGAGGACATCCTGAAATTCGTCTCGCGCCATTACAATGTCACGCGCACCGACATGCTCTCGGCACGGCGCACCCGCACCATCGTGCGCCCACGCCAGATCGCCATG
The DNA here is from genome assembly GCF_900176465.1 of Fulvimarina manganoxydans. Lineage (GTDB taxonomy): Bacteria > Pseudomonadota > Alphaproteobacteria > Rhizobiales > Rhizobiaceae > Fulvimarina > Fulvimarina manganoxydans. Next base: position 63,552 of record NZ_FWXR01000017.1, read on the forward strand.
TATCTCGCCAAGACCATGACGCCGCGCTCCTTGCCGGAAATCGGCCGACGCTTTGGCGGGCGCGACCACACGACTGTTCTTCATGCCGTGCGCAAGATCGAAGCCGAGCGGGGCAAGGACGAGGCCTTTTCCGAGGAGTTGGACCTGATCCGGCGGATGATCGAGGAATAGGCGCGGCCGCTCTCTCTCGGCAGCCGATTCCGCGCCAGGTTCGAGCGCCAATGCAGTTTTTCGAGGATAAAAGCGCTCCGGCTGTGAACAGCCAAGCGTAAGAGGCCGGGCTTGCGCTTTTCAAGCCCGCTCGAACCTTCTAAGACCGACAGTCCCGAAGGAGCGGACGCGAAGCGAAATGGTTGGCGCCCGCTCTTCCCGACCGGTCCGTCCCACCCGAATGGTTTGGCGTCATGCGTATCATCATCGAGCGATCCAATCTCCTGAAGTCGCTGGCCCATGTGCATCGTGTGGTGGAGCGTCGGAACACGATTCCGATCCTGTCCAATGTCCTCTTGCGCGCCTCTGGGGACGGCCTCGGCCTGAAGGCCACCGATCTCGATCTGGAAATCACTGAAAGCGTCGCCGCTCAAAGTGAGCAGGACGGGGCGACCACCGTCCCCGCCCATCTCCTCTACGACATCGTGCGCAAGCTTCCCGACGGCTCGGAGGTCAAGCTCGCTTTGAATGGCGAGGGCACCCAGATGACGGTCTCGGCCGGCCGCTCGAATTTCCGCCTGCAATGCCTGCCGGAATCGGATTTCCCGGACATCACCGCCGGAGAGCTCAGCCACAGCTTCGAGATCAAGGCGGCCGAACTGTCCCGGCTCATCGAGCGCACCCAATTCGCCATCTCGACGGAAGAGACCCGTTATTATCTGAACGGCATCTACCTCCACACGATCGAATCGGGTTCCGATCTGATGCTGCGGGCGGTCGCGACCGACGGCCATCGGCTCGCGCGCGCCGAAATGGAGGCGCCGGCGGGCTCGGAGGGCATGCCGGGCATCATCGTACCGCGCAAGACGGTGGGCGAAATTCAAAAGCTCCTCGGCGATGGCGAGGACGAGGCGATGGTGCGGATCGAATTGTCCGATTCCAAGATCCGCTTCTCCCTCGGCCAGATCGTCATGACCTCCAAGCTCATCGACGGCACCTTCCCGGACTATCAGCGCGTCATTCCCCAGAACAACGACAAGGAGCTGACGCTCGACCGGCAGAGCTTTTCGGCCGCCGTCGACCGCGTCTCGACCATCTCCTCCGAACGTGGCCGGGCCGTGAAGCTGAGCCTTGTGGATTCGCAGCTGACCCTCACGGTCAACTCGCCTGATTCCGGAACCGCGACGGAAGAGCTTGCAGTCGGTTACGAATCGGACGATCTCGAGATCGGCTTCAATGCGCGGTATCTCCTCGACATTACGGGGCAGCTCTCCGGCGAGGACGCGGTCTTCATGCTGGCCGATCCGGGCTCGCCGACCCTCATCAAGGATGGCGGCGATCCGGCGACGCTGTATGTCCTGATGCCGATGCGCGTCTGATCGGGGACGATCGGGACCCGTCGGGCGTGACCATCGAGGAGGATCAGGCGGAAAAGACCGGATCGATGAGCGGTGAGGGAGCGGGTCGGGCAACTCTGCCACCGGCAAATGGCATCGCCTCGCTCCGCCTGTTCGACTTCCGCAATTACGCCGCTCTCGACCTCGCCTTCGACAAGCGCTTCGTGGTCTTTGCTGGGGCGAATGGCGCCGGCAAGACCAATCTTCTCGAAGCCATCTCTCTTCTGTCCCCCGGCAGAGGTCTCAGGCGGGCCGCCTATGGCGACATGGCGCGCAAGGATGGGGCCGGCGCCTTTTCGATCCGCGCCGATATCGAGAAGGATGGCGACGTCCTGCGCGTCCTGACCGGTGTCCGCAACGAGCCGGGATCGGCCGCCGCCCGCACCGTCAAGATCGATCAGACCCAGGCTCGCTCCGCCGACGAACTTCTCGATCTCTTGCGTATCGTCTGGCTGACGCCGGCCATGGACGGGCTCTTCACCGGGCCGGCCGGCGACCGCCGCCGCTTTCTCGATCGCATGGTTCTGGCGATCGATCCCGTTCACGGACGCCGGGCGGTGGATTTCGAGCGCGCCATGCGCTCGCGCAACAAGCTTTTGTCCGAAGACCGGCTCGACGACCGCTGGTTGACCGGCATCGAGGCCCAGATGGCCGAGCTCGGGGTCGCCATGGCGATCGCGCGCGAAAACCTCGTCGCCCATCTGAAGACCTCTGGCGCGGCCTTCGACCGGGCGAAAGCCGCCTTTCCCCAAGCGGGCCTCGATCTGCAATCGGGCTTGGCCGATCCCGATCTGAGCGGTCCGGCGGTCGAGACCGAGGACCGCTATCGGGAGCGTCTGGCGCGCGAGCGCTATCGCGACCGGGCGGCCGGGCGCACGCTGGAAGGACCGCACCGGGCCGATCTTCTCGTCACCCATTGGGAGAAGGCGATGCCGGCGGGGCTCTCCTCGACCGGCGAACAAAAGGCCCTTCTCGTCGGCCTCGTCCTGGCGCATGCGCGGCTGACCGCCCATCTTTCGGGCCTGGCGCCGATCCTTTGCCTCGACGAAATCGCCGCCCATCTCGACCAGAGCCGGCGAGCGAGTCTGTTCGATCTGATCGGCGAACTCGGCGGGCAGGCCTTCATGACCGGCACCGACGCCTCGCTCTTCGACGCTCTGGGCCAGCGGGCGCAGATGGTGGCGGTGAGCGAAGGCGCCGTCCAGACCCTCTCATCCTGACCGAGACGAGATCATGACCACCCCAACCCTCTCTTCGGACGAACTCCAGCGCTATGCCCGACACATTGTCCTGCCGGAAGTGGGCGGCGCGGGCCAGCAGAGGTTGAAGGCCGCGCGGGTGCTGATCCTCGGGGCCGGCGGTCTCGGCTCGCCGATCGCGCTTTATCTCGCAGCGGCCGGTGTCGGTACGATCGGCCTCGTCGACGACGACACGGTCTCGCTCTCCAATCTCCAGCGCCAGATCATTCACGGGACGGCGGATGTCGGCCACTCCAAGCTGGACAGCGCGGCCAAGACGATCGCCGCCCTCAACCCGCATGTGCGCGTCGAGCAACATCCTGTGCGCCTCAGCGAACAGAACGGCGCCGCGATCTTTCAAGATTACGACCTCGCCATAGACGGTTCGGACAATTTCGATGCCCGTTACGCCATGGCCGATCTGGCCGAGGCGGCGATGATCCCCCTCGTCACGGCCGCCGTTCAGCGCTTTTCCGGCTCGCTCACCGTTCTCGCGCCCTTTCGCCAGGATGCCGAAGGCCGGCTGATGCCGCGCTATCGCGACCTTTTTCCCGAAGCACCGCCAGAAGGCGTCGTGCCGAGCTGCGCCGAGGCCGGAATTCTTGGCGTAACCACCGGCGTCCTTGGCACTTTGGCGGCGACGGAGGCGATCAAGGTGATCTGCGGCATCGGCGAGCCGCTGATCGGCCGGCTCCTCATGGTCGATCTCATCTCGATGCGCTTCGAGACGATCCGCTACAGGCGCCCCAAGAGCGGCTGATCGCGATCGCCTTGCCCGATGCGGGTGGAGGGACTAGGCCTTCGCCTACGAAAAAAACGCGTAGGAGAGCCGAATGGCGCCGAGAATAGCCGTCGTCGGATGCGGACGTTGGGGACAGAACCATGTGCGCACGCTTGCCGAACTCGGAGCGCTGGCCGGTGTCGCGGACCGAAACGGCGAGCGCGCCAGCGAATTTTCCGCGCGCTTCGGCGTTCCGCAATTCACACTCGAAGAGGCTATCGAACATCCCGATCTCGACGCGCTCGTGCTCGCTTTGCCCGCGACGATGCACGGACCGACGGCCCGCGCCGCCTTCGTGGCGGGCAAGGACGTGCTCATCGAAAAGCCGATCGCGCTCGATCCCGAGGACGCGGCCCTGACCGCCAGGACCGCCGCCGAGAATGGGCGGCTTCTGATGGTCGGCCATGTGCTGCGCTTTCATCCCGTCTTCCGCCGCTTGGCGGAGCTCGTGCGCGAGGGCAAGATCGGCACGCTTCGCCATATGGTCGCCAATCGGATGGGGCTCGGGCGCTTTTTAGGGATGGACGCGGTCTGGGATCTTGCGCCCCACGATCTGTCGCTCATCCTTCACCTGGCCGGCGGAGCGCCCATTTCGATCGACAGCCAACGCCGCACGATCCTGAGCGATGCGACCGACATGGCCGACATCGCCATGACCTTCGAAGGCGGCGTCTCGGCGCTCGCCCATATCTCTCGTGTCTCGCCCTACCGCGACAGGCGGTTCACGGCGATCGGCACGGACGGGATGCTGGTCTTCGACGACGGCGCGCCCGAGGGCGAGAAACTTGCCTTCTACGGCCACAAGGTCTGGCGCGGCGAGGAGGGCTTCGACTTCAAGAATGCGCCGGTCGAATTCGTCGAATGCGAACCCGGCCTGCCGCTGACCCAGGAACTTCTGCATTTCATCCAGTCGATCGAAACGCGGGAGGCGCCCGAAACCGGAGCCGACGAAGCGGTCGAGACCGTGCGCATCCTCGCCGCCGCATCGCCACTCGCCTGATCCGACGCGCTCGAACCGCGTTCCGATCAAAGCTCCTTGGTAGAATTCCGGCCAAACACGGGAAGTAGTCCCGTTGTCGCCGGGCGCTCCCCATTCCACTCTCCCCATCAGTCGCCGCCGTCACCTCACCTCTCCCAAAGGTGCAAGGAGACGGTGGCGGCTTTGGACATCCCGCCGATCGGCAGGTTCGTCCGGCTGATAGGGCACCATCCAAGCGAATTGGCCTTGGCTCATCGAGGGCACTGGCCGTCTTCGCCCGGTCTTCCAGATGGGGTTTCCATCTGTCACGACCGATCTGCGAACAGAAGGGTCTCATGCGACCCTTGATGACGAGATGGGAGACCAAAAGTGGCTATGAGATCCGTCCTCTTCGCGCTGTCCCTGGTCGTGCTACCAGCTGCGGCCTTCGCGCAGGATGCCGATGACACGGTCGAGACTCTCGCCTCCCCCGAAGAGGTTCAGAAGGTCGCAGACACCTTGTCGAAGATCGGTTGCCAAGCACCCCAGGTCGAGAAGGAAAGCGACGATCTCTTCGAGGTTGACGATGCGACCTGCGAGATCGGCCAATACGACATCAAATTGAATGGCGACTACAAGATCTGGGTCATGTCGCTCGACGAGTAGCGCAAATCCCGGAGCGTGCGCCCCTCTCGGCAAGATGCAAGGACGGCGAGGCACGGGATGAAAGATTTTCACGGGCGGCGTGGCTCGTCACGGCCGCTCCTCCCCATCGTGTGAGGCGGGAAACGAGCCGGGCGGGTCGAATGCACTGAGGCGAAGCAACCGCATAGGGCCTCGGGCGATGGCCTCCTTGCCCATTGCCGCCGAATGGCGCATCGCTCATGACGTCGTTTCGGATGCGCCAAACCCCGCAACGGACACATATGAAACGGGGCCGCAGATAAGCGGGCCCCGGGAGGAATTGGGAGGATCAATGCTGAGATATCTGGCGGCCACCGCCCTTATAGGCGCGCTCGGCCTCGCCGCGACGCCGGCTTTCGCCTACAAGATTTTCGTCTCCAACGAGAAGGGCAACGACGTCACCGTCCTGTCCTCGGAGAATTTCGAGGTCACCGACACCTTTCCGGTGGGCCAGCGTCCCCGCGGCATTGCGGCCAGCCCGGACGGAACGCGCCTCTATGTCTGCACCTCGGACGACGACACGATCAAGGAATTCGATACCAAGACCTACGAGTTCATCCGCACCCTGCCCTCCGGGCCAGATCCGGAGCTGCTCGTCGTCTCGCCCGACGGCTCGCGCCTTTACGCCGCCAATGAAGACGACAATCTCGTCACCATCATCGACCTGACCACCGGCTCGCGCATCGTCGAAGTGCCCGTCGGTGTCGAGCCCGAAGGCATGGGCATTTCGCCGGACGGCCAGACGATCGTCAACACGTCGGAAACGACGAACATGGCCCATTTCATCGACAAGGACAGCCAGCAGATCACGGCCAATGTCCTCGTCGATTCGCGTCCGCGCTTTGCCCAATACAAGGCGGATGGCTCCGAAATCTGGGTTTCGGCCGAGATCGGCGGCACGGTCTCGGTCATCGATGCCGCGACCAAGGAGATCAAGCACAAGATCACCTTCGAGATCCCGGGCATTCGCTCCGAATCGATCCAGCCGGTGGGCGTGCGCATCACCTCCGATGGCACGAAGGCCTATGTGGCGCTCGGACCGGCGAACCGCGTCGCGGTCATTGATGCGAACACCTATGAGGTGCTCGACTATCTCCTCGTCGGCCAGCGCGTCTGGCAGCTCGCCTTCTCGCCCAACGAGGAATACCTGTTCACCACCAACGGCATCTCCAACGATATCTCGATCGTCGACGTGGCCGACGACGAAGTGATCCGCTCCGTCCAGGTCGGACAGCAGCCTTGGGGTGTCGCCGTGGCCGATGTCGAGTGACATCCGCAGAGGACGCGGATCGCCAGGCGCCGTCTGGCTCCGGCGATCGCACGAGAATTTCAATTCATCCAAAATGATCGGGAGGACATCATGATCAACAGACCGCTCTGGCTCGCCTTGATGGCGTCGGTGCTCGCCTTCGCACCCATCACGGTCGCGGCGGCCCAGGACGCGAACGGCTCCAGCGCCGCGATGTCTGCTGATGACGACGACGACGATGATGACGATGACGACGCCGTTGCCGGCCACGCGGATATGCTGCCGCCGGCGAGCGAACTCAACATGGCGCCCGGTTCGGAAATGATGCCAGCGAGCGCGCTGAACGCCGATCAGATCGGCCTGCCCCCCGTCTCGCTCTCCTCGCAGATCATCACGCCACTGGTCATCGGTTCCGAAGACGATCCCTATGCCGTCAGCGCCAAGGATTTCGTCTTGAGAGCCGGTCAGCCCTATCGCTGGGACATCGTCTCCAAGGGCGGCGTCGAATATAAGTGGCATGCGCCGGACTTCTTCCGGAACGTGTGGAACAATCAGATCGTCATCGCCGATCGCGAGATCCACATGGACGGCTCGCCCGCCTGGCTCGAATTCGACGCCCAGGGGCCGATCACGGTGCAGTTCCAGACCGTGCGTCCCGGCCGCTACGACTGGTATGTGGAAGGGCTCGAGGACGAAGGGATGAAGGGCACGATCACCATCGTTCCGTGACGCCGAGCTTCCGGCGACATGAGGTTTAGGAGGGCATTTCTGCGGCGCATGACATAATCCTGCGGCTCAACGCCCCCTCTGCCGAACGAACCCGATCCGCCATCGCCCTTGGCTGCCTTGCCGAGGGCGATGCGGCGTTCCAAAGAGCAGTCCACGACCTCCCGCCTGCGGGTCGTTCTGAATTCAACCGCATGAGAATTGGAACGTCTGGCTGAGACTTCGATCCCCGGACAAGCGCATGGCAAAAGGCCGCGCATCATTTTCAAAGCCTTGGGCAAAAAGACGGTGCCCCTCGCTTTGACCTTGCTCTACAAGGAGGCGGGGTGGACGTTTTTTCCGATGGGTGGGTTGGAGAGACGGACAAAGAAAAGACCCCAACGAAGCCGACGATGAGCGGTGATGGGAGGAGGATAGATTTGAGCGAAGCGCGCGCTTTGGTGCCGGCTCTCGCGGTCGATGGCGTCAGCCATTCCTATGGCTCCCGCAAAGCCCTGGACGATGTGTCCTTCACGGTCCCGCAGGGCTCGTTCACCGCGCTTCTCGGGCCGAACGGCGCCGGCAAGTCGACCCTGTTCTCGCTGGTGACCCGGCTCTTCAACACCCGCCATGGCGAGATCCGCATTCTCGGCTACCCGCTTCAGGGACGGCCGACGGAAGCGTTGCGCCGGCTCGGCGTTGTCTTTCAAGCCAGAACCCTCGATCTAGACCTCTCGATCCGCCAGAACCTCACCTATCACGCAGCCCTTCACGGCATGAAGCGCGGTGATGCGGACAAGCGCATCGGCGAGATTCTCGCCGGTTCCGAACTGGCCGAGCGCCTCGGGGAAAAGGCCCGCAACCTCTCCGGTGGGCAGCTGCGACGCATCGAGATCGTGCGCGCCTTCATGCATCGCCCACGTCTGATTCTCCTCGACGAGCCGACCACGGGGCTCGACATCCGCTCGCGGGCCGAGATCGTCGCCGAAGTACGCCGGCTGGTGCGTGACGAGGCCGTGTCGGTGCTCTGGGCCACCCATCTCATCGACGAGATCGATGCGAGCGATCGGGTGGTCGTGCTCCACCACGGGAAGGTTCTCGCCGAAGGCGCCGTGTCGGACGTGACGGAGGCGGAGAACGCTCAATCGATCCGAGAAGCCTTTTCGCGCCTGACCGGCTTGGCCCGCCCGAGCGAGGCTGCAGAAACGGAAACCGTCCTATGAGCGAGGCCAAGATCACACCGATGGCAACACGCGAGGCAGCGCCAGCGCCTGAGGCTGCCGCCACGCCGCGCGATCTGCCGCCCTTCTCGCTCTCGGCCTATCTCACCTGCTTTTCCGGCATCGTGGGACGGGAGGGTCTGCGCTTTCTCCATCAGCGAGAGCGCTTCGTCTCGGCGCTGGTGCGCCCCCTGCTCTGGCTCTTCATCTTCGCCGCCGGCTTTCGCCAAGTGCTCGGCGTCTCGATCGTCACGCCCTACAAGACCTACATCCTTTATGAGGTCTATATCACGCCCGGCCTGATCGGGATGATCCTCCTCTTTAACGGCATGCAGTCGTCGCTCTCCATGGTCTATGATCGGGAGACGGGCACGATGAAGACGCTGCTCGTCTCACCCCTGCCGCGCTGGTTCCTGCTCGTCTCCAAGCTCGCCGCCGGCGTCGCGGTCGGCGTTCTCCAAGTCTATGTGTTCCTGGCGATCGCCTGGTTCTGGGAGGTGCGGCCCGACTGGCCGGGCTATCTCTATGTCCTGCCGGCGATGATCCTGGCCGGCCTGATGCTCGGCTCGCTCGGCATGCTGCTCTCTTCGCTCGTCCAGCAGCTGGAGAACTTCGCGGGGATCATGAATTTCGTGATCTTCCCGATGTATTTCGCCTCCTCCGCTCTTTATCCGCTTTGGCGGGTGCAGGAATCGAGTCCGCTCCTTTATACGATCTGCCTGTTCAACCCCTTCACCCATGCGGTGGAACTCGTCCGCTTCGCGCTCTACCAGCAATTCAACCTTCAGGCCTTCCTCGTGGTCGTCGGCTGCACGGTGGCGTTTCTGGGAGCCGCCATCCTCGCCTACGATCCGGCCCGCGGCGTGATCGCCCGCAAGAAGCAGAGTTGAGCCGATAGAGCGATGCTGGATCGCGGCCGACTTCGAAACACACGAAATCTTTGCGAGACGAAGGCCGCCATCCTTGCGCATAAGATGATGAGACAAAGACCGGCCCGAAGCGCTTTTTGGCGCTTTATGGCAAGATGATACGGGAGGACCTCTTCCATGATACCGAACCAACGCAATCTGGTCAGCCTTGGCTTTGGAAGCCTATTGGGCACCGCTGTCGTCGCGGCTGCCCTGACACTGTCTGTCGGGTCCGTCAGCGCGCAGGACCGCGACGAATCTCAGCCGCGCGCGATCCCAGAGGGCTTCGTCCTGCCGGGTCCCGCGCCGACCAACGCCCCTAATGTCAATGCCGATGGCACCCTGCCGACGCCGGAGAACCCGGCAGCGAGCCCCGCGGGCGAAGAGGAACCCGCTGACGGCCAAGCCGCCGGCTCCGCCTCGGCGCCTTCATCCATGGGCGGCACCAATGTCGCGGCGCCGGAGACCGTCGTTGGCCCGGCATCCTCAACTTCAAATCCCATGGCCTTTGCCTCGCGCCCCGAAGAGGGCACGACCAACTGGCCCTGTGTCCAGCGCAAGGTGGAAACGATCCAGCCGGCGCAGGTCTGGGCCGGCCCCCCTCTCGACACCGGCAAGGACGTGGCCTTGACGCCCGACATGCGCTCCTTGATCGATCGTGCCATCGCACGGCGCATCTCGGGCGAGGAAGCCCAGCAAATGGTCCGCGATTTCCTGGCAGACATTCCGGACGATCGAAAAGAGGCCGTGGGAACGGCGCTTTTTGCGGAAATGCTGCGGCGCCTCAATGCCGAACGCACTCAGATCCTTGCCGGCATCGAACGTTACGGCTCCAAGCAAAAGGCGCTTGCCGCCGCGCTTCGCAAGAAGACCGCGGAGCTCGAACGGCTGCAGCGCGAGGCGAAGGACATCACCGCCATCAACGACATGCGCGAACAGGTCGTCTGGGACACGCGCATCTTCGACGAGCGCCGCCACTCCTTGACCTATGTCTGCGAGGTGCCGGTTCTCATCGAACAACGCGCCTTCGCCCTTGGCCGGGAAATCGGGCAGATCCTATAGTCGCGGGTCCTTATCGAAGGCATTGCCTTTGAATGCCTTGCGCCATCGCAAGGATTGCTACGCGGCGATCAGTGGTCCCGGGCTAGGGCCTTGAGGCCGAGGCGGATCAGTTGGGCGCTTGCCGCGCCCTCCCCCGCCTCCTTCAGCGCCGCCGCGACGGCGCTTGCTGCCTGCTCGCGTCCATAGCCAAGATTGGTCAAGGCCGAGACGGCGTCCGCAACGGGGGCAGTCGCAGTCCCGCCGCCGATATCGCGTTTCAGGCCGAACGCCTCTTCCGAGCCGGCCCCGGAAAAGGCCGGCGCTCGGTCCTTCAGTTCGGCGACGATGCGCTGGGCGACCTTCGGCCCGACGCCCGGCGCGCGAGCCACCATCGCCTTGTCTTGAAGCGCGACGGCATTGGCGAGATCGCCGGCCGACAGCGTGCCGACGACCGCCAACGCCACCTTCGAGCCGACGCCCTGCACGCTCTGGAGAAGCTTGAACCATTCGCGTTCGGCAGCGCTGGTGAAGCCGTAAAGCCGGATCATGTCCTCGCGCACGATCGTCTCGATGAAGAGGATCACCGCTTCCCCCGCCCCGCCGAGCGCAGAGAGGGTGCGCGCCCCGCAATAGGCCACATAGCCGACGCCATGAACGTCGACGAGGACGTAATCTTCGCCGATCTCGTCGATCGTGCCCTTCAATTTGCCGATCATGCGGAGCCTTCCGGGGTAACGATCGCCAGATCGGGGAAATAGCTGCGATAGCGCGTGGAATCGCGTGTCAGAAGACGATGGCCGCCCACCAGGGCATGGGCGCCGATCAGGAAGTCCGGCAGCGTGCGCTCCCGCCCCCCGCCGCGTGAGCGGTAGAGGCGGTGGGCCTTGCCCGCAATGAAACCGGCTTCGAAAGGAAGATCATCTTCCTGAAGCCTCAGCCAGCCCAGCCGCATCTTCAAATCCGCCGCTTCCAGATTCGTATGGGCGATCTCGGCCCAGACCAGTGCACTCAGGATCAAAGGTCCTGCAAGCTTTGCCTGGAACAGCGCCTCGCGAGACAGGTCGAAGTGCGGCCCGCCTGCCATCAGATCGATGAGGATATTGGAGTCAATCAGCGTCGAGGTCATCGCGAGGTCCTCGGAGCCAATCGACATAGGCCTTGCCGTCCATCCCTTTCGTATCTATCGATCCCCGCACCGAGTCGGACCATTTCATGAACTGGCGGCGCAACTCCTCTTCCGATTCGGACCCGGCCCGCCGCTCGAGACGCACACCATCCCCGCGATCGACGAAATCCACCTCGCTGCCGGGCTTGATGCCCAGCTTGTCGCGAATGGGTTTGGGGATCGTCACCTGGCCCTTTTCGGTTACGCGCATGGCACCCTCGCTCCGACAGGGTCCAGGCCCCACCATGTAATACCTGGAGGTATTACCTATGACGAAAATCAGAACAAGTCAAGAACACAACAATCAACCAAGGGACGCCAGCGCCCTTGCCTTGGCCGATTGGCGGTGGTGGCTATGGCAGATGGCGATGGCGAGTGCATCGGCTGCATCGTCGGTATTGAAGGTTGCCTTGGGCATCAGGACCTTCACCATCATGTGGATCTGGCGCTTCTCGCCATGACCGACGCCGATGACGGCCTTCTTGACGGCGTTGGGCGCATATTCGGCAACCGGCAGGCCCGCCATGGCCGGGACCAAGAGCGCGATGCCGCGGGCCTGGCCGAGCTTGAGGGTCGCGACGGCATCCTTGTTGACGAAGGTCTGCTCCACCGCTGCTTCGTCCGGCTGGTGGGTTCGGATGATCTCGGTCAGCCCGTCATGGAGCTGGCAGAGCCGGCCGGCGAGATCGAGTGCCGCATCGGACGTGACCATTCCGCTGGCGACGAAGCGCAGCGAATTGCTCTGCGTCTCGACGACGCCCCATCCCGTGCGCCGAAGCCCCGGATCGATGCCGATAATGCGGATGGGTGCCTCCTGAAGCATGATCGCCGTCCCTCCTTCTGCCTATCATGAAGAGGAAGAAATCGCATCCGTATCGTGAACGAATCTGAAACAGGATGCGAAAAAGGCGACCCTTGCCCGAGCCTTGGCGATCATACCGTCATGACCTTCGGCATCGCGGTGCCCGCGCCAAGGCTCCGACGAGTTCGGCAACGGTCAGAAGATATCGAATGGATCGAACACGCGCTCGAGAAGCCCTTCCGAGGCCCGACGCGCGCGTGCCGCTTGGCGCTCCGCGACCATCTCCTGGGTGACCGAGGCATCCCGGCGCTTCTCGTAGAAGGCATTACCGCCAGCGATCGCCACATAATGCATGTTCGTATAGGGAAAGCTGTAGCCCGCCGTGTGGAAGAACATGGCGTGATCGCCCACATAGGCGTGGCGCGTTCCGCCGAGCACCTTGTCGGCGGTGGCGAAGGCGAGGTCCCGCCCCTTGCCCATGGGCTTGGTCAAGACACCGGGCGCGAACTGCTTGCGCTGGCCAACGACGCCGCAGACCGTGTTCGGAAATTTCGGCGATTCGACCCGGTTCATCACCACGGTGCCGACGGCGACCATTCCCTCTTCGCTGGTCCGGTTGGATTCGAAATACATGACCCGCGCCATGCATTCATGCGCGCTCATCATCGGCGCGCGGGAGGCGCAGGCGCCGAGAAAGGCAAGCGGCAACAGTGCGAGGGCGGGCGATAGGCTCAAACGCATGGAGACACTCCTCGATGCGACGATCGTAAGTGCCTCAAATTGCATGCGCTCCGTTAATCTCACCTCAATGAAGGTGGTTAATAGGGCGCGCTTAGCGAGATCGGCACGGCGATAGCCTTCAGGCCGCGCGCGCGGTATCCTCGATGACGACCGACGGAGGTTCGCATGAGCGAATTGAGACAGCCGCCAAAGCGCATGACGCCGGCCGAGTTCTTCGATTGGCAGGTCGAGCAGGATCGCAATTACGAACTCGTCGATGGCTTTCCGGTCCTCGCGCCCAAGGCCATGACCGGCGCGTCGCGCCGGCACGACACCATCACCGTCAATATCTTAGCCTTTCTGCGCTATCAGCTTCGTGGCAAGCCATGCCGTCCGCATACGGCCGATATGACCGTGACCAATCCGAACGGCAATGTGCGCCGTCCGGACATCACCATCGACTGCAAAGAGGGTCCGGACCGGTCGATGGAAACGGTCGAACCGCGCGTCCTCGTGGAAGTTTTATCGCCCTCGACCATGGCCTTCGACCGATTTCGCAAGGTGGAGGAATACAAGACCAATGACGCCATTAGGGTCGTGCTACTCGTCGCCTCGGAGACGGCGGAAGTGATCGTGTGGCGCCGCATGCCGGGCTCGGCTGGCCCTGAGGCTTGGCGCTCCGAAATCGTGGAAGGGCTCGAAGCGAGGATTGCCCTGCCGGAGATCGGCTGCGAACTGCCGCTGTCGGAGATTTACGAGGGCACCGGCGTCACCAATGCGCCCACGAACAGGCCTGCCAGCTGACGCCGCGATGTCGTGCGTCTGCCGAGGTCGTTCCTGGCGATGAGCGATGCGGCGGCATGAACGGCTTACGGCTGCCTCTCTGCCGTCACAGCTGGCCGCGCAGGCGTTCGACCTCGCTCATCAACTCACTCACCGCTGCCTCGCCTGGGCGAGTTGACCCAGAAAGATGGGTCATGGCTCCAGCCCGGTCCACGTCCGGTTTATGCTGGTTGAGCTTTTGTGCCCCGTCCAGACGGGTCACATGCATCGAGAGGCCGACGATCGACCGCGTGAGCTTGTCGATGAAGTCGGCGGGTGCGTCCGAGACGGACCAGGGCCGCTCGCGGTTCGCTTCATTGGCGTCGGTCAGGGCGCCCAAATGGGCCAGAAGCGTCTTGCGGTCCGAGAGCGCCGAGACAGGTCCCTCGGCCTGGACGGCCGTATAGGTCCAGGTGGGCACGACCTTTCCGTGCTCGGCTTTCGACGGGTAATAGGACGGCGAGATATAGGCGTCCGGCCCCTGGAAGATGGCAAGAGACGGCTTGGCGCCGCCAGCCTCAGACCCCATGAAGATTGCCGAATGGGGGTTGGCGCGGGCGAGATGGGTTTCGAGAAAGACCTCGTCCCCGTCCCGGCGGACAACCATCGGCACGGGCGATGCGAAATACCGTCCGTCGATATGGGTGACCAGCGTCGCAAAACGGAGGCGGGCGATCGCTTCGACGAGTTCGTCGCGATCGCTCCAGCGGGACAGAGGCGGGGCATACATGGCGCATCCTCCTGTGAGCGCGAGCGCGATCGAACCATGGAACGCGCCATTCGCCGACCTGCAGGATGCCACGCGCCCTCGCGACTGTCTTCCCGTGAGGCTGAAAATTAAGAAGGATCAGGCCGCCGAGAGCTTGGCCATCGTCTCCTCGTCGACCTCGAAATTGGCATAAACGTTCTGGACGTCGTCGTCGTCGTCGAGATTGCCGATGAGCTTGAGGACGCTCTGGGCACGGTCTTCGTCGACGGGCGTGTTGGTCTGGGGGCGCCAGATCGCCTTGACGCTTTCGGCCTCGCCGAGCGAAGCTTCGAGCGCGGTGGACACCTCGTTCAGATCCTCGAAGGCGGTGATGATCGTGTGGCCGTTCTCGTCCGACACCACATCGTCGGCGCCGGCCTCGATCGCCGCCTCCATGATCGTATCGGCATCGCCGGCACTCGCCGGGTAGACGATCTCGCCGACCTTATCGAACATGAAGGAGACCGATCCCGTCTCGCCCAGTGCGCCGCCGGACTTGGTGAAATAGGAGCGGACATTGGATGCGGTGCGATTGCGATTGTCGGTCAGCGCCTCGACGATGACGGCAACGCCGCCAGGCCCATAGCCCTCATAGCGAACCTCTTCGTAATTCTCGCTGTCGCCGCCGGCGGCCTTCTTGATGGCCCGTTCGATATTGTCCTTCGGCATGGACTGGGCCTTGGCGTTGTTGATTGCCAGGCGCAGGCGGGGATTCATGTCAGGGTCGGGCAGGCCGGCCTTCGCCGCCACGGTGATTTCGCGAGCGAGCTTGGAGAACATCTTGGAGCGAACGGCGTCCTGCCGGCCCTTGCGATGCATGATATTCTTAAACTGTGAATGGCCGGCCATGGTGACCTCATGTCTCGTGCTGGAATGCGTGAAATCGTCCGTCATATAAAAAATGAGAAGCGCAACGTCCAGAACGTCGCGGATGCTTGCAAAGCCTATGGAGGACGATCCCCCAATGAACGAGCCGATCCAGCCGGTTCACATGCCGCCCTTGCCGCTGACCGGCGGCTGCCAATGCGGCCAGATCCGCTATCAGATCTCGGCTGCGCCGATGCTCTATTATCTGTGCCACTGCACAGAGTGCCAGCGACAGACGGCAAGCGCCTTTGGCGAGAGCCTGCGCTGCGAGTCCGAAACGGTTTCGATCACCGGCGACCTCGCCACCATCAGCTGGTCGGCGGCGAGCGGCACGAAGCGCCATGGCGATTATTGCCCGAGCTGCGGCGTGCGCATTCTCCACCGCTCCGATGCGAGGCCCGGCAATGTGAACGTCAAGGCCGGAACGCTTGACGATGCGAGTTGGCTTAAGCCCGCCGGCCATAGCTGGACGCGCTCGAAACGCAGTTTCGTGGCCATTCCCGCTGACGATCTGGCCTATGCCGAAGGTCCACCGGACGGTTTTACCGCCATCACGGCCCGCTGGAAGGCGATGCTGGAGGCCGGCCGAAAGAGCCCCTCCGAGACATGAGCGGCAGGCCGGGAATGTGAATCGGCAAGCGCGCTCCCCGATCCCATGCCTTTCTGACGGCTTGTTGATCCCGCGCTTCGCCCCGATCCGTGTAGTCTGAGGCGCAAAGCGATGCCGGTGCCGGTGAAAGCCGGCCCACCAGCGAGGGGAGCTTGCCGCCGATGCCGAACGCCCGTCTCGGACTGCCGCCGCAAAAAGAGCGCGTCGTGAAAGCCAGGGGCCCGCAAATGCGCGATCGCAGCTTCGCCATCGCCGCTCTCTTCGGGCTTCTTCTGGCGCCCTCCGCTCAGGCCCAGGAGGCGTCCCAAGCCGAGCTTAAGGACGAGCCGCCGAGCCAGTGTCGAGCGATCGCGCAAGGCTTGCCGGGCGCGACATTCGCGCAAGCTCAGCCCCAGGGGCGCGGCCTTTTCGACAATCAGACCGGCGATCGTGTTACGACGATCACCTATGTCACCCATTCGACCTATGTGATCGAAAGCCCGGGCGGCATCACGATCGCCACCGACTATGCCGGCTATTCCGGCGCGTTTCAGCCCGACATCGTGACGATGAACAAGGCCCATGGCAGCCATTATACGCTGAACCCCGATCCGAGCATTCCCAATGTCCTGCCCGGCTGGGATCCCACCGGTGCCGGCCCGGCGCGCCACCGGCTCTTCGAGGGAGATGTCTATGTGCGCAACGTGCCGACCGACATCCGCTCCTGGTCCGGTATGGAGACGGACGGCAATTCGATCTTCATCTTCGAGACCGGGGGTCTGTGCATAGGCCATCTCGGTCATCTCCATCACCGGCTGACCGAGGACGACTATTCCGCGATCGGCCGGCTCGACATTCTGATGGTGCCGGTCGATGGCGGCATGACACTCAGCCAGGAAGGCATGGGCGAGATCGCCGACCGGCTCCGCTCGTCCATCGTCCTGCCCATGCACCGCTTTCGCGGCCCGATCGAGCGCTTCCTCGACAAAATGCCCGACTTCGCCGTCGAGCGCCGCGACAGCCCGAGCCTCACCGTCTCGCCGCGCACCCTTCCACGCCAGCCGACCGTCATCGTGCTTCAGGGCGTGTAAGAGCAAAGGCCATAGGAAAAAGCCCGCCACGCTTCGTCAGCGCGGCGGGCTTGCATCTGAACGGGCCGGCTTCGGTCCGTCAGGCTGCGCTGCGCTGCGCTGAACCGATGCGCGGGACCGATCCTTCGATGCGACGGCGCACGGATTGGCCTTTGCGACTGTCTGGCCTAACTCCATCCGTCGGCCACGACTTCACGAAAAGACCCCATGACTTCGCTTCTCATGCTCTCGCCCGACCAGTTCGACGACGCGCAGATCCCCGCCGATCTCCGGGCTTTGAACGCCCGCATAAGGGCCGAGCACGATCGCAGGCCGGACACGTGGTCGAAGCCCGTCGCCGAGGTGCGCCAGGCGCGAGCCGAAGGCAAGGGCATCTTTCCGCCGCCTCGGCCGGACGAAGACGCCGAGACGATCACGATCGAGGCGCCGAATGGGGCGCCGCTCTCCTTGCGGATTATCCGACCCAGGACGCGTGAGGCGCGCGGCACCTTTCTTCACATCCATGGTGGAGGCTGGGTGTTCGGCGCCGCGCTCGAAAACGATCCGCGCTTGCGCCGCCTTGCTGAGGCGACGGGTCTCGTCACCATCTCGGTCGACTATCGTCTCGCTCCCGAACACCCCTTTCCGGCGGCGGGCGAGGATTGTCTCGCCGCCGCGCGGGCGCTTCTTGCTGGCCGCATAGGGGGAGCACCGACGGCATTCCTGGCGATCGGCGGGGAATCGGCGGGCGCCCATCTGTCGGTCGTCACCCTCCTTCGCCTCCGAGACGAAGATGGGGCGACGCCCTTCCATGCCGCCAATCTCGTCGCCGGATGCTATGATCTGGCCATGACGCCGAGCGTTGCGCGCTTCGGCGAACAGCGCCTCATCCTCAACACACGCGATGTCGGCCAGTTCGCCGCATTCGCGGTACCGGACGCATCCGCCTTGCGCGAGCCCCTCAACTCGCCGCTCTATGCCGATCTGGCCGATCTGCCGCCGGCGCATTTTTCTTGTGGCACGGCCGATCTTCTCCTCGACGATACGCTCTTCATGGCGGCCCGGTGGCTGCGCGCGGGCAACGAAACCGAGATGAGCCTCATGCCCGGCGGCTGCCATGTCTTCGAGGTTTTTGGCACGCCAAGCGGCGAGGCCTCGCTTTCACGCGCCGAGGCCTTTTTGAATGCCCGCATCGGCGCCATGATCGCCTCGCAAGGCGGCTGAGCACCGGTCGGAACGGTATTAGAGCCGGTCCGGGGCGGGTCCGAGATGATCCTTCAAGCCCCGGTCTCGACGGGGCTGTTCCGTGAAGTCGCCGCCGCGACCGCCCTGTTCATCATTCTGGTCGAACTCGCGCATCAGGTCGGAAAAGCCCCGCAGGACCTGTTTCATCTCATCGAGGGGCAGCGGCTGGCCGCGCCCACGCTGTTCGAGACGCGAGAGGCGATCTTCGATACGCTGAAGCCGGGTCTCGATCCGGCCAAGGCGCGTTTGCGGGCTGTCGCGGACCAGGCCGCGCGAGAACTCGCGCCGCGCCTCCCGGCCCTCTCTTTCGCGCGGCCCCTCCGCGTCTGCCGGCTTGCAGCGAATGGCGTCGCCGCGCACCCGGCAGAGCGTGACCGACCCGGTCTGCGTATCGAGCCTCGCAATGCCGCCTTCCACCGGCTGCATCTCGTAGCGCCCGCCCTCGTCCGTCAAAGCGGTTTGCGCCACGGCCGAGATGGGGACTGAAAGGACAACGATCAGCCCCGTCATGACGCCTATGGATTGGATTTTCATGTCATGTCCTCGGCCTTTGGGGATGTCACGCGCCGTCTTCGCGCGCGCGCTCTGACAGGCTCCATGCCCGATCTTTCCGGCGAGATCATGCCCGGCCGGCTATGCGCAGGCCGAAAACGTGCGCGCCAGGGAGAGCGCTACGAGTTGGACACATTGTCTCGCTGACGGGGCAGAGTCGACATGGACGCTTCGGCTTCCCCCCAAGGGGAAAAGGCGTCGGCTGCTCGCTACCGACAGCTGAAACAAATCGCCGAGGTCGTTACCAGGACCGCAGACAATCGCAAGCGACCACAACAGTGACTCATTGCAGGCCGTGTGAATGGCCTATGGGGAGAGGAAGCGTTTGGGAACGGCCTCGCGACACCGGCTCCGGCACCGACAGAGCGAAATGCAAAAAAACCGGGATCGCCATTCCGCTCTGAACCTTTGCTTCGGCGCATGATGGAGTCGGAAACGTCATGCAATTTCTCCGATCCCATGATGCTGCAAAGACAGCGTGCCAACAAAAATCCGTCTCATTCGATGGTGTCGACGAAGCAAGCTGCGGGACATATTATATTAACCTTTAAATATTGTATTAACCTTGCAGTAAGGTGCAAGAACAACCTTAACTCTTCGCTGGGCAACAGCGGCCACACTCGCTCTCTGAAAGCCGGGAAATGCCGGTCGAAAGCCAAGAGCGGGCCAATCCATGAATCCGTCTTCCTCACCGATCGCGAAGGCGATCGCTGCCATCCTTCTGACGACGCTTCCTCTCCTCAACGCTCCCTCGCCGGCAATGGCCGGAGAGCGATATGGGGTGCGCCAAGCCGTTGAGGTTTCGCCGCAGCTTCAGCAGAACTGGCTGCTGCAGCTCGGCCAGGCGCCGCGCGTCAATGGCGCAGGCGTCGTCTTCAGCCGCCAGCCCGCGACCGCTCACGCCTATCAGACGAGCGCCTCGCGCAGCATATTTTCTCCCTACCCCTTCGGGCGCCCCGAACCCCGAGCGGTTCAGCGCCAACCGGTCCAGCGCAACCCCGGTCAGCGTCAATCGCTTCAGCGCGGGGCGGCCTATCGGGCGACCAGCCCGGCCGCAACGATCGATCCGCTCTATCTGCCCCAGCGCGTCGCCTATTCGGGCGGTCAGGCGCCGGGCACGATCGTCATCTCGACCGCGGACCGCTTCCTCTATCTCGTCGGGCCCGGCGGCAGCGCCATGCGTTATGGCATCGGCGTCGGCAAGCCGGGCTTTTCCTGGCGCGGCTCGCACAACATCACGCGCAAGGCCGAATGGCCGGGCTGGACCCCGCCAAAGGAGATGATCGCGCGCGAGAAACGCAAAGGTCGGATTCTGCCCGCCCATATGGAAGGCGGCCCCGGCAATCCCTTGGGCGCACGCGCCATGTATCTCGGCTCGACCCTGTACCGCATCCACGGGACCAATCAGCCCTGGACGATTGGCCAAGCCGTCTCGTCGGGCTGTATCCGCATGCGTAACGAAGACGTGATCGATCTCTACGAGCGCGTCGGCGTCGGCACCAAAGTCGTTGTGATGTGAGGCTTTTTTCTCAGAAGCAGTCACGGCGTAGATGCTGAAGCCGAACAGCGATTCGTCCGCAGCGGAACCTTTCGCCGTCAAGACTGTTTTGAGAAAAAGGCGCGATTGTGGTTAAATTGCGTCAAAGGCCGGATGACCGGCCACAATAACGACCGCAAAGGTCGACGAGGCTGGAAAAGGATTTCTTCGATGAAAAAGGCGACATGGGCTCTTGCGGCCATTCTCGGCTGCGTGATCGGCTTCGGTGCGACGACGAACGGCGCGGCCGCGCAGGAACGCGTCTATGATTACGCGACCGGGCAGTGGAAAAAGGCCGACCCCCAGCTTCAGATGCGCCGCGCCATGAAGCAGCGCCGGCCGTCCGCCGCCTTCGAGCGCGCCAATGTTCGGATCGAGACGCGGGAAGCGCCGGGCACGATCATCGTCGACTCGCGTAGTCGCTATCTCTACCTCGTCGGCACGGGCGGCAACGCTATCCGTTACGGCGTCGGCGTCGGCAAGGAAGGCTTCGGCTGGTCCGGCGAGATGAAGGTCGGGCGCAAGGCCGAATGGCCGACCTGGATTCCGCCCCGGGAGATGGTCGCGCGCGAGCGCGCCAAGGGCCGCGTTTTGCCCGCCCGCATGGAAGGCGGCCCCGAGAACCCGCTCGGCGCCCGCGCCATGTATCTTTATCGCGGCGGTCACGACTCCCTCTTCCGCATCCATGGCACCAACCAGCCCTGGACGATCGGTCTGCGCCTGTCCTCAGGCTGCATCCGCATGATGAACGAGGACGTGGTCGACCTCTATGAGCGGGTTCCGAACGGCACCAAGGTCGTGGTGATCGGACCGGAAGGCCAGGGCGGCCGAGGGGTCTATCGCGATCTGGGCGCGACCGGCTCCGGCCTTCTCTCGGCGGTCTTTGAGTAAAGTCTCCTGAGATCCATTATTGCGGCGGTTCGAGAGATCCGCCATCGGCCTTTGAGCAAACGGTTGCCGGCGACGGCGGCCCTTTGGTCGTTTGAGGCACCGTCCGCGCGGCATAAGCACGTTAGCCGTCCGCAAAATTCCTTTCGGTTAGATTACAATATCGCGAAAGGCCGGACGAAGATGCCAAAGCGCGTCGCAAAGAGGAACGGCGATCTTCCGTCAGCGTTTGGTCATAAATCGAAAGGACCCGACTCGATGGCGAAAGCGCAGAACAACCGAAAGAAGTCGAAACCGCAGACCCAATCGACAGAAACCGAGATCAAAACGTCCTGGAGGTCGGACGGACAAGTCGAGGCGTTTCGCGTGCTGTCGAAGCGCATTGCATCAGGCGAACGGGTCGTACCACCCTTTCTTCTCAAGGGGCAGGCGAGGCGTGAGCACGTGCGCTCGACGCTCCGGGAGGATCACGCCGAGCGCATCGAGCAGCGCAATCCGGCGGCGCGGGAAAAATTCGACGAATTGGCAGGCGATCTCTTCAAATTCTTTCGGGGAACAGCGCTTCTGTTTTATCGCGACATGGTCGGGCAGGACGGACATATGCCGTCGGTTCTGGCTCTTGGCGACGTTCATCCCGAGAATTTCGGCGTCATGCCTGACGAGCACGGCGCGCCGATCTTCGGCGTCAACGATTTCGACGAGACGATCTACGCGCCCTTCACTTGGGATCTGAAACGCGGCGCCGTCGGTTTCTGGATCGCGGCGCGCGAAGAGGGCGGCCTTAACCGCAAGAAGCGCCGCAAGGTCGTGAAGAAATTCATCAAGGGCTATCTCGAAGCGATGGATGGCTATGCCAAACGCGCGACCGAGAAGAACGACAGCTATCGGATGGACAATTCGCCGGAGGTCATCCAGCGATTGTTCGAGGAAGCCTGGGAAGAGCGCAAGGACTGGCTCTGGGACGACTATCTGAAACCATCAGGGCGAGGCTTTCGCGCCAGCGATGAATTGCAGCCGATCTCCAACGAGATCGACAAGTTCCAGAAGGCGATCAACGATGTCATGGCGAAAAAGGGAATCGACGTGCCCGACAGGGCGGGCGAATTGAAGGTCAAGGATGTCTGCAAGCGCCATGGACAGGGCACGGCCTCGCTCGGATTGCCGCGCTACTATGTCCTGATCGAAGGGCCGTCGAAGGATGCCACCGACGATCTCATTATCGAATTCAAGCGGGCTCGCCGATCCGCCCTTGAAGGCCTGACGCCGCCCTCGGACTTCAATGCCGGCGCCAAAGCCGACCGGATCGCCCATGGCCAGGCCGTCCAGCTCGCCCATGGCGATATCTTCTATGGCGCTGTCGAGATCGACGGGAAAAGCTTCATGAGTCGCGAACGCGCCCCGTTCCGCGACGACATCGATCTCGACGAGCTCAGCTTCAGCACATGGAAGGATTATGCCGAGGTCTGCGGCGCGGCGCTGGCCCAGGCGCATGCCCTGTCCGACGATCTGGGCGAGATCGATTACGACATGGAGCCATCGATCGTCGCTGCCGCCGAACCCCGCCCCCTCTTCATTGCCGATATCGTCCGCTTCACCGAGGAAGCGGCTGATCGTCTTAAAGAGGATCACGGCTTTTTCCGTGACGACCATGCCGGCGGCGCCTTCGAGCGGATCGATATGGTCTATCGCTGAGGCAGCCGCCTTATGCGGCATCTCCCGCCGTTCGAAAGAAACGGGCGGATCGCGGCGAATTCGCCACTCCAAGGAACGCCTTCCCCGAAGCCGCCGTTTCGTTCGCAACTTGCCAACGATTCCAGACTGAGGACGATGACGATGCAGCACGACGTTCTGTCGCTCGACGAACTGGGCGCCGACGAGCTGAAGGAGGTGGAGGCGAACGGCGTCAAATTGCTGCTGGCGCGCGATGGCGACCGGGTCTTTGCCACCGGCGCCACTTGCACCCATAAGGGCGCGCCCCTCAAGAATGGCACGCGCATCGGCAATCGCGTCATCTGCCCCTGGCACCACGCCATGTTCGATCTGGAAAGCGGCTTTCATTGCGAACCGCCGGGACAGGGCTGTCTCGCCCGCTTCGAAACAAGAATCGAGAATGGGCGCATCCTGGTAGAGGTTCCCGAGGACACCGACGGCCATCGCCCGGAAGTCGAGGTCAGCGAGAGGCGGACCGGCGGCTCGAAGGTCTTCGCAATTGTCGGAACGGGGGCAGCCGCCCTCGCCTGCGCCCAGGAACTGGTTCGGCGCGGCTTCGATGGACGGATCGTCATGATCGGCAAGGAGGACGCCCCGCCCTATGATCGCACGGATCTCTCCAAGGCCTATCTTCAGGGCAAGAAGGGCAAGGACGATCTGCCGCTCGCGACGCGTGAAGCCTTGTCCGACCTCGGCATCGAGCGCGTTCATGGGACAGTGGCGGCGATCGATGCGGCGGAGAAGATGCTCAAGATCGAAGGGAGTGGCGCGCCGTCCGAGCTTCGATACGACGCCTGTTTCGCAGCGCCCGGCAGCGGCTCCTCCATGCTGCCGCTCGACAATACGGACATGCCGAATGTCATGACCCTGCGCTCGCTGAAAGACGGCGAGGCCCTGCGCCAGGCGAGCGAGGACGAGAAGGAGATCGTCATCATCGGCTCAGGCTTTATCGGCATGGAGGCCGCCGCCGCCCTCGTCCAGCGCGACAAGACCGTCACCGTGGTGACCCCCGAAGAGGCACCTTTCGCCAAGAAATGGGGCGAGGAAGTCGCCGGACAGATCGCAGACCAGCACCGCGAGAAGGGCGTGACGCTGAAGACCGGCGCAAAGGTCGAAGCCATCGAGGCAACGGACGGCATGGCGATCGCCGTGCGGCTCGAAGGGGGCGAACGCGTCCAGGCCGGCCTCTTCGTGCTGGCGGTCGGCGCCAAGCCCAATCTCGAGATCTTCGGTGATCTCGCCAAGGATGGCGGCGTGTCGGTCGATGGAACATTGAAGGCGGCCGAGGGTCTTTGGGCCGGCGGCGACGTCGCTTCCTTCCCACTCCCTGGACGCGGATATGCGACGCGCATCGAACATTGGCGGGTCGCAGAACAGCATGGCCGCCATGCGGCCGGCGCCATGCTCGGTGAGGCAGAGCCCTTTGCCGGCATCCCCTTCTTCTGGTCGGCGCAATATGGCCCGATCCATTATGTCGGCCACGCTAAGGACTTCGACGACATCCATATTGAGGGCGACCTCGGCGAAGGCAGCTACACCGCCTATTACGTCAAGGACAGCAAGGTCGTCGCCGGCCTCGGTCGCGGCAAAGCCGACAAGACGGCCGAGCTTCACGCCCTGATGCTGTCGCAGCCAACGCCCTCGGCGGCCTCGCTAAAAGACGCGGGCTGGGACCCGAGCGCCCTGATCGGCCGGTAACGCCTCGACCCATCCGGCTCAGGCTACGCGGGGCAGGCCTTCCGCCGCGCGCAACCAATCGCGCGGGTCGCTGCCTTGCCGCCCGCGCTCTCCGAGAGCAAGGCAGAGATCGGCCATGGCATCGAGCGAGTGGACAGGCCGGAACTCGTCCACATGGGCGAGCATCGTCCTCACGCCCCGCGCCCGTGCCGAGAAGGCCTCGTACCGCAGAAGCGGATTGAGCCAGACGAGACGGCGGCAGCTCATATGCAGCCGCTCCATCTCGTGGCCGAGATCCTCGTCGCTGTCGCGCTCCAGCCCGTCGGTGATGAGAAGCACCACCGCCCCCTGCCCCAGAACCCGGCGCGACCAGTCGCGGTTGAAGGCGTGCAGCGCCTCGGCGATGCGGGTGCCACCCGACCAGTCCTTCACCGCATCGGCGCAGTCGGCCAGCGCCTCGTCCGGGTCCTTTCGGCGCAATTGGCGCGTGACATTGGTCAGGCGCGTGCCGAAGAGGAAGGCGTGAACATGGCGCCGCTTCTCGCTGATCGCATGAAGGAAATGCAGGAAGATGCGGCTGTACTGGCTCATCGAGCCCGAAATGTCGGCGATGACGACGAGCGGCGGATGGACGATGCGCGGCGAGCGGTATTTCGGCAGGACGAGATCGCCGCCCGAGCGCATCGCGGCGCGCAAGGTGGCGCGCGGATCGATCTCCCGACCGCGTTGATCGAGCCGAAAACGCCGAGTGCGGATCCGGTCTTCGGGCAGGCGCAATTCGGCGATCGCCCTTTTGGCGCGCGCGATTTCGGCCGCGCTCATCTGGGCGAAATCCTTGTCGCGAAAGACTTCCTCGCCGGAGACGGTGAGCGAGGCGTCGATGTCGAGCTCGGGCTTTTCCTGCTTCGTGACGTGCTCGTCCTGTCCTTCGAAGAGGGAGTCCGCCGCGCGCTTCTCGCCGGCTCGCTTCTCCCGCTCCTCCTGGCGCGGCGGCGCCTTGGGCGAGAACATGGCGATCATCTTCTCGACAAGCTCGCGCGAGCGCCAGAACAGGCGAAACGCCTCGTCGAAGACAAGCGTATCCTCATGGCGTGAGACGAGATTGGCGTGGAGCGTCCAGTAAAAATCCTCGCGCGAGGAAAGCCCTGCGACCTTCACCGCCTCGATCGCCTGAAGGGTCGCAGCCGGACCGATCTTGAGGCCCGCCCGGCGCAAAGCTCGCGCAAACCAGGCGATATTATCAGCCAGCCGCCCGTTCGGCTCGGCTTCCGTGAGGATTTGGGCGTCGACCATCTCAGAATCCGGGCTCATTGCAAGACCCCGTCAGGACGAAGAGAGGTCGCGCCGAACCTCGTCGAGGATCTTGCGGCTTTCGGCGCCCTGCAGCCGCTGAATATCGTCCTGATATTTGAGAAGGACGCCGAGCGTATCGGCCACATGGTTCGGATCGAGGGCGACGGCATCGAGCTCGGTGAGCGCATTCGCCCAATCGATGGTTTCGGCGACGCCGGGCGACTTGAAGAGGTCCATCGCGCGCAGACGCTGAACGAAGGCGACGAGCTCGCGCGACAGCTCTTCATTGGCCCGAGGCGCCTTGCGCCGGACGATGGCGAGTTCCCGGTCGGCTTGCGGATAATCCACCCAATGATACAGGCAGCGCCGCTTCAGCGCGTCGTGGATCTCACGGGTGCGGTTCGTCGTGATAATGACGATGGGCGGCTCGGGCGCCTTGATCGTGCCGAGCTCGGGGATCGTCACCTGATTGTCGGACAGAACCTCCAGAAGAAAGGCTTCGAAGGCCTCGTCGGTCCGATCGAGTTCGTCGATGAGGAGGACCGGCGCGCGACCCGGCGCCCCTTCCAGCGCCTGAAGGATGGGGCGGCGGATGAGAAAGTCCTCGGAGAAGATCTCCGACCGCATCGCATCGCGCGCCGTATCGCCGGACGCCTCGCGAATGCGGATTTCGATCATCTGCGCGGCATAGTTCCACTCATAGAGAGCCGAGGCGACGTCGAGCCCCTCATAGCATTGGAGACGGATCAGCGGACGGTCCAGCGCCTCGGCCAGAACCTTGGCGATCTCGGTCTTGCCGACGCCGGCTTCCCCTTCGAGAAAGAGCGGCCGGCCCATTTTGAGCGCAAGGAACAGGACCGTCGCGAGCGAGCGGTCGGCCACATAGTCCGCCCCTTCGAGAAGCGACACTGTGGCGTCGATGCTATCCGGTAGTGGCTTGGTCACGGCTCGTTTCGCCCCCGATCGTCTTCGGCAATTTGTCTCTTCGCCTTGAGGACACGAAGGCTAGAGCGCTCGCCAGGCCCGGTCGAGGTAGACCAAAGAAGGCGACAGCGCGCCGCTGGAAACGCTGACCACCTCGCCGATGATGATGCGATGGGTGGCGACCATCTTGGTGTCGATCAGCCGGCAATCGAAGGCGACGGGCGCGCTTTTCAGGATCGGAGCACCGCTTTCGTGGGTCTCCCAATCGCCCAAGGCGAAGCGCTCTTCAGGCTCGAGCTTGCCCTCGCCGGCAAAGGCGCGCGCGAGCTTCTCGTCGTGATGGCCGAGCACGTTGAGCGCGAAACAGCCATTTTCCTCGAAGCGCTGATTGAGCGGGCTCGACGTGTTCAGACAGACAAGCAGCGTCGGCGGATCGTCCGAAACCGAACAGCTGGACGTGACGGTGACGCCGCGCCGGCCTGCTGGCCCATCCGTGGTCACCAGACAGACGCTCGCGGCAAAGCGGCGCATGGCAGCTCGAAAGTCGGCAGGATCGATCCGGGATGTGGTCAGCAAAAGCCGGGGCCTCAGGTCTTCATCGATGACATTCGGGCAGATTCGGGCGCCCGTGAGTGAGGACATAGGCACCTTCCGCCTGCTTCGCACCACCTTTCAAGTCAGGTCCAGCCCCTCACGGCGCTTTTTGCGCTGTTTTGTGCCGGACCGTTTGCCCCGAGACACGGCGGATCGGCCGCAGGCTCGCCCCGTTTAAAGGCGGGAACATCGGCCACCCTTTTCTGCTTACTGCGCCATCACGAAGCAAGATGACAAGGACCGGATAGCATGGCGAAGGATCATGAAGAGATCTGGCAGGATTTCGGCGACCTCGTGAACATGGCGCCCAAGGAACTCGAAGAGTGGCTGGAGACCGAGGAGTCGAAATCCGTCGGAGATTCCGAGGACGGCGAGTCGACCGGACACAAGAGCGGACGGAAGATCGTCGAGATCAAGCGCACCAAGAAGGCTGAGCTCTCCCAGGATCAGTGGGAATGGATGAACAAGGTCAATGGCTACATCAAGCGCCATAAGGCGCAAGGGCCGAAGAACGACCCGGAACACTCCAAGTGGCGCTACTCCTTGATGAATTGGGGCCATGATCCCCTCAAGTGACTATTGGCCGTTATGAAGAAATCCGCGGAGTTGAACGGAAGCTCGCAGCCAAATGCACAAAAAAGCGGCGGCTCCTGCCCTTGTTCGCGAGCCAAAGCGCTTTCTATAGTGAGGCAACGAATGAAACTGTGAGGAGTGAGCCGTGCCGCCATTCGACGAGATGCTCCTGTCGGAATCCGACGTCCGGCAACCCTACGAAAAGTTTTTCGAATGGTTCGCCGCGCAGGATACCCAGGATCTCGCCTCGAAGGCGGCTGAGGCCGAAAGCTTCTTCCGGCGCACGGGCATTACCTTCAATGTCTACGGCCAGGAAGAAGCCGCCGAGCGCCTGATCCCCTTCGACCTCGTTCCGCGCATCATGGCGAAGGGCGAATGGGACAGGCTCGCTCTCGGCATCGAGCAGCGGGTGGAGGCGCTCAACGCCTTTCTCCACGACATCTATCATGACCAGGAGATCGTCAAAGCCGGTAAGCTGCCCGCCCGGTTGATCGAGGGCAACGAGGCCTTCCTGCCGGAAATGGTCGGCTTCACGCCGCCGGGCAACGTCTACACCCATATCATCGGCACCGACATCGTTCGGACTGGCGAGGATCAGTTCTATGTCCTGGAGGACAATGCCCGCACCCCGTCGGGCGTGTCCTACATGATCGAGAACCGGGAAACGATGATGCAGATGTTTCCCGAGCTCTTCGCCCAGAACCGGGTGCGGCCGGTCGAGACCTATCCCCATCACCTGCGCCGCTCGCTGGAAGCGGTCGCCCCGCCGGCCTGCGACGGCAACCCCTGCGTCGCCGTTCTGACGCCAGGCATCTTCAACTCGGCCTATTTCGAACACGCCTTCCTTGCCGATCAGATGGGCGTCGAACTGGTCGAGGGCTCGGACGTCGCCGAGATCGACGGGCGCATCCAGATGCGCACGACGGAGGGCTACAAGCCGATCGACGTGATCTATCGGCGCGTCGACGACGCCTTCCTCGATCCGAAGGTCTTCAATCCGGAATCCATGCTCGGCATTCCCGGCATCATGGACGCCTATAAGCGCGGCGCGATCACCATCGCCAATGCGCCCGGCACCGGCATTTCCGACGACAAGGCGATCTATTCCTACATGCCGGAGATCGTCGAATTCTATACCGGCAAGCCGGCCATGCTGGAAAACGTGCCGACCTGGCGCTGCGCCGAGGAGGACAGCCTGAAATATGTGCTGGAGCATCTCTCGGAGCTCGTCGTGAAAGAGGTCCACGGCTCGGGCGGCTACGGCATGCTGGTCGGGCCGACGGCGTCGAAGGCCGAATGCGAAGCCTTCGCGGCCAAGCTGAAGGAAAATCCGTCGAATTATATCGCCCAGCCGACGCTCGCCCTCTCCACGGTTCCGATCCTTGCCGAAAAGGGTCTTGCGCCCCGCCATGTGGATCTGCGGCCCTTCGTGCTCGTCTCCGACAAGATCCGCATCATTCCCGGCGGGCTGACGCGCGTCGCGCTGAAGGAAGGCTCGCTCGTCGTTAATTCCAGCCAGGGCGGCGGCACCAAGGACACCTGGGTGCTGCGCGACTGACGCGCCCGCTTGCGGGAACCGGCGATCAATTTTCGACGAAAGGACTTCTCAAAGATGGCACTTCTCGGACGCACGGCGAACGGCCTGTTCTGGATGTTCCGCTATATCGAGCGAGCCGAGAATATGGCCCGCCTCGTGGATGCGGGCCTGCGCATCTCGCTCACCAATCTGTCGGGCGAAACCGACGAATGGGAATCGATTCTCGTCTCGGCCGGCGTCGAGCGCGCCTATCGCGAAAAGCACGGTGACTACGACCCCGATCTCATCATCGACTTTCTAGTCCGCGATCAGGACAACCCGTCGAGTGTTCGCTCCTCTTTCGATACGGCGCGCATGAACGGACGTATGGTGCGCACGGCGCTGACCCGCGAATTGTGGGAGGCGATCAATGAGAGCTATCTCGTCATCAAGTCGGTTCTGGCCTCAAAGCTCGATCATCGCAGCCTGCCGCGCGTTCTGGACCTCGTCAAACATCGCTGCGCCCTGATCCGTGGCTCCTTCCATGGCACGATGCTGCGCAACGAGATCTTCGATTTCTGTCAGCTCGGCGCATCGCTCGAGCGGGCCGACAACACGGCGCGCATTCTCGACGTGAAATATTGGGTGCTCTTGCCCGAACATTCCTCGATCGGCTCGGCGCTGGACAATTTCCAATGGACCTCGATCCTGCGCTCGGTCGCCGCCCATCGCTCCTATGCCTGGGAATATGACGGCAATTACACGGCGCCAAACATCATCGACTTCTTGATGCTCAATCGGCGGATGCCGCGCTCACTCGGCCATTGCTACGGCGTCATCGGCGATGCGCTCAGCTATCTCGATCGCAACCGTCCAGAGCCAGCCCCGTCCGACGAACTCGTGCGGGACGTTTCGAACCGTCTGTCGTCCGTCACCGTTCGCCAAGTGCTGAATAACGGCTTGCACGAGTTTCTGGAACGCTTCATCATCGACAACAATCGCGTCGCCCAGCAGATCGCGGCCGATTTCCGCTTCTATCCCGACGCCCCCGCCAACACGGACGGATCGCAGATCCAGACACAATCGGCCTAATCCGGCGCTTCCGCATCTTCGGGCGGGCGCTTCCGCATTTCGGGGATTGCCGCCTTCCGAAGCTTTGGCGAAAGCCGGAACGCGAGGCTCTGATCGGGCGAGCGTTAAAACTCCGTCAATCGTGGCGCGCCGGCCATAGGCCTCGCGAAAGCCTTTCGGTATTTACTCGGCCGTCCAAAGCATGTCGGGCAGGCATCTGCCGATCACTTCGATGGCCGATCTCCTCGGTCCTCGCCGAGTGATCGTGATCGATGCCGACGTCATGCTGGGGCATGGCCGGGCGCGTCATCGGCCTTCATTCATTCGTCGCCCCATGGGAGGGAGGCTTAAGGCGTGCCATGACCTATTGCGTCGGACTACTCGTCGATCGCGGACTCGTCTTCATGTCCGATACAAGGACCAATGCGGGGATCGACAACATCTCGACCGTCCTGAAGCTCAAGACCTGGGAAGTCCCGGGCGAGCGCTTCATCTGTCTGCTCTCGGCCGGCAATCTGGCAACGACACAGTCGACGATCTCGCTTCTGGAAGAGCGGCTGGTGGCGCCTTCCGAGCGCGAACCCGCCATCCTGAAACAGCCTTCGATGTTTCAGACGGCGCGTCTCGTCGGCGAGACCTTGCGCGAGGTCATCCAGTGTTCGACCGGGCCCCAGGCCCAGTCTCCGGACCCGATGTTCTCCGGCTCCTTCATCCTTGGTGGTCAGATCAAGGGCTCGCGCCCCCGGCTCTTCAACATCTATGCCGAAGGCAATTTCGTCGAGGCGGGGGACGACAATCCGTTCTTCCAAATCGGCGAGCACAAATATGGCCGCCCGATCATCATTCGAACCTATGATCGGACTATGTCGCTGGAAGACTGCGCCAAGCTGCTTCTGGTCTCCTTCGATTCCACGCTGAAATCCAATCTCTCGGTGGGCCTGCCGCTCGATCTGCAATTTTATGAGACCGACAGCCTTCGTGCTGGATTCCGCCATCGCTTCACCAAGGACGACCCTTACTATCGCCAGATCTCGGGCGGCTGGTCGGACGCCCTGAAGCGCGCTTTCGACGATCTGCCGGCCTTCGATCCGTCGACGGCCGAGGGCGTTCCCCTCTCCGCCAAGGGCATCCCACGGCCCGTCATGCTGGAAGACGCCTCGGTGGTCTGAGAACAGACGCTTCTGTTGACGATGCGGGGCGCGGATGCCCTCGCGCCCCGCGCCGATCGCTTCGGATGTCGATTTCAGGACGACATTCGATGCGCAAACCCGCCATGCGGGAATGCCACTCGCCAGCGGCGCCGCTTGGGCGTATGAGACGGTGTGGGCCGCGCATTTTCCCTTTGCATGCCGCCCGACGACGCAGCGATCTTCCATGCAACTTGCTCCCCTCGCCCCCGCCCGGATGCCGGCCGAAGCGCCCAGCCCGAAGACGAACGTCCATCTGCGGCGCGCTTTGCCCGCCGATGTCGACGCCTTGACCCGGCTCGAACGGTTGGTCTTTTCCGCCGACCGCATTTCCCGGCGCTCCTTCCGCAAGCTGGTCGTCTCGCCGAGCGCTTCGCTTGTCCTCGCCGAGGACGAGGCCGGAACGCTGATCGGCTATGGCGCTCTCCTGTTCCGCAAAGGAACGGGTCTTGCCCGCCTCTATTCTCTCGCCGTCTCGCCAGAGGCTTCCGGGCGCGGCGTCGGGCGGCTTCTCCTGTCGCGCGCCGAACAGGACGCCTTCGAGGCCGGCCGGATCGCCTTGAGGCTGGAGGTGCGCGAAGACAATCACCGCGCCATCGAGCTTTACAAGGCGAGCGGCTATCGGCCGATCGGCCGCTATCTCGACTATTATGCCGACCACATGCCCGCTCTTCGCTTCGAGAAGGTGCTGAAGGGCGAGAAGCGGATCGAGACCGGCGTTCCCTATTACGAGCAGACGACCGATTTCACCTGCGGCCCTTCCTGTCTGATGATGGCGATGGCGCGGGACGTGCCGGGCTTCGTTTTTGATCCGGTCACCGAGATCCGCCTGTGGCGCGAGGCAACGACCATCTTCATGATGTCGGGGCCCGGCGGCTGCGATCCTTACGGCCTGGCGGTTGCCGCCCATGATTTCGGCCTGGCCGCCGAAATTCACGTCTCGGAGGCCGGCGACCTCTTTCTCGATTCCGTCCGCTCGACTGAAAAGCAGAAGGTGATGACGCTTGCCCAGGAGGATTTCCGCCGCCGGGCCGAAGCCAGCGGAATCCCGGTCCTCGTGCGCCCCTTCACGCTCGACGATCTGTCCGGGCATCTGAAGGCCGGCGGCACGGCGATCGTGCTGATCTCCGGCTATCATATGTTCGACAAGAAGGTGCCGCACTGGGTGCTCGCCCATGGCGACGACGGCTCCCATATCGTCATCCATGATCCATGGGTGGCGGACGAGCGCGGAGAGACCATTTCGGATGCGGCCAATCTGCCGATCCCCTATGAAACCTTCGACCGGATCGCGCGCTTCGGGAAGGTCGGCCTTCGCGCCGCCGTCTTCCTGAAAAAGCGCGGCGGTACGGAAGCGACGGCATGAGACGGACAGATACGATCCCGCCGACCGCTCTGCTGCCGACGGATACCCTTTTCAAGCGAGGCTGAACGAACTCTCCATGTCCCAATGGGTGGTGCTGACCGGACGCCCGTCCGATCTCGACAACGGGGCGACGCCCCACAAGATCATGAGCCAGAAGGACTATCTGGCACGGCCAGGCCTCTTTGCCGGCCAACGTCCCAAGCTCATCAATATCGCCTCTTCCTATGCCTATCAGTCGCGGGCCTATTACGCCTCGCTACTGGCGGGGGCGCGCGGACATCGGGTGATCCCCTCCGTCGAGACGATGATCGATCTGTCGGAGAAGAAACTCTACGAGAACGCCCTGCCCGAACTCGACGCGGCCTTGCGTTCGGGGCTCGGCAAGGAGGGCGCGGCCCCGGCCTCTCCCATTCTCGTCCTCTTCGGCTATTCGGACGATCCGCGTCTGGAGCGCTTCGCCAAGCTTGTCTTCGACTGGTTCCGGGCCCCCGCACTCGAAATCCATTTGGAGCCCAAGAGCGCTCAAGCGACCATCCGGCGCATCGCCTTCGCATCGCTTGCCAAGATGAGCGATGCGACCCAGGACCTGTTGATGGCGGCGATGGATCGCTACACCGCCCGCGAATGGCGCGCGGCCAAGGTGAAGACGCCGGCGAAATACGCCTTCGCGACGCTTTACGATCCGAAGGAAGAGTTGCCGCCCTCCTCCGTCGATACGCTGAAATATTGGGCGAAGACCGCAGCGCGCCTCGGCGTCGACGTCTCGCCGATCACCCGCAAGGATCTGCCGCGCCTCGCCAATTTCGACGCGCTCTTCATCCGCGAGACCACCTCGATCTCCAACCACACCTATCGCTTCGCCCGGCGCGCCATGCAGGAAGGCATGCCGGTCATCGACGATCCGGTGTCGATGATCCGCTGCACCAACAAGGTCTATCTGAACGAGCTGATGGCCGCGAATGGCGTGGCGACGCCCCCTTCGGTCATGATCGGCTCGAAGGACGATTTCCAGAAGGCGGCCGATCTTCTCGGCTTTCCGCTGGTGCTCAAGATCCCCGACGGCTCCTTCTCGCGGGGCGTCAAGAAGGTCGAGGACATGGCGGCGCTGGTACGCCTGGCCGGGTCCTGGCTCGAGGACACCGATCTCCTCATCGCCCAGAAATTCATGCCGACCAGCTTCGATTGGCGGATCGGCGTTCTCGGCGGCGAGCCGCTCTTTGCCGTCAAATACCATATGGCCAAGCAGCATTGGCAGATCATCAACCACGAGACGGGCGGGCGCCCGATGGAGGGCGGCTTCACCGCCTTCGCGCTCGCCGATGCCGACCCGCGCGTCCTCGATATCGGCGTCAAGGCCGCTCGCTGCATCGGCGACGGCCTCTATGGCGTCGATCTGAAGGAAACCGAGGACGGGATCTTCCTGATCGAAGTGAACGACAATCCGAATCTCGAACATGGCGTCGAGGATCAGGCGGAAAAGGACGAGGTCTGGACACGCCTCACCCGCTGGTTCATCGACCGCATCGAACGCTGATTGGAAGAGACGAAGCTGATGACCGACACGACCGATCTCTCGCAACTCGGCCGCGAAAGCCGGCCGGCCGCCTCGCCGGAAGAGGCCGTGCTGGAGACCGTGCCCTATACGCGGCGCGAGGGGCCGCCGGCGATCGTGCGCTTCACCTGCCCGGAATTCACCTCCCTCTGCCCGGTGACCGGCCAGCCGGATTTCGCCCATATCGTCATCGATTACGCGCCGGATGCCCGGCTGGTGGAGTCGAAATCGCTCAAGCTCTTTCTGACGAGCTTCCGCAATCACGGCGCCTTCCACGAGGATTGCACCGTGATGATCGCCCGGCGCGTCGTCCAGGCAACCAAGCCGCTCTGGCTGCGGATCGGCGGCTATTGGTATCCGCGCGGCGGCATCCCGATCGACGTCTTCTGGCAGACCGGCCCCGCGCCGGACGGCTGCTTTCTGCCGGACCAGGGCGTACCGCCCTATCGCGGACGCGGCTGAGCCCCCGGGCTTAAAGCGCCGGGCGAAAGCCCAAAAAGACCTAGGCTCGTCACGGCCGGTCAAGGTTGGCCAAGGTCGCCCGGCTGCGATCGCGACTCTCGCGCGCTCAATTTTCCTGAATGCGAGCAACAAGCGCCGTCGTCATGCCCGAACCGCCAGGAATCTATTCATCACGGCTGCGTGATTTCATCTCCAAAACCGCGAATGATCTACACCGCCTTACTCAAGAGGAGGTTTTCGCGGCTGCGTCATGGCGTCCCGCTCGACCGTTTCGGCACATCTTTGCGATGGCTTTGTTTCATATTGGATCAATGCCTGGATCGATTTGGAACCGCGCCTGCTTTATGGCGAAAATTCGATCTATAAGGCTCAGGAATCAGTTGCTATTTCCCCAACGCCCTTTCATTGTTCCGTTGCGCAACATCAAAACAACGGAGGCGTTATTTCCATGCGCAAAGTGCTGCTCACGATGTCCGCCCTGGCGGCCGCAGTGTCGTTCTCGGCCACGGCCGAAGCGAAGTACTATAAGAAGCATGTCGACGAGCGTAGCGCAAAATGCTATGTCGTCGAATATATCCCTTCGACTTATAAATATAACACCAAGGGAAAGCTCGTCACGGGCGAAAGCACGACTTGGTCGGGCGAGATCGTCGACGGCGGCAAGGTCTATCACCGCCGCAATCCGGCCGTCTACATGACGACCAAGAAGCTGGTCGAGCAGGATCACTACACCCTGACCGGCTGCTGATCCGCATTCACTCACTGGAAGGGGAGCGTTGCGTCAACATTCCCCTTCCATATCGTCCCATAGGAGGCTGCCATGCTCTCGGCGATCATTCTTGCCGCTTCGGCACTCGCCATTCCCTTCGAAAGCAGTCCCGCGCCGGAAAAGCCTGCGGCTTCCGCACCGGCAACGATGCTGGAGACCTCCTTCGAATTCGCCGAGCGCGAGGGCAGCTATCAGCTCAACGCCCTTCTGTTTGATCTTTCGGCCGGCACGCGGGCCTCGACGCCGATCGCGTCCTGCAGAAGCATCGACATCGCATCCTTTGAAGAGACCGCGTTCGGGACACCCGTCAGCTGCGACGGCGTCTCATTCTCCTTCGACGTGCGCGACGGCGCCGTTTTGGTCGATGCCGCCAGCCCTCAGCCGCCGATCGCGCTCAGGCGCTTGTCGCCTGGCCGTGTTTTCGTCAACGGCATGCCGCTTCTCATAGAGGCCAGTCGGTAAGCATGGCGCCGTTCATGGCAGCGTATGACACGGGCCGCCGGTAGCGAATCTCGCCGTCGATCGTGTGACGCTCCGGCAACCGGAGCGCCAGAACCTCGGCGACCGAAAAAGGACGTGCGAGACGCCCCTCTTTCCGCCAAGCTTCGCCCGCCGCATAAGCGGCCGCGAGCTTTCCGCTAGCGGCGCCGAGACGAGGCTCTTTTCCGTCCGCGTTCGCCGCGCGAACCGGATGGAAATGACGGCTCAAAAGGAAGGTCTCCTCAGCGCTCCGGTTTTCCGCGACGCCCACGCCGGACGAAACAGGGTTCAGCCCGCCCACGCCGCTTAAAGCATCTGCCGCATCCGTCGTTAGAGCCAAAGCGGCGCGCCCTGCCCTCATGGGAGGTCCAAAGGCTTGAGCCGATCCGTGCGGCGCCATTCCGCCCGCCTCGTTGAAAGCATCCGTCGCCAGATCGGTAACGTCCGATGGTCTGGAACCAGCAACCAGCGTGCCTAGCGCAAGGGACAGCGGTTGCCGTGTCTCTGGCCTCGGCAACCAAGCCGTCGATACGGCCCATGGATCACCATCTTCCGGCCATCGCAATCCGAGCCAGCGATCGTCGGCCACCGCGGTCTGGCCGGCCTCGCCATCAACGGGCCGCGTCTCAGCGGCAAGCGCCTCGTCCGCCTCCTTCAAAAATCCCTCATAACGCAAGGCGCCGAGCACATAAGGCGGCACATAATAGGCGGCATTCGTCTCGCCGAGCGGTCGTACGATGAGATGCGGACCCGTCTCGCAGGCTTCGGCCGTTGGGTCACCCGCCGGATCGATCGTCACATAGCAACGCGACGTCTGTCCGGCGCAGCCCGCAAGCAGCGCCGTCGGCAGAAGCAGGGAAAGGACAAGGCGGCGAA
This sequence comes from Fulvimarina manganoxydans, assembly GCF_900176465.1. Taxonomy (GTDB): domain Bacteria; phylum Pseudomonadota; class Alphaproteobacteria; order Rhizobiales; family Rhizobiaceae; genus Fulvimarina; species Fulvimarina manganoxydans. The sequence continues at coordinate 100,938 of NZ_FWXR01000017.1, forward strand.
CGGACATCAGGCGTCTCCTCGACGCCGATTTCTTTGCCGATAGGGTTAACGCTTGGTTAAGCGCGACACCTGATGGAAAGCTCCGGTTAAGGATTTCGTCTGGTCCCGCGGCCAACAGCGAGGCTCGCTGCCGAACCGACACCCATCCCGGATGCCCGTGATGCTGATGCGCCTTTCAGCGCTTTGCCGAAAGATTCATCTCCGATCGAGACGAATTGCGAGAAAATTAGCCTCGCCATCCCCGCGCAGTCCCGTTATCTTTGAGCCTGACATCGGTGCCGCAACGGGGCGTCGCCGGATCGCCCATCCCGACATCTAAAGGACGGACGCTCCATGACTGGACCGCGCATCGAACGACGTTTGTCGACCATCAGCGAAACCAACGAGGCCGCCGGTCGGCGCGAGCGCATGGGCTCGCTTGCGACGCTGCCTGTCTTTTTCGACCTTCGCGACAAACGCGTGGTGATGACCGGCGGTGGCGCGGGCGCGGCCTGGAAGACCGAACTTCTCGCCGCAAGCGGCGCCAAGGTCGATCTTTACGCGGAAGCGGATGACATCGGCGAGGACATGGCCGAGCTTCTCGCCGCCGGCCCGGTCGACGGATCGATCCGCCATCACGACCGCCCTTGGGGCATCGACATCTTCCAGGGCGCGGCGATCGCCGTCGGCGACGTGGAAAGCGAAGCCGAGGCGAAAGCATTCTATTGCGCGGCAAAGGCGGCCGGCGTTCCGGTCAATGTGGTCGACAAGCCGGCCTTCTGCGAATTCCGCTTCGGCTCCATCGTCAATCGCTCGCCGCTCGTCATCGGCATCTCGACCGATGGCGCCGCACCCATTCTCGGCCAGGCCGCGCGCCGGCGGATCGAAACGCTGCTGCCGCCCTCTCTTGCCGGCTGGGCACAGCTTGCGGCCCGCATCCGCGGCGAGGTGATCGACAGGCTCGCCCCAGGGCCCAAGCGCCGGGCCTTCTGGGAGCGCTTTTCCGACCGCGCCTTTCTGGCAAAGTCTCCGGCCAATGACGACGAGATGAAAGCCTCGATCGAGGCGATCGCGACAGCCGGCGAAAGCGGCGGACGTGTGACGCTGGTGGGCGCCGGCCCCGGCGAAGCCGAGCTCCTGACCCTCAAGGCGGTTCGCGCGCTTCAAGCCGCGGATGTCATCCTATTCGACGATCTCGTCTCCAACGACATTCTGGAGCTCGCCCGGCGCGAGGCCAAGCGCATGCTGGTGGGCAAGCGCGCCGCGCGCGAAAGCTGCCGCCAGGAGGACATCAACCGGCTGATGGTGCAGTTCGCCAAGGCCGGCAAGCATGTGGTGCGTCTCAAATCGGGCGATGTCTCGGTGTTCGGCCGGGCCGGCGAAGAGCTGGACGAGCTGAAGCGTGAGGGCATTCCCGTCCAGATCGTGCCGGGTATCACGGCGGCCTCGGCCCTTGCGGCGGCCTTCGGCGTCTCGCTGACCCATCGCGACTGCGCCCAGCAGGTGCGTTTCGTCACCGGCCATTCCAAGAAAGGCGGCCTGCCGGAAGAGCTCGATTGGCATGCGCTGGCCGAGCCGCATGCGACGACGATCTTCTATATGGGCGGGCGCATGGCCGGCCGGATCGCAGCGCGGCTGATCGCGGAAGGCTTGTCGGCCGCAACCCCGGTCGCGGTCGCCGCCAATCTCTCGCGCGCCGACGAGACCCGCGCCTGCGGCCGTCTCGACGGGCTCGGCCATCTGGTCGAGGTGATCGGCGTCGACCGGCCGATCCTGATTGGTGTGGGCCCGGTCTTTGCCGAATTCCAGGCCATGCCGGTCGAGGGACCGCTGGCCGCCGAGCGCGCTGCTGGCTGACGCTGAACGGCCAACCGGCCTCAGCCCGGCGTCAATTGCCGGTGGCGCTCGCGCAGAGCCGCCTTCTTGGCTTCATCCGTTCGATCGACACAGGCCGGGCAAGAGACGCCCGGCTCGAAGGCAGGCGAAGCCCGCTCGGCATCCGATAGGGGCGCACCGCAGGCAAAACAGGCCGTCCAATCGGTTTGCCCCAAGCCGTGTCCCACCGCCACGCGGCCATCGAAGACATAGCACTCGCCCTCCCAGCGCGAGTCTTCAGCCGGCACGTCCTCCAAATATTTCAAGATGCCGCCCTTGAGGTGAAAGACGCTCTCGAAGCCTTTGGCCAGCATGAAGCTCGAGGCCTTTTCGCAGCGAATGCCGCCGGTGCAGAACATGGCGACCTTCTTGTGAACGGAGGGGTCGAGCTTTTCCTCCACAAAGGCCTTGAACTCGGTGAAGCTGTCGATCGCCGGATCGAGCGCGCCGGCAAAACCGCCGACTTTGGTCTCGTAGCGGTTGCGCGTATCGAGAAGCAGAACCTCCGGATCCTCGACAAGCGCGTTCCAGTCGCCCGCCTCCACATAGGTGCCGACCCTATGGGAGGGATTGGCCTCCGACGCCCGCATGGTGATGATCTCAGGGCGGATGCGGATCTTCAATCGCTGAAACGGCCAGATCTCGGCGCTGGAAAATTTGATCTCCTCGCGCGGCAGCCCAAAGCGCCTATCGAGTTCGCCGACGAGGCCCTCGATCGCCTCGGGGCTGCCAGCCATGGTGCCATTGACGCCCTCCGGCGCGATCAGGATCGTGCCTCTGAGGCCGAGCAGGGCGCAGGCCTCCGTCAAGGAGCGGCGGAGCTCGGGCAGATCCTCAAGCGGCAGAAAACGATAAAAGGCGGCAACGGAAAAGGCGGTCATAGGCGCCGTGATAAATCCTCCCATGCAAAAGGGGAAAGGGGTTTTCGCAAAAGACGCGTCCCTCAAGGCGCTGCTGTGATTGAAAGCCCCTTCTGGACTTGGCCCTGCTCAGGTGACAGGCCGAGAGGAAGCGCTATGTTGGCGAGACGCGTTTCATCCCAGTTCCTGAACGAATCGTCCCCGCCTTGCCCGATCGCCTCCTCGGCTCCGTCCTTCTTCTCGTTGCGGCCGCCACAGTCCTGCGCGACTGGTTCGCCGTGCCGGGCGCCGCCCCGATCGCGGCGCTCTTGACGCTCGCCTTTCTGATCGTCGCCCTGCCCAAGGCGAGCGCGTCGCGGCGCACCTTCATGGCTATCGGCGCGGTGCTGGCGCTTCTCGCCTTCGCCACGCGGAAGGATGCGATCCCCCTCATTCTGGACGGCCTCGGCCAGGGCGCCTTCATCGCGACCTTCTTCATCGCGCTCGCCACCTTGCGAACGCCGGCCGCGACCTCGCCGGCGATCGCGCGATGCGGCGAATATCTGGCAAGCCAGCCGCCCGGAAAGCGCTATCTGGCGCTGACCTCCGGTGGCCATCTCTTTTCACTCATTCTGAATTACGGCGCGATCCAACTTCTCGGCGGCCTGACCGAAAGCATCACCGCCAAGGAGCGCGATCCCGTGCTCCGCGAGATCCGCAATCGGCGCATGCTTCTGGCCATTCAGCGCGGCTTCTGCGCCTCGCTCTGCTGGTCGCCGCTCGCCTTTGCCATGGCGATCTCCACCTCGGTGGTGCCCGGATCGAGCTGGTCGGGCGCGGCGATCTTTGCAATCTTCAATGCCGCGCTCCTGACCTTCGTCGGCTGGGCGCTGGATACGATCGTCAAACCGAAATATTCAGGCCCGCGCCCGCGCGTTGTTCCCATCGGCAATTGGCGAGATCTGAAGCCGCTTCTTCTCCTACTCGTCGTCATCTTTTCCGGCGTCGGCCTTCTGGAGCTTCTCACCGGTTTGCGGATCGTCTCGGTGGTGATGGTCTTCGTGCCACTCGTGGCGATCGCCTGGCTCTATATCGAAGCCAGGGAAAGCCCCGCCCCCTTGAGGGAAACGGGAACGCGCCTCACCACCATCCTCTTCACCGAAATCCCCGCTTATCGCTCCGAAATGGTGCTGCTCGTCATGGCCGGCATCATCGGCTCGCTTGGTTCTGATCTCGCAGTGCCTTTGATCGAGACAGCCGGCATCGATCCATCGGGCCTGCCGCCCGCCCTCGTCATCGGCTCTCTGGTCTGGATCATTCCGCTTCTCGGCCAGCTCGGCATGAACCCGATCCTGGCCGTCTCGCTGTTCGCCCCGCTGCTCCCGACGCCTGAGGCGATGGGCGTCTCGCCCGCCGCCGTCATCTGCGCAATCACGGCCGGCTGGTCGCTGGCCGGGGCCACCTCGCCTTTTACCGCGACGACCATGCTGATCGGCCGGCTGGGCCATACCACCGCCCTCGAAGTCGGCGTGCGCTGGAACCGGCAGTTCTTCCTCTTCGCCGCCCTCTGCCTGACCGCCAGCGTTCTCCTCATCATGGCGCTCGCCCCCGCTTGACGAGGGGCTGAGCCGCAACCCCATTGCACCCCCTCCGGCACGAGGGAACCCGGCGCTGCCGCGCTTTTAGCACCAAGACCCGGCCGAGACCCGTAAGCTCCGGCCGCGTCCTGGCGCCGATGCGGGTTCGGATCAAAGCTGCTGGAGAATTTCCTCGGCCGAGCTCTTCTCGGCCTGACCAGGCGAGTCCTCGATGGCAAGGCTGGCGACGACGCCATCCTTGACGATCATCGAAAAGCGCTTGGAGCGAATGCCGAGCATTCCGGCCGAGAGATCGATGTCGAGCCCCGCCGCCTTGACGAATTCGCCATTGCCGTCCGACAGGAACAGGATCTTTCCGCTGGCCTCCTTTGCCTCTTCCCAGGCCTGCATGACGAAGGGGTCATTGACCGAAACCACGGCGATTTCGTCGACACCCTTGGCGCGGATCTCGTCATTATAGGCCAGGAAGCCGGGCAGATGGTTCATCGAGCAGGTCGGCGTAAAGGCGCCGGGCACGCCGAACAGGACGACGGTCTTGCCCTTGAAGACATCGTCGGTCGACAGATCGGCCATGCCGTCACCCGTCTTCGTGCGGAAGGTTGCGTTGGGAAGCGTATCTCCGACGCCGATGGTCATGATGAAAGTCTCCTTCTGATGCCTAATGTCGAAGCGATCGGCCATGCCGGCGCAAGGGGTCTTGCCGATCCTGAAGCCTCGGCGCAAGGCAAGAGCCTCTGATCCGCCGACGCCAACGGCCTGATCTCGCCATCTATGCCAGCAAGCGTCTCTGAGGACCATGGCTTGAGCGATCATCCGCCCCACATGCTGCGGCGCAGCTTCGTGCGTGTCTCAAGATTTGCCGCCTGCGAAGTATCGCGCCCTGTTCCCGCGACGTTCCGCCAGGCAGCGCGAACGGCCAAGCACCCTCACCCGATCGGCAAAAGGCGAACGACCCGTCACCACGGCATTCGAGCACGTTTCAGAGCCCACCAGCGACGATGACAAATCAAGCGATTCCATCCGGCCAAAGAGCGTTGACAGACGCCCCACCCCTCCCCTATAGGGACGCGGCACGGCGCAACGCACCGACGCGTGGCGGAGTAGCTCAGTTGGTTAGAGCAGCGGAATCATAATCCGCGTGTCGGGGGTTCGAGTCCCTCCTCCGCTACCAAAAAACCCCTTATTTCTCAGGTCTTTCAGCGTCCCGCCTCAGTGCGATTGGATGCGACATGCCGGGGTTAGACAGTCGAGTTAGACAATTATGGTCCCGGCTTGTTCCGTTGGAGCGTGTGGCGCGGCGGCGAATTTGCGACAGATCGGCAGCCGGTTTGAGACAAACTTTTCGAGCGCTCTGGCGCGGCCCCCCTTCAGTCACGCTGCCTTAAACTATGTCGAGCACGCTAGCAGAATACAAAAGGCATTCCTGCTGGAGGTCGATATGACGAACCGGAGCTCTGAAACCAATGAACCTGACGTTGCCCCTGTGGCTTGATCCAGGTTGAAGTTCGTTCTGGCCGATCAATAAGGACCAGAACATGAAGCGCAGCCGTTTCTCCGAAGAGCAG
>NZ_FWXR01000038.1 GCF_900176465.1 Fulvimarina manganoxydans
ACAGACCGCCGGCGGCGATCAGACAAGAGCAAAGCATGAACATCAGGCAAGCCGCTTAAGCCCAGAATCCTGTCTCAAATCCTTGCCCCGGTACACAAGGATGTCGCCTTGTCGTAGCCCATGATCATCTATCGCATCGATCTGAAAGCGGCGCAACGTCATGCTCGAGCGAAGCCAGAAAAGGCTATGGACTAATCAGTCAAATTCTCGAATTGTCTTCGGGACGGTCCGGATGGGTTGGCGGACTTATGCCCGCGGACATATGGAAGCATCGCTTTCGCATCTCTGCGGGCAGCCCGAGCGGCGTCTGAGCCCCTCGCCGGACGAATGGATTGACCCCAGGGGTCAATCCATTCGTCCGGTGGCATTGTGCCAGCGGCGCGAGATGCTGACCCATTGAGCCTCAACAACGTTGAGCCCCAACAACGTTCAAGCCTCATTCGGGCTTTTGCCCATGGTCCGGTCAATATCAGAGACCATGGGTGTGATACGCAGTCCGACTGATTCAATCGGGCTCCGCTTCAAAGCCCGCGCGGCGCTTGAGCGGCTTTAAAGAATCCGCATCGCGGCGCGATCGCACCGATTTCGTATGACACCGCTGGGCATCTGAAAGCAGTGCTATCGAAAGCCAAGCGGGACGAGGCTCGAGAGTGACGGGCGGTGCAGGCGCTCGAAGCCCCTCAGCATGAATTGCGAAGATGCACCTGACGCCAGCCATAGCTTTCGTCGCGCTCTTTGACGATGCGCCGTTCCTTGGCATAGCGCGCGGGGATGGTTCGGGCGACGACGCGCTCCGGCGAAACGACGACTTTCTCGCGAATCGTCCGCGTCACGGCGGGAATCGTGCGTGCGAAGCGTTGCGCCGGTTCGACCAGGACGCGCGCATGGCGGGTCTCGTAACGCGCCGGCACGGTCTCGGTCCAACTGCGACCGGGTTCCACGATGACCGTCTTGGCGACCTGGCCATAACGTGCCGGAATATGGACCTTGCACAGGACCCGGTGGCCATTGACGACCCGCCACTCCCAGCCCGTGCGCGCCGGCTCGACGATCACGGTCTCGAAGACCTTGCCATAGACGGGCGGGGATGAGCGCTGCACATGGCGCGCCGGTTCGACGATGACGCGCTGGACGACCGTCTCATAGCGGGCCGGGATGACCTCTTCAACGACCCGTGCCGGCTCGACGATCACTTGCCGCTCCTGATACCCATATTGCGCTGGGATCGTCTCGTGGACCACACGCTGAGGCTCCACGAGTACAGTCTCTTCGACCGTCGCATATTCCGCCGGGCGATGGACCGGCTCGTAACAGGCAAGAGACCGGCCGCCCGCCAGAGCCGGCTGGACGGCCAGGAGACAACTGCCCGACAGGGAGAGGACGCTGGCAACAATCCGCATGGGTCATGGCTCCGAACAAGAATTGGCCGTAATTGATCCTTGTTCGGCGTGAAGTTGCAAGCATTTCCGCGGGGGAAGCATCTAAAATATGCGCTAAGGTTAAGTCGCGTATTTGATTAAAATTCAGTAGTTTTTCGGATTTTTACTGATAGTTCCTTTCAGGTGATGTCGTATAGCGGGTGGTTTTCCGGCTGGCTTGCGTTTATTCGAACCAAAAACAGGGAGACGGCTTCACGCCATCTCCCTGCCATTGTTCGATCTTGTAAGATCAGTCCCGTGACGGCGCCATTCTATACGAGCGGCCCGAGACGGTGACGCATCGGACCGCCGCAAGGGTCAAGCGTCAGTTGGGCTGAATCCCATGACGAGCGGTCAAAACCGGAGGTCATTGATATTACTCGTCGTCCATCTTGCGAAAGGCTTCGAGCGTGTCCTTGTCGGGCTCGCGTTTGGCCTCGGCCTGGGTCTTGCGCTCGTTGTGACGGGCTTCCTGATCCTTGGCTTGCAGGGTGTTGCGGCCCATGCGCTCATCCGCCAGCTGGTCTTCGCTCAAAATCTCCGGGTCGATCGTGCCGGCGGGCTTGTCGCCGCCTTTCGGGGCGGGGTCGTTGTTGGGGGCGGGTGTCCGATTGTCGGCCATTCTTCGCCTCCTCATGGTTGGCGTTTCGACTAATCCCCTTGGACGAGGCCGATTTTACCGGCCTCCCAAGAGCTGCTGATCAATCAGCGCCTCAGCGCTCGATCTCGATGAGAATTTCGTTTCGCTTCATGAAGCCCGGCGTCCAAGGCGGGTTGTAGAAGGCATATTGCGGATCGCCCTTCTGTGTCAGATTGTTGTCCGCAAGATAATTATAGAGCGACATCAATTGCTTGCTGGCGAGTGTCGCATTGAAATTGCCCGAGAAGCGGATCGCCACCATGCGGCGGGCCGGCATTTCCTTCAGCTTGACGTCGTCACGACCGGGCTTCGGCAGGCTTGCCAGCGTATGCTTCTTCGGCATGACGAAGCGGACCGCCCAGCCTTTGGTGCGGCCGTCGTCATCGGCCAGCTGCTGGAGCACCGGCGTCGTCATCTTGATCTTCTTGCCAGAGCGCGTCTTGGCGGCGATGTAGTCGTAAAGGGTTTCGAAGCCGAGGCGACGAGCCTTTTCGTGATAGCCGCTCTTGACCGTCTCGGCGACGATCATCGCCTCATAGTCACGAATCTCGATGGCGCCGTCCTCGCGGACCACCTCGTAATCGGGCTCTTCGGCATGGTCCTGGATACGCTTCGTCACATAATAAGCCGCGCCGACCGCCGCGATCGCGCCGCCGGCAACGAGAAGGGCCGTCAGTTCGCGGTTGTGTTCTCCAAGCCGATCGACGCCGCGCTGGGCCTTCATGCCACGGCGAAAGCTCACCGGGCGCGGCAGGCGAAGGTCTGGAAGGGAATCGAACAATCCGGCCAACGAGCCGCGTGCGTGATCATAACCGTCCTCCGAGGCGTCTCTCAGCGCGCGCAGTTGACGGCGCGCATCCGAACGACTCGGCGTATGCCAGCCGGAAAAGACATCCGGCAGATAACGCGCGGCAAATGTAGGCTCATGATAGAAAGGATTTGCGCGGACAAGGGCGCGGCGAACGCGCTCGGTGCGCGAGGGGCGCGGATCGAAACGCTCCGCGACCTCGCCCTCCAGCTCCGACAATCGGGTGCCAATCGATTGCAAGCTCTCGGACAGGCTGTCCAACAAGGCTGAACGATCGCGGGACATAAACACACTCCTTGCTGATATTTCTCGGTCGATCCGATCGGCTCCAGAGACGCCGTCACCGGCCGCTCGGCGACCCATCTTGCCGCGACAACGTGAACGTCGGCAGGTTGGTTGCGCTTGCTAACGAATTCGATCGAAAAGGAGCGGCAAAGACCATGGCCGGCAAGGGATAGGATGCTGAAGCTTAAGCGCATTTTCTGCGACGTGACTTGATCGGCATTCGGCCGTCGAAGAGAGTGGCTGTTCCTCTCTCGACGAGGGAGCGCCAGATTGCTGCCGAGGAGGCGCGGAAGAGATTTTTTCTGCTATCATGGCAACCGAACGCATAATTCTGCGTTCGAATCTTATCGGGTTTCTATGACCTGATACTCCAGCCAAATTTGGGCGGCCCCGTGCCGCCCCTTTTTGCGGCTATCTCGCTTCCGCCGGTCTCCGGATTCTTACGAGGGCCTCGCTTGCGATCTCGAGAGGCAGAATGAAGGCGGATGTTGCACGGCCCTCTTGGGTCGACAGCAATAGGCTGTTCGGTTCCGCCACGAGGCCAAAGGTCGCAACCTCGGCTCCATCAGGCCGCACCCACTGGTCCGGCTGGTCGCTATGTCCACTTCCTTAATTGAAGCGGTCGTCCGACGGCACGGTCCAATGGCCGATCCCGGCCACCAAGCCCCGCAGCCCTAAAGCCCCAGGACGAGAGGGTGTTTGCACGCCCGCCGCGTGATCGAGGAGAGCGAGGGCGTCTGGCGTTGCGAATTGGCCTCGCGATGCTTCGAATGAAGTGGGAGAGATCAGGCATGGGCAACTGTCCGAACTGGGCCGACAATCTCGATCGGATGCTCGCCCATGGGCTGAGCGAGATCGAGCGCGCCGTCGAGGATCGCCATCACGGGTTTCGAACATTCGGGCTTTCGACGATTGGAGACGATGGGGCGCCGGAGTCGCGCATCGTCGTGCTCCGCAAGGTCTTGACCGCCGATTGGGTGATCCGATTCCACACCGATAGCCGGTCGGACAAGGTGGCTGAGATCGCGAAGGACGACCGCGTCAGCGCCCTTCTCTACGACAAGGATCTCAAGCTCCAGATTCGGGCGCGTGGCCGCGCGGCCCTGCGGCAGAAGGACGACACGGCTCGTCTTGCCTTCGCAGAGGCCAAGCCGCTCGGCCGCGTCTGCTATCGCATACAACCTGGCCCTGGCTCTGCCATCGACGAGCCGGACGCCTATTCCCACTCAAACTCCGGCGAGGCCGAGGGAACGGCAACGGATCCCGGCTGGCCGAATTTTTGCGCCGTCGATCTCTCCCTCCACGAGATCGAAATCCTTTATCTCGCCCATGAAGGCCACCGGCGCGCCCGCTTTGCAAAGACGAGCGCAGGCTATGCCGCCTCATGGCTGGCGCCCTAAGCGAAGGCTTCATGGAGTCGAAAAGCCTTGCGAATCGGGCGGACTCCATTTGTCCGGTAGTGCGGAACCATGTCGTCAATGGACACGAGGAAACTGACCCTTATCGATAATTACGGCTTTAGAAATGGAGCCTGCCTTCAGCTTCACCCGGACACCATTTGAGATTTCATAGGAATGCAGCAGTTCCGAGGATATCGAAACACGCGGGGTAGAAGAGCAGTTTTTTCGCGCTTTAGATCTCATATCAGCGGGCATATGAAAGCATCGCTTTCGAATGTCCGCTGGCAGCCCGAGCGGCGTCTCAGCCTCTCGCCGGACGAATGAATTGACCCCAGGGGTTAATTCATTCGTCCGGTGGTATCATTTCAATTCGATCAATTCTTCCCGAGACCATCTCGATTATTCAGGAAAACTCGGCAGGCTTTCAAAGCCACTCAGCGACCATCTACAACAGTTGCGGCGAGCGGCTGCAAGAGCTGCCCGCATCAGCAGATATCGGTCGCCCCAACCACTTGGAGTTCCTGTTGAGGGAATTTGCGGAAGGCGCTGCTTGGTCACTCTCGTCAGGCGAAATAGATGCCATCTTCGATTACCGCGCCTACAGCCTGAATATTCTCCGACGAGTCCGCAAAGTCATCCAGAATGCTGGTGCGTGTCGCAGCGCCGCTATCGAGAGCGCCGCGCCAGAAGTTGATACCACCTTGCTCACCCTGTCGTCCGAGAACGTTGAAATAGAGCGCGGCGACGAAGGCCTCGTTGGATGTGCCGCCATAAGCCGCCTGGGCTTCCGAGGATGATAAGAAATAATCGGCGATCTGACGGGTGGAGAGACCAGCATCGCGCTGTCCTATCCAGAATTCTAAGCCGCCCTGATCCGGCGTTCGGGCAAAACCTGCTTGATAGAGTCTATAGATTGTCGCCGCGACATCATTGGCATCTACATCAAGCCGATAATAGGCGCCGCCCGACAAATCGATCCGCTCGATATCGATCAGCGTATTCGAATAGCCGGTTGCCTGGACTCGGAAAGATCCGTCATCGAGACGTTCGACACCTACTGAGCGTTCAGTATAGGCAACGCGGTCGAAACCGGGCCCGCCGTTGTAAATGTCGACGTCAGCCGTGGCGGCAAAGATGTCGTTGCGCACCGTACCCTGTTCAACTGCAAGGGTCGCATCAATGATCGATACCGTCGTCGAGGGAATAATACCCGACACGCCCGACTGAGGCAGGAGATTGATCGTAAAGGTCTCATTCGGCTCGACCGCGCCATCTCCGACGATGCGGACGGCGACGCTTGCTTCCGTCTGGCCCGGCGCGAAGGTCACGCTTTGGTCGAGTAGAGTGAAGTCTGCACCCGGTGTCGCGGTAAGGCCGCTTGCGGAGACGCCGAACGTCACCTCAGCGTCCACCGGCTGTGAGAGACGGACCAGAAATTCCTGGATCGACGTGCCCTCTTTGGGCTCAAGGGCGAGGACATTTGTGGTGGCGGCGCTGATGCCTTCAACGCCGTAGGCATCAAGAATGAAGCCCGTTGCCTCGAGATTCGTGCGACCCTCCGCGAAAACGGCGCCGGTGGGATTGCTAAGGAGAATTGAAAAGGACTCATCCTTCTCGCTGATCGTGTCATCATTGCTGCGCACGAAAATTGAAGCAGAAGTCTTGCCTGGATCGAAGCGAATGCGACCATCCCAATAGTCTGCTCCATAAACGAGATCACTATCGGCGGCAGAGCCATTGAGCAATGTCCGATAGTCGAGCGTCACTTGCGCGGCTGAAGGTTCAGACAAAGTGACGGTGAATTGCATATATTCACCCTCGATAGCGGAAGCTCCGCTAATCGAGATCTCCGGGAGCCGAGATGTATCAGTGTCTAAAATGGTCGCGACGCCTGTTGCGCCCAAAATGCTGATGCCGGAATCGGCGGGAGGAGTCACCTTGAGAGAAAAAGTCTCCGCCATCTCCTCAAGCGTGTCGCCGACGACCGGCACGCTCACAGTAAGCACCTCCTGCCCCGGAGCGAAGGTCAGCGTTCCACTGGTTGCTTGATAGTCCTGGCCAGCGACTGCCGTGCCATCGATCGTCTGAAAGGAGACGCTGATCGCACTCTCCGCGGGGCGGCTCAAGCGAACTTCGAAGACGGCATTCTTGATGCCACTGTTGCCTTCTACGAGAACCGGATCAGAGGTGAGAATTGCTAGTCCGGCGCCGCCGTCATTGTCGCGAATGATGCCCATGGCCCGAATAAGCGGCTCGTCATTGGCGAAATTCGCATTTGTCGAAGTGTTGAAGAGTTCGAGAATGTAGCCTTCATCTGACTCAGGATTTTTGTCGTCGTTCGAGCGAACGCGAATGCTGAGGGTGGTCTCTCCAGGGTCGAAACGTGCCGTGCCATCCCAATAATCTGATCCGTACACTAGATCGGCGTCAGTCGCTGTGCCGTTCAGCAAGGTCCTGTAGGAGAAACTGACCGGATATTGAACAGACTCTGACAGAGTGATGGTGAACGGAAGATATTCGCCTTCTTCGGCTGCGCCACCCTGGATCGAAATTTCTGGCATATCGACTCACTCCACCATAACAGTTTCCTTGCGTTAGCATGAGAGCTCGTTCGAGTGCAGATTGCAAGCTGTTAGTTCATCACCCTTCGGCCTAAGAGGCGGCAAGCTGTAGTTACTTCCGTGGAGCTCATGGCTGAAAGTGCGCGGCATGCCAAAGGGGGTGACCTTTCGAACCGTCAGGCGCCAAAAACTGTCCTCGCTCAGAACGTCTTCAGCGTCGCTTCGCTCGCCTCGACGATGCCGCCGGGGCCGTCTTCGCGGATGGCAGTGATGGTACCGAGCCCGGGGACGACCATGCCGGGCTTGGCGCGGATCGCGACGTCGCGGGCGATCAGGATCGCCTCGTCGCCGAAGACCATGGCGATGGCATAGTCGGCGGGGCGCAGTTTGGAGCTTGTCTCCCAGGTCGCGACGGGCAGGGGGACGATGTCGGAGCCGCCATGTCCGTCCTTGGCGCCATGGCCATCGTCGCTTCCATGCCCGTCAGTGCTCGGATGGTCGGGGGCTGCGGCCGCATGCAGGCTTTCCGGCGGATGACCGGCATCGGCCGCGTGATCGCCAGGGGACGATTCGCCGTCCAAGAGGAAATAGGCGCTCGCTCCGCCGCCGGTCGATAGAAGCGCGACCGCCGCAAGGGCGATGGCCAGCTTGCCGAAGCGTTTCTTCGGCTTGATCTCAGCTGCCGCCGTCTCGTCGCCTGCTTCGCCCTTGGCCATGTCGATCCCTTCCCTCACTTTCGAAACCGAAAGCGAGAAGGCATCAGAACCGGTTTGGGCCCGATCACCGAAAAGGATCGCATTCGAATGATCGGCCGGTTTTTTGTCCCGAGGCCCGATGCGCCGGCCAAGAGGATGACAGAGCCTTGAGGGATCACATGTACCTTCGATGACCGCAGACACGGCAATCATTCACGATATGACGCAGATGGACTAACCCGTGCGGGCCAAGAGCTCGGCGAGGGCGTCCGGCGCAAAGACCGGGGCGCGGCAGACCTGTCCGGTGCAGAAGAAGGCCGCCGGGGTCTTGGAGGGCTCAGCGCCGGCGATTGGGTTCGTCTCGGGCAGAAGCGCGGGATCGTTGGTGACGAAATCGAGGCGGTCGAGATCGACCTCTTCCAGTAAAAGCCGTTCCATCGCCGCAAAGCCGGGATTGGAGCGCCAGCCGAAGAGGGCGAGTTCCGAGCCGCGCGTCAGGCGCTCGGTGGCCGCGATGATGCCGGGAAAGCCGGCCGCGCTCTGGCCGATCCGACCCGCCGCAAGGCTCGCCGCGCGTTCAGCCCGCTCCTTGTGGTGAAGGCGCCCGCTCGCCTGGGCGAGAAGCGAAAGGCCGGCGATCACCAGAGCCGTGCCGGCAGGGACGGCCTCGTCCTGATCGCCTCGCAGGCGCGCCGGGACATCGGTCGCATCCGACGCATTGAGGAAATGGCCGCCATCCCCCTCCCCGTGCCAGATATCGAGCTGGTCCGCCAGCCATTCGGCGCGGGAAAGGTATGCGGGCTTCAAGGTGGCGGCAAAGAGAGTGACGGCGGCGGCGATCAGCGCGCCGTAATCGGACGAGAGCGCAAGCCCCGCGGTGCGCCCGTCCCGCGCCGCATGGCGGAGGCGGTCATCGACGATCATCTCTCTCTCGACGAAGCGGAAGGCGTCTTCGGCGAGCATTAGGGCGGTCTCGTTGCCGCTCGCGCGATAGGCTTCCGTGAGGCCGCGAATGGCAAGGCCGTTCCAATCGGCCAGCACTTTGTCGTCGCGGCCCGGTCGAGCCCGCTTCGCCCGCGCATTAAGGAGTTTTGCCCTGTCCTCGGCAAAGGTCGCATCCGAGCCCTCAGCGCCCTCATGCAGGCGATGGAGGATCGATTTGCCCTCCCAATTGCCGGCCTCGCTCACGTCATAGGCGTGTGCGAAGGGCGCTGCCCGCTCGCCCAGGGCCGCCTCGATCTCCGGCTTGGTCCAGACATAGAAGGCGCCTTCCTCCATATGGCCGCCCGCATCCGCGCTGTCGGCATCGAGCGAGGCGGCGAGCCCGCCGCCCTTAACCACCATTTCCCGCTTCAGCCATTCGACGGTCTCGTCGATGCGCCGGCGGAAGAGATCCTCGCCGCTCGTCCGGTAGCCCCAGGCCAGATGCTGGAGGAACTGGGCGTTGTCATAGAGCATCTTTTCGAAATGAGGCACCAGCCAGCGATCGTCGGTCGAATAGCGGGCGAGGCCCCCGCCGATGTGGTCATAGATGCCGCCGAGGCAGAGGGCGGTCAGGGTCTTCAGAAAGGCGTCCCGGTGGCCGGCCTCGCCATGATGAAACCCCGAACGGGCCAGAACCTCGAGATAGGGGGCGTTGGGAAATTTCGGCGCGCCCTTCATGCCGCCGCGTACGGGGTCCATCATCTGGGCGATCCGCGCGGCGGCTGGTGACAAAGAGAGCGCGCCAAGCGGCCCCGGTTCGGCGCTCGCCGCCAGAAAGGTCTTCAGCCGTCCGCTGATCAGCCCGGCGCTCTCTTCGATCTCGCCGCGCCGCTCGCCCCAGGCCTTGCTTAGCGCCTCCATCACCTGGACGAAGCCCGGACGGCCATAGCGCGGCTCCTTCGGAAAATAGGTGCCGCCGAAGAAGGGTTTACCCTCCGGCGTCAGCACCATGGTCATCGGCCAGCCGCCTTGCTCGCCCATGGCCTGAAGCGCGGTCATGTAGAACTGGTCCACATCGGGGCGCTCCTCGCGATCGACCTTCACATTGACAAAGAGCCGGTTCATGACGGAGGCCACCGCCTCGTCCTCGAAACTTTCATGGGCCATGACATGGCACCAATGGCAGGCCGCATAGCCAATCGACAGGAGGATTGGGCGGTCGCGTTCGCGCGCCTCGGCAAAGGCGGCGTCCCCCCATTGGCGCCAGTGGACCGGATTGTCCTTATGCTGGAGAAGATAGGGGCTGACGGCTTCGGCCAGCTGATTGCCGGCCGTTCGGTTCGTCTCGCTCATCGCTCTCTCCTGGTCGGATCTCGTTTCTGGCGGACAGACGGTGCTGGGCGCTGCCGATCCCGCCGGGCGGGCCGCAACCCTTTGCTCGCGCCCTTGAGCCTGTCCTCGTCTTAAGCTTGGGGCTGGGGCGTCACATAGAAAGGGTCGTGGGGTGCGAAAGAAGCGCAGCCGTCGGCGCTTGCGCCGAAACAATGTATACATTAATCCCGAAGCCGAAGGCGAGAACGACGCCTAGACCCAAGGAGCCACATTGATGAACGCACTTTCGGCCAGCCGGCCCTATCGCGGCGTCTTTCCCGTCGCCCCGACGATCTTTTTCGAGGACGGCCGCCCGGATCTCGAAGGTCAGAAGCGGGCGATCGACTTCATGATCGATGCCGGCTCGACGGGTATCTGCATCCTCGCCAATTTCTCCGAGCAGTTCGTCTTGTCGGACGCCGAGCGCGACGAGCAGATGCGTCTGGTGCTGGAGCATGTGGCTGGCCGGGTGCCGGTGATCGTGACCACTAGCCATTTCTCCACCGATCTCTGCGTCGAGCGCTCGAAGGCGGCCGAGGCGATGGGCGCGGCGATGATCATGGTGATGCCGCCCTATCACGGCGCGACCTTTCGGGTCGGCGAGGGCCAGATCATGGCCTTCTTCCGCGCCTTGAGCGACGCCGTTTCGATTCCCATCATGATCCAGGACGCGCCGGTCGCCGGCACGCCGCTGCCGCCCGCGCTCCTGGCGAAGATCGCCAAGGAGGTCGAGAACGTCTCCTATTTCAAGGTGGAGACGGCGGGTGCGGCCTCGAAAATCCGCGAGCTGATCGCGATCGGCGGTACGGCCATTGAGGGGCCCTGGGACGGGGAAGAGGCGATCACGCTGATGGCCGATCTCGATGCGGGCGCCACTGGCTCCATGACGGGCGGCGGCTTTCCGGATGGCATTCGCGAGATCCTCGATCCCTTCTTTGCCGGCGACCGGGCCGGGGCCATGGCGGCTTATGCCAAATGGCTGCCGCTGATCAATTACGAGAACCGCCAGACGAGCTTCCAGACCGCCAAAATCTTGATGAAGGAAGGCGGCATTATCGGCAGCGAGGCCGTGCGCCGGCCGATCCTTTCGGCGCATCCCGACACGCGGGCGGGGCTCATCGAGATCGCCCGTTCACTCGACCCGCTGGTTCTGCGCTGGGGCAAGTAAGGCCTGGTTGCTGATAAAGTGAAACGCGATCGAGTTGGGTGAGTGGACACGACACTCTGCTCGATCGCCGGCGGCAAGTTCATCGGAGAGCCGATATCTTCGACGCTTCGTCATCCTCGGCCCATCAGGGCCGGGGACCCATTGCAGATCTTTCATGCCGCATCGCCCCTGCCGGGCGGTGCGGCGTTCGTTTGCCGGTCCCGCTCTCATCCGATCCGGGCGTGCGCTTCCATGAAAGCCTTGGCGAGGCCCAGGTCGCTTTGGCCGAGGCCATGACCGCCGGGCAGGATCTCGTGGGTGACGTCGGCTCCACAAGCTCGAAAACGCTCGGCAAGCCGTGTCGGATCGTCCACGGGCACGATCGGGTCCATGGCGCCCGAGGCGATGAGAACGGGCTTGCCGGCAAGGCTTTCAGCCCGCTCCGTTTCTTGTTTCTCCTGCAGTGGCACCATGGCGCGCAAGAGAAGGCCGCCGGCAAGAACCTCGGGGCGCAGAAGCATGATCGCAGCGGCGATATTTGCACCATTGGAGAATCCGAGGGCGATCGGGGCCTCGATGTCATAGGTCTTGCGCGCGGCTTCGACGAAATCGGCGAGCGCATGGACTTTGGCCACCACGTCGGCCTCGTCGAACACCCCTTCGGAGAGACGGCGGAAGAAGCGTGGCATGCCGCCTTCCGACACCTTGCCGCGAGGCGACAGGACGGCGGCGCCGGGCGCCAGCATCTCGGCCAAAGGCAGAAGATCGGTCTCATCGCCGCCCGTGCCGTGTAGCGCCAGAATAGGGCGCAGGCCCGAACCTGTCGCCGGGACGAAGCGGTGAATGTGGTCGAGGCCGGTCTGGTCGGCCGAAGATTCGGTCTGGCTCATTTTAAGGCTCCCGATAGGACGACGCGGGGCATCGGGCCCCGCGCCGCATGATAGGATCAAGTCTCTTCCGCCCAAAGGTCGGGCGAACGCACGTCCTGACTCAAGCGGCCACCTTCAGGCGGCCGCCTCATCGACCATTTGACCGGTGCCGAGGGGCGGCAGAACCGCCTCGATCCGCTGGCGATGGGCCTCGTACTGGGCCGGCAGCTTCAGCGACCGGCCGAGTTCGGCGAGCGACTCGTCCACGGCAAAGCCGGGCTCGTCGGTCGCGATCTCGAACAGGACATGGCCGGGCTCGCGGAAATAGACAGAGCGGAAATAATTGCGGTCCTTCTGCTCGGTCGTCTCGATCCCGTGACGCTCGGCAAGCGCTTCCACCATCGCTCGCTCCTCGGCGTCGTCCTTGGCGCGAAAGGCGATGTGATGGACCGAACCCGCTCCGAAACGCGGCTTCAGAAAGCCGCCCACAGCGCGGATATCGACGATGCCGCCCACCGGATTGCCCGGCACATGATAGCGGGTCGTCGTGCCCTCGCTGCCGAGCTCGGAAAAGCCGAGCACGTCGGTCAGGATCGCGCCCGTCGGGCCGGCTTCTTCGAGAAGCAGGCTGACGCCGTGAAAGCCGCGGATCGCGTGCTCGGCCGGAACCGCGCCGTCGCTCCAGCCGGCTTCCGCCTCGATGCCGGGCACGGCGACGAGGCCGAGATTCATGCCGTCGGGGTCCTTGAAGGCCACAAAGGTCTCGCCGAAGAGCGGCTCGGGCCGCTCATGGGCAACGCCCTTTTCCAGAAGGCGGTGCATCCAGTAGCCGAGAGACGCCTCGGGAATGCGAAACAGCGTGCGCTGGGTCTCGCCGACGCCGAGCCGTCCGGGCGCCGCATTCTCCCAGGGGAAGAAGGTCAGGATCGTGCCCGGTGCGCCGGTCTCGTCGCCATAATAGAGATGATAGGTGCCGGGATCGTCGAAATTGACCGTCTTCTTGACGAGCCGCAGGCCGAGGACCCGCGTATAAAAGTCGGCGTTCCGGCTGGCCGGGCCGGCAATGGCCGTGACGTGGTGGATACCATGATGGCTCATCGGATCGTCCTTTCCTTCAGCGTCCGAACTGAGCCATAGATAGGCGCATTCGACCAGTCCTTTCATCCCCTTTCACATTGCGAATTTGCAATCCCGCCTTTGCATTATTCACCTTTCCCCACGGTGCGAGTCTCACGCCGAACCGAGGGAGGGATGAGCCGAACTTTGTGGCGACAACGGCGTCAGGGCCCTTCCGCTTATCGACGCCAGCTGGATCAGCGCTAGGTGCTTCGCGCATGAAAAAGCACGCCATCGTCACTGGTGGAGCAGGCCTCATCGGTTCTGAAATCTGCCGCAGTCTCACACGCGCCGGCTGGGAGGTCGCGACTTTCGACCGGGAGAAGCCGGACGCCGACATTCGTCACATCGAATGCGACATCTCCGACGAGGATCAGGTCGCCGATGGCTTCAAGGCCCTCGGCTGGGACCGGCTGGACCTTCTCGTCAACAATGCCGGCGTCGCCGACCCGGTCAATGGCCCGATCGCCGAGCTTTCGCTCGCCGATTGGCGCAAGGTGACCGACAGCCATCTGACCGGCGCCTTCCTGATGGTGCGCGCGGCGGTGCCGCTCATCGTCGAAGGCGGCTCGATCGTCAATATGATCTCGACACGGGCCTTCATGTCCGAGCCCTATACGGAAGCCTATGCCGCCTCGAAGGGTGGGCTCTTCGGCTTCACCCATGCGCTTGCGGTCAGTCTCGGCGAACAGCGCCTGCGCGTGAACGCCATCGCGCCCGGCTGGATCACGACCCGCGAAGACCTGCGGGACAAGGACCACGCCCAGCATCCCGCCGGCCGGGTCGGGCGGCCTTCCGATATCGCCGATGCGGTTCTCTATCTCGCCTCGGCCGGCTTCGTGACCGGGCAGGTCATCACCGTCGATGGCGGGATGACGCGCAAGATGATCTATGAGGAATGATTTTCTTGCTCGGCCTCAATGCTGATAGGGATCGATCGCGTCCCTGAGGCCATCGCCGACGAAGGAGAAGGCGAGAACGGTGAGGACGACGGGGACCATCGGCAGAAGCAGCCAGGGATAAAGGGCCACCGCCTCGATATTCTGCGCCTCGGACAAGAGCACGCCCCAGCTGGTGATGGGCGGGCGCAGGCCAAGCCCGAGGAAGGAGAGGGCGGTCTCGGCAAGGATCATCGTCGGGATCGACAGGGAGGCCGAGGCGATCAGATGGCTCATGAAGTTCGGCAGGAGATGGCGGGCGATGATCCGGCGCGGGCTCGCCCCGAGCATTTCGGCGGCGGTCACGAAATCCTCCTCGCGCAAGGCGAAGAGCTTCGAGCGCACCGCACGCGCGAGCCCCGGCCAATCGAGAAGGGCCAGGATCAGCGTGATGCCGAAATAGACGAGAAGCGGGCTCCAGGTGACCGGCAAGGCGGCCGAAAGCGCCAGCCATAAGGGCAGTTCGGGGATCGAGCGCAGGATTTCCGTCACGCGCTGGACGACGGAGTCCACCCAGCCGCCGAAATAGCCGGCAAGGCCTCCGATCGTGATGCCGAGGATGAAGGAGAGCGTGACGCCGACAAGACCGATCGTCAGCGAAATCCGCGCGCCATAGAGAATGCGCGAAAGCATGTCGCGCCCGAGCCGGTCGCTGCCGAGAAGGAAGAGCGTGCCGCCCTCCGGCGGGCAGACGAGATGGGTTTCCGCTTCGACGAGCCCCCAGAATGCATAGGCGTCCCCCGAGCAGAAGAAACGCAAGGGCAGGGGCCGGCTTGTATCCTCGCTATAGGTCCGCTGCAGCGTGTCGAGATCGAGCTGATAGTCGAGCGGATAGACGAAAGGTGCGACGAACGCGCCGTCATGCACGAAATGCACCTGTTGCGGTGGGGCGAAGATGAAATCGGTGTTGCGGGTGGATTGGGCGTAAGGGGCGAGAAACTCGACGAAGAGGATCGAGAGATAGGCGAGCGCCAGAAAGACGAGCGAAACGACAGCCACCTTGTGGCGCAGAAACCGCCACCAGATGAGCTTGGCCTGGGAGGCTTTGGCATAGCGCTCGGAGACGATCGATCCGGCGGCGACCGTCGCATCGGGATCGAAAGGGTCGGTCGAGACGAAATGCTCGGGCGGGAAAGAGCGCGTCAGGCTCATGCTCTGGCCCCCAGCCGGATGCGCGGATCGAGGAGCGCGAGGAGCACGTCGGAGACGAACATGCCGACCACGGTCAAAACCGCGAGGAACATCAGGAAAGAGCCGGCGAGATACATGTCCTGGCTGCGCAGGGAGGCGAGCAGCATTGGCCCCGTGGTCGGCAGGCTCATCACCGCCGAGATGATGACCGAGCCCGAAACGATCTGCGGCAGGAGATTGCCGAGATCGGCGATGAAGGGGTTCAGCGCCATGCGCAGCGGATATTTGAAGAGAAGCCGCCGCTCGCTGAGCCCCTTTGCCCGGGCGGTCACCACATATTGCCGGTTGAGTTCGTCGAGGAGATTGGCGCGCAGACGCCGGATCATGCCGGCCGTCCCCGCCGTGCCGATGACGAGAACCGGCACCCAGAGATGGGAGGCAACGGAAGCGGCCTTATCGAGCGACCAGGGCGCGTCGATATATTCGGGGTCCATCAGCCCGCCGATCGAGGTGCCGAACCAGACATTGGCGAGATAGAGGAGGATCAGGGCCAGAAGGAAATTCGGGGTCGCAAGGCCCAGGAAGCCGATGAAGGACAGGCCGTGATCGCCCCAGCTATATTGATGGGTCGCCGAATAGATGCCGATCGGGAAAGAGACGAGATAGATGAAAAGGACGGTCGCGGCATTGAGCAGCAAGGTCATCGGCATGCGCTCGCCGACGACGTCGGCCACCGGCTGGTTGTATTCGAAGGAATAGCCGAGATCGCCGTGCAAAAGACCGGTGACCCAGACGAGATACTGCTCCCAGAGCGGCTTGTCGAGGCCGTATTGCTCGCGCAAAAAGGCGATCTTATCGACCGTGACATCGATTCCCTGGGCGCGGATTTCCGCGATATAGCTCGTCAGATAGTCGCCCGGCGGCAGCTGGATGATGACGAAGACGAGGACGGAAATGACGATCAGGGTGAAGGCCATCGTCACCAGGCGGCCCGCCAGATAGCGGATCATGGGCGGCTCTCCGCCGAGAGGGCGCCAGGGCAGTCGAAATAGAACGTATCGGGATGGTAGATGCCGAAATAGGCGCCCGGATCGTAATTATAGACGCCGCGCTCCGGCACGTTCTTCAGATCGTTCGAGACGACGACCACCTGATCGACGCTCGACACGATGCCGATGGTGAAGACCTCGTCGGCGAAGATCGTCAGCATTTCGCTCCAGATGCGCGCGCGCTCCCCCGGATCGAGCGTTGCCTCCCAAGCGTTTCTGAGAGCAATCAGCTGTCGGATCGGTGCAAGATCCGGCTCGGCGCCTTCGGGGCTCTCGCCCCCCGTGCCGCCCGTCTCGACCCACATGCCGAAGCCCGGCCAATTGAGCTGTTCGGCGCTCGACGGGGCGATCTCCTTCGGATCGGTGGCCGGTTTCGCAACGCCGTTGTCGAGCCCGGTCCAGACCGAAATCAGCGTCGAGCCGGCCTTGATGCGATTGCGGAAAATCTCGCGCTGGGATTCGCGGATGAGAAGGTCGATGCCGATCGCCCGCCAGTCGTCGCGCACCAGCTGCAACACGTCGGTCTGTTCCTGACTTTCGCCGGCGGTCTCGACGACGATGCGCATCTGACGCCCGTCCGGCAGGCGCCGCAGCCCGTCCTCGCCGCGCTCATAGCCGAGGCCGTCGAGAAGGGCGTTGGCGGCCTTTGGATCGTACTCGGCCCAAAGCGTTTCCAGCCGTTCGTCATAGAGCGGCGAGCGGGGCAGAAGCGTATTGTTGCCGGGCACGGCGAGCCCGTAGAAAATCGCCTTGTTGATGTCGTTCCGATTGATGGCGAGCGAGAGGGCGCGGCGGAAATCGGCCTTGCGCATGACGTCTCGCCAGACGGGATCGCTGGCATTCAGATTGGGATAGAGGGTGACATGGGAGCCGCGCCCCGATTCCCAGCGCCGCACCTCGTAATGCGAGCGCGCTTCGCCGCGCTTCAAGAAAGGATAGTTCGGAAAGGAGAGATAGGCGGCCTGCAGATCGGATTCGCCATTGGCGACCTTGGCCGGGATCAGCGCCGCATTGGAGATCGTCAGCGCCACCTCGTCGATATAGGGAAGCTGCCGGCCGGCCGCGTCGACCCGGTGGAAATAGGGATTGCGCGCGAAGATCAGCCGCTCCGACGGCGGTTCGGTGACCAGCATCCAGGGCTGGATCGTCGGCATGTCGGGATTGTCGTTGCGCTGGCCGCGATCCTTCTTGAAGTGGAGCGCCGCCCAATTGCGCTGGCCCGACTTCTTCACCCGCTCTTCGAGTTTCTTCGGGTCCTGATAGCGGGCATGGTATTTCTTCAGATAATGGGCCGGGCGGAAGATCTCGAAGGGAGTCGCGGCGGCGAGCGAGGCGAGAAAGCCGGGATTGGGCTTGGTCCACGCATAGCGCACCGTATTCTCGTCGGGGAAGCTGACGACCGGCTCTTCGCCGTCGACCAGAAGCTCGGCCGGCACGCCGAATTTCGCGATCTCCGGATTCTTGGCCATATCCTCCCAGAAATAGCGGAAATCCTCGACGCCGAAGGGCTCGCCATCGGACCATTTCATGCCGGGCCTGAGATGGAAGGTAAAGACGCGCCCCTCTTCGACCGTGAAGCTTTCCGCGATGTCGGGGACGATCTCGTAATTTTGGTCGTAGCCGACGAGGCGTGCATAGCCGAAGACGGGCAGGATGCGCGTGTCCTTGGCGCTGCCGGCGAGCATGTCGAGCGTGCCGCCGAGTTCGTCGGCGGGGCAGGAGGCCTCGACGGGCGAGACGAGCGGGGTTTCGGGCAGGCGCTCGGCGACGGGCGGCAAGTCGCCTTTGGCGACGGGGGCTGCGAGGGATTTGGGTTCGGGAATGGCGGCACCCTCGCCCATGGAAGCGGCGGAGGCGGCGGGCATTGCGCCCGCGACGGCAAGAAAGCCGGCCAAAAGCAGGCATGGGAGGCTGCGCCACGAACGCGCCATGGTCGTCATGTCCCCGAACGGACCGAACCGCCCCATGCGGCAAGCCCTGAAACGGCGCGAGTAAAGCGTTGGGTCAGGCGTAATGTCAAATGGGACTCATTTGCGCCCAAACATTCCAATCGGAGGGCGCCTCATCCATCAGGCGAGATCGGTTTTGGAAAAATCGTCGCCCTTATGGAGAAGCGGCATGCCCAATGTCTTTGCCGCAGCGTAGGCAAAGCAGTCTCCCATGTTCAATTTTGCCGGATGCCCGCTGACTTTTCCGAAATTCTGCACTGCGCGTCGTGCTTCCTCACCAATCTCCTCCGTCAGTTCGATCTCTTTGACCCTGAGTGCATCGAAAAGGGCGCTGACGAGGTTGTCTGCTTCTTTGAAGTCATTCGCAGTCGCCGTGGGACGGCCATGCGCGCGCGCCAGTTGGACAGCGAGAGAAACGGTCGCCTCGAACCGTGCGATCGGCGAAGAGAAGCGTGTTTCCCCGGTTTGATCCAAAGCGTATAAGAGGGCATCCGCATCCGGTTCCCTCTTGATGATTGCAACAATTGCGGATGCGTCGATGAACATCAAACATCGCCCGACAATTCATCCATCAAGATCTTGTCGTCGAATCCATCCGGCTGGAGGCCCAATGCCGAGGCGCGCTCCTGTATCGGTCGAACACGATCGTTGATGTCTCGTCGTCTGCGCAGGCGGACAAGCTCGTGTTCGAGTGCCGAACGAACGGCCTCGCTTCGATCTTTCCGCTGAGACAGGGCCAAGACTTCGTCGAGGAGACGCTCAAGGGTCTCGTCCTTAAAGGTCGGTGTCATTGTCCTGAACTCCACCATGCGTTTGCGCGCGGGTGAACGAACTGTCGCCGACCCGGCTCCGTCCGGCAAGCGGATTCGGCCGCCCTCACCGCCCCCACACCCTTGCGAGCCCCCATACCCCTCGCCTAGATGCGGAGCCGAGCCGACAGGAGCCTTTGCCCCACCGGCCAAGAGGCAGGACAGAACGGGGCTATTCAACCGTGACCGGACGCATCGCCATTCTCGTCAAAGGCTATCCGCGTCTGTCGGAGACCTTCATCGCCCAGGAGATCGCCGGGCTCGAGGATCGCGGCATCGAGCAGCTGATCGTCTCCCTGCGCCAGCCCCAGGAGGGCAAGCGCCATCCGGTTCATGAGCGCATCAAGGCCGATATTCTCTATCTGCCCGAATATCTGAAGGACGATCCCAGCCGAGTGAAGGCGGGCCGCGATTTTGCGGAAGGTCAGCCGGGCTATGAACAGGCACGGGCGATCTTCGAAGCCGATCTGAAGCGCGACAACACCGCCAATCGCCATCGCCGCTTCGGCCAGGCCTGCGTTCTCGCCCATGAGCTGCCTGCCGATATCGGCTGGCTCCACACCCATTATCTCCACACGCCCGCCTCCGTCGCGCGCTATGCGGCGACGATCCTCGGCCTTGGCTGGTCCTTCTCGGCCCATGCCAAGGACATCTGGACGAGCGAGGCTTGGGAGCTGTCGGAAAAGCTCGGCTCGGCCGCCTTCGGCGTGACCTGCACCAAGGCCAATCTCGATTATCTGCAATCCCTGACCTCCGAGCCTGAGCGCGTCGAACTCGTCTATCACGGGCTCGATCTGTCCGAAGTGCGCCCGCCCGAAAGAGGAGGGGAGAGGAGCGGGCCGCTCCGCATCGTCTCGGTCGGCCGCATGGTGGAGAAGAAGGGCTTCGGCGATCTCGTCCGCGCTCTTGCCCGGCTGAAGGATCGGGATTGGCGCTTCGACCATGTGGGCGGCGGCGCCTTGACCAAGACGTTACAGGCCCAGGCCGAGAAGGCCGGGATCGCCGATCGCATCACCTGGCATGGCACGCGCACGCGGCGCGAGGTCTTCGATCTCCTGCGTGAGGCCGATTGCTTCGTCCTGCCCTCGCGCATCGCCAAATCCGGCGATCGCGACGGCCTGCCCAATGTGCTGATGGAGGCCCAGGCCCATCGTTTGCCGGTCATCTCGACCAAGGTTTCGGCGATCCCCGAATTCGTCGAGGATGGTCGAACCGGCCTTCTCGTCGAGGAGCGCGATCCCAAGGCCTTGGCGGAGGCGATCGCCCGGCTGATGGATGATCCCGCGCTTGCAACGCGGCTCGGCCAAGCGGGCGAAGAGCGCACGCGCACACGCTTTTCCCCGGAGCCGGGCCTTGACCGGGTGGCCGAGCTCCTCAGGGCCACCAAGAAGCGGGCGGCGGCGTGACGTCTCTTCCACGAAGCCGGGCCCGGCTCGACGCCCTTGAAGCGCAGGGTCGCACGATTGCGTTCTGGTGGCGCGACGACGATGCGCGGGCGCCAAGTCTCGCGCTCGACCGCCTCCTGGCTTTGCAAAGCGAAGCCGCGGTGCCGCTGGCACTCGCCGTCATTCCCGACGGCCTCGATCAGGCTCTGGCATTGGGGCTTCATGACCTACCGGTTTCGGTCCTTCTCCACGGCCATGCCCATGCCAATCATGCGCCGCCCGATGAAAAGCGCGCCGAGTTCGGCGACCATCGGCCGCTGGAGGCAATGACGGCGGAGCTGATCGAAGGCCGGGACAAGCTCTGCGCGATGTTCGGAGCCCGCTTCCTGCCGGTCTTCGTGCCGCCCTGGAACCGGATCGGCGCGGATGTCCGACGCCAGCTTACAAGTCTCGGCCTTCCGGTCCTCTCGGTCTATGGCCCGGTGCGCGGTGATGAGCCGCGGGAGATCAACACCCATCTCGACATCATGGATTGGCGGGCAATGGCCGGCCTGTCACTCGACGTTCTGGACGAGACGCTCGCAGCCGAGATCAAGCGCCGTTCGGGCGAGGATGGCAAGGCCCGCGAGCCGATCGGCCTTCTCACCCATCACCTTCAACATGACGAAGCGGCCTGGGCGGGCCTCGCTGCGCTTCTGGCGCTTCTGGCGCATCACCCGGCCGCCACCTGGCCGTCCCTCGATCATCTTCTTTCGGCGGATACGAGTGGGCAGGCCGGGCCCTTGCCGACTGTTCAAGAAAAGGCATGACATCGATGACTTCCGAACCCTCCCGCATCGCCGTCATTGGTCTCGGCTATGTCGGCCTGCCGCTGGCAGTCGCCTTCGGCAAATTGATGCCCACGCTTGGCTTTGACGTGAGTGGAGGGCGCATTGCCGAACTGTCCGACGGCAAGGATTCGACGCTGGAAATCGAGCCGGCCGAGCTGGCGGGGGCTTCCCATCTCGCCTTTTCGAGCGATCCGGCAGCGCTTGGCGATAGCGACACCTTCATCATCGCGGTCCCGACGCCGATCGATCGGGCGAAGCGCCCGGACCTTGCGGATCTCAAATCGGCCAGTGAGACGGTCGGCCGGGCCATGCGCCCCGGTGCCCTCGTGATCTTCGAATCGACCGTCTATCCGGGCTGCACCCGCGAGGTCTGCGTGCCGATCCTGGAAGCCCAATCCGGCCTCGTCTTCGATCGCGACTTTTCCGTCGGCTACAGTCCCGAGCGCATCAATCCGGGGGACCGCGCCCATCGGCTGGACAATGTGGTGAAGGTGACGAGCGGCTCGACGCCTCAGGCCGCCGAGCGCGTCGATGCGCTCTATCGCAAAGTCGCACTCGCCGGGACCCATAAGGCGGCCTCGATCGAGATCGCGGAAGCGGCGAAGGTCATCGAGAACACCCAGCGAGACCTCAATATCGCGCTGATGAACGAGCTCGCCGTCATTTTCGGGCGCCTCGGCATCGACACCCAAGCGGTCCTCGACGCGGCCTCCACCAAATGGAATTTCCTGCCCTTCCGCCCGGGTCTCGTCGGCGGCCACTGTCTCGGCGTCGATCCCTATTACCTGACCCACCGGGCCCAGGAGATCGGCTACGACCCGGAAGTGATCCTCGCCGGGCGTCGCATCAATGATGCGATGGGCTCTTACGTGGTCGACCGGGTGGCGCGGCTGATGATGGGGCGAAAGCTCCCCGTCGTCGGCAGCCGCATCCTCGTCATGGGGGCGGCCTATAAGGAAAACACGCCCGATCTTCGCAATTCCCAGGCCCTCGAAATCGCCGCCCATCTCGCCGGCCTGAATGCGGAGGTCGAGGTTTGGGACCCGGTCGCCCCGGCCGCCGAGGTCGAGCGCCTCACCGGCTGCCCGGTTCTTGCCGCCCAGCCGCAGGCGGGACGCTACGACGCCATCGTCGTCGCCGTCGGCCATCGCGCCTTTCTGGAAGCCGGCATCGAGACGATCCGCGCCTTGGGCAAGCCCCATGCGGTGGTCTATGACGTGAAGAGCCTGTTTCCGGGGGATCGGACCGACGGGCGGCTTTGAGGCAGCCCCGTCGTCAGATCGCGTCTGGTCGAAGCGTCGAAGTTGGCGGCTTTGCGATCAAGTCACCGCCTGCGTTCGATCGTCGTGTCAGGCGCCCTGCGTCCCCCTCTCGAAATCAGGCCGTCGCCTTCATCTTCGAGGCGAACGGAATACCGATCGCCTTCCATGTCTCGGTCAGCGCATCCGCGAGCGAGGCGATGAGCGCGTCGTCATGGAGCGGCGTCGGCGTGATGCGCAGTCGTTCGGTGCCGCGCGGCACGGTCGGATAGTTGATCGGCTGGATATAGATGCCGTGCTT
>NZ_FWXR01000006.1 GCF_900176465.1 Fulvimarina manganoxydans
CTCCCACGGGCTTGGTGTCCCAAAGGTGCATCGGTCTTCCATCCGCCACCGCACTTGCCACTACAGCTTCAAATACGGCATTTGGGAAGTTACAAAGGTGCCCGAAGGGCGGATGAGGGAGATATCTTCAGCAATATCAGGGTTTTCGCCGATCGGCATTCCTCCTGTAGAAGCCGCGGCCACCCCCTCATCGCCTGCCGGCACTTCTCCCCCTGGGGAGAAGCCGAAGTGTCCAAGGACAGGTCTTAACCGCCAGCGAGACAATGTGTGAATCTCGTAGGGACGGCGCCCGAGCATGACGAACGCGATGAAATTGAACGTCTGATCTTTGAGAGCTGAGCCCTCGATAAATGCCGTTCGACAAGACTGCCGCGTACTTTAATCCGGATCGCCCGGTTGCTCTAGCGCGGTGACTCGACCTTTCTAACCCGGCAGGCCGCATCGTTCGGGCCCGCCGGAAAGGGTGTGCTGCTTTCCAGCCGGTGTCGATGGGGCGCGATAGAGCGCGCGATGCCAAAGACTGTGCGCGGCTGGGTGCCGTTTCCAAAGACGCTGCAGTCGAAGGTAACGTCCAACGGCTGATCCCATTTGTTCTGGACGCTCACGACCACCTTGCCGCGATTGGGGCCGGCCGGTTCGAAGGTCAGCGCGAAGAGCACGATTCGGGGATCGTGGGAGCTGTTGGGGGCATAGTCTTCGCCAGTCGCGGAGGCGGGGCCGACCGAGGCGAAGCCCCCAACCAGCGTGGCGACGGCCAAAACAAGTCGCAGCGGATGTCTTTGCATCGAACGGAAGTCTCTCAAGCCTTGCCCGGCGCCCGAGACGCCTCGTTTACGGTTCGACTATTGTGACGGGGCAAACCTGCCCGGCGCTGTCCTGGCCTTTAAATGGTGGCCGTGACAGACGGCTTTTGGCCGGAAATCACTGCGCCTTGGCAAGGATGGACCGGGTGAGAGCGAGAACGGGGAGAATCCCGATCAGGACGATGAGAAGGGCCGCGACGGCCGAATCCTCGAAGGCCGAGCGCGAGGCGCTGGCATAGACGAAGGTCGCCAGGGTCTCGAAGCCGAAGGGACGCAGGAGGATCGTCGCCGACAATTCCTTGGCGGAATCGACGAAGACGAGCATGAAACCGGTCAGAAGCGCCGGCCGCATCAAGGGCAGGAGGATCGCCGTCAGGGTCTGGCCCGGAGACTTGCCGAGGGTGCGCGCGGCGTGGTCGAGATGGGGAGACAACTTGGCGAAGCCCGATTCCATCGAGCCGTAGCCCATCGCCATGAAGCGCACGCAGCAGGCATAGACGATGGCAAGGCCTGAACCGGACAGGAGAAGGCCGGTCGAGACGCCGAATTCGGCGCGCAGGAATGCGTCGAGGGCATTGTCGAAGGCGGCGAGCGGAATGAGGATGCCGATGGCCAGCACTGTGCCGGGCACCGCATAGCCGAGCGAGCCGACGCGCACGAGGGTCAAGAGCTTCTTGGAGCCAGTGATGCGCACGCCGTAGCCCATCAAAAAGGCCGCGAGAATCGTAACAAGGCCCGCGCACGATGCGACGATCACCGTCGTCTCGAGCGCGCTCCACAGGGCCGGGTCGGAGAACTGATCGAGGCGCTTCAGCGCATAGTCGCCGAGAATGATGGCCGGAATTCCGAAGCCGAAAGCGATCGGAAGGGCGCAAGCGAGCACCGCGCCAGCCGCATGCCAGCCGCTCAAGCGCAAATGGCCTTCCGCCGGCTTGTCGCCGCGCTGGATCGTGTAGCGCTGGTCGCGCCGCGCCCAGCGCTCGACGAGGACGAGGCAGACGATGACGACGAGCATGGCGAGGGCGAGTTGCGTCGCGCCCGCGAGATCGCCACGATTGAGCCAGGTCGAATAGACCGAGAAGGTCAGCGTGCGCACGCCGAGAAATTCGACGGCGCCAATATCGTTGACGGTCTCCATCAAGGCGAGGGCGACGCCGACGGCGATCGCCGGGCGCGCCATGGGGATGAGGACCCGGCGAAAGGCACCGAAGGGACTCGCGCCGAGGGTGCGGGCCACATCGGCGGCCTTGCGTCCTTGCATGACGAAGACCATGCGGACGGTCAGGAAAACGTAAGGGTAAAGGACGGAGGAGAGAATAAGGATCGCGCCGCCGAGCGAGCGGATTTCGGGAAAATAATAATCGCGCCGGGTGGCAAAGCCGAAAACGTCCCGGATCGTGGTCTGCACCGGGCCGGCGAAATGCAGAAACTCGGTGACGCAATAAGCGGCGATATAGGTCGGGACGGCGAGCGGCAGGACGAGCGCCCAGGCGAAGAAGCGCCGGCCGGGAAAGTCGAAACTCGCCGTCAGCCATGCCGTGACGACGCCGACGACCGCGGAAAGAAGGCCGACGCCGATCATCAAAAGCGCGGTGACCCGAACCGATTCGGGCAGAACCGTCGAGATAAGATGGGCCCAGTTGTCGCTGACCCCGGTCAGCGCAATGACGACGAGCGAGACGACCGGCATCACCGTCAGAGCGGCAATACCGATGGCGAGCGCCAGCCAGCGGGTTGGCGCCGTGCGTCCGGAGCGGCGTCCAAAGAGCCGCCAATCTGGCTTGAGCAAGGGAGATGTGGCCGACATTCACTCTTTCGCATAGCGGCCGGCGCCGAACCGTTCGGTAGTCCGGCGCCGGCTTTCATTGGTGGCGCTCTGCCGAGGCGAGGATTGCGTCAGCTCTGCGGGCCGCTGTCATAGGCGACTTCGTCGATGATGCGCGAGGCCTCTTCACGATGGCTGGCGATGTCGGAGAGCGAGATGTCGTCCGGGTTCAGCTCGCCGAAGCCTGCGACGAGGTCCGACGTCTCAATGCCCGGCTCCAACGGATATTCATAATTGAGATCCGCATAGATCTTCTGAGCTTCGTCCGAGGAGAGGAAGTTCATCAGCTTGATGGCGTTCTCGCGGTTCGGGGCGTTCTTCGCGAGGGCAACGCCGGAGATGTTCACATGGGTCTTGCCATTGTCGAAGGTGGGCATGATCACTTTGATGGCGTTCGCCCAATCCTTCTGCTCCGGCTCCTTCTCGTTCGTCGCCATTTTGCCGACGTAATAGGTGTTGCCGAGCGCAATATCGCATTCGCCGGCGAAGATCGCCTTGGCCTGGTCGCGGTCGCCGCCTTCGGGACGCCGGGCAAGATTGTCGCGCAGACCCGTCACCCACTCGCGCGCGGCATCCTCGCCATAATGCTCGATATAGGCGGCGATCAGCGCGATATTGTATTGGTGCTGGCCGGACCGTGTGCAGAGCCGGCCCTTCCACTCGTCGGATGCAAGATCCTGATAGGTCAGGGCGTCGGTGTCGACCCGGTCCTTGGAGGCGTAGACGACGCGGCCGCGCGCGGTCAGACCGAACCACTGGTGATCGGCATCCTGGAATTCGGCCGGAATATTCTCGTTGATCGCCTCGCCGGTCACAGCCTGGGTCACGCCCGCATCCTTGGCGGCGGCGAGCCGGCCGACATCCACCGTCATGATGAGGTCGGCGGGCGAATTGGTCCCTTCGGCGGCGATGCGCTGCTCGAGACCCTTGTCGATGAAGATCGTCGCCGTTGTGAGGCCCGTGTCCTTCGTAAAGGCATCGAGCACCGGCTGGATGAGCTCCGGCTGGCGGGAGGTGTAGATATTGACGTCCGCTGCGCAGGCGGCGGTCGCGGCGCCAAGAGCACTCGACAGGCCGAGCGCGGCGGTAGCGATCATCTTGAATCGGGTCATGGTCGTCACGGTCCTCGCGGTCAAAAGGCGATTGATTGGCGATCCGGGCAGCCGGTGATGAAGGCAAGGCCGTCATCGGGCGGTCCGTTGCCTGTCTGTGCCGTATCGCGCTGCGTTGAACAAGAAAAATAGCGATCAAATTCCAGTAATTTCAATGATTTGGAAGAATTCTAAAGTCAAACGATTCTAAAAATTGCCTCTTCCCATTGGTCTCGCTTGGAAAACGATCGAGGCCTGAGAGGATCATGTTCCGGCATGCCCCTTCATACACACGGGTCGAGGCCGCCAAGCGAGCGCCCAGCAGGCCCTGCGAGCGAAGAATGCGCATGGGCCGATGATGCCAGCGGCCCAAGATGCCGACGCATCCGGCTGCTGAACCGTTCAAGCGCCTACCGGGCTTATCTCCGCGACCACCGGTCAAACCGAAGGCCGTTTGCACGAGTGTGACGGATCGGGCCGGACGGAGCGCGAATAGAGGGGCTGATCGCGAGCGGCATGTCATTCGTCTCAGATTGAAAGGGTCCCATATCAATTTTTTTAAAGGGTTCAGATCAGTATGAAGGCCGATCTAACGGAGGGTCATGTCCGTGTTTCGCCGCTTCTGTGCCTCGAGAAATGGAAATGTCGCGATGCTGTTCGCCTTGGCTGTGCTGCCTTTGATGGCATGTGTCGGCTTTGCGACGGATTATGGACTCGCCGTAAATTACGAAGGCGAGATGCAGCTCTCGGCCGATGTCGCGAGCGTCGGAGCGATCTCTATCGGATCGAAAGGCTTCGAGGCGGCTTTGGCGCAGCAATCTCCTGGCCGGGTCACCGCCGCCGAAGAGCAAGCCCGTCTGCTCTTCATGCATAATTTCCAAAGGCGGGGCGAGGACGATTTCGAGATCACTCCCGTCGTCGAGAGAAAAGCGGACCGGGTTGTTTCGACGATCAACTACAGAATTAAAGTGCCAACCCTTTTCGGAGCGTTTTACGGCAAGGCTGACATGGAAATTCACGGCCGATCGATCGCGGAAATCGAGATTGCCAAAGCGATCGATTTCTACATGCTCTTGGACAACACACCCTCGATGGGGGTTGGTGCCACGCAGTCCGACATCGATAAGATGGTCGCGAACACAGATGATAAGTGCGCTTTTGCATGCCACCAGACCAACACGACAAACAATTATTACAATCTGGCAAAATCGCTGGGCGTGAAGATGCGCATCGATGTCGTGCGCACCGCGACCCAGCGATTGACGGAGACCGCCGAGAAAAGTCGCCAGAAGGCGGACCAGTATCGGATGGCGGTCTACTCCTTCGGGGCAAGAGCGGAGACGATGGGCCTGACGCCGATCGCAACATTGTCCAGCAATATGACGCAAGTCCGCAGCCAAACAGCGTCTTTGGACCTGATGACGATCCCATATCCGAACTATTTCGACGATCAATTGACCGCTTTCGACGATACCCTCAAAGCTTTGAAGACTGTAATCCCCACCCCGGGGAGCGGCTATGGCGGCGACGAGCCGGACAAATATATGTTTTTCGTCAGCGACGGCGTCGCGGACCATGCCAAAGGCATCTATTGTACCAAAAGAACAACGCCGCGGAGCGTGCGCTGTCAGGAGCCGATCGATACGAAATATTGCGATCAGATCAAGAAAAAGGGCATTAAGATCGCCGTTCTCTATACGACATATCTGCCGCTGCCAACGAATGGCTGGTACCGTGACTGGATCATGCCGTTCCAGAACCAGATCGCGCCTCAGATGCAAGCCTGCGCAAGCCCCGGCCTCTTCTTCGAGGTAAGCCCCAGCCAGGGCATTGAAGCGGCCATGAAGGCGCTGTTCGAGAAGACGATCGCAAGCGCCCACTTGACCCATTAGGTGGAATTGGAGTTCCCCCAGTTCTGCGGACAGTTATGGGTCTATACTCTGTGACGCGGCTATGACGCTCCTTTCGTATTCGATCGGTGATCTGTAGCCGAGGGCTGGATGGCGGCGACCGGGATTGTCGCAGCCCTCGATGCGGCTGCGGCGGACCATCAAACAATGCAATTCGTTTGAGGGAATCCCGGCAATGAAAGATCAATCCGAACACGCTTTTTCCGCTGATGGGCGCAACCGGGCAAATCGATAAACTGGTCTTGGCAAATTTGTCATTGGCGCGTCAGAATCGCGCATCCCACCTTGGTCTCGTTAGCATCAATCGAGACAAGGAGACGACTTCATGAGCCGCTTTCTGACCGCGCTTCAGGCCCGCAAGGCCGTCATCGAGCAGCGGATCGAGGATGAGCTACGCCGCCCCATGCCTTGCAGCCTAAGGCTGGGAACACTGAAAAAGCTCAAGCTCCAGCTCAGGGATCAGATGCAATCGCTGGAGCGGCTCAATCGAGGCTCTCCGATCGCAGTTTGACGGTCGGTTGAAGGGCAGCGGGCGCCGCCGGGCGCCCTCTGCTTCGATCGAGACGGCTTTCAAGGGCCGTTTTTTTAAGCAGTTTCTTAGG
Organism: Fulvimarina manganoxydans; assembly: GCF_900176465.1. Taxonomy (GTDB): domain Bacteria; phylum Pseudomonadota; class Alphaproteobacteria; order Rhizobiales; family Rhizobiaceae; genus Fulvimarina; species Fulvimarina manganoxydans. The sequence goes on from NZ_FWXR01000006.1 coordinate 6,232, forward strand.
CGAAGAGCTTGGCGTTTTCCTCGCGCAACACGTTCTTCTGCACCTTGCCCATGGTGTTTCGTGGTAGTTCGTCGACGAAGACGATGCGCTTGGGCTGTTTGAACTTGGCGAGCCTATCCTTGAGCTGGTCAAGAAGCGCCTTCTCTTCCAGCATTTCCTTCGCAACGACGACACCAACGACGCCTTCGCCGAAATCGGGATGGGGCACGCCGATCACCGCGCTTTCGACCACGCCGGGAAGCTCGTCGATCGCAAGCTCCACTTCCTTCGGATAGACGTTGTAGCCACCGGTAATCACGAGATCCTTGCCGCGACCGACGATGGTCACATAGCCGTCCTCGTCGATCAGGCCGAGATCGCCTGTGATAAAATAGCCGTCCTCGCGAAATTCCGCCTTGGTCTTTTCCGGCATCTTCCAATAGCCCGAAAAGACGTTCGGCCCCTTCACCTCGATAACGCCGATCTCGCCGGTGGGAAGGCGCTCGCCGCTCTTCTCATCGACGATCCGAAGCTCGCATCCCTTCAGCGGAAAGCCGACCGTTCCGGCCCGCCGTTCGCCTTCGAGTGGGTTGGATGTGTTCATATTGGTTTCGGTCATGCCGTAGCGTTCGAGAATACGCTGACCGGTGCGCGCTTCGAAGGCCCTGTGCGTTTCGGCCAAAAGCGGCGCCGAGCCGGAGGTGAAGAGACGCATATGCGCTGTCGTCTCCCGGTTCAGTCGCTCGTCGGCTAGAAGCCGCGTATAGAAGGTCGGAACCCCCATCATCGAGGTCGCCTGCGGCAAATATTGGAAGACCGTGTCGGGGTCGAATTTGGGCAGGAAGATCATCGAGCCGCCGGCGATCGTCACTGTGTTGGAGGCGACGAAAAGGCCGTGGGTGTGGAAGATCGGCAAAGCGTGAAGAAGGACGTCGTCCTGGGTGAAGCCCCAGGTTTCTTCCAGAACCTCGGCATTGGACAGAAGGTTCTCATGCGAGAGCATCGCGCCCTTGGAGCGCCCGGTCGTGCCCGACGTATACAGGATCGCGGCCAGATCGACCGCGCTTCGCTCGATGGTCGAAAAGGTCGCGTCTGCGCCGAGCGTCTTGTCGCTCAAGGAGCCGGCGCTGGCATCGGGGCTCGTCCAGACGCCGAGTGTCTCGATCACCGCGCCTGCCTTCTCGGCGATCGGCGCAAGCGCCTCGCGCTTCTTCGGATCGCAGACGAAGATCGCCGGTGTCGCATCGGTGAGGAAATAGTCGATCTCGGCCGGGGTATAGGCGGTGTTGAGCGGCAGGAAGACGCCGCCGGCCCGCACCGTGCCGAGATAGAGCATCAGGGCCTCGATCGACTTTTCGACCTGAACAGCGACCCGGTCGCCGGGCTTCAGGCCGAGCGCGACAAGGGTGCTCGCAAAGCGTGCCGAGACCTCCTCCACATCCCGATAGGAATAGGTCCGTCCGTCCGGCATCAGGGCGAAGCGCCGCTCGGGCGCTTTTCGGCCCTTTGCAAGGAGACCGTCGAAGAGGTGGTTCGTCATGCTACGTCCTTCATCGAATGCGGGCCGGCGCCGGCCGGCAAGAGGCTCGTGACCGCCCGGCTTGCCGCGATCTCCTGGCCATCGGCATAGGCTTCGTGGCGCTGTTCGACCCTTGCGAGGTCATAGAGATAATTGACCATCAGCCCATGGGCCTGGGAGAGCCCGGTCGGCGAGATATCGCCGAGATGCATGATCCGGTTGAGGATCGCGCCATTGCCGAGATGGAACCGGGCGACCGGGTCGACCGGCTGGCCGTCGGAGCGCTTGGCGCGCAGGAAATAGCGGGCGGCCAGCGACAGGAGACCGTCTCGCGCCTCCTCGGCGAGTTCGGTTTCGAAGGCCCATTCGGCGTCGAAGGCCAAGCCTTGATCCGCGACGATGGCGATCGCCGCCTTCTCCTCCGGCGTGAACCCCTCGACCACGTCTTCGGGCAGCCGTTTCAGCCAGGCCGCGAAACCCGGCACCGGCGAAAGCGTAACGAAGGTCTTGAGATTCGGCAGGCTGTCCTTCAGGTCCGAGGCCACCTGCTTGATCAGGAAGGAGCCGAAGGAGACACCGGCAAGGCCCTTGTGGCAGTTGGAGATGGAATAGAACACCGCCGTGTCGGTCGAATGGGCTGGAAGCGCCGCGCGATCTTCCGCCAGCACCGCGCCGATCGAGGCAGGAATGTCTCGCGTCAAAGCCACTTCGACGAAGATCAGTGGATCGTCCGGGATCGAGGGATGGAAGAAGGCAAAGCAGCGCCGATCAGACGGGGCGAGGCGATCACGCAACGCGTCCCAGTCGTCGATCGCATGGACTGCCTCGTAGCGGATGATCTTCTCCAGAATATTGGCCGGCGTCGTCCAATCGATGGGTCTGAGAACCAGAAAGCCGCGATTGAACCAGGACTGGAAGAGATGCCGGAAGTCGAGATCAACAGGCGCGAAGGTTTCGCGGTCGCTTTTTAACAGCGGCAGGAGGCGTTCGCGGAGCTTGACCAGTTCGGCCGTGCCACCCGGCGCCAGATTGAGACGCCGGAACAGCTCCTGGCGCGGCGGCTCGGCGAGCTTCTGGAGCACCGAGAGCGTTTTCGGCGACGGATCCTTCGCATAGGCCTCGGCCGCGGCCTTCAATGCCGGAGCCTCGGGCGAGAACTCCTCGGCGAGCGCGCGGAAGAAGCGTTCGGTGCCGGCTTCATCGAGCGCCCTCAAGCCGCCGAGGATTTCGCTCGCCATGCGAACGCCCGTCGCCTCACCCTTCGAGCGCACGAGCTTGGCGCAGAGCGCCGTCAACTCGGTCACCGGCACCGGCTGGTTCTCGGCCCGCTCCCCGAACCACGTCCGGGCCCCGAGCGAGGAGAGAAGATCGGAGAGAAGCGAGACGCGGCTCATAGGGACGGTCCCATGACGAGATCGGGCAGGAACAGCGCGATCTGTGGGAAGAGGCAGAGCGTGACGATGCCGAGCACCATGCAGATCACATAAGGCAGCGAGCCGCGCAGGATGGCGCCCAGCGAAATATCCGGCGCAATCCCGTTGATGACGTAGAGATTGAGGCCGACCGGCGGGGTGATGAGGCCGATCTCCATATTGATCGTCAGAATGACGGCGAACCAGTAGGGATCGAAACCGGCGCCGGTGATGATCGGGAGAAGGATCGGCGCGGTCATCAGGATGACCCCCACAGGGGGCAGGAAGAAGCCGGCCACCAGAAGGAAGACATTGACGACGCCCATCAGGACCCAGCGATTGACCTCCATGGCCGCAATCGCGCCGGCGATCGACTGGGTGATGAAGAGCGAGGAGAGCGCGAAAGCGAAGAGCTCCGAGGCGCCGATGATCAGCATGATCATGACGCTTTCCTTCAAGGTGTCGCGCAGGATCACCGGCATCTGGCGGAACTTCCAGCTCTTGGAGAAGATGCCGTAGACCACCGCGACAAGGATCAGGCAGAACAGGGCGCCGACGCCCGCCGCCTCGGACGGCGTCGCGACGCCGCCATAGAGAACGTAGAGTACGCCGACGATGATCGCCAGGAAGGGCAGGACGCGGGGCAGGGCGGCAAAGCGCTGCTTCATGGTGAAGCGCTCGGTCAGCTCCGACAGGCCGAGACTCCGGCGCTTGCAGGCGATGATCGTCCAGATCATGAAATAGATGGTCAGCATGAGCCCCGGCAGGAGCCCGGCGAGAAAAAGCCGTCCGATCGAGGTCTCGGTCGCGATGCCATAGACGATCATCGTCACCGAGGGCGGGATCAGGATGCCAAGCGTGCCGCCGGCCGCGATCGATCCGGCCGCGATTTCGGACGGATAGCCGCGCTTGCGCATTTCCGGAATGCCCATCTTGCCGATCGCCGCGCAGGTGGCGGGCGAGGAGCCGGAAAGGGCCGCGAAGATCGAGCAGGCGCCGAGATTGGACAGGACGAGGCCGCCCGGCACGCGGTTCAGCCAGCGATCCAGCGCCTCATAAAGGTCGCGACCGGCCGGCGAGGAGGCGACCGCCGCGCCCATCAGAATGAACATCGGGACGGAGACGAGGGAGAAGGAGGCGAAATAGCCGAAGAACTGCTCGCCGACCGTCTCCAAAAAGAAGGCGCCATAGACCGCGAACAAAGCGCCCATGGCGACGAGGCCGAGGGCAAAGGCGATGGGCGTCCCCACGGCCAGAAGCGCAAAGAGCGCGACCAGCATGGCGAGACCGGACATCAACGGGCTCATGAGCGCGGCTCCGCGGTGGTTTCGGAAAACAACGCCGTCTGATGGGCGAGCGGCGCGTCCGGATCGGTCGCGCCATCGAGGGCGAGCCGCATCATCTCGGCGATATATTGAAGGAAGAGGACGACCATGCCGACCGGAAAGGGCAGGAGCGGCATCCAGAGCGGCACCGCCCAGACCGTTTCGGAGGTCCAACCATTCACCCAGGCTTCCTCGAAGTGATACCAGCCGGCATAGGCGATGAGGCCGACAAAGATCATCGAGGCGAGGCCCGACAAGCCTTCGAGCACGCCTCTCAGCTTGGGCCCGGCCGAGAGCTGCCACAGATCCACATTGACATGACCTTTGACGAGCAGGGTCCAGGGCGCGCCCAGAAAGGTCGCCGCGACGATCGCATAGGTGGTGTATTCGGTCTGCCAGACGGTCGATTGGTTCAGCACATAGCGCACGAAGACCATGTGGCTGACCGAGAAGACCGCCGAGAGCAGGAACAGCGCCGCCACGATGCCGAGGGCGCGGGAGACGGCGGATATGGCGGAAATATACGCGCGCATCAGGCGGTAAGCTCCGGTTGGGGCAATGGCTGATCGAGGGCGTCGAAGACGGAGGGAGTGGGGTCGCGGGTGACGGGCGGCGGTCGAGCCGTGTTCCCTCGACGCCTGAGCAAGCTCGTCATCCTTCAGTCGGTAGAAGAGCCATTCGAAACATCGGCCGCCGCTTCAAACGACGCGGAGGCCATGAAAACGGCTTGGTGTTTCGAAGGCTCATCCGCTGTTCGAGCGGACGAGCCCTCAGCTTTCGGAAGGCCCGGAAGCTCTCAGCCCCTATTCGACCGCCAAAGCTTCGTCGATCAGCTTCTGGCCGTTCGGCACCTTCTCGGCGAAGTTCTTGTAAGAGGTCTCCTTGGCGATCTCGAGCCAAGCATCGTAGTTCTCCGGGGACATCTCGACGACTTCGACGCCTGCCTTCTTATAGGTGTCGACAAGGGTCTGATCGAGCTTCTCGGCCTCGCCCGCGAAATAGTCCTCGGCCTTCTGGCCGGCGTCCATCAACGCCTTCTGCTGCTCCTCGCTCAAGCGATCGAAGGAGCGCTTGGACATCAGGATCGGCTCATACATGAACCAAAGCGCGTTCTCGCCCGGCGCCGTCAGGCATTTGGAAACTTCGTAGATTCGGTAGGAGACGAGCGAACCCGACGAGGTGTTGGCCCCGGTCAGAACGTTCTGCTGCATGCCGGTGTAGATTTCCGAGGAGGGCATCGACGAGATCGAGGCACCCGCGCCGACCAGCATTTCCTCAAAAGCCGGACCCGCAGCGCGCAATGTCTGGCCCTGGGCGGTATCCGGCGAAGTGATGCACTTTTCGGACGAGACGAAGCCGCCGGCAAGCCAGGCGTCGGACAGGACGATGGCGCCCGAATCCTCGATGATCTTCTTGATGTCGTCCATGAAAGGCGAGTCGTTCAGCCGCTGGGCGCGCTCATGGCTGCCGACGAGACCCGGCATCAGGGTTGCGGAAAATTCCGGATGGCGGCCCGAGGCATAGTCGAGCGGGAAGGCGGTGATATCCACCTGACCCTTGGTCACGGCGCCCCATTGATCCTTCGCCTTGAACAGCGACTCGCCGGGGAAGACCTGCATGGACAGGCCGACGCCGGCCTTTTCGATCTCCTTGCCGATCATCTGGACCATTTCATCGCGAACATCGCCCTTGCCGCCGGGCCACTGGTGAGACGCCCTGAGCATGACGTCCTGCGCCATCGCGCTGGATGCCATGAGCGCAAGGCCGACGCCGGCCGACAGAAATGCTGTGGTCTTCATGAGATGTCCTCCCGTTTGATTGTCGCGCCTCCCAGCACGTCGTCAGCAGGCAATAGGAACTTGCATGCAGTGTCAAGCCTATTGTATACAAGATATGATCTATCGCACACGATCGGGGAATTGGCATGGAGCAGGGCCGGGGGACGCAATCGAGCCGATCGGTTCCAATGGCCACATCCGAGCCGGGTCAGTATGAGGGTGCCGAGAGGGTCGAGCGATCCGAACGCCGTGTCCGTCGAGGAGACATTCGCGACGCCATCGAGCAGGACATTCTGACGGGTCGTTCGCGCCCCGGCGAAAAACTCGACGAACAGGCGCTCGCCCGTCGCTTCGACGTCTCACGGACACCGGTTCGCGAGGCGCTTCAGCAACTCGCCTCGGTCGGCCTGATCGAACTCAAGCCCAATCGCGGCGCCTTCGTGCGCGAGGTCTCGATCGGCGAACTCATCCAGATGTTCGAGGTGATGGCCGAGCTCGAAGGCATGGCCGGACGGCTTGCCGCGCGCCGGGCCGGGGAGGGCACCATCCGGCGGATCCGCGAGCTCCTCTTAGCCTGCGAGACCGCCGCCGCCTCACGCGACACCGATGCTTATTATGCCGAGAACGGTCGCTTTCACGCCGCGATCTACGAGGCCTGCGGCAACGCCTTTCTCGCATCGGAAGCCAGCCGCCTGCATCAGCGGCTCAAGGCCTATCGCCGCCTGCAGCTTCGGGTGCCCAAACGCATGGAGCAGTCGCTCGCCGAGCATAGGCGGATCGTCGAGGCGATCGAAAGTGGCGATGCGGCGCTTGCCGAGCGGGAGCTGAAGGATCACATCGCGATCCAGGGCGAGCGTTTCGCCGATTTCGTGGCCAGTCTCTCGGTGCGCGACGCCGCCGAGTAGAAAACGATGGGCGATGGAAGCCGTCCGCGAATCGGCTTAGACGAGGAGCGATCTCCTGGCCGCGCGCCGGCTGTTCCTCCACGTCTTCGCAAAGTGCCGCCTCATGCCCTTTTCGCTCGCCACCTGGAACATCAATTCCGTCCGCCTGCGTGCCGGTCTGGTCGAACATTTCCTGAAGAGTGAGGCGCCGGACGTCCTGTGTCTGCAGGAGACCAAGTGCCCGAACGACCAGTTTCCGGAAAAGACCTTCAAGGCGCTTGGCTATGAGCACATCGCCATTCATGGGCAGAAGGGCTATCACGGGGTCGCGACCTTTTCGAAGCGACCTTTCGAGGACATCGTCCGGCAGGATTTCTGCGAGGTGGGCGATGCCCGTCATCTTTCCGTGCGGATCGATATCGACGGGAAGAAAGTTCGCATCCACAATCTCTATGTGCCCGCCGGCGGCGACGAGCCCGACCCGGAGATCAATCCGAAATTCGCCCACAAGCTCGCCTTCGTCGAGGAGATGCGGCGCATGCGGGCGGGTGGCGAGCCGGGCGTCTCCGCGCTTCTGTGCGGTGATCTCAACATCGCTCCTTACGAGACCGACGTCTGGTCCCACAAACAGCTCCTCAAGATCGTCTCCCATACGCCCGTCGAGACCGAAGGGCTCATCCGGGCCATGAACGAAGGCGAATGGGTCGATCTCATGCGCCGGCATATTCCGATGGAAGAGAAGATCTTCACCTGGTGGAGCTACCGGGCGAAGGATTGGGCGGCCTCCAATCGCGGCCGCCGCCTCGACCATGTCTGGGGCTCGGCGGACCTGGCCGACAAGCTCGCACATGTGACCGTCCATACCGACGCGCGTGGCTGGGAAAAGCCCTCCGACCATGTGCCGGTGGTGGCGCGCTTCGATCTCTGACGAGGCGAGCCGCGAATTACCGGATTTCGTAGCGTGAGAAGCCGGTCCTTTGAAGGAAAATGGGCGCCGATGCCGAACGATCTTCAGACGTTGAGACAGCGCTATCCGGGCGCTGAGACCTTCAAATTCGGCGACAGCGCCGCCTTGAGCGCAACCCTATTGTCCCTAGTGCGCTCCGGAAAGAAGGTCGCAACTTGCGGCGCGCTGCGCGATTACGGGAACGGCGAGCCCATGCCCGTCATCGGGCGGCGGGACATCGCTCTCGAATGGGACGATACGCCCGCCCTCGTCATCGAGACGGTCGAATTGGTTCAGTGCCGTTTCGACGCGGTGAGCGAAGCCATGGCCTTGGCCGAAGGCGAGGACGACAGCCTAGAAGGCTGGCGTGAAGGGCATCGCCGCTATTTCGAGCGCAATGGCGGCTTTGCTCCGGACATGCAGATCGTCTGGGAGCGATTTTCTCTTGTCGAAGATCTGCGGTGAGGTGGCCCGAGAGCGCCGGGCGAAAAGTGGATGCCGGCTTTTTCGATAACCCGTAGCGTTATCAGAGGCTTGGGAGCGTCAGATGATCCTGATTCATCGTCTGACGCTCCAGCTGCGCTAAGCCCGGTGCCGTGATCAGTTCGAAGCCCAGGGCCCGTGCTGGTTCTCGCTGCCGTCGTCCAGGCGCTTGAAGCCATGGAGGCCGAAGAAGTCGCGCTGGCCCTGGATCATGTTGGCCGTGCCGCGCGCCGTGCGCATCGTATCGAAATAGGCGAGCGCCGAGCTCAGCGCCGGGATCGGTAAGCCCTTGGCCATGGCCGTCACGACCACATGCCGCAAGGCCCCTTCTGTCGCCTTCAAGCGGTCGGCGAAGAGGGGCGAGGCCATCAGGCTGCGGCCTGGCTGTTCGGCGAGCGCCGTTGCCATGTCGTCCAGCATGCCGGAGCGGATGATGCAGCCCTCGCGCCAGACCTTGGCGATGCCCGGCAGATTGTCGTCCCAGCCGTTTTGGGCAAAGGCCGTGGCGATCATGTCGAAACCTTGCGAATAGCAGAGGATCTTGCCGCAGATGAGCGCCGCCTCCAGCTTGTCGAGCGGTATCGAAGCACTGTCGACGCCCTGTGGCGCGGCGCCGAACACATCCTGCAGATCGCGCCGCTGGCCGCGCCGGGCCGACATGTTGCGGGCGGCGACAGCCGCTTCGATCACCGGCACGATGGAGGCCAGATGCTGGGCCTCGATCGCGGTCCAGCGGCCTGTGCCCTTCTGGCCGGCCGCATCCTCGATGATGTCGAGAAGCGGCCCGCCGCTCGCCGCGTCTTCGGTATGGGCGACCTTGCCGGAAATCTCGATGAGATAGGACTGCAGCACGCCCTCGTTCCAGCGATCGAAGACGTCGCCGATCTCAGAGGCACCGAGCCCCAGCCCGTCGCGCATGATGCCATAGACTTCGGCGATCAACTGCATATCGGCATATTCGATGCCGTTATGGACCGTCTTGACGAAATGGCCGGCGCCGGCCTCGCCCATCCAGTCGGCGCAGGGCTCGCCCTCGTGCTTAGCGGCGATCGCCTTGAGGATCGGCGCGACCCGCTCCCAATTCTCCTTGGCGCCGCCGACCATGATCGAGGGGCCATGCCGTGCGCCTTCCTCGCCGCCGGAGACCCCGACGCCGAGAAACGGAAACTTCACGTCGCGCATCCGCCGCGTGGTGTCGTTGAAATTGGCGTTTCCCGCGTCGATGATGAGATCGTCAGGGGCGAGATAGGGTTCGAGATCGGCGATCTGTTGGTCGACCGGCGCGCCGGCCGGCACCATGAGAATGATGGTCCGCGGTCGCTCGATCGCGTTGACGAACGCTTCGAGGCTCTCGCAAGGCGTGATGCGGGAGGCGAGATCGCCCGCCTCGACAACGAAATCCTTGGTCTTTGCCGTGGTCCGGTTCCAGACCGCGATGTCATATCCCTTCTCGGCGATGTTGAGCGCAAGCGCCGATCCCATCGTCCCGAGGCCCATCAATCCGATCTGACTTGCGCTCACGGTCTGTGGACTCCTTCGATTGTCATGCTGATGCAATGCCGTTTGAGGCGGTGATGTAGAGGTCGTTCCCGATCGGGCCAATAAGACGGCCCGTGACGCGAAATTCGATCGATCGCTTTGTGGGACCGGATTTGGATGAGGCGGAAGCGCTGACATGAGGTGCGATCCTGCACCGGACGACTGTGCCGGACACGGGATCGCAGATGTCTGCGCACCGGTTCTCAACGGCGCGAGCGGGGGCCAGCGTTCTTTGCGCCACCCTCGGGACAAAACTTCGGTTTCAGGCGGCCTTCGTGAAATCGATCTGCGCCTTGACGGCTTTCGAGCGGTCGCCAGCCGTCTCGAAAGCTTCGATAGCCGCATCGAGCGCGAAGGTCTGGGTGATGAAGGGTTTGACGTCGATCAGCCCCTTTTGCATCAGGCTGACGCCGGTGAAGAACTCGTCATGAAAGCGGAACGAGCCCTTCAGACTAAGCTCCTTGGCGGTCATCGCCTGGACGGGGAGCTGCATGTCGCCGCCGAGGCCGAGCTGCACGATCGTGCCCCCTGGACGCATGGCCGGGATCGCGCCCTTCAGCGCTGGGGCTGCGCCTGAACATTCGAAGAGGACGTCGAAGGTGCCTTTCTCGGCGGAATAGGCGGCAAGATCGTCGCCATTCGTCGCCATGTTGATGGTGACGTCGGCGCCGGCCTTCTTCGCCATGTCGAGGGTGAATTCGCCGAGATCGGTGGCAACGATCAGATCGGCGCCAGCGCGGCGGGCTGCGAGGATCGACAGGATGCCGATCGGGCCGCAGCCGGTGACGAGGACCGATTTGCCGAAGATCGGCCCGGCTTGGCGCACGGCATGGAGCGTGACGGCGAGCGGTTCGGCCATGGCGGCCTCGCCCGGTGTCAGGCCGTCCGCCGGTGCGCATTGAATGGCATTGGCGATGAGCGATTGGCGGAACGCGCCCTGAATATGCGGGAAGGGCATGGCCGAGCCGTAAAAGCGCATATTGAGGCATTGATTATACATCGCTTCGCGGCAAAAGCGGCAGTGCCCGCAAGGCCGGGAAGGCGAGATCGCCACGAGTTGGCCCTCGTGAAGACCGGTGACGCCGTCACCCAGGGCGGCGATATGACCCGAGACCTCATGGCCGAGAATCATCGGCTCCTTCAGTCGCACGTCGCCGAAGCCGCCATTGTGGAAATAATGCAGGTCGGAGCCGCAGATGCCGCCTGCCGCCATCGCGATCCTTACCTCGCCGGGGCCAGGCGTCTCTTCGGGACGATCCTCGATCCTCAGATCCTTGGCGGCGTGGATGACGATGCTCTTCATGATGTCCTCTCGACTGGCAGGCGAAGACCGTGCCCCCTTAACCGCCCGAGCGCTGAGCGGCTCGAAGCATGCGGGCTGTTCCCGGATCGCCTCCGTTTCGACCCATCGCGCGCCGGTTTCAAGTCTTCAGCTTCGATGATCGGTGCTAAATCGCGCTCACGGCGACGCGACAGGCTTTGGAAGGGCTCTTGAACGCGCTGTCGGCAGCTGGCTGATGGACGGTTGCGGTTTGGCGCATATTTCCGCAAACCGGCACGCACTGGCACCCGGCTGGCGAAGGGCCAACCGTGATATCGTTAGCCGGGAAACGATTCGGGCGAGCCGACCAAGAAATGGAGACAAGGCGATGAGTTTGAAACTGTTCGATCTGACGGGCAGGCGCGCCCTTGTCACCGGGTCTTCGCAGGGGATCGGAGAGGCCCTGGCAAAAGGTCTGGCCGCAGCCGGCGCCGAAGTGATCCTGAACGGACGAGACCCCGACAAGCTCGCCAAGGCGGCCGATGGGCTGCGCAAGGAGACCGGCCGCAGTGTCCATGAACTTGCCTTCGACGTGACCGACCACGCGGGCGTCCGATCTGCGATCGACGGCTTCGAGGCGAGCGTCGGGTCGATCGACATCCTGATCAACAATGCCGGCATGCAGCATCGCGGCGCGCTCGAAGAGTTTCCCGCCGAGGCCTTTGAAAGGCTTCTGCAGACCAATATCGCCTCTGTCTTCCATGTGGGCCAAGCCGTGGCGCGCCACATGATCGGGCGCGGTAAGGGCAAGATCGTCAATATCTGCTCGGTGCAGACGGCCCTCGCTCGGCCCTCCATCGCCCCCTATACGGCGACCAAGGGCGCCGTCGCCAATCTGACCAAGGGCATGGCGACCGACTGGGCGAAATATGGCCTGCAATGCAATGGCCTTGCGCCCGGCTATTTCGAGACACCGCTCAATCAGGCGCTCGTCGACGATCCGAGCTTCACCGCATGGCTCGAAAAGCGCACCCCGGCCGGCCGCTGGGGCAAGGTGGAAGAACTGGTCGGAACCGCGATCTTCCTCTCCTCGGAGGCATCATCCTTCGTCAACGGCACGACCATCTTCGTCGATGGCGGCATTACGGCGTCCCTATGACGGGCCATCGGATCGTCGTCATGGGGGTCGCCGGCTGCGGCAAGAGCAGCGTCGCGTCCCTTCTCGCCAAGCGGATCGGCGGTCGCTATGTCGATGGCGACACGCTTCATTCCCAATCCAATATCGACAAGATGGCGGCTGGCACGCCTTTGACCGACGCCGATCGTTGGCCTTGGCTGGAGACGGTCGGCGACGTCTTGAAGGATGAGGGGACGGTGATCGCTTGTTCGGCGCTGAAGCGCGCCTATCGCGACGTGATCCGAGAGCATGCCGGGGCCGAGGTGACCTTCCTCTATCTCAAGGGAAGCCGCGATGTGCTGCTTGAGCGCATGGCGGCCCGCCAGCGCCATTTCATGCCGGTCTCGCTTCTCGACAGCCAGCTGGAAACCCTGGAAGAGCCAGGCCCGGACGAACATGCGATCACGATCGACATCGAACCGAGCGTGCCGGAAATCGTCGGCGAATTCGTGAAAATGCTCGAAGAGGGCAAGGCTTAAGGTCGGCCTTTCGCGCCAGCGGGTGCCGGCGGTCGGTGCCCGCTGCCCCCCTCAGTCGCCCGATCCGACGCCTTCGCCGCCCGGATCGACGAGGTCGGTGAGCAGAACCTCGACGTCGCTGTCATGGCCCGCTTTCACGTCGAAGGTGCGCTGATAGACCTTCTGCCGGTTGCGGGCGGAAATGACATATTCGCCCTCGGCGAGCACCATCGAGGGGAAAGCGCCGACGCTTTCGCGCAGGACGTCGCCCGACATGGAGGTGATCGTCCAGGCCGTGTCGGCGATCGCTTCGCCGCCATGGTCGCGCACCAGCTTCATGGTCAGATAGGCAGCCCTGTGCTGGAGGGTCGCCTCGGTCAGCTTGCCGGCTTCCACCTTGATGTCGGCCTGGGTGCGCGCATTGACCGAGCCATAGGTCGAGACGACGTGATAGGTGCCGGCATTGAGGCGAACGACCTGGCCCGGCGGTACGTCGCTCGCCACCAATTCGCGCTCGCCGTCCTGCGGTTCGGCGGTATAGATGTCGAAGCGCAGCCGCGACCGGTTGGCCGCCTCGCTCTTGGGCGCGATGGTGGCATCGAGCTTGAGGCCCCCGGCGCCGATCACCACGACCTCCTTCGAGCTGATGCCGGAGAAATCGATGCGCTTCACGACGCCGGAGCGGCCAAAGGCGGCATGGACGATATAGCCGCCCGCCGGCACGTCGAAGCTTGGGGTCGGCGCCTCGGACGTCGCGACGAGGAAGGGGCGCCCATCGAGCGAGGGAACCGCCGAGAACAGGCGCCACAACACGCCGCCGGGAATCGGTTCGCCATCGGCGGTCAGCTTTGCTTCGAGCCGCAATTCAGCATTCGGCCGAAACTGTTGTGGGTCGAGCTTTCGCTGCGGCGCATAGGCGGGAAGGTTCGGCAGGTCGATCTCGGTCGAAAGACCGGGCAGCGCGCCCGGGCGTTCAGGCAGGGCGATCGGATCGAAGGAGCGCAGCGCTTTCAGCTGCGGCACGCCGACCTCCTCGGCCCGGGGGACGAGTTCGTTCGCTGAAGGGGAGACGTAGCTGCCGGGCTTTTCGTTACCGCGTCCGAAGACCTCGCCCATTCCGCGATCGAGAATCTGCGGGATCGGGATCGATTGGGTCGCCCCCGGTTCGATGCCAAGGACGAGTAACGCCGACATGATGAGGACGAGCCGAGCGCATCGCATCTCTCGTTCAGGTCCTTCCCTTGCCTTGACCACTGCCTGTTCGACCATCGCCTCGACGGTCTTGCACCACCCGAAGTTCGGCGCGCTATGCGACCGGAGAATGGCATGATCGGGGCCGCGTCGCTTATATGCAGACTTGATGACGCTCCCTCGCGCGTTATAGCGCCAAGTGCGGTCGATCGACCACACCCCTTCCTGCCATTCTGCGAAGAAGGCCTTCCTCTTGTCCGACATTCTCCATTATCTCAAGACCCGCCGGTCGGTGGCGATCCCGTCTCTCGCCGCGCCGGCGCCCGAAGCGCAGGATCTCGAAGACATCCTGACCGTTGCCGCGCGTGTGCCCGATCACGGAAAGCTCGCCCCCTGGCGCTTCATCCTGATCCGAGGCGATGGCGCCGTTATCGCCGGCCGCCGTCTCGCCGATCTCGTCGAACGCCGGGAGGGCTCGCTCTCCGAGACCCGGCGGCGTGTCGAGGAGACCCGTTTCACGCGGGCGCCGCTCGTCGTCGCGGTCGTCTCGACGGCGGCCGAGCACGTCAAGATCCCCGTCTGGGAACAGCAGCTCTCGGCCGGCGCCGTCTGTATGAATTTGATCCACGCCGCCTATGCCAAGGGGTTCGGCGCCAATTGGGTCACCGAATGGGTGGCCTATGACGACGAGGCCAAGGCGATCCTCGCAATCGGGGAGGGCGAGGCAGTCGCCGGCTTCATTCATCTCGGACGCCCGACCGAAACCCTGTCGGATCGGCCCCGCCCGGCGCTCGCCGACGTGGTTCGTGAGATCGGCCCCGACGGCGAAGCGGGAGAGGCGACTCTATGACCTTGTTCTGGACCACCGACACCAATGATCACGGCCTGCCGCACGACCCGTTCAAGGCGATCGTCTCGCCCCGGCCGATTGGCTGGATTTCGACGCGGGCTGCCGATGGGTCGGTCAATCTTGCGCCTTACAGTTTCTTCAACGCGATCAGTGACAATCCGAAACTCGTGATGTTCTCCTCCGCCGGCATGAAGGATGCCGCGAGTGCGGCGATCGAGGCCGGGGAATTCGTCTGCAATCTGGCGACCAAGGATCTGGCTCGCGCCCTCAACAAGACCTCGGCGCCGGCCCCGCGCGGCGTCAGCGAATTTCAGATCGCCGGCCTCACGGAAGCCGAATGCCGCATCGTCAAGGCGCCGCGCGTCGCCGAGAGCCCAGCCGCCCTCGAATGCGTCGTTACCGATCACTTCCATCCCAAGAGCCGGACCGGCCGTTCCGGCAATGTCGCCGTCATTGGGGAAGTGGTCGGCATCCATCTCGATGAACGGGTTCTGAAAGACGGCATGATCGATATGGCACTGGCGGCGCCGCTCTCGCGGCTCGGCTATCTCGACTATGCGGTCGCCGACGACGTTTTCCAGATGCACCGACCCCGCAAGCCGGATGGCAGCGACGTCTGACCCGAGCCGACGCTTTCGAGGTCGTGTCGAGCGATCGCCCTCGGCGACCATCGTGCAGGGCCATCGAAGCGCGGGCCTCGGCGCTTTCTTGAAAATCTATGAAGCGCCGGGGTGATCGGTCGTCATGGTAAACCAAGCCTTAAGCCTTTTCGGGCCATTCTTCGGTCATGATGATAGGACCGGAAGAGCTGGAAGGGCCAATGATCGTCGAGCGTTTCGTTTCATGGTGCGAGACCGCCTCCAGTACACAGCGTGTGCAGGGGACGAAGCTCCTGGTGCGTGCGCTGACCGAGGGGCGTGTGCCGGATGCCGAACGCAAGGCGGCGGATGAGGCGATGCTGCGGCTCGCGCAGGACCCGTCCACCGCCGTTCGCCGGGCCCTGGCCGAAGCGGTTGCCGAAACCGATTGCGCGTCTGACGCCGTCGTCTCGACGCTGGCCCGCGACGTCGACAGCGTGGCGGCACCGATCCTGGCCACTTCCCTGCGGATCGCGGACACTGATCTGATCGATCATTTCGCCGATGGAAGCGTCAGAACCCGCGCTGCGATCCTCGACCGCCCGCGCCTGTCCATTCGTCTCTGCGCTGCGATCGCAGAGCTTTCGACGCCTGATGAGGCGGCGAGACTTCTCGCCCATCCGGCTGCCCGGATCGCGGCGACCACGCTGGCGCGGCTAGCTGAGCGCCATGGCGACGCATCGGACGTTCGTGGCGGTCTTCTCGCCCGCGCCGATCTGCCCGTCGCCACGCGGCAGACGCTCATTCTCGCGTCAGGCGAAGCGCTGCAATCCTGCGGTCTCGTCATTCACAGCCTCGGTCGCCAGAAAGCCCGACGCCTGACGGCGGAGGCCTGCGAAAAGGCGACCGCGATCCTCGCCGACTCGGCCGGGCCGCAGGAAAATGCGGCGCTGGTCGAGCATCTCCTGCAATCGGACCAGCTTTCGGTCGCGCTGCTTCTTCGCTTCGTCTGCGACGGTCAGCTCGATATCTTCTCCCATGCGTTGGCGCGGCTTGCCGGCGTCAGCGAGGCGCGGGTGCGCCCGATCCTGGCCGAGGGACGCGCACGGCCTTTTGCCTCCATCGCAGCCCGGGCGGGTCTGCCGGCCGATTGCGTGCCGCTCTTCGTCAGCGCGATCGAAATTTGGCGTGAGATCGCCGAGACCGGCGAGCCGGTGGCCGCCTCCCGCGTGCCGGAGCGGATGATGAACCGCCTTGCAAGGGGCGATGGGTCGTCAGCCGGGCCGGCCGGTCTGACCGCCGCCATGGCTTTTCTCCGCCAGCTCGCGCAGGGCGCATCGGCGCCGGTCTTCAAACGCACCGGCAGCGCCGGCGCGTTGGCTCAGGCGTCTTGAACCCCGCAGCTTGAACACGTCTCGCGAACCGCGAGGCCTGTCGTCAGTAACGGAACTGTTCGGCGAGGATGCGCTCGTCCCAGCTATGCTCTTCGTCGAAGAGGATCCGGCAGCGATCCGACATGCTCTCGCGGATGGTCACGCGGCGCACCGATTTGACCTCTTGGGCGTCGGCGACCGCGTTGACCGGCCGCTTATGGGCTTCGAGCGTCACGATCTCGACCGTCTGGTGATTGGGCAGCAGCGCGCCGCGCCAGCGCCTCGGCCGGAAGGGCGAGACGGGGGTCAGGGCCAGCAAGGGGGCCTCGATCGGAATGATCGGTCCCTGGGCCGAGAGATTATAGGCGGTCGAGCCGGTGGGCGTTGCCACCATCACGCCGTCGCAGACGAGTTCCTCCAGCCGCAGCTTGCCGTCGACCCGAATTTCGAGACGCGCCGCCTGATAGGACTGGCGGAAGATCGAGACCTCGTTGATCGCCAAGGCTTCGCGGATTTCGCCATGCTCGTCCTCGGCGGTCATCGAGAGCGGATGGATCCAGTTCTCCACCGCCGCGGCCAGACGCTCGCGAAGACCCTCCTCCCGATATTCGTTCATCAGGAAGCCGATCGTGCCGCGATTCATGCCGTAGATCGGGATACTGGAATTCATGAAGCGGTGCAGGATATGCAGCATGAACCCGTCGCCGCCGAGCGCGACGACGACTTCCGCCTGGTTCGGATCTTCCTGCCCATAAAGGGCTTTCAGGCGATTGGCCGCCTCGGTGGCTCCGGGAGCCTCGCTCGCCAGGAAGCTGATCGATCGCACCCGCTCGGACATGGCCTCGCCTTCGCTTTTCTCCACCCCGCGCCCTCTTTCGAGGCGCTGTCCTGGACGGGTAGCATGTGGAGAGGCCTCGCGCATCGCCTCGTTCGTCAGGCTCTGCGCGAAGGACTCATGGAAGCGCGACGGCGAAAGCTCCGCAGCCGCATGATCCTGGGATCATAGGGTATCCGGCCGATCGGGCCGGTGCCCCATCGAAGCCGGCGCGGCCTTCAGCATGTTGAAATCAGCCATGGCGAAGCGACGAAACCGACTTCGTATCAGTCGTCCTGATTGAGACCCGTCCAGGAATCGTAGAGATGAACGGTCAGGAGCACCAGGACAGGTGCCGCGACGAGGATGAGGACGATGATCAGTCCCGTGGACATGGCAGGCTTTCGGCTGTGTGCGGGCTATGACGAACCAGGCTCGATCCTATGGTCGGGCAATGTGGCGTTTTTATCATGGCGAAGGGGCAAAGCCAAAAGGGCCGCGAATCGAGGCGGAGAACTTCGCTCGATCGCGGTTGCAGCGGGTCGGCCGCTATAGTAGGACAACCGCCAGGCGCCGGCGTAGCACAGCGGTAGTGCAGCGGTTTTGTAAACCGAAGGTCGGGAGTTCGATCCTCTCCGCCGGCACCATAAAAATCAACGGGTTAGACCGCATGTCCCCGTTTTTCATGTCGCATTCATGTTGCAGAGACTTTCCTTGATTTGCAGGGGTTTCCCGGTAGTGTCGGCTACTCCACGCGACATGGGATGCAACATGGCGCGGCACGGTGGCGCGGACTTGCCCCGCCGAGGGGTGAGCGGGATCCCCTACGGAGACAGCAACCATCAAGGAAATCCTGATGGTTGGGCATCGGAGATCGTCGATCTTTCGACTAAGGTGGTTCCATTCCGAGTTCAGCGCCCGCTGAATAGGTCAGCCATGCAATATTTGCCGACGAACACTTTGGCATGACTTTGCTAGCTATCTTTCGTTTTCCTGGCGATTCAAATTCCTAAATCAAAAGATCATGCGACGGCGGGTCGCACAGGCGATCCGTTCTGGAGGCTCACTCAAAAACGGAGGATGAAACGTTGTCCAACGCCAGCCCTTCACCGCAAACGGTCTTCCCCGAAGCTGCACCAGGCGCCCTGATTCCCTCGCTCATCAGCATCACAAAAAGCAGCCGAGCGCTTCTTGATCTTCGACTTCATGAAATTGGTCTCAACGCAGGTCAGGACCATCTTCTCATGGCGCTGGAGCCGAATGGCGATCCGGTCCTCGTGTCACATCTCGCTGACAAGGTAGGGGTGCGTGCGTCGACTGTATCGAAAATGCTCGATCGCTTGGAACATCGTGAGCTTGTCAGACGGGGCAACGACAAGAAGGATCGCCGGTACACGATGGTAACCCTTACCTCAAAAGGCCAGGCTGCCCGCAAAGACGTTCAAGAACTTTGGGAAGAAGTCGAGGCCTACATCTTCGCAAACTGTTCTGAAGACGCGGACGATTTCCGACAAAATGCTGCTCAGCTCAACACGCTCCTAACCGAACGCCTTCGCCGCTTGCGATGAATTTGAGATTGCGAGCTTTGTTCGCTCCATCATTCAGTTGGCGGCTCACACGCCGTGCGGAGGTCGCTGATTAGTTGGGTGATAGATTCTGCGTCGAGATCTCGGGAGATCGCCATGAGATCAGCGGCTGCCTCGAAATCGAGCCCCATTTTCATAAAACGACGGACGAGCGCAGTCATCTCCGCAAAGTCGGGCAGTTCCGCACTCATACCGTTTCACCGGGAAATGTTTCGATTTCGATCTATTAGCCCAGGAGCCTTATACAGAGCTATCTATCCCTTTGTCGGTTATGGGCAAATTTTGTGTGGTCGGCTTGGAGCGTTTGCGAGCGATTAATGGCGGGTAGCAGGAAGGTGGAAGCCTACGCCGCCTCCCCGGCCTCCAGAGCAGCCGACAGACGCGCATAGATCATTCCCCGTAAGGTATGCCGCACTGGCCACGGACGGCAGCGCACGGCCTCCAGGCGAAGCTCACGAAGGGGGATCGTGTCGAAGGCGTCGAGGAGAGCGCCGCCGGCATCGCGCCAGTCCGGCCGGGCGGCCAGGACGTCGGAGATGGCGAGAAGGGTCTCGCTCCAGAGCTCCTGTCGGTTCGCACCCGTTTCGCGCACGCATCGAATGACGAGGATGAGGTGAGGCTCGCCATGTTCGGCAACGATCGCCTTGATCGAGCTGCGGGCGTGGGTCTCGTTGGCCTCTCGGCGCCGCCATGTCGGAATGATCCTGATGCCGAGTTGATCGGCCAGGGTATCGAGCCGGCCTTTCGGACGGGTGCGCTTGAGGACCGGGGGAGTGGAGGCGATAAGGTTTTCCATAGGATCAAGGCCTCATCGATAGGAAACGCCGATCATCATTTAGCGTGAGGGACCCATTGCGCAAAGCGCTTTTCGACCATGTCGGCTGAACGTATGGTGTTCTGGCAACTGAAAGGATGACGCGGCTGTGCGCATGTTCAAGATCGATGATTTGAAGAGTTTCGCGAAAAAGACCTTTGGTTTTTTCGTGTATTGCGTTCCCGGCTTCATCATCGGTTACCTCTTCAGCGCGTCGGAGCCCATAGCGTTCGCGCAGTTATCAGCGACGGCTTCGATTGCAGCATTCGCTGCTCTCATTGCCTACAGGCAATATGATACCGCGCGCAAAAAATACTTCTTCGATTTATACGAGAAAAGAAATCAAGCGGTTCAGAGTTTGATGCACCATTGGAAGAAAATAGTCACAAACCAAGAAAGTAAAGAAACACTGCATAGGGAATGGTTTTTTGTTCGAGTTCAGTTCAATGCACTATTTGATGTAGATATTACACGTCCTGTTGATGCGCTTCATCATATTTGGCGATACGGGACAATTGCCGGAATGGAAGGCGACGAGAGTGAACAGAAAGAGGCGCTTTTCGAACAGATATTTATGAATCTGAACCGCTACATCGTTTTCAGCGAACCATTCGATCCCGGCAAACCGATAATTGGTTACTCTGAGGCATTAGCTTCTGTTCGTCGACATAAGGAAGCTGGATCGCCTATAGTCGAGTGGCCCGCAAAAAGTGATTGACCGCCGAGGGCGCGCCTCGCCCCCGGCGGCTTCGTCTCGCGTGGACCCAAAACACGCGGGACTATCTCTTGGAGAGGGTGTGGGTCGCCCATCTCGTTACCGCCGGCACTGTCATTCGCATGGCGGTTTCGATCGGAAGACCGGAGCGCGTCGCAGCGTCGAAGATCACGCCGAACTGCCCTCCGGCTCCTCGAAAAAACCCATGATCGCCCTCCGAACCATGCGAGCATCGGCGAGGTTGAGCGAGTTCAAGACCTCGGCGGCCGGAACGCGCCGATCGACGGAGATGCAGCGCTCGGCATAGGCTCGAACGGCATGTTCGCGGGTGAGCCGGAAGGGCGTCCCTTCGGCGGTGAAGGACCATTCGGACAACTCGCCGATCTCCCAATAGTCCTCGCCCCGCGGCGCTGAGATCATGAGCCGATCAAACTTGATCCCTCGGACCTCATAAGCGCGAGAGAGACGCCGGGCTCCGCTCGTGTCTGGTTCGGGCTCCGGCTCATCGGGGACGCTTTCCTCCGACGTTGGGGGCTCACTGTGGCCGTTGCCGCCGTCCGCAGGGACGAACTGATGCCGCTCGGTCTTAGCCGGTCCGAAGACCGGCGCGTCCTCATCGTTGTCCTCGATGCCGAACGCCGCAAAGACGTCCTGAACCGTCTCAACTGGTCGCACTGCCATGGTTATATCTCCTTACGTGCCGCCGCCGGGTGTCGCCGGTGCGAATTGTGAGCGCCTATGGGCGCCGTAGTTGCTCGTGCCCCCGCCTGCCGTCACCGACATGCCGTTTAGGCTTCGGATCGCGGCCTTGGCGGTTGCGACCTTCGACATCAGGGGGCCTATGTTCAGATCGGCTGTCGCTGTGACGGTTCTCGCGATTTCGCCGAGCGTCGCAGTCACCTGTCCAGCCGGGCCCATGAAAGGCGCGGCATTCAGAGCCACATTCGCCACGGCCGTCAGATTGTTGAAGGCGTCCAATTCCGCCTTGGCCGTGACGATTTCCGAAGTGTCGACAGAAGGAGCCACAGTCGCCCGGCCAGCCTGGAGGGCATTGCGGAGAGCTTCCGTTCCTCGCGGGTCAGCCGGCGGCGGGGGCGTGTCGTCCCACACCGGCGGGTTGATCGGCGGAAGCTTCATGCGGGGCCGCTGAGAAGCGGGCTTGTCGGGCGCCGAGGGCGTGATCGTAGCAGCCGCAGTATCGAGCGCCTGCGCGACCCGGGCACCGGCCTCCTCAATTCGCTGTCCGACCGCTTCCACGGCCGCTGGCCTCGTCTGCGGGACAGGAATAGCGCCGGTGTTTCGGGTCAGCTTATCGACGACCGTTGGATCGCGCGTGCTCTGCGCCTTGACCCTCTCTGGATCGGTCCAGCCTCCGACCTCTGCCGAACGAAGAGAACTGGCCTCACCCGATCGAGCGGACGGCCGATCCTTCGTCTTTTCGTGCGCGGCGTCCAAAATCTCTTGGTTCGCCTGCGCGCGCTCGATCGCCGCGATCCGATCATTGACCGCCTTGGCCTCGGAATCGATCTTTTCGCGCCAGGCTTTTCGCTCCTTGGGGGTCTGAGACAGACCATTGGCCCCCATGTCATCGCCCCACTGCGCAAACCCGAGCTTGGCGCTTTCAAGCTTGAGCATTCCGAGCTCGACAGCCTGGAACATCTCGACGACACTTTGTCCGGCCTCGCGCCACGCCTCAAACGTCGAGGTCAGATTGGTGGCGCTGGTGTCGATACCCATCAGCTTGCCAAGCGCGTCAGCCGCAGCGCCGATCTTCGTCCCGACGTCGGCCATCAGATCTGAAAACGACGCGAAGCCGAGCCCTTCGGCGAGCCCTTCGGCGCCGGCCTTGATGTGCTCGAATGGGTCGCCGTATTTCTGGAAGTGATCGAGGATGCGATTGACGCCGGCCAAGGCGCTATCCAGGCCGGAAAGACCGATCTCGCCCGCTGAGATTGCCAGGGTCCGAAGACGCCGTTGCACGACCTGCAACTGAGCCTCCGTCGTCTTCATCTTGAGGGCGGCGGTCTTATCGAGATTGCCGAGCCAGGACGATTCGTCTTTCGCCAGCCGGAGGCGGGATCGGACCTTACCCAAGCCTTCGATGAGACGCTGAAGGACGTCGGCGTGCTCCAACCCGACAATATCCAGCGCGGCACCGGATCGAGCCTCCTTATCGAGGTCGCGCATCCGCTCCAAGAGGTCGACAAAGGCGGCATCGGCGTCCTTGGCGACGAGCTCCGTCCACGCTTCTGTCGAGCCATAGAGGCCCTTCAGAGCCTTTTGCCCCTGCTTCGACAGGCCCTTCGGGGAGGTCAATTTCGAGAGGATGGCGTTGACCGCCGTTCCGGCCTCGGCGCTATTGATGCCGAGATCGACCATGGCGCCGCCGAGCGCGGCGGTTTCTTCCGTTGCTATACCGAAGATTTTCGCGCTCGCACCGGCACGAAGCATGAAATCGAGGATGTCGGAGGCGTTCGACGTGCCGGCGTCTTCCAAGGCGTTCACGAGATCGAGGAAGCGCTCGGACCCATCGCGCGCGATCAGCGAGGCGCCCTCAAGCTGGGAGAGCGTGTTGCCCAACGCTTCACCTGTCATGTCCAGCGCCGGGGCCGCCTTCGCGACCACGCGGACGAATTGGCTCATCTCATTCAGAGGCACGCCAGCGGCAGCCGCGCGCTCGAAGCCGCCTGTGATGTCGTCCAGGGACGCGCCGATCGCCTTGTCCTGAGCCATGGCTTCGATCTGGCGTCGGACGCCGGCCATCTGTTCGTCGGTCGCGCCGGCCTTTTGCTGAATCCGGCTCAAGACGCTTTCGAAGTCCATAGCCTCCTTCGTGGCCTTCGCTCCGGCATAGCCCGCTGCGCCAGCGCCGAGAAACGCCGGGGATAAACCGAGCGGGGAAACTCCCATGCTGCCCCTTGCTCGGCTGACAGCCGCGGCCTGCGCGTCGATCCGACGGGAATGCTCCTGATGCGAGACCACCGGAACGCCGCCCGCCCCGCGGGACTGCCCCGGCCTGGTGCGGACGCCGGCCCGCTCCAGATCGCGAAGGGCTCGCTCGACGGAGCGGATCGTCTTCGTGGCGTTGTCGATCGCTCGAAGGCGAATATCGACGCGCATATCTGCCATGTCAGGCCGCCTCCGCCTCGTCGATCGGGCGAATTTCCCTGATGATGCCCGTCTCGTTGCCGATGAAGCGAATGACGCCGTCGAGGGCCCGGCGCGTCATGCGCGAGACATCGTTGGTGTGCTTCCACACGGCGCTCCTGCGCGGCTCGGCTTGGCTCCAGAGATCGATCTGAAGCTCGCGGATGAAGTTCAGATCCACGCCGGTCAGAAAGCCGGGCGCGTGAAGCACCGCCTGGATCGCTGCCTTCTCGCCCTTCATGGCCAGTTCGCGAACCTTGAGGGTCCGCTGGGTTTCAGGCATTCCTCGCAGCCATGCGCGGATCTCTGCGCACACCGCAATGTCGTTCGGCTCCGTCGGCGCTTCAGCGTGCCGGCCCATGAACTCCTTCACGTGCTTTTCGAGCACCGGGCCGTTGTGCTTCACGTGCTTCTCGGTGAGCGCGTCGAGGCGCCTCTGAAGCCCCGTCAGGACATCGCGGGCGAATTTGGCATTGGCTGCTGTTTTGCCTTCGGCGCTCAGGAGAGTGTTTTGCGCGGTCTCGGCAGCGAGCTCATCGAAGTCTCGAAGGGTTTCCAACGCTTCGAACCACAATGTTTGCTCCTCGTGGTAGAGCGAAACGTCGGTGTTCTCGGGCCAACTCAGCGGATCAAGCCGAACATTGACCTTTCGTCGCTCGATCGGCTCATGCGGGTCGAAATCGATGGGATCGGGGAGGTTGTAGGGGTTGCCGACAGGCTGTGCCATCTTCGTTTTACCTTTGCCGAAAATCTGAAATGCACGGGGAAACGGGAAGCGGGCCATTGGTCATCGGCCCCCATCCAAGAGCCCGCTCACGATGCGCTCTCCGCGGCGAGAGTGTGCCAGGAGGCTCCATCGCTGATTGCCAGCGTCCGGGCCTCTCCGTCCGTCACCCGCACAAGATGGCCACGCCATTTGACCGGGTCGGGAAGCTCGCCGGCGGCCGCCTCCAGCACGAGGGCTTTCGCCTGTCCCGGCGCCGAGTGATACGTCGCCAGGTGATCGGCGATGCCGGCCGTGGAGCCGGGCTCGATGGTGGCCGGCACGAAGTCCGTCCCTTGATGCACGCTGGTGGCGGGTGCGTAGGTTTCTGCGCCCATGGGTCTCTCCTATTCCTGGTTCTCGTTCTGCTTCGCAGCCGGGAGGTGTGCCGCGAGCTTCGGCGAAATTGACTTCCCCTGTCGCAGCCGGCTTCTGGCCATAATCGCCATCGTCTCGGCGTGCCGGCTCATCGCCTCTTCTTGCTGTTGATCGACCTGTTCTCGGAAGAGCCGGTCGTTCTCGCTTTCGGGCATGTTCATCTCCATCCATAGGGCTTGCCGACCGTCACTGACGGCAGCTTGGGGCCCGGCATTGCGGTTGCGAAGAAAGCGCCGGCCACGGCGTTCGCGATGTCGTCATGGCCGCCCTGCGGATGATCGACACTGTCGCGGCCGTTGCGGCTTGTGCGGCGTTCGAGCTGAATGAGCTGGTTGATCAGCCGGTCATGATCGAGGAGACTCGCCCGGCCGCTCGAAAGGATCGGCACGAGGGCGAGATACAGCTCGGAACGGTTTGCGGAGGCGATCTCATACTGGACGCCGTGCATCCTGAAGCGCTCGCGGGGCCACTCGCCGCCGTACCGATCGCCCGTCACCTTCGACAGGCCATAGGCCTTGATGACGCGGCAGAACTCTTCGACCACGTCCTCAGGCGAGAAGGGCGGCCGCCTCTCGACGACGCAATCGAGGATCACCCTCTCGTTTTCCTGATGGGAGATCGCGAGCGTCATGGAATCGGATGTGCCGCCGGACGGATCGACGAAGGCCCGATAGGAAGGCCCGCGGACGAAGGGCAGGACCACAGTCCCCGGCATGATCGCCGCCTCAACGAGCTCCCTCGAAAGGAACACCTCAACGTCAGACCGGAACTGCGCCAGCCATTCGGCCTTGGCCCGCGCCTCGTCTCGCTCCATCGCCCTGTCGACTACCTTCTGACGAAGGGACGGGTTCATGGTTCGAGAGGCCGCCTGTGCCACAAGGATGAGAGGATCGCCGGCCGGGCCGAAGTGCTTGCGCCAGGTGGAATAAACCTCGCCCCGTTTGGCATAGGGCGAAGAGATGATGATCAACGGCCCGTCTGTCGTCGCCAGGGCCGGCCGGATGGCCTCAAGGATCTCCGTGTCAGGATTGGCCGCATCGTCCGAGCGCCAGAAGGCCGCCTCGTCACCGATCGCCGCAACCGCCGTGTCTCCACGGTTCACGCGCCAGTCGGCCGCCTGGACTTCGAGATCAACGAGAGTGGACAGGGACAGGGTCTCCGCCGTCTCGTTCGTGATCAGCTTCCGAAGCATCGGGGCGGCCTTGATGATGCCGACCGCATAGTTGAACGCCTTCCGGGCATTGCGCTTCGTCGTGGCGATAAACGGCAGGATGGCCCGCTCGCCGATCGCCAGCTTGTCGGAATAGTCCACGAGGCACGAGAGATAGACCGCGATCACCGCCGCCGCCCGCGTCTTGCCACCGCGCCGGCCGATGACGGCCCATAGCTCTTCGACCCGCTCGCCAGGTTCATGATCCCGGCCGGTGAGAAGCCGGAAAGTCTCCCGCTCTTCCTCCGTCAGCTCCTCGCCCATGGCCGCGATGAGGAGGATCCGCCAGCCGGCCCAGGTGTCGCCTTGCATGGCGTTCCCGAGAAGGTGGGGCTCTGCCAGAGCATCGCGCATGGTGACGAGGACGGTCATCAGCCGGCCGCCCTCGATGCGAGGAATGTCCGAAGGTCTGGCACGTCGTCCTTGGGCTTGCCGGCCCCCTTCACGCCAAGGTCGCGCATCAGCCGGGCGAGGACGTTGGAGACCCGCACGAGGTCTTCGTGGTTCACCGTCTCGCCCCGGACGATCTTCGCCTGAAGGGTCTCGCTCTCGATCACGATGGCGGCTGCGTGGCGCACGAGAGCGCGCTGGGGAGTGGTGAGACCTTCCTCGCCCCCGAGCTCGTCAGCGAACGCCCTCGTCAGGTCACGGAAGCGACGGGCCGATGCGCTCCGGCCATCGATGCCGGGAAGTAGCTGCGAACCGTTCGAAAGAGCGGAGCGAGAGAAAGGCGAAGCCAAAGCTTCCGAGGTGCGAGCCGTGTCCATAACTGGACAATTGCGCCGGTTTAGCTGGCAGTTCAACGGTAGATGCTTTGGTGATCTTCGGCACGAATGGAATAGAAAGGATCAGAAAGGACTAGCCGTCATCATCTGCTATCAGGTGGACAGAAAAGGCCTGTGGATAACTCGAAAGTGAAGCCCATCCGCTGCCCAGCCGCCGCCTGTCGGCCTCGATACGAGCGCATGCCCTGAAACCAGTCCGATCAATATGAGCATGCGCGTTAGATCGCATGGCTTGGTTCTGAACACCCTGGCGCATAAGGCTCTGAATGGTTCTATTGTGAGCAGGGTATCGCCGATCGATGGACGAAGCGCCCCCGGTCAGCCTTCAATGCCGGGGTGATCCGGTCGAAGGCCGCCGAGGGCTCGGGAAAATCCCGGGGCTGGGGTGGATGCGCGTGGTAGACCTTATGGCGCTATACAAGCCCGCGCTTCTTCACTTCCTCTTTGCAGCGCTCCGGTGCGTTACCGCTCCAATAGAAAGCGCGCAGTTCGTCCAATCCTGCAGAAGAACACGGCTTATAGGGATTCGCTTTAGCGGTCCCGCACCACTGACAAACCACGGATTGTGTCGACATAGCGTTCTCCTTCTCGCCTCAGGTTTGCGATGAAGGAAGATCGGGGAAGGATGTTCCCTCATGAGTGACCGGTGCCCTTTCCCCTTTCGAGTAAAGGCTCTTCCGAACCGGTGCCTGTTCGCGCTGCGGGTATGAGAATGGCATGTTCCGTCGGGAAGGGCTGACGGGCCTCATACTCCAAGCGGATCTGGAAGAGCATCTTGCGGCTGCTGACACGGTTTGGGTGCCCTACGAAGTCCGCCGATCGGTTGGGGATGAATGGCGCAGGCGCATCCAAGGGCTGGCGCCCCTTGAGGGGTGTCACGAACATTCGGAATACCGGAGCGGCGCCGGGCCGAAATATGTTTCCGAAATGCACCTCCCGCTTGGATGGTCCGGTCGCCGGGTACCGCTTGGGATCCGTCATTCGGTGGATGAGGATTTCCTCGGTGCCCTGGATCGTTCGAAGGTCGACACCGATCTCTTGGCAGCCGCCGATACCGTTTACCACGGCCGTAGCTTTGCTCGGATCGCTGTCGACCGATGGGTGAAGTGTGAAATAGCGCCGGCCGGCAAGCTTCTCCGCATCGCCGATCTCAACAGGGGTTTCGTCGAACTCAAGGCCGCCAGGTCCAAAGCGCCCTTGGCCTCGGAGGAGTTGGAGTGCGGCAACGTTGGTCTGGCTCATCATGTCTCCTTTCTGGGTGTACCAGAAAATGAAGATCTCACGCCAAAAGCCCTCCACATTGACCATCACATGGATCGTTTCACGCGGCTTGATGATCGGCACCGTATTCTGCAGTGCTGGGACATGAAGAGGTAGCTTTGCCACCGTCAGTGCTCCTACGACGTCAGCGGATCACGAAAGAATAGCGAATGAACGTCATGCGTCACCATCTACACACGCCTGCCATCTCTGCATAAGGGCACGCCACCACCCTGCCTGCCTGTCAGTCAATCGGAGCTCCGCAGTTTTGCGCTTGGCTCGCTTCTCCATCGACATCACGAACGAACGCTCATTGTCAGCAAGAGGAAGACGAAGAAGCTTTGGCGCGGCCGATAACACCTCCTGTTTTCCAACGCTCTTGTTGTCCCTCGGCTGCCTGATGTGCAGCCGCTTTGGCGACGGTGCTTGTGATCCTATGTGATCGTCGCGAAACCCGCGCTTGTCGATCCAGGCCCAAGCCTCTGCGTTCGTCGAGAAGGGACCGGCGACGCGCCAGTTGCCATTTCCTGCGACGTAGAATGAGCCATCACGGTCAGTTTTGACGATCATGCCGCATCTCCTCCCGGCCGGCTGTAGGAGACGCCGCGATCCAGGCGGCACAGTTCCACCTCCACCGACTGCCAGAATGCTCCGACCTCAAAAGCAACTCGATCCTCGGCGATGCCCGCTCGGATCATTTGCCGTTCGAGGCCTTCAAGCGATCGGCGCCGAAATGCAGCCGCTTCCTTCTCTGTCCGGCTGTGAAAGATGTTCGAAGCCGTTCGGCGAATGAGCCCGATCCGGTTTCTCGCCGGGAAGGGGATGATTTCGACCTCGGGAGGACGCCAGGAGAGGAGGTCAAGCTGCATGGTCGTGCTCTCCCGATAGGCGCGTATGTGTATGGTAGATTAAGGATGTCACGGTTTCCGTAACAGTCAGACGCTGAAAACGGCCCAAACCGTCACGGTTTTCGACACGGCCTGTTACGGTTTTCATGACGCTCTCTCCAATTTCGTCACGGTTTTCGTGACAGGACCGTCACGGTTTTCGTGACAGGGTTTTGTTTTTCGACCGTTCCTTCCGGTGGGATTATTCGAGAGCGTGTCGGGAACTGGATAGTCCGCGTCTGGCCGCCAAAGACGGTACAATTTACGACCGTCGCCATCGGCGCCCGGCATCTTCAATTCGGTGATTTCGTATGCGGGTGATTTGGCTGCCCCCTCGATCCCAAGGCACGCGGGCTCGGTCTGGACGATGAACCCCTTGCGTTGAAGGTCGTGGAAGGCCAACGCGGCGGTTGCCGCGCGAACGCCTAGCCGGTCGCCTGCCTGTCGCGTGCTGAGCCTTATCTTGCCGTTATTGTTCGCATCAGGCCCGCGCCATTCAAGCTTAAGCCATGGATAGAGCGCCTGCGCCGTCGTGGAGAGAGCCTTCCATGCCGGCTCCTCCATTGTCGTGCGGATCAGCTTCGTCCAATGTTCGACGGTCGCGCGCCTATTGCTCTTCTTCCTGCTCATCTGTCGGCGGGGCCTCCAGCTTTGGGGAGGGGACCGCATCGTCGGCAGACGACCCGGCGAACCCCTCGAATGCTCTCAATCGACAAGCGAGAGCTTCCGCATTTTGGGCATCGGCTCATGGGCTGCCCCTGATCTCGGCGAGCCGATCGAAGTATTCACGAGCCGATTGCTCTTCGACCTTCGCCACCGCGAGCGCGTCGGAAGGCAAAAGGAGTTCGATCTGGTCTCGAAGCATGTCGCGCATCAGCCGCGCCGGCATCGCCTCGGCTTCGACGGTGTGTTTGACGTGGAGCGCCCTGCGATCGGTCTCCTTCCGGGGCTTCGTCGGAAGCTCGAAGGTCTCGATCTGATCTTCGGTGATGCCAATGCGGAGAAACTGAAGGTCGATGTCCCCGTTCAGATGTTCTCGAAGCTCGCGCTCAAGGGCCACGTCGATCAGGACGCCAGCGGGGTCATAGTCGCCGATGTAGAGGATTCGGACAGGCCGGCCCTCGGCGTAATGGTTGATCGTTTCCGCCGACTGATAGGCGAGCGTGATGCTGGAGAAGCCGCCCGCCGGATAGAGCGAGACGGCAAGCTCGCGGCAATCGTCCTCGATCACGCCCGCGATGGATCGGGATTCGCACCAGACCTCGCAATAGTATCGAGACTGGCGCCACAGGTCGGCCCGGTAATGCCCCTTCATGCTGCGGAGGAATTCAGCCTCGCTGCGATAGGTCGGCGTGTGATAGCCGCGCCGGGTGGCGTCGGTGATCCATCCGAACGGGAGACGGCTGGACCGCCGCAGCTTGACGACACGATCTTGCACATGCCGATAGCCGCGATCCGACTTCTCGACAGGCTCAGGCAATCGCGGATCGGTCATCCGGTAGAAGACGTGCCGAACGCTCTGAGGATGATCCTCGCAAAGTACCGCGAGGATCTGGTTGTCGAGTTGTTCGATGCGCGCCGCCGTGCGCCGATCTCGTTTTATCGTGCGTGGACGATAAACTGAGGAAGCCGCCATTAGAGCGCCCTCCCGCGGATCAGCCTGGCCTCTTTGATAGCGGCACAGGCATCGACGACAGAGAGCCCGAACCGGCGTCGAAGCGCCGGAACGAGAGGTGAAGGCGGGGACGGTTCGAACGCGAGCCAGCGGGCCGCCTCGTCGATCGCTGCCGTGGTCTCGTGGTCGTGGCCGGTCGTGC
This sequence comes from Fulvimarina manganoxydans, assembly GCF_900176465.1. GTDB lineage: Bacteria > Pseudomonadota > Alphaproteobacteria > Rhizobiales > Rhizobiaceae > Fulvimarina > Fulvimarina manganoxydans. The sequence continues at coordinate 37,161 of NZ_FWXR01000006.1, forward strand.
CCCCGACGGGGACGGATGCGGTGATGGTGCTCATGCGTCTCCCCCTTTCCCGCGTCGTGTTCGTATGATCGCAGTCTCGTCGACTTTCGGATGGGGCCCGGGGATGCCGTTCGAGTTGCGGAACGCCGCGATGCCGAAGTTGATGGAGTCGAGTTCGTCCATCCCTTCGGTGAGCTTGTTCATCGCGCCCACGATGCCGAAGGTGTATGCTGTCTCGAAAGCGTCCGAGGCTTTGCCGATTTCCTTCATGGCGCCGATGAACCCTTGAGCCATGAAGTGAGGAGCGATGACCGTCTCACCGGTGTCGGTCTGTACGGTTCGGGTCTCGCTGCTGTGCTCCCGGATCATCTTCATCCGAAAGTGCCGGCGAAGGCTGCGATCGAGAACAAGGCACTTCATGAGATCGTCGACGGAGTGCCAAGGCTGTTGCGGCCCAGGCAGCGGCGATCGGAAGAACCTGAGGTTGCTTAGGCCAACGGCCGCGACATGAATCGGAGCGATATTCATAGCGCCCTCCTCAATTCGGGAACGACGATTGCCGCCGCGCGGGTGAGGGTGCGGGCGCCCTTGAGGAGGCACCACGCGAGACAGAGACGAAGGGCGGTCATGACGCGGCCCTCCGTTCGAGATATGCAGCCGCGACCGAAAGGACGTTGAAGATCATGTCCGGCTGATAGCCGCAGGTCTCGGCCTCGTTGACGATGAGGCGGATCGCGGCAATGGCACCCGCGTCTGTCGTCGGGGCCGGCGGGTCGTAGCAAAGGCGGTCATAGGCCGGTTCCCAAGTCGCCGCCATGAGCGCAGCGTCGTCTTCGTCACTAAGATCGCCAGCCGCGTTGAAGAGCGCCATCTGGTCTCGATACTCGTTGATGAGTGAGAGGAGCGGGTCGCATTCGGCGTCAGCCGTAGAGACAAGCGAAGCGGAAATGCCCGCAGCCGCCGTTGTGGCAAGGAAAGAGCGCCGGTTCATGCCTCCCCCCTTTCCACCCGGCATCGGGCATTGTGGCTGGCGATCCATTGCGCCTCCAACTCAGCCGCGCAAAGCCGGGCTTCCTCAGCCAGAAAGACGAGATGTTCGCCGGTCGCTTCCCAAACCACGAAATGCTTCCCTCGATCGTCTTCGACCGGGTCTTCCAACTCGACGGCGACAAGGTAGCTGACGAGATCGGCGAATTTGGCAGTTCGAGAGATCAGGGTTTCCAGGCCGGCAAAAGCTGCGGTGGCGTCGAAAGTGTCGGTGGGATTCTTGCTCACGACGCGGCCTCCTGGCTGCGGAGCTTGAAGGTGAGCTTATGGTGCGCGTCGCTTGCCTCGCGAATGTCGCGCAGCATGTCATCCAGCTTGCACACGGCCCACACGATCAGATTGCATTCGTCCTTCGGAACGAAGGCGCCTTCCCTGCCGTGCTCGTCTTTCCAGGAACCGACGTTGTCGTCTGCGAGCCGGTAAAGGACCTGCCCCATCATATGCGCGTCATGAAGGGTCCGGCTCAGCGCCTCAGCGCTATCCATGATGCGGAAGGGCACTGGAATTTCGGTCGGCTTGTGGATATCCTTGTCCATGTTCTGTTGCTCTTTCTTCAACGGGGGGAGTTCGAACCATGGCTCGGCGAGGCGGCAACCTCGGCCGGGCCGTTTTCATTCGCGGTATTGCGAAGAGCGGAATCGAGCTTCGCTTCCATCCGCTTGAATTTGCCCGATAGCTGGCGGGCGATGCCGTCAGTGCGGCGGATCATTTCCAAGATTTCAGAAGAGATGCCGGCGGGAACGACCGCCTTCTCTTCCATCCGCTCTCGGACGATCTCGTTGCACCGCGCCGCGAAGGCCGGATCGAGATAGCGGGCGTAGGACATGGCGATCTGCCAGTGAGCCCAGGTGCCCGGCGCCTTCCCGCCGCGAGTGACGGCGAAAAGTTCAATGTCCGATTTTCGGATAATGACATCCGCGACGTGGGCCGCGAATTCCTGCGTCGAAGGAAGCTCACGCCACTTCGCGGGCTTCTTGCTTGGGTCTGAGCCCGCCGCCTTCCAGAGTCCGGTGAGGCTGACCATCTCGCCTTTCAGCGACACGTCGGCACCGTCGAGGTCGATATGTTGGATCGCGGTGCTCATGCTGCGGTTTCCTTGAAAAAGGAAATGAGCTGTTGCCGGTCAGCGACCCAGCGGCCATTCACCTTTCGAGCTGGCAACTCGCCCTTTTCCAGCATTCCAAATGTTGCTCGCGGGCTTCGCTGGATGATTTGTGCGATCGCTACGCCGCCCCACACCAGTTCGAGAGATTCCCTCTTTTCCATCTTTGCGCCTTTCGCTAACGGGGGAACACTTCCTTAACCCCACAATGCGATGACGTAGCAGAATGGGGTTATAGACGTCAACGGGCTTCCCCCACTATGCTACTATTTCGCGGAGGATGAATTTCATGGCCAAAAAGGCTGCTGAATACGATCAGTTTCAGGTGCGCTTGCCGCCAGGGATGCGCGATCAGATCAAAGCTGCGTCCGAGGCAAACAATAGGTCGATGAACGCAGAAGTTGTTGCTCGCCTTGAGGAAAGTCTGAGCGGAAAAAATCTGCAAGTTATTGAAGCTCTCGCTACCGCATATGGCACAACGTATAGTCGGTTAGAGTACAATCGACAGATTGTAGAGCTAGTAACCGAGGCTCTGACAAAAGCTACGCAGAACCCCGATGAGGTAATGCAAGAGCTTGCACACGCGATAGTGAGAATTCAGCCGAAAACGACCTCTGAAGAGTTGCGTGACGAAGCGATGCAGCATTTTTATAAAGCAATGAAGAAAGCAGAGAATACAGACGAATGAGCGTCCGCAAGCGCACCTGGACCACGAAGGGCGTCGAAAAATCGGCATGGGTCGTCGACTATATGGATACCACCGGCAAGCGTCGGCTGAAGTCCTTCCGGCTGAAGAAAGAGGCTGACGCCTTCGCAGCGACGGCCAGTGTCGAGGTTCTCGAAGGAACCCATGTCGCCGACAGCGCGAGCGTGACGGTCGAGAAGGCGGGCGCCCTATGGCTCGCCAGCGCGAATGCAGCCGGCCTGGAGCGATCGACGATCGCGAGCTATGAGCAGCACCTCCGTCTTCATATCGTCCCGTTCATCGGCCCCACCAAGGTCTCGGCGCTGTCGATCCCGGCCGTCAGAGCGTTTGAGGACCAGCTTCGAGAGAACGGCCGCACGGCGGTCATGGCGCGGCGCGTGATTGTCAGTCTCGGCACGATGCTGGCCGATGCGCAGGAGAGAGGGCTTGTCCGGCGCAACATCGTGCGGGATCTGCGCGGCGGGCGTGGCGGCCGGGACGATCGGCAAGAGAAGCGCCATCGCGGCAAGCTGAAAGTCGGGACAGACATTCCCACCCGCGAGGAGGTGAAGGAGCTCCTTTCCGCTGCCACCGGCCGTTGGCGCCCCTTTCTCCTTGTGGCGACGTTCTGCGGGCTTCGGGCTTCCGAGCTGCGCGGCCTTCGCTGGCACGATGTCGATCTCGAAAGGCGCCTGGTTCACATTCGCCAGCGCGCCGATCGCTTCAACGAGATCGGCCCACCCAAGTCGATCAAGAGCGAGCGCACGGTTCCGGCTCCCGCCGTCGTCATCAATGCTCTGAAGGAATGGAAGCTTGCCTGTCCGAAGGGCGATCTCGACCTCGTCTTTCCGAACGGCGCGGGTAAGATCGAGGAGCTGACGAACATTCTTCGTCGCGGTCTGCGCCCAACATGGATCGCCGCTGGCATCTCCGTGCCGACCTCGAAGCTTCGTCAGGACGGGTCACCCGTCATGGTCGCGAAGTATAGTGGGATGCATGCCCTTCGCCATTTCTATGCATCGTGGTGTATTAATCGAAAGGAGGAGGGCGGTCTCGGACTGCCACCGAAGACTGTCCAGGATCGCATGGGTCATTCCACGATCGCGCTCACAATGGACCGCTATTCGCACCTGTTCCCGAACGACGATGACGGCACAGAACTAGAACAGGCATCGGCCTGGCTGGCCAATTGAATGCAACATGAACGCGACATGGAAGGCTCTAAGCCCTGATAAGCAAGGGCTAGAACCGGTTTTGTAAACCGAAGGTCGGGAGTTCGATCCTCTCCGCCGGCACCATTTATCCTCCTTTCCGACCAGATCGCGTTCGCCGAAAATAATGTCTCATAAAGTTGAGCATGTTCCGCAGATTAATGCGATGGGCGGTAAGTAGCGTCAGCTTTTGTCCTCTCCTGTCTTTTGGGATCATTGATCCAGGCGTGAATTTCCGTTCATATACGAACGCTTCGGGCATGTTTGCGATGATTTGGACAGGAAACCGTCAAACGCCATGGATATTCTTTCTGAGCGCAGCATCGCCTTTCTGCTCTTCGAAGCAAATCAATTGCTTGAATCATCCTTCATGCGGCGGTTCGGCGAGGAGAAACTGTCTTTCCTTCAGATACGAATTATCGGGCGCCTCTATATTTATGAGGGATGCAGCCAACGGGATCTGGGAAAGGCGATGAATCTCGACGCCATGGTCGTCAGCCGGCAGGTCGACCGCCTCGTCGAGCTCGATCTGTTGGAGCGGCGGATGAGCGAGACGGATCGCCGTGCTCGGCGGCTCTATCTAACTAATCGTGCGATCGCGCTCCGCGACGATCTCTATAAGAAGTCCATGGACGTCATGGAAATGGCTCTCAAGAGTGCCGCAGAAGACGACATCCAGCGGTTCAAGGCGGTCTTGGTTTCCTTTGTCGATAACCTGAAGCAGGATCAGTTCGACCGGGAAACGGAGAGGGATCGTTTCTGAGGATCAGGCATGGTGCGCCGTACTTCGGACTGGGCCGCTGAGTGAGCGCTGGGGCTCGATCCGACGCTCGGTTTTCTCAGAGTGGCCTGGTCATGAAGACCGCGTCGGCGCCATAGCTCGTCAATTTGGCGGCCGGCATACGGAAATCGCGTTCGAAGCCGAAGCGGGACCAAAAGTCCACCGTCCCATAGACTGATATGAGGCATGCAACTTCAAGGCCCTTGCCGGTCGCAAGCAGCCGCTCGATCGCATGGGTGATGAGGCCTTGCCCGCGAACGGCCGGCAGAAGCGCGACGTCGTGAATATAGAACGCGTCGCGATCGGCCGGGATCGCTTCGATCGGGACGTTGAGTTCGGGCGGCTCGCTGAGGCGAATCGGATGGGCCATGGCATAGCCGTTGACGATACCGTTGCGTTCGAGCACGAGGCATCCTGAGGGAAAAGTCGACAAGCGGCTCGCGAAGACGGCCTCGTCTTCCGGCAGGCCGGGATGAACCTTGTCGGCAATCGCCAGGACGGCGGGAAGGTCGCGGGGCTTCATCGCGCGCCATAGCGCTTTTCTCTCGCCTTCCTCTCCCAGTGCCTCGCCCTTCGTCTTTGTCATGTCGCCTCCCGTCCCCTTCGACGTCTTTTCGTCCCGGCCGTCTTGTCTTCGGCCAGTTCGGAACGATTCTATCGCCGGGCGCCGGCCTTGGCGAAAATTCTTTTCCGCCTCGCCTCTTTCACGGCAATCGCAGACGGCGAAGCGCGAGATCGATTGGCCTATCTAGATGGCATGATCGATGCGCCTTCGATATTGGCGGCGTTGCGGAGCGTTGAGCCCGCTAGAATGTGACGATGGGAGACGCGACGATGGCGAAGGATACCCGCGCCGGATCGAAGGTGAGAGGCGACAAGCTGCCCGCCATCCTCATGGCGAGCCACCTTCTGGACGGCGACACGGTCTTTCTGATCAAGGGGGGCTGGACGCGCGACTCTCGCGAGGCGCGGATCGCCCATGATCAGGAGACCGCCGACGCCATGGAGGCCGAGGGCAAGGCGGCGGCCGCCGCCAATCTCGTCATCGATCCCTATCTGGTGCCGGTGGAGCTGTCCGAGACCGGCCACCCGGTCGCTAAGCATTTCCGCGACGTGATGCGCCAGAAGGGTCCGTCCATTCATCCCGACATGGGCAAGCAGGCCGATTTCGGCCCCATCGCCTGAGCCGCAAAGCGCCTCCGAGCCCTTATCGAGAGCCGAACCGCAAGGATCGACACCATGTATCGCTATGACGAATTCGACGAGCGCTTCGTGCGCGAGCGGGTCGCCCAGTTCCGCGCCCAGGTCGCCCGCCGCCTCGACGGCTCGCTCTCGGAAGACGAGTTCAAGCCGCTGCGTCTCAAGAATGGGCTTTATCTCCAGCTTCACGCCTATATGCTGCGCATCGCCGTGCCCTATGGCACGATGAACACCCGCCAACTGCGCCAGCTCGCGCACATCGCCCGCACTTACGACAAGGGCTATGGCCACTTCACGACGCGCCAGAACCTGCAGTTCAACTGGCCGAAGCTGAAGGATATCCCCGACATTCTCGACCTTCTGGCCGATGTCGAGATGCATGCCATTCAGACCTCGGGCAATTGCATCCGCAACGTCACCTCCGACCAATTTGCCGGGGTCGCCGCCGACGAGGTGGAGGACCCGCGCCTCACCGCCGAGCTAATCCGCCAATGGTCGAGCCAGCATCCCGAATTCGTCTGGCTGCCGCGAAAGTTCAAGATCGCGGTGACGGGAGCCGAGCACGACCGTGCGGCGATCAAGGTTCACGACATAGGGCTGAAGATCAAACGCGATACGCAAGGCCGGGTTGGCTATGAGGTCATCGTCGGCGGCGGTCTCGGCCGCACGCCGATGATCGGCAAGGTCATCCGCGACTTCCTGCCGAAGGACGAGCTGCTCGCCTATCTGGAAGCGGTCATGCGCGTCTATAATTCGGAAGGGCGCCGGGACAACAAGTTCAAGGCGCGGGTGAAGATCCTTGTCCACGAGACGGGCGAGGCGGAGTTCCGTGATCGCGTCGAGGCCGAATATGCCAAGCTCGACGGGCCGACCATCAATGCGCCGGCCGAAGAGATCGAGCGTATCGCGGCCTATTTCGCGCCGCCCGCCTATGAAAGCCTGCCCGCGACCTCCGAGACCCTCGCCAAGGCGCGGGCCGAGGATGCGGCCCTCGATCGCTTCGTCGAGCAGAACGGCTTTGCCCACAAGCAGCCGGGCTATATCGCTCTGACGATCTCCTTGAAGCCAGTGGGCGGCGTGCCGGGCGACATGTCGGATGCGCAGATGGAAGCCTTCGCTGACATCGCCGATCGCTACTCGCTGGGCGAAATCCGCGTCACCCACAGCCAAAATCTCGTTTTGCCCCATGTGAAGCAGGACGACGTGCCGGCCGTCCATGCGGCGCTGAAGGAAGCGGGTCTGGCAACGGCCAATGCCGGCCTCGTGACGGATATCATTGCCTGTCCGGGTCTCGACTACTGTGCGCTCGCCACCGCCAAATCGATCCCGATCGCCCAAGAGATCGCCAAGACCTTCGCCGACGAGGCGCGGCAGAAGGCGATCGGCGAGCTGCCGATCAAGATCTCCGGCTGCATCAATGCCTGCGGCCATCACCATGTGGGCGCGATCGGCATTCTCGGCCTCGAAAAGGGCGGCCGCGAGAACTACCAGATCACCATCGGCGGCGATGCCACCGAACATGCGAGCCTCGGCGAGCGTCTGGGGCCCGGCATCGACGCCGAAGACGTGCCGGGCGCGATCGAGGCGGTCGTCGAGACCTATCTTTCCGAGAAGAGCGGCGCCGAGAGCTTCATCGAGACGGTGCGGCGCACGGGCCCCGAGCCGTTCAAGACGCGCTTTGCAGATTACATCGCCTCGCGCCAGACACAGACGGAGGCCGCCGAGTAATGACCGTCATCACCCCCACCGGCGAAAAGCCGGACGCTTATGGTGCCGCCGAGACGATCGAAGAGGCGCTTGCGATGGATGGCGTGCCGCTCCTGCCGCTCGCTCTTGCTCCGGCCTATTCGGAGAAGCGGCCCGAGGCGCGCTTTGCGCTTCTCGTCGCCAACGACACGCCGGTTGACGAGATCGCGCCCTTCTTTGGTCAGGCCGAGACGATCGCGGTCGCCTTTCCGGCCTTTGCCGACGGGCGCGGTTTCTCGCTCGCCAAGCGCCTGCGCCGCGACGGTTACGAGGGCACCTTGCGTGCCCGCGGTCCGTTGATCGCCGATCAGTTCGCCGATGCGCTCGCTTGCGGTTTCGACGAGGTCGATCTGCCGGAAACCATGGCCAACCGCCAGCCGGTCCAGCAATGGTTGGAGGCCAAGGACTCCATGAGCGTCCACTACCAGACCGGCTATGGCGAGGACCGGTCGATCCTGCAGCAGCGCCTGGCGGCGCGCAGATAGGAAGAGCCATGACCACGGATCTGAAGACCCTTGCGGGAACGTTGAATGCCGAGTTCCCCGCGCTGTCTCCGCTCGATCGTCTGAAGCGGCTGCGCGAAGCCGTCTCCGGGCGGCTGGTCTTCACGACCAGCCTGGGCATCGAGGACCAGATGATTACCCATCTGATCTTCTCGAACGCCATCAAGATCGAGGTCGTCACGCTCGATACGGGCCGGCTCTTTCCCGAGAGCTACGAGGTCTGGCGGCGCACCGAGGAGACTTACGGCAAGCGGATCCACGCCAAATATCCGCAGGCCGAGGCGCTCGAAAATCTTATCGAGGAGCAGGGGATCGACGGCTTCTACCACGCCAAGGAGTTCCGCCTGAACTGCTGCGGCGTGCGCAAGATCGAGCCGCTCGGCCGGGCGCTTGCCGGCGCCAATGGCTGGGTCACCGGCCTTCGGGCCGATCAGTCCGCCAATCGCCACGACATGGATTTCGCCGGTTACGATTCCGTGCGCGGTCTGATCAAGGCCAATCCAATCTTCGACTGGTCCCGAGAGGACGTCGCCGCCTTCACAAAGGAGAACGGCGTGCCGGTCAATGTCCTGCACGACCAGGGCTTCCTGTCGATCGGCTGCGCGCCCTGTACGCGCGCGCTGGAACCCGGCGAGCCGGAGCGGGCAGGGCGTTGGTGGTGGGAAGACGACACCAAGCGCGAATGTGGCCTGCATGTGCCGGGCGCGAGCGAAGGCGTTCGATCCCCCGTTCAAGCCTAACGGCGCCGAGGCGGCTCAGGTCCGATTGCGGGGTTTCATTCTCGGGCTCGGGCCGGGTTAACGACGGGCGTCGGTATTCGCAACTTTAGATAAATATCAGCGCCTCATGCGGGCGCTATCGATACGATATGACGAGCCGCCGCCGACGCGGCCACCGACAGACCGCAAGCGACGAGATGCTGGCGGTCCAAACAGCCAAAGGCTCAGTGCCATGAAGCATATGACGCATCTGCAAAGGCTCGAAGCCGAGTCGATCTTCATCATCCGCGAGGTGGCGGCGAGTGCCGAGAACCCGGTGATGCTCTATTCGATCGGCAAGGATTCGGCGGTGATGCTGCATCTCGCCATGAAGGCGTTCGCCCCCGGCAAGCCGCCATTCCCGCTGCTCCATGTGGATACCACTTGGAAGTTCCGGGAGATGATCGAATTCCGCGATCGGCGTGCCAAGGAGCTGGGCATCGATCTGATCGTCCACACCAATCAGCAAGGTGTCGAAGCCGGCATCAATCCCTTCGATTCCGGCTCCCGCGTCCATACGGATGTGATGAAGACCGAGGCGCTCAAGCAGGCTTTGAACAAATACAAGTTCGACGCGGCCTTCGGTGGCGCGAGGCGCGACGAGGAAAAGAGCCGCGCCAAGGAGCGCGTCTTTTCCCTGCGCTCGGCCGAGCATCGCTGGGACGCCAAGAACCAGCGCCCGGAGCCTTGGCGGCTGTTCAACACCCGCAAGAAGAATGGCGAGAGCTTCCGCGTCTTCCCGCTGTCCAATTGGACCGAGCAGGATGTCTGGGACTATATCGCGATCGAGAACATCCCCGTGGTGCCGCTCTATTTCGCCGCGCCTCGGCCGATCGTGAAGCGCGACGGCGCGCTGATCATGCGCGACGACGATCGCATGAAGCTTCAGCCCGGCGAGACGATCGAGACCATGATGGTCCGCTTCCGCACGCTCGGCTGCTACCCGCTGACCGGTGCCGTCGAGTCCGAGGCTGCCACCCTCGAAGAGGTGATCGCCGAGATGCGCGGCTCGCGCGTCTCCGAGCGCCAGGGCCGCGTGATCGATCGCGATTCCGGCGCCTCGATGGAAGAGAAGAAGCAGGAAGGCTATTTCTGATGACGACCAACGCTCTGCGTTCGAACCGCCTTCCCGACGAAGCGGACGAGGCGACTGCCGCACCCGCCGCCGCTCTGGAAGACGAAACCTTTGCCGGTCCCGCCCCGGACGATGCGGCGCTGCGCCCGAGCATCGTCGATCCGCAAGCGGGGATCGAGCCGGTGGTCGCGCCGGCGGCCTCGCTCCTGCGCTTCATCACCTGTGGGTCGGTGGACGACGGCAAGTCGACCCTGATCGGCCGTCTTCTCTATGAGACCAACGCGGTCTTCGACGACCAGATGGAGGCGCTCGAAAAAGACTCCAAGAAGTTCGGCACGACGGGCGGCGATCTCGACTTCGCCCTTCTCGTCGACGGGCTTTCGGCCGAGCGCGAACAGGGCATCACCATCGATGTCGCCTATCGCTATTTCTCGACCGGCAATCGCGCTTTCATCATCGCCGATACGCCGGGCCACGAGCAATATACGCGCAATATGGCGACGGGTGCTTCCCAGGCCGAACTCGCGGTGATCCTGGTCGATGCGCGCAAGGGCATTCTGCCCCAGACGCGGCGCCACTCCTTCATCACTTCGCTGGTCGGCATCAAGTCGGTGGTCATCGCCATCAACAAGATGGATCTTGTCGATTTCGCCGAGGAGCGGTTCGAGGCGATCAAGCGCGACTATGAGGCGATCCTGCCTTCGCTGGGCTTCACGGACGTCGCTTACATCCCGCTTTCGGCCAAGAATGGCGACAACATCGTCAAGCGTTCGCCGAACACGCCCTGGTATGATGGCGAGACCCTGCTTCAGCATCTGGAGCGCGTCGAGCCGAAGACCTTCGAGGCCGATGGCGGCCCGTTCCGTCTGCCTGTCCAATGGGTGAACCGGCCCAATCTCGACTTTCGCGGCTTTTGCGGAACGGTGGCGAGCGGGCGCGTTAAGGCGGGCGATGCGGTAATCTCGCTGCCCTCCGGCCAGCGCACGAGCGTCAAGGCGGTGTGGAGCCCAGATGGCGAGACGAGTGAGGCCCGCACGGGCGACGCGATCACCTTGACGCTCACCGAAGAGGTGGACGTCTCGCGCGGCGACGTGCTGGTGGCGGCCTCCGATATGGTGCGGCCGGTCAAGACGCTCGATGCGACGATCCTCTGGATGGTCGATCGCGCCCTCGTCCAGGGCGGGCGCTTCGTCGCCAAGATCGGTTCGCATCAGACGCCGGCGACGGTGCGCAGCCTCGACGGCTCGTTCGATATTCATTCCTATGAGCTCAAAAGCGCCAATGCGCTTCTGATGAATGAAATCGGCAAGGTGACGGTCGCCTTCGATCGGCCGCCGGTCGCCACGACCTATGAGGAGAATCGCGAACTCGGCGCCTTCATCCTCATCGATCAGCTAACCAATGAGACGGTCGCGCTCGGCATCGTCACCGCCATTCCGCAAGCCGCTAGCGCTTCGACGCCGAGCGGCCCCGACAGCGCCAATGCGGACAAGGGCGTCGATGGCCTGAAAGCCCTATGGTATGGCGAGGCGAGCGGCGATAAGGCGGCGACGAGCCGCCTCCTGAAGCTGCGCGGCGTCACCGCCGCCGTCCTCTTCGTGCTTGCCGTGCTCTTCACCATGCCGGTCTGGGGTGCTCTGCTTCTCGCCGCGATCGACTTTGCCGGGCGCCCGCTTCTCTATGCGCTCATCGACCGGACCGGTGGCAGAGACGGCAGATCGGCCAAGGAGACGAAGTCGTCCCTGCTTCGGGACGGGGAGGGCATATGATCGATCTCTTTTCGAGACGTCGTTTCGCCGAGTGTCATGCAGCGCCCTGTCAGGGCGCCGATCGTCAGGGCGACGCCCATCGACAGCTGGAAAAGCGCATTCAACACGAGAAGCGGATCAACGCTCTCTATGTCGCCTTCGCCGCGACCGCCTTTCTGGCCTTCACCTTCGGCCTGATCGGATAGCGGGTCGCAGCTTTCGAAGGACGAGGAGGCGCCGGAAAGGTCGGCGCCTCCGCAACGACCGAGCGATCAGCGATTCTTGAATTGCGGGCTGCGCTTCTGGACGAAGGCAGCCATGCCCTCGCTCTGGTCGTCCGTCGCAAAGGTCGCGTGGAAGAGGCGGCGCTCATATTTCAGGCCGGCATCGAGCGGCGTCTCGAAGGCCTGGAGCACCGACTCCTTGGCCGACATCACCGCCGGCAGCGAGAAGTCGGCGATCTTCTCGCCAATCTTCAAGGCGTCCTCGAGAAGGTCCGCCGTGGGGACTACGCGTGAGACCAAGCCGCAGCTTTCCGCTTCCGCCGCATCCATCAATCGGCCGGTCAGGACGAGATCCATGGTCTTGGCCTTGCCGATCGAACGGGCAAGGCGCTGAGTGCCGCCCATGCCCGGCAGGATGCCGAGGGTAATTTCGGGCTGCCCGAATTTGGCGTTTTCCGCCGCGATCACGATGTCGCACATGGCTGCGACCTCGCAGCCACCGCCGAGCGCATAGCCCGATACGGCCGCGATCAACGGTTTGCGGACCTCCGTCAGCCGATCCCAGCCGCGCCAGAGATCGGCGAGATAAGCTTCCGAATAGCCGAGCTTTTCCATCTCCTTGACGTCGGCGCCGGCGGCGAAGGCCTTCTCCGAACCGGTGAGGACGATGGCGCCAATCTTGGCGTCGCCGTCGAAATCCGCGGCCGCCTGACAAATCTCGCGCATCATCAGCTGGCTGAGCGCATTCATCGCCTTCGGCCGGTTGAGGGTGATCAATCCGACGCGCCCGCGGGGCTCCGCCTTGATCGTTTCATACGCCATGCAGTCTCGTCTCCGTTCCATATGAGGGCGCCCCGAACCGCTTTGGGCTCGCGGTGCGTGGGCCGCGCCGATTCCGTGAAGAATGAGTGGCCCATTCGGTCCGCGATTGCAAAGCGTCCACCCTGCTCGGAATATGCCTTCAGCCCAGCAATATAGGGTCGAGGATCTGTCGGCGATCAAGGCGAGACGAAAGCGTCGGGCGCGTTACCCGCCTAAATTGACCGCATCGACGGCTTTGCGAACGATCCTCAGATGATCGCGCATGGCGCTCGCGGCGCGCTCGCCATCACCCTCGATGATCGCATCGACGATCTTGGCATGTTCGCGATGCGAGGCTTCCGGCCGCTGGAAGGCTTCGAATTGCAGGTTACGGAAGGGGGCAAGGCGACGGCGCACGGCCAGCGTGGTCGCCTCAAGGAAGGAGTTGCCGGAGCCGGCATAGATCGCGGTGTGAAAACGCTCGTTATGGGCCCGATAGGCCTCCACATCGTTGGTCTTCGCCGCGTCCTCTCCCTCATGATGCAGCGCCATCAGCTCGCTCAGAGCTGACCCTTGTAGATGGCTGGCGCAAAGGCGTGCACAGAGCGCTTCGAGTTCGGCCATAACGACGAAGGTCTCGTCGAGTTGCCGATCGGTCAGGGTCGTGACGATCGTGCCGCGATGGGGGCGCGACAATGCAAGGCCATTGGTCTCGAGTTGGCGCAGCGCCTCGCGAACCGGTGTTCGCGAAACGCCGAACTCGCTGGCGAGCGAAGTCTCGTCCAGCGGGTCGCCCGGTTTCAGGATCCCATGAACGATCCTGTCGGCCAGGACCTCATGGATCATATTGGTCGATGTGCGCTTCTTCACATCTTCTCATGTGGCGCTCGCCCGTTGGCGTCAAGCCGCGACAGTGCGGGAGTGTCGATAGGCGCGCCATCCCCCGAAATGCGTAATGTCTTCCGCATTTCGCGTCGCTTCATATTCGCAGATGAAGCCACTGATCGACCGTCCGTCGGAGAGCGTGATCTTGCCGATCCCGAGAGGCGCCGGAATGGCCGCCACGAAGGAGGCGAAGGCGGTCGGCGACATCGACCAGATTTCGAGCGCGATCCCTTCGCCGGAGGCGGCCGGGTCGGCGAGAAGGCCGGGCTTGGGTGGTGTCGTCGCAAGCGCGAAGAGCCGGTAATGGGGCGCAGTCCGCGCCTCTTCGACAAAAGTCGCACCGCGCGTCGTCAGTTCGTGATTGAGAGCCATGCCGGAGAGATGGGCGCCGACCACGGCGATCTCGATCCGGCTGGGCTCGACGCCGTCCGCTGGCGAAGGGGCGGGAAGCGAGGGTGGCGCGAAGGCTCGATCGAGGCCGGAGCCGGTGCCCACTTTTTCATGCATCGCCGAGGCGAAGGCGGCGAGCGCTTCGTCTGTGTCGCAAGGGGCGACCAACTGGACGCCGAAGGGCAATCCGGCCTCCATGAAGCCCGCCGGCACCGCGATCGCCGCGCAGCCGAAGAAATTGGCGAAATTGGTGAAGCGACCGAAGCGGGCGTTGAGTGCCAGCGGATCGGCGCGCATCGCCTCGACGCTCTGGATGTCCGGCGATGTCGGGAGCATCAAGGCGTCGACCTTGGCCCATTCGGCTTCTGCCTCGCGGCGCAGCGCCTCCAGGCGATAGGCGCCGCGAAAGGCGTCGACGGCGCTCATCCCCTGTGCGCCCTCGATGATCGTTCGAACGGCCGGATCGATACTGTCGGGTGTTTCGGCGTGGAAGCTCTCGATCGCGGCAAGGCGTTCGGCGACCCAGGGCCCCTCGTAAAGAAGCGAGGCGGCTTCGCGGAATGGTCGATAGTCGAATTCGACGATCCGCGCGCCAAGGCTCGCCGCCCGTTCGATCGCGGTTTCATAGAGCGCTCGATAGGCCTCGTTGCCGTAGAATTCGCGCTCCTCCGCGCTCGGCACGCCGATGGTGAGGCTCGAGGGCAGGGGCGTTTCGGCAAAGCGCCGCGCATAGGCGTCGGCCGGGTCGAACCCTTCCGCGACCTGGCGTGCCGCGATCCCGTCGGCGACGCTTGCGGCAAAGACCGTAACGACGTCGATCGTCCGGCAGGCGGGGACGACGCCGCTGGTCGAGACACGGCCGGGCGACGGTTTGATGCCGACGATATTGTTGAAGGCTGCCGGCACGCGCCCTGAACCGGCCGTGTCCGTTCCGAGCGCGAAGGCGGCAAGCCCCGCAGCGACGGCGACCGCCGATCCCGAGCTCGAACCGCCCGAGACGTAAGCCGCGTCGAAGACGCAGCGCGGCGCGCCATAGGGCGAGCGGGTGCCGTTGAGGCCGGTGGCGAACTGGTCGAGATTGGTCTTGCCGATAACGATGGCCCCGGCGGCTCTGAGCCGCGCGACCACTGTGGCATCGGTCTCGGCAAGATAAGCGAAATCCGGACAGGCGGCCGTCGTCGGCATGCCGGCGACGTCGATATTGTCTTTCACCGCGAAGGGCAGGCCCCAGAGTGGCAGGCTGGACGGATCGGGCGCTCGAGTGATCAGGGCCTCGGCCTCGGCGATCAGTTCGGCGCGGCTCACCTTGTGGATGAAGGCCGCTGGATCGCAGCCCTCCATGCGATCGGCGATCGTGTTCATGACCTCGGCCGGCTTGGTGCCTGCATGATAAAGGGCTTTGAGGCTCGCGAAATCGAGGATGGTCGGCAGGTCGGTCATCATTCCCTCTCCAGGGGCATTGGTCATTCTTGGTTGTTAGAGGATTGCGGCCTGACGGGGGCGGGCGCTCCGGCCTTCGGTCGCGCGAAAAGGCCCGAATGGCGCAGAGGATCAGCCTTCGTCCTCGATGATCCGAACCGGCGCGGCCCAGGAAATCAACACGACGCAGCCGGTCTCGGACCAGACGCGATGGCGTGAGCCGGCCGCGTTGATCACCACGTCGCCGGCCTTGTAGGTGCCGGCGTCGTCCGACTGGGAGCCGGACAGGACGCAGATCGTCTCCAGGCCAGTATGTTCGTGCAGCGGCACGCGCGCGCCGGGCTCATAGCGCAGAAGCGCGAGGGCCGGCCCGTCGCCGCCATCGGAGCGATGGAGATGGGCGATCTCGACGCCCTCCCGGAAGGGCTCGAAGGTGATGCTCGAAAGGTCGAGCGTGAGGAGGCCAGGGAACAGGGCGGGCATTGGCGGTCAGGCTCCCTCGGTCGTCAGCGGCATCGCGGTCTCGAGTGTCGTGCCGCCGAGCCCTTCAAGGATCGCATCGACCGGCGCAGCCCAGCCGACGATCGCCCCTTGCGCCGTCATCATGTCGATCGCGGTTTTCTTGAAATCGGGGAAGTAGCTCGCGGTCGCATCCTCCGCGATTAGGCATTCGAAGCCGCGATCATTCGCCTCGCGCATGGTGGTCTGAACGCAGACTTCCGTCGTGACCCCGGCGAAGACGAGTTGGGATATGCCGAGACGGGCGAGGTGCTCGCCAAGGTCCGTCGCATGGAAGGCGCCCTTGCCCGGCTTATCGACGACGATTTCGCCTTCGATCGGAAACAGCTCCGGCACGATTTCGGCGCCCGGCTCGCCGGCGATCAGAATGCGACCCATCGGCCCGTCATCGCCGATCCTGAGGCCCGGCGCCCCGCGCAGGCGCTTGGCGGGCGGGCAGTCCGACAGATCCGGCTGATGACATTCGCGCGTGTGAATGACCGGCAAGCCGGCGCTTCGGAAGCCTGCGATGAGCCGCTGTGTCGCCGGGACGATCGCCTGAAGATGGGTGACATCGTTGCCGAGACTTTCGCCGAAGCCACCGGGCTCCAGGAAATCGCGTTGCATGTCGATGACGATCAGCGCCGTGCGTCCGGGATCGAGATCGAGGTCGAAGGGTCGTGCTGGAACGCGTCCCATCAGTGATGTCCTGCCATATGGGCGCCGATGCGCGTGGTATCGACCGCATCACCGCCCGCGCATTCGAAGACGATGCGCCCCTCGAACATCACGCAGATCCGGTCCGAAAGCGCGACGATCTCGTCGAGATCTTCTGAAACGAGGAGAACCGCCGTTCCCCGGTTTCGTGCGGCGATCAGCTGGGCCCTTATGTCCGCGACCGCGCCGAAATCGAGGCCGAAACAGGGATTGGCGGCGACAAGGAGATCGGTCTCGCCGGCAAGTTCGCGCGCCAGAACCGCCCGCTGGACATTGCCGCCGGACAGGGTCTGGATCGGGGCCGAGGGGCCTTGCGTCTTGATCGAATAAACCTCGATCAGCTCTTGCGCGCGCTGGAGCATGCGCTTCTTGTCGAGGAGGCGGATTTTCGATCCCGAGGCGTCACGATCGAAGGTTCGGAAGGCGATGTTGTCGGAGACGCTCATGCGCCCGACACAGGCATTGCGGAGGGGCTCCTCCGGCAGGCAGCGCACCTTCATCGCCTGGGCCGTCGCGCGGCTCGCATCATAGGGCTCGCCCTTCACCCTGATCTCGCCGGAGGTTTTCTGAGCCTGACCGGAGATGAGTTCGACGAGCCGGGTCTGGCCATTGCCCGAAATGCCGGCAATGCCGACGATCTCGCCGCCATGAACCACCAGTTCCTCGATGGCGAGCGAGCCGCGCGTGCCGCTATCGCCTGATCGCACCCCCTTCAGTGCGAGCACCGGCTCGGCACTTTTCGGATTTTCGTCCCGGCCCGGCGCTTGCGTCAATTCGCGCTCGCCGATCATCAGAGCCGCCATCTCCTTCGTGGAAAGATCGGCGACGAGGCCTTCGCCCACCTTGGCGCCTTTCCGCAGAACGGTGACCCGGTCGCAAAAGGCCGTCACTTCTGAGAATTTGTGGGTGATGAGAAGGACGGCCATGCCCGTCTCGCTGGCGCGGGCTCGGAGGAACCCCAGAACCTGGCGTGCCTCCTCGGGCGTCAGAACCGATGTCGGCTCGTCGAGGACGAGGATGCGGCTCTTGAGATAAAGCTGCTTGAGGATTTCCGTCTTCTGGCGCTCGCCGGAGGACAGCCGGTCGACAGGCGTGTCGAGCGGCACTTTCAGGGGCATGGTTTCCAGAAAGGCCGAAAGGGCCTTTCGCTCTTTCGCCCAATTGACGACACTCGGCACATCGACCCGCGACATGACGAGATTTTCAAGGACGGTCATGGCCGGGACGAGAGTGAAATGCTGATAGACCATGCCGATGCCCAGACGGCGGGCATCGCGCGGATTGGCGATCGTCACTTCCCGATCGTCGAGGACGACGGCCCCGCCATCGGGGTGGTAATAGCCGAGCATGGATTTGACCAAGGTCGACTTTCCCGCGCCGTTTTCGCCCAGAAGCGCGTGGAACTCGCCGGCCATGAGGGCGATCGTCACATCATTGAGCGCTGTGAAAGCGCCGAAGCGCTTCGTCAGCCCGACGGCTTCGAGGATGGGGCGTTCGGCTCGGGCCTGCGACGGCGAGACCTCGCTTGCTCCAACATCGTCGAAACGCTCGGCAACAGAGACAGCGCTCATGCGAAAACTCCTTCCTTGCGTTCTGCGATGATCGCGACCGGACCGCCGCCATTGGGACCCTGATGCTCGGCGCCGCCGGAGACGAAGATTTCGCTCGTGCCCACAAGCGAGGCGAGAACCCCGCCGACGAAGGCGCGCGCATGGCGCGTCGCCGCGATGTCGCTGTCGTCGAGCATGGTGTGACGGGCGCCGCGCAAGGACCCCGAGCTCGACGGCTCGGCTTTGGCCAGAAGCGCGGCAAGGCGCGGCCGCTCCGCCTCGGACAGCTGTCCGTCGGCAACAAAGCCGACGCGCTTCAAGGCCGCTCGGACCGGCTCGATGTCGATCCCGTCCGCCATGACGGCATGATCGATCATCAGGGGCCCGCACCAATTTGCGCTCATGCCGAGGACGACGATCTCATGATTGAGGAGTTCGACACCCGCCGATGTGCTGGCGCGGGCGGAGAAGAGATCGAACCGGTTGCCGATTGCCGCTTCTGGAATGTCCTCGATGGACAATTCGCCCAACGCCACAGCGACGCCGAGCGCCGATGCGCCACGCGACAGACCCATGGATTTCAGCGTGTCGCGCGTTGCGATGGACGCCCCGCGCCGGTCGGCTTCGGCCATGCGCTCGCCGGTCAGCAAGGGGCATTTGATCTGGACGAAGTGAATATCGGCCGGGTTGGCGATACCGGCATCGGCCATGGCGCGACGCACGCCGTCCGCCACCATCTCGACCTGGTCCAGCCGGCCGATCGCTTCCGGGGTGATGTCGCCCGTCTGTGCGCTGCCGATGGCAAGGGCCGGTGAGGAACTCGGCTCAGCCGTCCCGCGCTCCAAGACGACGAGGTGCGGGGACAGCGCGCCTTCGGTTCCGCCCGACATGACATAGGCGATGCGGGAGACGGATTCCGGCTCCAGATGATCGGCGAGTGCCGATCTGAGGGCGCTGACGGCAAAGGCGCGGGTAAAATCGTTGACGCAGCCATTGCCCTCGGTCTTGCCGAGGATCGCGACGATCCCACGCGGATCGATGTGCCCGGCCTCGATCGCCTGCCGGAGCGCCGACACGTCGTCCGGAGCCTTCGTGGCGAGCCGATGAACCCGCGCCTGACGCATCATGCCAGCGCGTCCATCAGCGCGGTGCTCGTCGCGACCGCACCGAAGACGCCGCCCTGCATCTTCACCATGTCGAGGGCGGCGAGGTGGTTCTCCATCTTGGTGGCCGCCGTGCAGTCCGACAGGATGAGGCATTCATAGCCGCGATCGTTTGCATCGCGCATGGTGGTGTGGACGCAGACATCGGTGGTGACGCCGCAAAGGACGATGTTGCGGATCCGCTTGGTCTGGAGAACGAGATCGAAATCGGTGGCCAGGAACGATCCCTTTCCCGGCTTGTCGATGATCGCCTCGCCGGCGATCGGCTGAAGCTCGGGAATGATCTCCCAGCCCGGCTCGCCGCGCACGAGAATCCGCCCGCAGGGGCCCTGGTCGCCGATGCCTGCGCCGATCCGCTGGGAGCGCCAGCGCTTGTTGGCAGGCAAGTCCGAGAGGTCCGGCTTGTGGCCCTCGCGGGTGTGGATGATGGTCAGATCCCGGGCGCGGGCGAATGCGAGGAGTTTCGCGATCGGCTCGATCGGGGCACGGGTGAGCGAGATGTCGTAGCCCATGGAATCGACGTAGCCGCCGGGCGCGCAGAAATCGACCTGCATGTCGATGACGACGATGGCCGTGTTTTCTAGCCTCAGATCGCCGTCGAAGGGCCAGGGATAGGGATCGGACGCGATCGTTCGCCCATTCTCGACCATGGCGGCGTCGATGCGTTCATCGAGGGTTGCGGACATCAGCGAATTCCTTCTCGGTTCAGAGCGCATCGGGCGGGGGGCGGCGATCGACGAGGGCCGGGAGCCGTCATCCCTTTTCCGGCGTCGGGCGAGGACACCATCGTGATCACTCCGCCGCGTCCTTGAAGCGCTCGCCGTAAAGGCGCGTCGGGGCCGGGAAGCCGCAAGACGTGCCGTCGGTGACCTTGACCTCTTCTTCCCATGGGAGGCGATAGGTCCCCGCGACCATGTCGTGCATGAAGCTGTAGGGGCAGTCCTTTGCCCCGCCCTTCACCGCCACATAGCCGCGATGGCCGAGCTGGTAGATGTTGTTCTCGACGCCCCAGCCGGCCCGCGCCTCGCGCACGAGATCCGGGCGCACCTCGGCGGTGATGATCTCGTTCGCCCGGCCCGTCGTGCCATGGGCGATGACCGTGCCGTCGAAATCGACGATCATGCCTTCGCCCATGGAATCGAAGGTGCCGTCGGTGCCGCACATGCAGACATTGGCGGTGATCATGAGATTCTGAAAGGCGTTCGCCTGATTGGTAAAGCGCCAGCTCTCACGGATCGGCGCTGTATAGCCAGCGGTCCGCAGCATGATCTCGGCGCCCTTATAGGCGCATTCGCGGGCCATTTCGGGGAACATGCCGTCATGGCAGATGATCAGAGCGAGCTTCGAGCCCTTCGGCCCGTCAATGACCGGAATGCCCTTGTCGCCCGGCTCCCAGGGCTCGACCGGCACCCAGGGGTGGAGCTTGCGATAGTTGAGGACGATCTCCCCGGTATCATCGATAACGAGGCCGGTATTGTAGGGCATGCCGCCGGGGTTGAGCTCCATGATCGAGAAGCAGCCCCAGATGGCGTTGTCGACACAGGCCTTTCGGAAGGCGGCAACCTCCGGCCCATCGACCCGGCACATGATGTCCGGATTGATGTCCATCGAAAGGCCATGCAGGGCATATTCCGGGAAGACGACCAGATCCATCGTCCCGAGATTGCGTCGCGCCTTGGCGACCATGTCGACGATCACCTGTGTCTGCGCTTCAAGGTCTTCCGGCGTCTTCACGAGCGGAAGCTGGAGCTGCACGAGGCCGATGACGACGCCGTTTTCGGATTTGTTGAGTCCGCCGAGACCGTTCATCTCTTAAGCTCCCTTATTTCGTGATGGAGAGTTCGCGCGGCGCCCCTTCGAGGGCCTTGGTGCGCGAGGAGGTGAAGAAGAGGATGAGAAGGGTCAGCACGTAAGGCGCCGCATAGAAAAGATAGTAGCCCTCGGTGACGCCGACCGACTGGAGCGCCGGGCCGAGCGCGCCCGCCCCGCCGAAGAGGAGCGCGGCGCCGAAACAGGCGAGCGGGTTCCACCTTGCGAAGATGACGAGAGCGACGGCGATGAGGCCCTGGCCCGACGAGATCGCCTCGTTCCAGGAGCCCGGATAATAGAGCGAGAGATAGGCACCCGCGACGCCGGCCATGAAGCCGCCGAAAGCGGTGGCGCCGATCCTGACGGGAAGGATCGGATAGCCCATGGCGCGCGCCGCATCCGCGCTGTCGCCGACCATGCGAAGGACGAGGCCGATCTTGGTGCGCTTGAAGACGAAGAGAAGCGCGATCGCGATCAGAAGACCGATGACGAAGAGCGGGCTCACCTCCAGCGCGGCTCGCACCTGCGGCACGTCGGACCAGGCCCCGAGCGGGATCGCCGGGAGCATGGGCGCGGCCGGCTGGATCAGCGGCTTGCCGAAGAAGAAGGCAAGGCCCGTTCCGAGGAGCATCAGCGCGATGCCGACGGCGATGTCGTTGACCTTGGGCAGGGAGCAGAGAAACCCGTGCAGAAGGCCGAAAAGCACGCCGAACAACCCTGCGGCGAGGACGCCGAGCCAGGGCGAGCCGGTGAGATAGGCGCCGCCATAGCCGGCCATGGCGCCGAAGACGAGGGTGCCTTCGAGGCCGAGATTGATGCGGCCCGACTTCTCCGTCACGCATTCGCCTAGGCTGACGAAGAGGAACGGGGTCGAGACCCGGAGCATGCCGCCGAGAACGGCGAGGGGAACCGCCCAGAGGCCGAGATCGGCGTTCATTTCGCCTCTCCCGTGGTCTTCAGGCCGAGGGCCGGGAGAAGGCGGCCCGACAGGGTTTCGGAGACGAGGATCGCCACGAAGAGAATGCCCTGGAGAACGAGGACGGTCGCATCGGGCAGGTCCATGCGGCGCTGGACGAGTCCACCGGCAGCCCCGATGCCGCCGATGATGAGCGCCATCGGAATGATGGCGATCGGATTCTGGCGGGCGAGGAAAGCGATGAGAATGCCGGTATAGCCATAGCCGGCGATGAGGGAGGCATTCGCCGTGCCATGGATCGCCGCGACCTCGATCATGCCCGCGAGGCCGGCCGCCGCCCCGGCGGCGAAGGTGAAGGTGAGGATCAGACGGCCGACGGGAAGCCCTTGAACGGCTGCCGCCCGCGCGTTGCCACCGGCGATGCGCGCGGAAAAGCCGAAGGTCGTGCGCGACAGGACGAAGCCGGCGACGAGGCAGGCCAGAATGCCGACGACGAAGCCCCAATGGACGTCCATGCCGGGAATTTCGCCAATGCGCAGCTGATCGGCGAGCGGCGTCGTGGAGGGCTTGTTGAGGCTTGCCGGATCGCGCAGAGGCCCTTCGACAACATGCTGCATGAAGGCGATGGCGATATAGGCCATCAGAAGCGAGGCGATCGTCTCGTTGACGCCGCGATAATGGCGAAGCGCGCCGACCGCGCCGATCCAGACACCCCCGGCGCAAAGGCCGGCGAGCGCCATGACGGGCATGCCAATCAGGCCCGGCGCATCCGGCATGGCGGCGCCGATCGCCGCCGCCGCGAGCCCGCCGAGAACGAAGGCGCCTTCGCCGCCGATGACGACCAGGCCGAGCTGGGCGGGCAAGGCGACGCAGAGCGCGGTGAGAAGAAGGGGTGCTGCCCGCTGCATCGTGTTCTGGAGCGAGAACCAGGTTCCGAACCCGCCGCGATAGACGAGCTGATAGAACTCCACCGGCGACTTGCCGATCGCCAAGAGGAACAGGCCGAAGGCGAAAAGGCCCGCCAGAAGCGCAAGGATCGGGATCAGCACGGCTTCGAGCCGGCGGCGGGCCGACTCGCCGGCCCCTTTCGAAAGAGCCGCGCCGATCGGGGTGGGGCGGACGAAAGCCTGGGTCTCGCTCATGGCTTCGGCCCTTAGGAGGTCGATCCGAGGACGCCCTCGACGAGATAATCCATCGACTCCAGTTCGACCGCCGTCTCGGGATAGGCCTTGCCGGCCGCGACCACCTCGTTGCCCTTGTTGTCCTTGAGCGGCCCCTTGATGACGGCAAAGCCGCCCTTCATCACCTCAGCCTTCACGGTGTCGGTCTGGTTGCGCGCTGCCTCGGAAACGGCCGGGCCATAAGGGCTGGTCTTGACGAAACCCTCGACGAGGCCGCCGCGCACGAAATTCGGCAAGGCTCCCCCCGCCAGCGCCTTTTCTGCGAACATCTTATAGACGGTCGACCAGTTCCATTCGGCGCCGGTGAGATAGTGCTCGGGCGCGAGCGGAGCCTGGCTCGTATGATAGCCGCAGACGAAGGCCCCGCGCCCGGCCGCAGTCTGGACGAAGACCTTCGGGCTGTCGACGTGGCAGGTGAGAACGTCGGCGCCCTGGTCGATCAGGGCGTTGGTCGCTTCGGCCTCCTTGACAGGCTGGGCCCAGTCGCCGGTGAAGATGACCTGGGTGGTAATCTCGGGATCGACCGATTTCGCCCCGAGGGTGAAGGCGTTGATGTTCATCAGGACCTGGGGGATCGGCTTGGCGGCCACGAAGCCGAGACGCTTCGACTTCGTCTGATGGCCGGCGACGATGCCCGACAGATATTGCGCGGTGCCGATATAGCCGAAATAGGAGCCGGCATTCTTCGGATCGGCCTCGCTCCAGAGCCCGCCGCAATGGCGGAATTGGACGTCCGGGTAGTCGGCCGCCGTCTCCTTCACGAAGGGATTGTAATAGCCGAAGGAGGTCGGAAAGAGGAGCGAGGCGTCGTCGAGCTGGATCATCGATTCCATCGACTTCACGACGTCGTTGGATTCCGGAACGTTCTCCTCTTCGAGGACCGTGATCCCGTCCATCGCCTTGAGCGCCGCAGCTCCTTCCGCATGGCTCTGATTGTAGCCGAAATCGTCGCGCGGACCGACATAGATGAAACCGGCGGTCAGCGAGGCGGCCGCAGCCGGCGAGACCCGCATGAGAAGCGGGGCGGCGAGAAGCGCCGAACCCGAGATCAGCAATCGGCGGCGGTTAAGGGGCAGCATGGTCATCGATCATCTCCATTGTCCGACCCAACGGGCCTCAACAGAGATTGCATGCAATCACCGTGCCATAGGTGAAAGTTATTGTTTTCAGAGACTTACATAAAATCCGGTCTGCGTAAAATGATCAAAAAATAAGCGATCTGCCCAAGTTGCGCTAAGAGGCTGCCGTCTCGTGCATCATTCGCAATGGGGCTGGGTGAAGTCGGATGGGACCGGAAAGACTTGCCTGCCGATGGACGAATTCGGCGGGCCGTCCGGTGATAGGGGCGCCCGAACGATCCCCTTAAGCCTGTGGAAGCTCATCGATCGATGGGCATCATTCGCAGGCAAGATATACTTAGATGAGTTTATAATAACTTCAGATTATCGAGGCCATGCGCAGGTGATCATCGACGGCAAGGGTGACGGCGCATCGGCGCAGATGGGAGACGGATAGGGGAATGGTCAAATTGTATAACTGCCCTTCAGCGTCTTAATTGCGTTACCTCATCGGGTGTATTCCGGCTGTCGGCGGACTTTGCTAACGTCCCATATGTGCTTTTCGCGTTTCCCAAAGGGCGGTATATGCCTGCCGCTTCGCGCTGAGCAGTGCATGCCGCGCGAGGCAGGTCCGTCAGTAATGTACTGTATAGTGATAATATAAATCCTCAGACTTAAATAAAAAAGTTTATGAATTAACGGATTGTTAAATAGAATATTGACTCCTTCCCCGTAGAGTGTAAGACAAGCTCGACCTTAACAACTGGTTAGGCTTCTTCGTCATGGAAAACCTTGTCATTGCTCTCTATCAGCGTCTGATGCATCGCCAGCCATCCGAGACCGAGATCGCAGACGGCATATCGGCGCTTCTGAAAGGGGGGCAGGACGCTCTCCACGCGCAGCTCGCGGCTCTGCCTCAGGCTGTTCAGCTTCAGGCCATCACTGTCCCTGTGGTCGACCTCTTTCAGGGCAG
This sequence comes from Fulvimarina manganoxydans, assembly GCF_900176465.1. Lineage (GTDB taxonomy): Bacteria > Pseudomonadota > Alphaproteobacteria > Rhizobiales > Rhizobiaceae > Fulvimarina > Fulvimarina manganoxydans. Next base: position 62,580 of record NZ_FWXR01000006.1, read on the forward strand.
CTTGCCGCAGATGTCTGCGCCGGATGTCGGTGACCACTCGTCCTGGTCGACCATCGTTCCGAGCAGCCAGGTGAAGATCGAAGCCTTCGTGTCGGACATCATCGATCTGAGCAAGTCTGCCTATGATCCGTCGGACGATGCCGGCGCCATCAAAGACAAAGTCGAGGAACTGATCGACCATATCGAGTCGCTCATTACCGATTATCTCGGCGGCGGCCGCAACTCTCCGACGGCCGAAGGCACGATCGAAGAGCAGACTGCGAAGGAGGACGAGCCTTTCTCCCTCGACGTCTCCGGCTATTTTGCAGATGCCGACGGCGACAAGTTGACCTACAGCGCCGAAAATCTTCCCGAGGGCCTGTCGATCGATCCGGAGACCGGAATTATCTCCGGCGAACTGCCTCAGGATCAGGAGACCAAGAATGTCTCGGTCATCGTTACGGCGTCCTCAGGTGTCGAGGGCGAGAGCGATGCGACGCAGACATTCGATCTTCATCTTATTGGGGTCAATGACGCACCGGTCCTGACGGGAGACTTGTCCGCACGCGTCGGCGAGGCGGGCAGCTATACCCTGACGACGGAAGATCTCGGCTATTGCGATCCGGACGATGCGGATTCGGCGATCACATTCATGGTGAGCGAAATTTTGCATGGCGCTGTGACAATCGACGGAGAGTCGGTCCAGAGCTTCACCTATGCTGATCTCGATGCCGGCAAAGTCAGCTTCGTCCAGGACGGCACGGAAGGGGATGAGGCGTCCTTCAAAGTGGCGGTCAAGGATGATGACGACGCGACCTCGGATCCTGAGACCTTCAAGCTCGACGTCACACAGCTCGACCTCTATTTTGGAGACACCCAGACTTCGAACAACACCGGAACGGTCATCGAGGAATTGAAAGGAACCAAAGATGGTACCACAGGCACCATCGTCGGGACGATGAAGGCTTCGGATGACGGGTCCTACAGCTACGAGATCGAAGGCTCCGACAAGTTCGATATCGAGAACGGCGTCCTGAAGGTGAAGGCAGGCGAGAGCCTCGATTACGAAACTCAAGATCGCTACGAGCTCACGATCAAGGCAACGGATAAGGCCGACAGCAGCCATGTCCTGACCGAAAATATCACCGTCAATGTCAAGGACATCGACATCAATCCGACGACAACTTCGCCGGATTTCGTCGTCAAAGTCACCGGCAAATTCAACGATCTGGATGGCGCGAGCTACCAGCGCCTGTTCGATTTTTCCAAGGGCGCTAATGGAGACAACAGCATCTGGCTTGGGCAGGACGGGAAGACCGGCGATTTGAAGATCGAGTTTACCGGCCCTGCAACGACGGGGTTTGGTTATGGTCAGACATCTGTCTGGCATCCGTCGGCCACGCTTCATTATGCAATCCACGAAGGGCAAGAGCAAAACTGGATTGCCGGTTTCCAGACCACCAGAGAGACCGTAATTTACTCCTTGAATCCTAAAACTTACAGTTTCGAAACCAAGACGGTTACAGAAGGTCAACTTTTCGTCTTCGAAGATAAGGATAATGACGGTAAGTATGACGCTTCGAAGGATGGCCAACTGGCTTTGAGCAACACCTTCCATTATGACCCTGTTGTTCGAGGGAGCGAGAAGGTCGGTGAGTCCAGCTACGACCAGGATAAGCCTCTGATCGGCGAAGTGTCCCATATGGAAGTCTTTGGCGCGGGTTACGACCTGGGTAGTGCTTTCCATCACTATTATGGCTTCTGATGAAGTCGTCCGGCATCCCACGATCTGTGGATGCTGGCGGATAGGGAAGCAGAGGCCTGATGACCCGGAGTGGGTAATGGGCGACTTGTGATAAAGACGGCTTCGGTCTGCGATCGGAGCCGTCTTTTTATTCGGTGCGCCCGGCCTGGGCGCAGTCCTTTGGGGAGAAGGTCCCGTCCGCGCCCATCATGGCGCGTGGCGTCAAGCGCGGCTGCGGGACGGCGACCGAGCTAGGAGCGGAGACCTGGAGGGGCGTTTGAGCCCGTCGCCGAACGAGAATGGACCGGAGCTGGCAAGTCATCGCAGGGTGCGACCCGTCTTGCGGCGAGCCTGACTCGGAGGACGTGCGGCCGACTGCGCTCCTGCTTGCGGCCTCCGCGACTTGTCTCTGCAGCCTTCGCCGCCCATCCGAAGACTTCCCCACACCGGAATTGTCCCGGGGATTGAGGCTCGAAATTCGATCCATCGGAAGCGCGATTGCCGTCTCACGGGAGACGAAAAATCCTTCATGGGCCAAACATCATCAATATTTACAGAAGATGATTCCCTCTGCGCTTCATGGGCAAAAAATACTCATAATGACTGATGGGCAGTCAGAATTACTTTGAGCTCGCGGGTTGCGGTCGGGTCGCATTCATCTTAGCGATGGCAGCTCGGGTGCGGTATCTCAAAGCGGAAAGCGCGTGTAGAATAACCATTTAAAAAAGAGATATGATACTTTTGCGGGGCTTTTAAGCCCTTATTCCGCTTATTCAGCAATGATCATGGTGTTCTATTGTGGGGCGGACAGGGAATTTACGCTTTTCTGCTTCATCGACCGAAAAATAATTTACTTAAACATATGCGCGGATATAGAAGTTAAATTGATAATATAGACTTCCAATCTAAAGCATAAATTGCGTCGATTAACGATTCCTTAAATAGAAGATTGACTCCTTGCGGGTCGAATGCAAAACAAGCACGATCTTAACAACTCGTTAGGCTTGTTTGTCATGGAAAACGTCGTCATTGCTCTCTATCAGCGGCTGCTGATCCGTGAGCCCTCCGAGGCGGAGATCGCGAGCGGCCTGTCGGTCCTCTCGGAAGGGGGCGAAAGCGCGCTCCAGGCCCAGCTCGCGGCCACGCCCGAGGCGATCGAAATCCAGACCGTCATTCTGCCGATCATCGGTCTCTATCAGGGCATTCTTTTGCGCACGCCGGAGCCCAGCGGCCTTTCCTTCTGGTCCGAGGCTATCGAGACCGGCACGCACAGCTTTACCGACCTCATTCGCACATTCGCCGAGACCCAAGAGGTCCAGGATCGGTTCCCGGAGCTCGGCGACACGGTCTCGAATGAGGAGCTGGTCAACCTGTTCTATGAAAACCTGCTCGGCCGCGTGCCGGATGCCGAGGGTTTTGCGTTCTGGCTGAATGTGCTGGAGAACGACAAGCTGACGATCCCGGATTTCGTCGCTTCTTTCCTCGGCTCCCAAGAGGCACAGGACCTCATCGGGGCCAATATCGTCGCTTATTATGCCGACCTGACCGATGACGGAATCGTTCAATTGGCCGACAATCGCGACTCCCTCTTGCCGAACGATCAAAGCGGAGACGATCCGGTCGTTGACGATGGCGGAGATGGTGACGTCACCGATGGTGATGCTGGCGGCGGCGGCGCTGGCGGCGGCGGCGGGGGTGGTGGCGGCGGTCCTGTCAATAACGCCCCGACACTTCAGGCGGTGACAGGCACGACCTACACGGACACGGCTTCCGACGATAGTTTTGATAACGCGTCCGGCAAACTGCAGGGTGCCGATTCGGATGCCAACACGACGCTGACCTATGGCATCACCGGCGGCACCACCGGCGGAAGCTATAAGCCCGGCGAGGTGATCTATGATGTGTCGAAGGCCGGCTCTTACGGCACGCTCTATGTGTCGAGCTCGACAGGGGCCTATCTCTTCGTCCCGGACGACCCGAAGATCGAGGCTCTGACCTCCGGCACGCAGACGGATGACTTCACCGTATCGGTCAGCGACGGCAGTGCAAGCGCCACGCAGACCTATAGGGTGACGGTCAATGGGGATAACGACAAGCCGGAGTTGACCTTGGGCTCATCGGCCCATGTGGTTGGCGAGGCAGGCAGCTATCGGCTGACGACCGATGATGATGATATTGCTTACACCGATCGGGACGATGCCGCTTCAGCGATCTCGTTCACGGTCAGCAATGCCGAGCACGGCTCCGTCTTCGTCGAGCGCATCGTCGAGGGCGAGAACACGCTCGTGAAGACCAGTTCCTTCACCTATGCTGAGCTCGATGGCGGTAAGGTCAGCTTCGTCCAGGACGGCTCGGAAGGGAATGGGGCGTCCTTCCAAGTGGCGGTCAAGGATGATGACGGCGCGACCTCGGATGCTCAGACTTTCAAGCTCGACGTCACGCAGCTCGACCTTTACTTCGGAGACGATAAGGCGCCGGACAATACCGGAACGGTCATCGAGGAATTGAAAGGAACCGAAGCTGGTACCACAGGCACCATCGTCGGGACGCTGAAGGCGTCGGGCGAGGTCGAGTACAGCTACGCCATCGAAGGCTCTGACGAGACCGAAACCGATGCTCTCAATGCCCTCTTCGAAATCAAGGGCGGTGTCCTCAAGCTGAAGGCCGACAAGAGCCTCGATCACGAATCTCAGAGCAGCTACGATCTCACGATCAAGGCGACGCCCACGGGTGAGAACAATAGCAGCCCCGTCTTGACGGAAAATGTCACCGTCAATGTCAAGGATATCGACATCAATCCGACGAGTTCGCCGGAATTCGTCGTCAAGATCACCGGCACCTATAACGATCTGGCTTCAGGAGATTGGCAGCGTCTGTTCGACTTCTCCGAAGGGGCCAACGGCCAAAACGGCATCTGGCTCGGGCAGGTCGGCAATAGCGATAGTTTGCGCTTTGAGTTCATAAATCCGGCGAGCGGAAATTCCAGCAGTCAGAGCGTTGAGAATTCGAATGGCGCGATCTCCGGGATGACCATCAATAAAGATGGGTATTCGAAAAACTATGTTGAGTTGACAGACGTAATTAAGGAGGACGTTGCTCAACACTGGATTGCTGGCTTCCATATCACCAACAGCGAAAGAAATCTGGGAAAGCTGTTTCTTTACGAAGATAAGAATGGAAATGGCGAATATGACAATAGCGATGGCATTGTCGCCTATGGTTATGAATTCACATATACGCCTGTCGCTCGGACACAAGAACGGATCGGGGATTCCAGCTTCGATAATGATTCAAGTCTGAATGGCGAGGTCTCGAATATTGAGGTTCTCCATAGCAGTGACATCAACTGGGGCGATATCCTCCCATAAGCATCCTGAGCAAATGGAGTAACCCGTCCGGTGCTCCATCATCTCAAGGGCACCGGGTAGGGACGAAACGCGGTTTGGCTGACGTCGCTGCAAAGCGCGTGGCTGGTGAAAAGAACGGCTCCGGTTTTCGACCGGGGCCGTTTTCGGATCTGCGGCCTGTCCGCTCCTCGTCCGCCGTCCCAATTGGATATGTCTCTGCGCCGAGCTTTCGGGCAGGCGGTCTCAGTCGGCCCCGCTGCCAACCGATCGCTCTGGCAGGCAGCCATAGTCGTTGATCAGGGCAGGGATTTCGGTCTCGGCGACGGGGCGGTTGAAGAGGTAGTCTTGGCCCTGATTGCAGCCGCGCTTCGAGATCTGGTCGAACTGTTTCGGAGGTGTCCAATTTTGCAGAGCCCCCAGAACCCCCTATAAATCAAACGGCGGGGGATTCTTCACGGGTGACATATTTGTTTTCGCGTTCCGCTCCGGCCGACCCGGTCTTTTCCTGCCGGATGCTCTATCATGGCGCCTGACGGGGACTGCCCCTTGTCGCCGAGGAACGAACAGACCCCTCTGGTCGATTCTCGTCCAACGACTTGCTGGAGCGCCGCTGGTTCCGCCCGCCCTTCGCAGGCGAGGCTTCCAAGCGGCGCTGATGTCAGATCAGCTTCAGCCCCCGCAGGCTGGCATGGCCGTGCCGGCCGATGATGATGTGGTCATGAAGGGCGATGCCGAGAGGTTTCGCAGTTTCCTGGATCGTCCGGGTCATGTCGATATCGGCGCGCGAGGGGGTGGGGTCGCCGGAGGGGTGGTTATGGACCAGGATCAGGGCGGTGGCGTTGAGTTCCAAGGCGCGTTTGACGACCTCGCGCGGATAGACGGGCGTGTGGTCGACCGTTCCGGTGCCCTGCACCTCGTCGGCGATGAGGGCGTTCTTCTTGTCCAAAAAGAGGATGCGGAATTGTTCGCGCGGTTCATGGGCCATTGCCGCCGTGATATAATCGAGAACGGCCGCCCAGGAGGAGAGAACCTCGCGTTTCCGGACCGCTTCGCGCATGGCCCGCCGGTTGATCGCCGCGACGATAGTCAGATCCAGCGCGACCGCGTCTTTCACGCCCGGCACTTCCATGAGGAGGCGACGCGGGGCGCCGAGCACCTCGTTCAATGAGCCGAAGCGGGCGATCAGCGCCTTGGCGATCGGCTTGACGTCGCGTCTCGGAATGGTGCGGAAAAGGATGAGTTCGAGAAGCTCGTAATCGGCAAGGGCGTCGGCGCCGGCCTCGCTGAAGCGCTCGCGCAGCCGGTCCCGATGGCCGTCATGATGGCGTGCTTCGCGCTTGGCCTCGCCCGCTGGCGGCCTTTCGCCCAAGCCCGAAAACGTTTCCGTCTCCGTGAAGCCGGGCTTTGTCCGCTCTTTCCCCTTGTCGGGACCGGCCGCCACGACGCGGCCCGTCAGGCGGCGACGTCGAGGGCAGGGACCTTGATCCCTGGCGTGTCCTGGCCGTTGCGCGAGAGGGTGAAGACCTCATAGCCCGTCTCGGTCACGGCGAGCGTGTGCTCATATTGCGCCGAAAGGCTTCGGTCGCGGGTGACCGCCGTCCATCCATCGGCGAGGATCTTCACATGGGGCCGGCCGATATTGATCATCGGCTCGATGGTGAAGATCATGCCGGGTTTGAGTTCCAGCCCTTCGCCATAGCTGCCGTAATGGAGAACGTTGGGCGCGTCATGGAACAGGCGCCCGACGCCATGGCCGCAGAAGTCGCGCACGACGGAGCAGCGCTCCGCTTCCGCATAGGTCTGGATCGCGGCGCCGATATCGCCTAGGCGGGCGCCGGGCTTCACAGCCTCGATGCCGAGAAGAAGAGCCCGGTAGGTCACTTCGCACAGACGCTCGGCCGCGCGCTTGATCTGACCCACCGGATACATGCGCGAGGAATCGCCGTGCCAACCGTCGACGACATAGGTCACGTCGATATTGACGATGTCGCCTTCCTTCAGCGGCTTGGTGTTGGGGATGCCGTGGCAGACCACATGGTTGATCGAGGTGCAGGTGCTCTTGGTGTAGCCGCGATAATGAAGCGTGGCCGGGGCCGCGCCCCGCTCGGCGCCGAAAGCCCAGACGAAATCGTCGATCTCCTGGGTCGTCACGCCCGGCTTGACGATTGCGGCAAGCGCGTCGAGACACTCGGCCGTCACGGCGCAGGCCTTGCGCATGCCCTCGAAGGCATCAGAGCCGTAAAGGCGGATCGTGCCGGTGTTGCGGACAGGATTTGCTTCGGCTTCGAGATAGGTCGTCATCAGGCGTCTGCCGGTTCTATCACGGGGATCATAACCCGCGGAATGATCTGAGAGAGGTTGATGTCGCACCGAACCGCATAGGCTTCAACCCCTCTCGCTCGCGCGGCGGCGAAGGCCTTGGCATAAGCCGGGTCCAGATCGTCGGCGAAGGATAAGCGCTCACAGTCGCCGCGCTGGACGATATAGAGCATGATGGCGCGCGCGCCGGCCTCCGCCTGATCGGCCAATTCCGCCAGATGCTTGGCGCCTCGGGCCGTCACGCAATCGGGAAATTCGGCCAAGCCGGGCTCGCGCATGAGATGGACGTTCTTCACCTCGATAAAGACGGGGCGTGTCTCCGCACCGTCGGCCTTTGGCTCTTGGCCGAGAAGGTCGATGCGCGAGGATTGGCCATATCTCACTTCGCGGCGCAGTGGGCCGAGCCCCGTCAAGGCCGGCACGAGACCCGCCTCGATCGCTTCGGCCGCGAGTGTGTTGGGCAGGTTCGTGTTGATCCCGACCAGCGTCCCATCGGCTTCCACGATCTCGAGGGTCAGCGGCAATTTTCGCTTGAGATTGGGCGAACGCGACAGCCAGACGCGAGAGCCGGGCGCCTTCAGCCCCATCATCGCGCCCGGATTGGGGCAATGGGCAGTGGTCTCCTTGCCGGTTTCATCGAGGACCACATCGGCGAGGAAGCGCTTGTAGCGACGCAAAAGCCGGGCAGGAAGGAGAGGGGTGGGGAAGTTGGGCATATCGTGGGCATAGCCCAATGGGTGCCCGGATGGAATTTGCGCATGGCTCGGGGAGCGAGCGTCGAAGGTTCCGCCGTCAGAGATATGACGAAGATTTCGTGGGCTGGGCGTTACGATCACAAAACTGGCAACGCCTTGATCCTGTGGGAACTTGTGCCCCGATACGCAATTGTTCGCGCACGCATATCGGACAGCGCCGTAAAAAGGTTCTCCGCCGGATCCGTTCCAGGTGGGAGACGTCTTCGTGCGGCCAATTGGGAGTGAATCCATGACTTCGAAGCTGACCAGCGCGCTGGCGCTCGCTTTGTCCCTTGGACTGGCCGCGCCGGCTTACGCCCAGAGCATCGAGATCGGTCGGGATGGCATCCGCCTGGTGCCGAACCAAGATGTTCGCGAGGAGCGGATCGATCGGCGTGACGAAAGGGCGATACGGGCGGACGGCCTCAGCGAACGGGAAGCCGTGCGCATCGCCCGTAGCCAAGGCGTTCGTGAGGTCGATGCCATCACGAAGACGCGCCGGGCCTATCGCATCGCCGGCATCGACCGTCGGGGCGACGATATTCGCGTCGATATCGATCGGCGCAGCGGCGAGGTGCTCTCAGTGCGCTGATCTCGGCGGCTATCTCGCGGCCCATGATCGGGGCACTGCGTGACAGGGGTGAGACCCCCTCATCACGATCAAAGAGGGAGGTCTTTGAAGGTCGGTCCGCGAGGGCTCGGCCTCCTCTCTGTTTGACTTATTGATCTTGGCCGACTCGCTCGCGGCATCCTCCTGCGGTGTTGTTGAAGTGTAATCGTGACAATATTCTCGCCGTGCTTTCCTCGTGTCGTCGGCGTCCGATTTTTCAAACAGGTTCAATGGATTGACGGCTGTCGAGGCGGCGCTGCGATCGCCTGCGCGCCGTCTTGGAAGCATGGCCTCGCTTGACGCTAGGAAGACCCGCGCCTATAGCACCTTCTGACGAAAGTCTGGGCGGCCGAAGGCCTCGCCCTTATCCGCCCTATCCGCAACCCGACTGACAAGAAGACGGCCCGTGTGTCTCCCGCCTGGAAGACGCTGCGAGAGCTGATCGATCGAACGGAGAAAAGAATGTTCGCAGTCATTAAGACCGGTGGCAAGCAGTATCGCGTGGCCGCCGACGACGTGCTCCTGGTGGAGCGCCTTCCCGGTGAGGCAGGCGACACGGTCACCCTCGAAGAGGTGTTGATGGTCGGCTCCAAGATCGGCGCGCCTTTCGTGAGCGGCGCCTCGGTCAAGCTGGAGATCGTCGAGCAGACCCGCGGCAAGAAGGTGATTTCTTTCAAGAAGCGCCGTCGCCAGAACTCCAAGCGCACGCGCGGCCATCGTCAGGACCTGACGAAGATCCGCGTCGCCGAGATCGCCGGCGCCTAAAGGACGAAGAGCCTTCTCGAGGCCGCCCAAAAAACGGGTGGTTCGCGAGACATCGATGGACGAGAAGGGGCCTTGAGAGCCCCGCGCCTGAAAGGGCAAGGAGAGTTTCGAAATGGCACATAAGAAGGCAGGCGGTTCTTCGCGCAACGGTCGCGATTCCGAGTCCAAGCGCCTCGGCGTGAAGAAGTTCGGCGGCGAAGCCGTCATTCCCGGCAATATCATCATCCGTCAGCGCGGCACGCGCTGGCATCCCGGTGTCAATGTCGGCATCGGCAAGGATCATACGCTCTTCGCGCTTTCGGAAGGCAAAGTGACCTTCCAGAAAAAAGCGAACAAGCGGACCTATGTTTCCGTGATGCCAGCAGCAGAAGCCGCCGAGTGAACCGGTGCCTTCGTAGCGCCGGCGTCCCACCGACCCGGCGCTCGAAGGATCAAGGTCGCAAGGCGACTCTCCGATGAGCGGACTTGCAGGGGAGATGGGGCAGCCATCTCCCCTGTGTTCGTTTGTCCTGGAGGGTTTGGACATGACCGAGGACCTGACTGCCGATGATGTCGACGAGTCGTTAGACACGCGGCGTTTGCGACTGAGACCGTTGAGACAGGGGGACGCTCCGGCGATTGCAGCCTATCTCGCCGATTACGACGTCGCCAAGATGCTCACCCGCGTCCCGTATCCCTATACGCTCGACGATGCGCGGGCATTTATCGAGCGTCGCGACGATGAGCGAATCTTTGCGATCGTCCTCAAAGGCTCGGATGCCGTCATCGGAATTGCTGGTCTGAAGGCCATTGGTCCAAAGCGTGCCGATCTTGGATACTGGCTCGGCCGGCCCCATTGGGGGCATGGCTATGCCACGGAAGCCGCCCAGCGGATGATCGACTACGGCTTCGAGACGCTGAAGCTCGCTCGGATCGATGCCGATTGCCGGGTGGTCAACGAGGCCTCGCGCCGCGTCCTGCGCAAATGCGGTTTTCCCTTTTGCGGGCCGGGCATGTTGCAGACGCTCGCCTCGGGCCGGGTCGCCAGCGAGCATTACGCGATGGATCGACGCTGTTGGGAAGCCATCCGCGCCTGGGGGCGGCCGTGAGGGATCGTGTGACGCGGCGCGCGCTTCTCTTTGGGAGCGGCGCGCTGGCTCTGACGCTTATCGCCGGCTGTGAGCGCGGCCGGTTCGACGCCGAGCCGACAGAGTCTTTGCCGATCGGGGGCCGAGACGAAACACTTCTGTCCTTCTTCGATGGAACGACGTTGTCTCGTGGCCGTCTCGATCAGATCGCCTCGGACCCTGAATCCTTCACGGCGCGACTGACCGGAACCTATCGCAACGCGAGGCTCAAGCTGCGCGAGGCCTTCCGCTTTTCCGATGGCCAGCCGCTGCAGATCTGGGACCTCTCGGCAGACCGCAAGGGCACGATCTCCGGAACGGTGTCGACCCAGGCGGAGGACGGAGTCATGTCGCAAGCCTTTCCGGTCTCCGGCTGGGCGACCCAAGACCGGCTCGTTCTCGATTATGACGGGATCGCGCCGGGAGGCGGGGCCACGCGTCTTCATTTCCACCATTCCATGACGCGCCAAGGCGATGGAACCGTCGAGAACCGTGTGACGATCTCGAAATTCTATCATCCTCTGGCGACCTCGACGGTGACCTTCTTCAAGCCGAAATAAGGCATGAGCAGCCACCCATTTCGTCTCCTCCGTTTTCAAGCGATGCTGGGACGGATAGAGAGGGCTCAAAGCAAGCCCGCCGCCGAGCCAAAGACGAAAGACGAAAACCGATGAAATTCCTCGACCAGGCCAAGGTCTATATCCGATCGGGCGATGGCGGTGCCGGCAGCGTCTCCTTCCGCCGCGAGAAATATATCGAATTCGGCGGGCCGGATGGCGGCGACGGGGGACGCGGCGGCGATGTCTGGGTGGAGGCGGTCGCCGGCCTCAACACCCTGATCGACTACCGCTATCAGCAGCATTTCAAGGCCAAGACCGGCGGCCACGGCATGGGCCGCAACCGCCATGGCGCCAATGGCGCAGACGTGACGTTGAAAGTGCCTGCCGGCACGCAAGTCTATGCCGAGGACAACGAGACGCTGATCTGCGATTTGAAAGCGATCGGCGACCGCCACAAGATCGCCGCCGGCGGCAATGGCGGTTTCGGCAACGCCCATTTCAAATCCTCGGTCAATCAGGCGCCGCGCCGCGCCAATCCCGGTCTTGAAGGCGCCGAGCTGACCCTGTGGCTGCGATTGAAACTGATCGCCGATGCCGGTCTCGTCGGCCTGCCCAATGCCGGCAAATCGACCTTCCTGGCGACGGTCACCCGGGCGCGGCCGAAGATCGCCGACTATCCCTTCACGACCCTGCATCCCGGCCTTGGCGTCGCCAAGATCGACGAGGCCGAATTCGTCATCGCCGATATTCCGGGCCTCATCGAGGGCGCCCATGAGGGCGTTGGCATCGGCGATCGGTTCCTGGGCCATGTGGAGCGCACCAGCGTGCTTCTCCATCTCGTCTCGGCGGTCGAGGAAGACGTCGCCAAAGCCTATCGCACCGTGCGCGGCGAGCTCGACGCCTATGGCCACGGCCTGATCGACAAGCCGGAGATCGTGGCGCTCAGCCAGATCGACACGGCCGATGAGGAAGCGCGGGCGGACAAGCGCGCGGCACTCGAAGAAGCCTGCGGCCATGAGATCATGGAGCTCTCCGCCGTCAGCCGCGAGGGTTTGGAGGACGTGCTTCGCGCCCTTCGTCAGGAGATCGCGCATCTGGCGCCCGTTCCCGACGCCGAGGAAGATGACCGTCGCTACGATCCGCTCGACAAGGGCGAGGATGACGACGAGGACGGCGAGGTCTCCGAGCGCGAGGGAAGGGCGTGAGCTTCGATCTCTCCCCCTATAAGCGCATCACCATCAAGATCGGTTCGGCCCTTCTGGTCGACCGCCAAAAGGGGATGCGCCGGGTCTGGCTGGAGGCATTGTGCGAGGACGTCGCGCGGCTGACATCGCGCGGGCATGAGGTTCTGATCGTCTCGTCCGGGGCCATCGCCCTTGGCCGGACGGTGCTGAAACTGCCCCAGGGCCCTTTGAAGCTCGAAGAAAGCCAAGCGGCGGCGGCCGTCGGCCAGATCGCCCTCTCGCGCACCTATTCGGAAATGCTGAGCCGACATGGCGTCGAGACCGGCCAGATCCTTCTGACGCTCAACGACACCGAGCATCGCCGCAGCTATCTGAATGCGCGGGCGACGATCTCGACCCTGCTCGGCTTCGGCGCCGTGCCGGTGATAAACGAGAACGATACGGTGGCGACGAGCGAGATCCGCTATGGTGACAATGATCGCCTCGCCGCCCGCGTCGCGACCATGCTCGATGCCGATCTCCTGATCCTTCTCTCGGATGTCGACGGGCTCTATACGGCTCCGCCCGCTCAGGACCCTGGCGCCGAACATATCCCGATCGTCGAGCGCATCACGCCAGCGATCGAGGCGATGGCGGGGTCGGCTGGCTCCGAACTCTCGCGCGGCGGCATGAAGACGAAAGTGGATGCCGCCAAGATCGCGACATCCTCCGGCACCGACATGATCATCACGCTCGGCAGCCGCCTCTATCCGCTCTCCGCGATCGAGGCCGGCGAGAGGCTGACCCATTTCACAGCGAGCGGCAATCCGGTGACGGCGCGCAAGCGCTGGATCGCCGGCCATTTGAACACATCCGGCGCGCTTACCGTCGATGTCGGCGCCATTCGCGCCTTGAGTGCCGGCAAGAGCCTGCTTCCGGCCGGCGTGCGCAAGGTGAAGGGCGAGTTCCGGCGCGGCGATACGGTCTCGATCATGGACGAAACCGGGCGGGAAATCGCTTGCGGCCTCGTCGCCTATGACGCGGAGGAGGCGCGCCGCATCGCCGGCTTGCGCTCTGACGCCATCGAGGGCGCCTTGGGTTACGAGGGTCGGCGGGCCATGATACATCGCGACGATATGGTCGTCGGCCCAAGCGCAGAGACGAGCACTGACAACGGCGAAGACAAGCGGACGAGCGAAGCCGCAAGCTGAAGACGGACAGGGACGAGACGAATGTTGGACATGGTGGCGGCCACAAGCAGCGAAGCTTCGATCGAACATCTTATGGCCGAGATGGGCAAACGCGCCCGCGAGGCCGCGCGCATTCTCGCAACGGTCCCAGCTGAGACGAAGGATATCGCCCTTCACAAGATGGCCGATGCGATCCTCGCCTCGATCGACACGATCCTTGCCGAGAACGCGGCCGATGTGGCGCGAGCCCAGGAGGCCGGCATGGCCGCCTCCTTCATCGACCGGCTGACGCTCAATCCGGCCCGTATCATCGCCATGGCCGAAGGCGTGCGCGCGATCGCCGACCTCGCCGATCCGGTCGGCTCCGTCATCGCCGCCTGGGAGCGGCCGAACGGGCTGAAGATCGAGCGGGTCCGCACCCCGCTCGGCGTCATCGGCGTCATCTATGAGAGCCGGCCGAACGTCACCGCCGATGCCGGCGTCTTGTGCCTGAAAGCCGGCAATGCGGTCATCCTGCGCGGCGGTTCGGATTCGGCGCGCTCCTCGGCCGCGATCCATGCCGCCTTGCGCGCAGGGCTGGCGGAAGCGGGTCTGCCGGAAGCGGCGATCCAGATCGTGCCCTCCACCGACCGGGCGGCCGTCGGCGAGATGCTGAAAGGTCTCTCCGGCAATCTCGACGTCATCGTGCCGCGCGGTGGCAAGAGCCTCGTCGCCCGTGTCCAGGACGAGGCGCGCGTGCCGGTCTTTGCCCATCTCGAAGGCCTCTGCCACGTCTATGTGGACGGCTCGGCCGATCTGGATATGGCGGTGAAGGTCGTGCTCAACTCCAAGATGCGCCGCACTGGCATCTGCGGCGCGGCCGAGACGCTCCTCGTCGATCGGAAGGTGGCCTCCACCCATCTTGCCTCGATCCTTCAGGCCCTTTCCGAGAAGGGCTGCGAAATCCGCGCGACCGAGGAGGTTCGCAGCTTCGTTCCCGAAGCCGGCCGGGCAAGCGCTGAGGACTTCGTCACCGAATATCTCGACGCGATCATCTCCGTCGCGCTGGTCGACGGAGTGGAAGGCGCTGTCGAGCATATCGAGGCCCATTCCTCCCACCACACCGAGGCGATCATCGCCGAAGATGCCTCGGCGGTGGCGACCTTCATGAACGGCATCGATTCCGCCATTCTCCTCCACAACGCCTCGACTCAGTTCGCCGATGGCGGCGAATTCGGCATGGGCGGGGAGATCGGCATCGCCACCGGCAAGATGCATGCGCGCGGGCCGGTCGGCGTCGAGCAGTTGACGAGCTTCAACTACCGCGTCCACGGCACCGGTCAGACGCGCCCGTGAGGGGTGATGTGAACGATCTGATCGGCGAGGGGAGCGGCGTCGGGTTCAGCGCTTCATCGGCGGATAAGCCGTCTTCGGCGCTTTCCACTGAGGCGCTGCGTCTGCCCACCGCCGGTCGGGGCCAAGCGATCGGTCTGTTCGGCGGCTCGTTCAATCCACCCCATGAGGGGCATCTCCTCGTTGCCGAGACCGCTCGAAAGCGCCTGAAGCTCGATGCCGTCTGGTGGCTGGTGACGCCCGGCAATCCGCTGAAGGATCATGGCGCGCTGCGTCCGCTGCCCGAACGCCTCGCCGCCGTTCGTGAGCTGGCAAAAGCGCGCCATCACCGTCCGACCGCGCTCGAAGCCGCCTGGCGCATCCGTTACACCGCCGATACGATCCGGCTTCTCGTCGCACGTCGTCCCGATCTTGCCTTCGTCTGGATCATGGGGGCCGACAGCCTGACGAGCTTCCATCGCTGGCAGGATTGGCGGGCCATTGCCGACGCCGTCCCCATCGCGATCGTCGACCGGCCCGGCGCGACCCTTGGCGCGCTCCATGCCAAGGCCGCCCAGGCGCTGGGGGCTTACCGCCTACCCGAACGCGACGCCGCGTCCCTGCCGCGCCGCTCTCCACCCGCCTGGGTCTTTCTCCACGGGCCGCGCCGGGCGATCTCCTCGACGGCGCTGAGGGGCGGCTAACGTGCCCGAAGCGACGTTAACTGTCTATAAACCATAAAATACGAAGACTTCGATCCGTCAGCTTAACACCACCTTCGCCATTCTTTCACCGGATTCGGTTGGAAAAGCAGAAGGCGAGGGGTTCATGCGGCAGTGCAGCAGGCGATTTCGGGCTGTCCGACGTCTGGCCGGTTCGGACGATGACCGTTTCGGCCGGATATCGAGCGACGAGCCACGTCGCCGGCCATGAAAACCCGACGATCGAGGGGTTTGTATTTAGGATGGGCGAAGGCGTCGTCACGGAGTCTCTGGCCTCAGCCGGGACCATATCGCTTTGGGAGTTGTTCTGGCAGGCGGGCTTCATCGTCAAGCTCGTCATGATCGGCCTTGTGGTCGCATCGGTCTGGACCTGGGCGATCATTATCGACAAGAGCCTGCGCTATGGCCGGGTGCGGCGCCAGCTGAACAATTTCGAAAGCCATTTCTGGTCCGGCCAGTCGCTCGAAGAGCTCTATCAGACCTTGTCGGAGCGCAAGCCGACGGGCATGGGCGCGCTCTTCGTCGCGGCGATGCGCGAGTGGAAGAAGAGCTTCGAGAAGGGCGCGCGATCGCCGATCGGCCTGCAGGCGCGGATCGAGAAGGCGATGGACGTGACTCTTGCCCGCGAGATGGACGAGCTGGAATCGCGGCTCGGCTTCCTGGCGACCATCGGTTCCGCCGCGCCCTTTGTTGGGCTGTTCGGCACCGTCATCGGCATCATGACCTCGTTCCAGGCGATCGCCGGGTCCCAGCAGACGAGCCTTGCGGTCGTCGCACCTGGTATCGCCGAGGCACTTCTGGCGACCGCCATCGGTCTCGTCGCCGCGATCCCGGCCGTCATCGCCTATAACAAGCTCTCAGCCGATGCCGGCAAGATCGGGCTGCGGCTCGAATCCTTCGCCGACGAATTCTCCGCCATCCTGTCGCGTCAGATCGACGAGAAGATGAGCGCGCGCTGAGGCCTTGGAGCCCGGCCGCAGGCACAGCAGATCGGAAAGGTCTTAGCCGATGGGCATGTCCGTCGCAGGAGGGGGAGGGGGTGGCTCGCGCCGCAGACGGCGCGGACGCCGCCGCCAGCCCATGAGCGAAATTAACGTGACGCCGATGGTCGACGTCATGCTGGTTCTGCTCATCATCTTCATGGTCGCAGCCCCCATGCTCACCGTCGGTGTGCCGATCAAGCTGCCGGAGACGCAAGCGCGGGCGATCAACTCGGAGAGCCAGCCGATCACCATTTCGGTGGATCAGGCCGGCGCGGTCTTTCTCAATGACACCGAGATCGCTGTCGAGGAGGTCGTGCCGAAGCTGCAGGCGATCGCCAAGGCCGGCTATCAGGAGCGCATCTTCGTGCGCGGCGACCGCTCGGCCGATTACGGCACCGTCATGAAGGTGATGGCGCGCATTTCGGCCGCCGGTTTCAAGAATATCGGTCTCGTGACCGACCAAGAACGCAACGCTTAAGGACTGGATCAAAAGGTCTCATGAAGACCGGCCTCGTCGTCTCATCGATCGCACATGTGGTGCTTCTGTCCTGGGGGTTGTGGTCCCTGGCGGGACCCGAACCCATGTCTGCGATCGACAACAGCCTGCCGGTCGATCTCGTGCCCATCGAGGAGTTCTCCCAGAGCGTTGCGGGCGCCGAGGATGCGCCGATGGACGAGACCTTCAATCCGGAGCCGACTGAGGAGGCACCGCAGCCCGATCAGACGGCGGAAAACGCCGGTGCGAACGAGGTCGATCTCGACGCTCTGCCGACGCCCCGCTCGGCCCCCCGCGAAACGGTTCAGACGGCCGCCGCTTCCGCGCCGCCGGAGCCTGTCGCGCCGCCGACGCCCGAAGCCGTGCCCGAGCCGACGCCGCAGCCTGAACCTGAACCGGTGGCAGAGCCCGAGCCCGAGCCCACCCCGGAGCCTGCGCCAGAAGTTGCGGAAACCGAGCCTGAGCCGACGCCCGATCCGGTGACGGAAGCGATCGCCGAGGCCGAACCGGATCCGACACCGCCGGTGCCGCGCAATGTGCCGGTCCCGAAGATCAAGCCGAAGCCGCCCGAGCCGGTGCGTGTTGCCGAAGCGCGGCCTGAGCCCGAGCCGAAGCCGCAGACGCGCGAGAAGCCCGAAAAGCCGCGCGAGACCGAGGCGCAGGCGCCGGACAAGAGCGATTTCGACGCCGACAAGATCGCCGCGCTTCTCAATCGCGAGAAGTCGTCGGGCGGTGGCGCGCGGCGCTCCGACAAGCCGGCGAGCCTCGGTGGGCGCGAGACGACGGGCGCGCGGCTTGCCCAGAGCGAGATCGACGCCCTTCGCAAGGCGACGAAGGAATGCTGGTACGAGCCGTCGGGCTCCTTCGGCGCCGAGGGCATCGTCATCGAGGTCTCCTTCGAATTGGAGCCGGATGGCTCGCTCCGTTCGAGGCCGCGGGTGACCGCGACGGGCGGCGATGCCGCAACACGGCGCGCCTATGAATCGAGCGCCTCGCGCGCGGTTCAAATTTGCGCCCAACAGGGACGCTATCGGCTGTCCGCACAATCCTATGATGCCTGGTCGGAACTCACCTTCAATTTCCGGCCCGGCGAGGCTTATTGAACACTCGCCTCAGGGGAGGCGGGATCACAGACCCAAGGGACAGGACGACATGGATTTCGCCCTAACCAGCATGAACCGCATGATCGCGCGGACCGGCGCCGCGCTTGGCCTAGCCATGCGCGCCATCCTTTTTACGGCCGCGCTTGTTCTCGTGCCCTTAGCGGGCGCCGAGGCGCGGGTGACGATCGACATCACCGGCGGCACGGCCGAGCCGCTGCCGATCGCGATCACCGATTTTGCCTCTGACAACGGCCTCGGCAAGCAGATTTCCGACGTCGTGAAGGCCGATCTCCAGCGCTCGGGCCTCTTTGCGCCGATCGACTCCTCGGCCTTTATCCAGAAGGGTCTGACCCCCGACGATCGGCCCGCCTTCGAGAACTGGACCGTGATCAACGCCCAGGCGCTCGTCGTCGGGCGCGTCGCCACCGAGGCCGACGGACGCCTGCGCGTCGAATTCCGGCTCTGGGACACCTTCGCCGGCCAACAGATGGACGGTCAGCAATTCTATGCCGATCCCAACAATTGGCGGCGCATCGCCCATATCATCGCCGATGCGATCTATGAGCAGATCACCGGCGAGAAGGGCTATTTCGACACCCATATCGTCTTCGTTGCCGAAGCTGGGGACAAGGCGAACCGCGTCAAGCGCCTCGCCATCATGGATCAGGACGGCGCCAATATGCGCTATCTGACGCAAGGCGAAGACCTCGTTCTGACGCCGCGCTTTTCGCCCAACCGCCAGGAAATTACCTATATGTCCTTCGGCAATGGCGAGCCGCGGGTCTATCTCCTGCAGCTGGAGACGGGTCAGCGGGAGATCGTCGGCAATTTCCCCGGCATGACCTTCTCGCCGCGCTTCTCGCCGGATGGCCAGAAGGTCATCATGAGCCTGCAGCAGGACGGCAATGCCAATATCTATGCGATGGATCTTCGCTCGCGCGCGACGACGCGCCTGACGAACACGGCGGCGATCGACACCTCGCCCTCCTATTCGCCGGACGGTCAGCGCATCGTCTTCGAATCGGACCGGGGCGGGCGCCAGCAGCTTTATGTGATGAATGCCGACGGTTCGAACCAGCAGCGCATCTCTTTCGGCGACGGGGCCTATTCGACCCCGGTCTGGAGCCCGCGCGGCGATCTCATCGCCTTCACCAAACAGTCGGGCGGCCAGTTCCAGATCGGCGTCATGCGGCCCGACGGCTCGGGCGAGCGCATCCTGACCTCCGGCTTTCATAATGAAGGCCCGACCTGGGCGCCCAATGGCCGTGTCCTGATGTTCTTCCGCGACCAGAAGGGCGGCGGCGGTCCGCAGCTCTTCTCGATCGATCTGTCCGGCCGCAACGAACAACGTGTGCCCACCCAGGGCTTTGCCTCCGACCCCGCCTGGTCGCCTCTGCTCGGCTGAGGTCAGACGGCACCAAAGCGCCGGTCCCATCAGGCCGGCGCAAGCTTCGCCGCTTATTCCGAAGTGGCTGTTGCCAACTTGCATCGCCTGCCCGACTCCACGGGCCGGCACCGCTGCCGAATCGATCGGCGACGGATGAGAGGCGGCGGGTCACGCATGCGTGAGGAAAAGACGAAAAAAGTCTTTCTTCACGAGGTGTTAAGTGTGGCGACGGTAAACCCGTCGCAAAGACCGACCAACAGTTTTTAAGGAGTTGGCCATGGGCCGTCTCTCTTGCCTCATCCGCAATCCTCTCGTCGTCGTGCTTCTGGCCGGCTTCCTTGCGGCGGGTTGCGCCAACAAGCAGGACGCCCTGCCGGACAACGCTGCGGGCCTCGGCCTGTCCGGCGCCGGCGGTGCGGGCGGTTATGGCGCCGGCAATGCCGCGCCCGGAACCTCCCAGGATTTCACGGTGAATGTGGGCGACCGCATCTTCTTCGACACCGATTCCTCGTCGATCCGGGCAGATGCCCAGCAGACGCTCCAGCGTCAGGCTCAGTGGCTGAACCAGTATCCGCAATATGCCATCACCGTCGAAGGTCATGCGGATGAGCGCGGCACGCGCGAATACAATCTGGCGCTCGGCGCCCGCCGTGCGGCGGCGACCCGTGACTACCTCTCCCAGCTCGGCGTTGCGCGCAATCGCATCAACACCATTTCCTACGGCAAGGAGCGGCCGGTCGCGGTCTGCGACGACATCTCCTGCTGGTCGCAGAACCGCCGTGCCGTGACCGTTCTCGGCGGCGCCGGAAGCTGATGGCGAAAGGCCTTGGTGGCAAGCAGGGCTTGCACCGCCAAGGCTCTTCCGTGCTAAACAACCCTCGCGCGCTGGCCGGCGCGCCGTCGGTGACGCGATCACGGCCGGCGATCGGTTCTTCAGCATGAGGTTTCCGGCATGATCCGTCGTTCGCTCCTTCTTGCGGTCTCAGGGGCCATGCTCCTCGCCACATCCGGCGGGGCTTGGGCCTTACCCCGTTCGGAAGGCTTCGACGCGTCCTCGCATGTGGTTGCGCGGGGGACGATCTCTCTGTCCGACCTGATGGGCGGAGCGAAGGCGTCAGAGACGCCGATGCGCGTGGCGCAGGCGAGCGATGTCCTGACCCGGCTGCAAAGGCTCGAGGAAGAGGTGCGTCGTCTGAACGGGCGCGTGGAAGAGCTGAGTTTCCAGCTCCTTCAGGCTCAGGAAGACATGCGCCGCGCGCAGGAAAACAACGAGTTCCGTTTTCAGGAATTGGAACAGGGCCCCGGTTCGGGCGGCTCTGGCGATGGCCTGCCGCAGCAGCGCGGCGACCTCGATCTCGGGTCTGCGAGCGGTTCCGACACCGCGCAAGCTGGCAGCGGCGCGGATGTCGGGAGCGGGGACGATATCGCTGGCATTCTCGAAAACCCCGATTTCAGCGCAGCCGGCGGCGCCGATCAAACGCCAGTTCCTTCGACAGCCGGAAACGGCGCTTCCGAAGGGGTCTATCGCGAAGCTTACGACCAGCTTCTGGCCGGCGACTACGAACTCGCCGAACAATCCTTTCGCCAATATGTGCAGACCTATCCGAACGCTCCGGACATAGCGGACGCGCAATATTGGCTCGGTGAGAGCCTGTTCCAGCAGCAGCGCTATGCCGATGCGGCGGAGGTCTTTCTGGAAGGCCAGAAGGCCCACCCGAACGCGACCAAGGCGCCGGACATGATGCTGAAGCTCGGCATGTCCCTCTCCGCTCTCGGCAATCGCGACACGGCCTGTGTCACCTTTCGCGAGGTGGCGAGCCGATACCCGGATATGAGCGACAATGTCCGCCGCAAGCTCTCCGAAGAGCAGTCCAAGGCCAAGTGCTGAGATTTCAGTCTCAGCGCCCGCCGTGTCGCCAGGGCGCGATGATCGGCCGCTGAGCTTGACCGAATTTTCGAGTCTTCTATCCGCCTGCTTTCCGGGCAATCCTCCCCCAAAACCAAACTCCTTCCTTATCGCCGTGTCCGGTGGGCCGGATTCGCTCGCGCTCCTGCGTCTTGCCGCCTTGTCCCAGAACCCGAACTGGTGCTTTGCGGCCGCGACCGTCGATCACGGATTGCGCCCGGAAGCGGCCTGCGAAGCGCGTTATGTGGCTAAACTCTGCCGCGCTTGGGCGATCCCGCATCAGACGCTTTCCTGGACAGGCTGGGACGGGACCGGCAATCTTCAGGCAGAGGCGCGCGCCGCTCGCTACCGCTTGCTGACGAGCCATGCGGAAGAGATCGGCGCCTCCGCGGTCATCGTCGCCCATCATCGTCAGGACCAGCGCGAGACCCATTGCCTCGCCAAGGCTCGGGGTCATCAAGGCGCAAGACTTGCCGGCATGCGCGCCGCGCGCGATCTGGCGCCTGGCGTAAAGCTCTTGCGGCCCTTCCTGTCGATCGATCCGGCGCGGCTTGCAGCGCTTTTACGCAAAGAGGGGATCGAGGCGGTGGCCGATCCTTCCAATCAAGATCGCCGATTTGCCCGCGTCGCCCTTCGCGAGGATTTGGCGCGATATGACGTCGAGCAACTTGCCGAGATCGACCAGGCGATTGTCCGAGCCTGCGAACAGCGCCGCGAGGAGATGGGGCGTCTGGCGGCTGTGATCGCCTGGCTGGACGCGGCGGGCGCGCTGGTTTTCGAGGTGAGTGGACGAGTGCGTCTCGATTGCGACGCGTTCGAGACGGGCGAGCGTGAGGTGAGAAGGGCGCTCCTATCGCGCCTCCTGACAGCAGCCGGCGGTGCGCCTGAAGCGCCAGATCGTGACAAGGTCACGCGGCTCGAACGCGCACTCGACGGCTGTGAGGTGGCTTTCGTCCGCACTCTTGGCGGAGCGCGGGTCTCCTTCACCCCAGGTCCCGGAACCCGCAAGGGCACCCTCGTCTTCGAACGAGAGTTTGGCCGAAAAGGCCCGCCAAGCGTGCGTGTCTCGAATGGCTTAAGACGGTATCTCTTCGATGAGCGTTTCGACATCGTCTTGTCAGATGAGGAAGCGGAAGAGGCGGGTTGGATCCTGCCGCTTGGTGCATTGGGGCGCGGCAACCTGCATGATAAAACCCTGCCATGCCTCGTCGATCGAAGCGGCGCGTTGATCGCGGCCCATCCGCTTCTTGCCGATAAGCTCGAACGTCCTAGCTTCTCAAACGCCTTCAGCCGTTTGGCTTGGCGTTTTGGCGCGGATCTGCACGCTGATGCCCAGAGGTAAATCCTGCCAAGTAAAGTGCAGTTATGCATGGCTTGGTTGTGAATTATTGCAAGGCGAGGTGATGATTTTCCTGCCTGCGGGCACTTCGTCCTGGACAGTTTAGGTGCGCTTTAAAGCGGGGATCCAAAAAATAATACAGAATTATTATAACGTGGTGGAGTGCGGCGTTCTCATCCCCCTGTTGGTACTTCAAGTGTGAGATATCTCTTAACGGATTTGTTTTAGCTTCGCCGCATGGACGCCAGCCGACGCTCTCCGTGAGAACGCCAAGGGCCTGAGTCGTCGATCCTTCCACCTTACCGAGGCGCGCTTCATGCTCAGTCGATTGACGTTTCCATCTGACTCCGATGCGATCCAGCAGGCCCTCGACCGTTCGATGGCCACGATCCAGTTCAAGCCAGACGGCACGATCCTCGAAGCCAACGACAACTTTTGCCAGGCCCTCGGTTATCAGCGGAGCGAAATCGTCGGGCGTCATCACAAGATGTTCGTTCAAGAGGCGCAAGCTCAGTCGCCGGATTATCAAACCTTCTGGCGCAGCTTGAGCGAGGGGCGCTTCATGTCGGGCGAGTTCAAGCGCATCGCTAAGGACGGACGGGAGGTCTGGATTCAGGCGAGCTACAACCCGATCCTCGACCGCAGGGGACGGTGTGTGAAGGTCGTGAAAATTGCCGCCGACATCACCTCCGAAAAGCGCAAGGCGATGGAGGATGCCGGGAAGCTGGATGCGCTGTCCCGCGCCCAGGCCGTGATCGAGTTCCTGCCTGATGGAACGATCCTTTCGGCCAATCCAAACTTTCTTCAAACAATGGGCTATCGCGAAGACGAGATCGTCGGCCGTCACCACAAGATGTTCGTCGACGCCCACTACGCCAAGTCCGAGGACTATGCGGGCTTCTGGCGCGATCTCGCGGCGGGTCAATTCTGTGCCCGCGAGTTCCTGCGCTTCGGCAAGGGCGGCCGAGAGGTCTTCATCCAGGCGACCTATAACCCTATTCGGGACGATGAGGGGCGCGTCTTCAAGGTCGTCAAATTCGCCACCGACGTCACGGGCCGTGTCGCTGCGGTGAGAAGTCTTGCCGGTGGCCTGAAGCGTTTGGCCGAGGGCGAGCTGGACCAGACGATCGAGACGGCGTTCGTGCCCGAGCTCGAAGCGGTGCGCCAGGATTTCAATAACGCCGTCGCCATGCTTCGGGACGCTTTGACCGATGTCGGCGAAAGCGCGAAGGCGTTCCGCGCCACGACGGCGGAGATCAGCGATGCGTCGAATGGCCTGTCAAGCCGGACACGCTTGCAGGCCGGCTCCGTCGAAGAGACCTCGGCAGCGGTCGCCAAACTCTACGGCGCGGTCGACGAGTCCGCCAAGCGCGCTGCCGATGTCAGCAAGCGCGTCTCCGCCATGCGAAGCGATGCCCAGACCTCGGGCCGCGTCGTCGAAAACACTACGGCGGCGATGAGCGCGATCGCAAACTCCTCTTCGGAGGTTACCCGTATCGTTTCGGTCATCGAGGAAATCGCCTTCCAGACCAATCTGCTTGCCCTCAATGCCGGGGTCGAGGCGGCGCGCGCCGGCGAAGCCGGTCGTGGCTTTGCCGTCGTCGCACAGGAGGTTCGCGCGCTGGCCCAACGCTCTGCCGACGCGGCCAAGGAGATCGACGCGCTGATCCAGCGCTCGGGCGAGCATGTGAAGGCGGGGGTGAAGCTCGTCGGGGAGACCGGAACCAGCCTGAGCGGCATCGTCGAGGCGGTTGCCGAGGTCGATCGGTTGATCGCGGCCATCGTTGAGACGACGCGGGCGCAAGGGGTCAATCTGTCCGAGATCACGCGAGCCGTCGAAACGATCGATCAGGGAACCCATCAGAACGGCGCCATGGTGGAGCAGGCGGCCAGCGCCTGCGCCAATCTCGGCGTCGAAGCCGAGCGCATGACGATGCTTCTGGCGCGCTTTGGGATCGACGCCGCCGCAACGGGCGCCGCGCGGCGAGCGGTCGCGGGAGGCGCTTATGCGCGTAACGAGAGGGCGGCTTGATCGGTTCTATCGGCGAGGGAAGACCAGGGCATTCGGTGGTCGTAGTGTCGCACGTCTTCCGTCTCGATCCTGAATTGGTGCGGCGTCCGTAGGCTTCGAATGCGTGGAGCACTTCCCCTGACGCTTCGTCATCTTCCTCGGGCTCGAAGAGCACGAGGAGCCATTCCGTCCCACTCGATGCCTTCATTCTTTCAAGGGCGCGCAACTTTCCACCACCGTCGATCTGGCATCCATGGCTTGGCGGTTGAGGACGGTGATGGCGCTTCGACTCCGCAGCTGCCTTCTGAACCACCCCAGATCAAACCAAAAAGGCGCGCCCCGATCGGAGCGCGCCTTTCGATGTTCCGAGCGATCAAGCGAAGGGCTTAAGCCGCGTCCTCGCTCGAATCCTTGCCCTTCTTGATCTCTTCGCCGGTCTCCTGATCGACGACCTTCATGGACAGGCGAACCTTGCCGCGCTCGTCGAAGCCCATGAGCTTCACATAGACCTTGTCGCCTTCCTTGATGACGTCGGTGGTCTTGGCGACCCGGCCTTCGCCGAGCTGGGAGATGTGAACGAGGCCGTCACGCGAGCCGAAGAAGTTGACGAAGGCGCCGAATTCGACCGTCTTGACGACGGTGCCCTCGTAGATTTCGCCGACTTCCGGCTCGGCCACGATCGAGTGGATCCACTTCTTGGCCGCCTCGATCTCCTTGCCGGAGGCCGACGCGATCTTGATCGTGCCGTCGTCGTCGATGTTGATCTTGGCGCCGGTCTTCTCGACGATCTCGCGGATGACCTTGCCGCCCGAGCCGATCACGTCGCGGATCTTGTCTGTCGGGATCTGCATGACCTCGATGCGCGGAGCGAACTCGCCGAGCTCGGCGCGGCTCTCCGAGAGGGCCTTGGCCATCTCGTCGAGGATGTGGATGCGCCCGCCCTTGGCCTGTTCGAGGGCGATCTTCATGATCTCCTCGGTGATGCCCTGGATCTTGATGTCCATCTGGAGCGAGGTCACGCCTTCCGACGTGCCGGCCACCTTGAAGTCCATGTCGCCAAGGTGATCCTCGTCGCCGAGAATGTCGGAGAGAACCGCAAAGCGCTCATCTTCCTTGATGAGGCCCATGGCGATACCCGCCACCGGACGCTTCAGGGGCACGCCGGCATCCATGAAGGCGAGCGAGGTGCCGCAGACGGTCGCCATCGAGGACGAGCCGTTGGACTCGGTGATCTCCGAGACCGCGCGCAGCGTGTAGGGGAACTGCTCCTGAGCCGGCAGCATCGGCCGAATGGCGCGCCAGGCAAGCTTTCCGTGACCGATTTCGCGGCGGCCGGGCGAGCCCATGCGGCCGGTCTCACCCACCGAATAGGGCGGGAAGTTGTAATGGAGCAGGAAGCGCTCCTTGTAGGTGCCGGTCAGGGCGTCGACGAACTGCTCGTCCTCGCCGGTGCCCAGCGTCGCGACGACAAGCGCCTGGGTCTCGCCGCGCGTGAAGAGCGCCGAACCATGGGTGCGCGGCAGGACGCCGGCCTCGGCGACGATCTGACGGACCGTCGATAGGTCGCGACCGTCGATGCGGCTCTTGGTGTCGAGAATGTTCCAGCGAACGATCTTGGCCTGGAGCGATTTGAAGACCGCGCCGACCTCTTCCTTCGTGTATTTGGTCTCTTCCGCGCCCTCGGGCAGGAAGTGCGCGGTCACCTTCGCCTTGGCGGCGTCGACGGCGCCGTAACGGGCCTGCTTGTCGGTGATCTTGTAGGCTTCGCGCAGATCGGTCTCGACCAGCTGCAGCATCTCGCCTTCGAGAGCCGAACGATCCGGCGCGGAATGCTCGCGCGGCTCCTTGGCGGCGACCTCGGCGAGCTTGATGATCGCATCGATCACCGGCTGGAAGCCCTTATGGCCGTGCATGACGGCGCCGAGCATGATGTCCTCGGGAAGCTCCTGGGCCTCCGATTCCACCATGAGGACCGCGTCCTGGGTACCGGCAACGACGAGGTCGAGCGCGGACTCGTCCATCTCGTCCACATGCGGGTTCAGCTTGTACTCGCCATTGATATAGCCGACGCGCGCCGCGCCGATCGGGCCCATGAAGGGCACGCCCGACAGGGTGAGGGCCGCCGAGGCCGCGACCATGGCGAGAATGTCAGGGTCGTTTTCGAGATCGTGCTGAAGAACCGTGACGACGACCTGGGTGTCGTTCTTGTAGCCTTCCGCAAAGAGCGGACGGATCGGACGGTCGATGAGGCGGGAGACCAGCGTCTCCTTCTCGGACGGACGGCCTTCGCGCTTGAAATAGCCGCCCGGGATCTTACCGGCCGCGAAGGCCTTTTCCTGGTAGTTCACGGTCAGCGGGAAGAAGTCGAAGCCGGCCTTGGGCTGCTTCTCGGAAACGACGGTCGCAAGGACCGTGGTCTCGCCATAGGTGGCGAGAACGGCGCCGTCGGCCTGACGGGCGATCTTGCCGGTTTCCAGGGTGAGCCGGCGGCCGGCCCAGTCGACATCCACGCGATGGGAATTGAACATGATAAGGTCTTGCCTTCTTGTCTTAAGGCGATCCGACCGGCCGCGCCGCTCTTCGGCGGGCCCTCACGTCGTCAAACGGATCATCGTCGGATCGCACATCGGTCGTGCGAAGGGGTCACGGGCAAGACGACGGAGGGCTTCAGGACAATTCCGGGACGAACCGGAGAAGAAGCCGTCTGCAATCCTGCCCCATGACGCCGTTCGGCGGATCCGCCGGCCCGGCCATGCCTGTCGCTTCTCAGCGCCGGCACCGCCTTTGTATGGGTCGGCGGGGGCTCCGGCGAAAGGCGTCCCTTGCGAGACGACATCCGCCGGAATGCGAAACCGGCGGGACCTTCAAGGGACCCGCCGGGCATTCGATCTCAAAGCGTCAACGGCGCAGGCCGAGACGCTGAATCAGGCTCTGGTAGCGCTCGTCTTCCTTGCCCTTCAGATAGTCGAGCAGGCGACGGCGCTGCGAGACGAGCTTCAGGAGGCCACGGCGGGAATGATTGTCCTTCTTGTGGCCCTTGAAGTGCTCGGTGAGATTGGTGATGCGCTCGGTGAGGAGGGCGACCTGGACTTCGGGCGAACCGGTGTCGCCTTCCTTGGTGCCGTATTCCTTGAGGAGTTCCGCCTTGCGCTCAGCCGTAATCGACATCGGGTCCCTTTCTGTTGTCGTTGGGTGGGTGTGTCGCCCGTGGCCGGGATGTCGTCCAGCGAGGGCCGTTGCCGCGCGTCACAGGGTTTGAGACCCTCGGCGCGGATGCCGTGCATATAAGGGATATCGACGGGGAATGATAGGGGGGCGGCGCGCCGCGCGTTCCCGGCGAAAAATCGACAGCGAGGGGTTGCGACCCGTCTCAACGCGCCGACCAATCGTCCGCCGTTCCATCTGACGCCGTCAGAGGAGGCCGGTCAGGCGAGATAGTCTGCGACGAGCCTTCTCAGATCACCCGCCTCGCCGATCCAGCCATCCATCTGCAGAAAGCCGTGAATCATGCCGTCGAACCGATGATGCATGACGTCATTGCCGGCCTCGTGCAGTCTTTGCGCGAAGGCTTCGCCCTCGTCGCGCAAGGGATCGTGCTCAGCGGTGACGATGAGGGCGCGGGGCAGGCGGGAGAGATCGGGCGCGAGCAGGGGCGAGACGATGGGGTCGGACCGGGCGGCGATGTCGGGCACGAAGAGCCCATTTTCATAGGCGAGCGACTCCTCGGTCATCACATGGCCGCTCTCGCTTCTCAGCGAGGCGAAAGGCCGATCCGGGCGCAGATCGGTGTTCGGATAAAGCAGCAACATCGCCTCCGGCATCGGCCCGCACGCCTCGCGCAGATGGATCGCCGTCACGGCGGCAAACAGGCCGCCGATGGAATCGCCGCCAATCGCAATGCGGTCGGGATCGAATCCGAGATCGCCAGCTTTCGACAGAAGCGCAGTTGTCGCCGTGATGCAGTCGGTCTGCGGAGCCGGCGAGGGATGTTCGGGCGCAAGCCTATAGTCGACCGAGGCAATGGCGCATCGAGTGGACGAAGAGAGCTGGCGCAATGCCACGTCGTGGCTGTCCAGCGAGCCGGCCATCGCGCCGCCGCCGTGATACCAGACGATGAGCCGCGACGCTTCGCTAGAGGGACGATAAAGCCGAACGGGGATTGCGCCGGCCGGTCCCTCGACCGCCAAAGCCTCCGCGCTGACATCGCCTGGGCTGTTGCCGGAATAGTCGGTCAGCGAGCCGGTCAAAGCGCGCGCCTGTTCAAGCTTCTGGGCCTCGTCGCGGGGCGGCACCTGGACGCCGGTCTTTCGCGACAGATCGGCAAGCACGGCCTTGGCATCGTCCTTCAACATGCTGCCTCCCTTAAATCCAGCGCTTCTTCTTGAAATAGGCGAGCAACCCCAAGGCGATGACGGTCATAACGGCAAGGGCGATGGGATAGCCATAGGGCGATTGGGTGAGCGGCATGTTCCAGTCGGAGATCTCGGGATTGAAATTCATGCCCCAGAGACCGGCCAGAAAGCCCAAGGGGATGAAGATCGTCGAGATGATCGTCAGAAGATTGATCACCTCATTGGTCGCGGCCGCCGATAAGGTCATGTGTAGATCGATGAGGCCTGCGGCGGTGTCGCGATAGGTGTCGTTGAGATCAATCAGCTGATCGCAATGGTCCTGGACATCGCCGAAATAGGTTTTGGTCTCCTCGCGTAGAAACGGACGATCGAGGCGCAGCAGCGCGTTGAGCGCGTCCCGTGTCGGACGCAGAACCCGGCGCAGATTGAGCATGTCGCGACGCAGGCCATGGATTTCAGGCACCTGAACGGCGTCGAGATCGTCGAAGATCTCGTCTTCCAATTCGTCGATGCGTCCCGTCTGCCGGTCGACGACCGGAAAATAGGCGTCGATCACCGCGTCGATCAGCGCATAGGCGAGATAGTCCGAATGGCCGGCATGGAGACGCGGCGCGCCCTTCTCGATGCGTTTGCGCACCGGATCGAAGGCGTCGCCCGGACGCTCCTGAAAGGTGAGGACGAAGCCTTCGCCGAAAAAGACCGAGAGCTGTTCGGAATTCCCCGTCGGATCGAGCATTCGAGCGACCACGAAGGCATGATCCTGATAGGGATCGCATTTCGGCCGCTGTTCCGTGTTGACCACATCTTCGAGCGCGAGGGGATGAAGGTTGAAGGCTGCCCCGATCCGTTCCACGAGGCCAATGTCGGAGAGGCCCGAGCAATCAAGCCAGATGACGGGCCATTCCGTGCGCAGAGCGAGAGCCTCGTCGAGATCGATGCCGACTTGCTTGTGAAAGCGCCCGTCGCCGATTCCATAGACCGAGAGGCGGGACGGCACGGCTTCGGGATCGGCCACCAGAAGGCCGGGCGGCGCCCCGACGCCGGAGCGATTCAGGGTGCTTCGCCTACGCTTCTTCTTTTTCAGTCTCGGGAATGCCACCATCGAACGCTTACCACTCTCGTCAACGCAATCGGCCGTCGCATGGGTCTATGCGACGGCCGCTCGGGTAACTTGAGAAAGGGGCGGCCGGTTGCAAGTGCGACGTGTGGTTGCCGCTTCGTAGGAAGCCCGACCCAATTTTGCTCAGCCGCGTCCGCCAAAGACGCGGCGCGGGTGGAACGAGCCCTGTTCGATCGCGCCGATGGCGATCAGCCGCCCATGCCCGGTCGCAAAGGCCTCTTCGCAAAAGGCCGGGGCGTCACGCCCCCTCAAGAGAACCGGATTGCCGGACAGGACGCGGCTCGCCTGTTCTTCCGATAGCGAGACCTCGTAAAGATCGGAGAGCGCCTCGGCCGCGTCCACGACATAGTCGTCCAGCGGCTCGAAATCGGTGACGCGTGCGGTGGCGCCGGCCTCGACCTGTTCCTCATCGAGCTCTTCGCGGCCCTCGTCGGCCGCCTCCATGAGTTCGTCGAGGGTCACCATGTCCTCTTCCTCGAAGGCGCCGACGGCGGTTCGGCGCAGATCGATCACATGGCCGAAGCAGCCGAGATCGCGGCCGAGATCGCGCGCGATCGCCCGCACATAGGTGCCCTTGCCGCATTCGGCCTCGAAAACCGCCGTGTCGTCGTCCGGGCGCTCCAGGAGTTCCAGCCGGTGAACGGTGACGATGCGGCTGGCGATCTCTACCTCTTCGCCGGAGCGCGCCAGATCATAAGCACGCTCGCCATCGATCTTGATGGCGGAAAAGCGCGGCGGCACCTGCTCGATCTCGCCGATATAGTCGGGCAGGCGATCGAGTATCGCCTCCTCGCTCGGCCGCATCTCGGCGCTTTCGACGACCGGGCCTTCAGTATCGTCGGTCGTCGTCTCGGCGCCCCAGCGAACGGTGAAGCGATAGGTCTTGCGACCGTCCATTACATAAGGAACGGTCTTGGTCGCATCGCCAAAGGCGATCGGCAGCATGCCCGAGGCGAGCGGATCAAGCGTGCCGGCATGGCCCGCCTTCTGAGCGAAATAGAGCCGCTTCAGCTTGGCGACCGCATCGGTCGAGCCGAGACCCTTCGGCTTATCGAGAATGACCCAGCCATTGATCGGCCGGCCTTTGGGCTTCTTTCCACGGCGCGCCATCACTTCGTCTCCTCGTCATCGGTCTCGTCCTCGTCGAGATCGCGGGCGACCTCGGGCGAGCGCAGGAGCGCGTCGATCCGCGCGAAATTGTCGAAGGAGGTGTCCTCGCGAAAGCGAATGTCGGGCATGTATTTCATCTGTTTGAGCGCCGGCGTGACCCGGCCGCGAATGAATCGCGCATTGGAATTGAGCGCATCGACGAAGGGCGTGACGTCGTCCTGTCCGAGCACCGTCACATACGCGGTGGCGAGCTTCAGATCCGGCGACATGCGCACTTCGGACACGGAGACGACGGCCTTTTCGAGCAGCGGGTCGCGAATTTCGCCGCGCTGCATGACCTCCGTCAGCGCGTGGCGAACCTTTTCGCCGACCGAAAGCTGGCGTTGGCTGGGCCCGGAACCGGGCTTTTGATGGGAGCGGGATGCCATGGAACTAAAAAAGCTGTCCTCTCGTCTGATCGTCTCGTTTTGCCGTTCGTGCCAAAACCTCGGCGCTCGGGCATCTCATTGAATGGCGAACGCCCTTTTCGGCCCGCTCTTGAACAAGCAGACGAGCCTTTAAAGGGACCAACTCCGCCGAACGGATCGGCTTTCGACTTCGATCGTGTGTTTCGTCTTCGCTGCCGCCGAGGCTGGGACTCGGAAAACCGGAAGCGGCTTTCGGACCGGCCCGATCCCGCGCTCGAGGCAGATAACTGAACTCGGCAAGGGACGGGTAAGCACCGGCCGGCCTTCTCCAATGCCGTCGCAAAATTGTCAACCGTGGCGAAGGGCTGTTTCGGATCAGCGCGAGCTAACGCGCACGGCTTGTAGCACGGCGCCATGGGTCCTCAGCCAAACCCGTCCATCCTCGCTGCCGGGGCAGAGCTTGCGGCAGAGTGCCCAGAAAGCCGCCGAATGGTTCATTTCGACGAAATGGGCGACCTCGTGGGCCGCGAGATAATCGAGGACGTCAGGCGGCGCCATGGCGATCCGCCAGGAAAAGGACAAGCGGCGATCCGATGTGCAGGAGCCCCAACGGCTCTTGGTGTCCTTGAGCGTCATGGCCGCCGGCTTCAGGCCGACCGTTTGGGCATGGCGCTCGACGGCGACCATAAGGGCGGACTTGGCTTCGGCTTTCAAGAAATCGGCGACCCGCCGGGCGAGATGCTCCGGCGCGCCGCCCACATGAAGCTCCGAGAGCGCTTGGGCGGCGCCGGTCCGCGCGGGCTCGGCGAAGAGCGCGACGAGGCGCGGATCGTCCGGCTCGGCGTCGATGCCGAGCGGTGCCGGGCTCAGCTTCGTGCGCAACCGTCCGCCATGATGGACGATGCGCAGAGGCGCACCGCGAAAGGGCAGGATGGCGCCATCGATGATATCGATCGGGCGGGGGGCATCGTCGAGACGATCCTCGATCCAGCTGCGATGACGCTCCAGAAACTCCGCGATCTGGCGGGTGCCGGCGCGGGGCGGCGCCGTGACGAGGACGCCGTCGCCTTCCGGCGCCAGTCGTAGGATGAGGCGGCGGGCCTGGCGATTGCGGCGAACCGTCACGAGAAGATCGCGGCCGGCGACATGGATCGATTGGACCGGCTCTGCGCCCGACAGGCCTGCTCTCGGTCGCTTCGTGCTCGTCGTCTTGCGAAATGCGATCGCCATCGAAACTGTCGGCATCCCCTCATCGTCGATCCGGCGCCGATCAAAGCGTTCCGCCACTTTGTCTCAAGGCCTCGTGATGCTGCTCGAATCGCGGCTATATTTCAATGACATCGCCAGCCCCGTCATTCCTCCGCGAAAACGCGAAACGGCGGCGCGAGATGCGCCGCCGTTCCTAAAAAGTCAAGCGAGGATGGTCGGTCTGATCAAGGAGCGTTTGCCAGGCTTGCCGCCGATAACGAACGCACGGGATTAGGCCGGCTGGCCGTCCACGACCGGGCCGCTATGGTTCGTCTCGCGACGACGGCGGTCGGACATGAAGCGATCGAATTCTTCCTGGTCCTTGGCGCGGCGCAACTCGCGGGCATACTCCTCGAACTCGGCGGCAGCCTCGTTCAGGCGGCGGCGCTCTTCGTCGAGGCGGGAAAGCTCCTTCTCACGCCAGTCGTCGAAGGCGACATTGCCGGTGCGCTCGAAGCCGAAGCCCTTGCCCATGCCGGAGCGCTTGACGCCGGACATGAAGCGGTCGGTCGACAGGTTCACATCGCGCTTGAAGGATTCGAGCCGGTCGCCCCACAGAATATACGCCAGCACGGCGAGGCCGAGAGGCCAGAAGACGAAGAAACCACCGACCATGAGAGCAATGGTTGCCGGCGTCCAGGCCGGACGGATCAACGCTTGCGAAGACATTCTTGCCACGTTCCTTTCATTGGAGGGCCGCGACGCCAAGCATCGCGGGTGATCTAAACGATCTACTCTGTTCACTCCTTGAGATGTGGTGGGTCTGATCGCGGAGTTCAATTGGCTCACGCGGAAAAATCGCGCGCCTCTCGTCGCCTCTCGTCGCATCGAAGGGGCCTGCGAAAGGCGCGTGACGAAGGCCTGGAATGAAGCCTCACCATAGCCTTGCGCCTCCGGCGTCGCGTCCAAACGCGGGGGACATCTCTTTTCCGCCGTAGTGCGTCGGGGCAAGCGCCTGTTCGAAGGCTCCTGGCAAGGCCGCTTCAGACCCGACACGAGCGGCGGGTCTTCCCTAAAGTCAACTGCGGCGCTCGCGGCAGGCTCTGGCGAAAGCCTCGAAGATCGCGGCCGAGGCGGCATCTGTCTCGGCCCAATATTCCGGATGCCATTGGACGCCGAGCGCGAATCCTTGTGCCTTCGTCACCGAGATCGCCTCGATGGTGCCGTCCGGCGCCCGTGCCTCCACCTGCAAACCCACGGCCAGCCGGTCGATCGCCTGGCGATGAAGCGAATTGACCCGGATCGGCCCCTCGCCGACGATCTCCTCCAGCACGCCGCCCGGCTCGATCGCCACATCATGGCGGATGGCGAAGCGCTCCCGCTGTTCCTGATGCTTGATCGCGCGATGGTCCATGCGCCCTTCGATCTCTTGGACCTCGGCATGAAGCGTGCCGCCCAGCGCGACATTCAGCTCCTGATGGCCCCGGCAGATGCAGAGGAGCGGAAGGCCACGATCGAGCGTTGCTCGGATCAAGCGTTCGGTCAGGCGGTCGCGTTCGGGATCATAAGGTTCATGGGCGACGCTCGGTGGCACGCCGTAACGATCGGGATGGACATTCGACGCCGAGCCCGTGAGCATCACGCCGTCGATGCGGTCGAGCACGGCTTCGATGTCGAACTCCTCCGAGAGCGCCGGCACGATCAAGGGCACCGCTTTGGCGACGCGGATGAGCGCCTTGAGATAGGTGTCGGGCGATGCGTGCCAGTGATAGTTTTCGACCGCCTTCACGTCGGCCGGGACGGCGATGAGGATGGGAGAGGTTGTTTCCGGCATGACGGTCACGGGAATGGCGTTGAGGAGAGACGGTTGCGTTGGCCCGTCCTACACCGCCGGCATCGTGATTGCATCTGCGATCATCCGGCCTCCCATCATGAATGGAAGGCTGCGAAGGCTGCGAAGGATGCGAAGGCGGCGAGGTTTAAGGGGAGAGGAGCAGGCGCTTTGAGCGGAGGCAATGGGAAAGCGGCCGGCGAAAGGCACTGAAACATCGACGCTTCCCGCTTGTCTTCGCCCGATCGCGCCCTTAGAGCTTGGCTCCCAAAGGCGGGCGAAAAGCCGGTTGCCGGTGCGGCGTGGTCTTTTTTGTGCCGCATGTCATCATTGCAGTTGGGAGGAATTGTTCATGGATAGACGCAAATTCATTTCGGGCGCGGCCAAGGGCGCGCTCGGAGCCGGCACGGTGGGCCTTGCCGCAGGCGGTCTCGCGGCGCCCGCCATTGCCCAGTCGAACCCGAAGATCACCTGGCGCTGCCAGTCGTCGTTCCCCAAATCGGTCGACACCATCTTCGGTGCGTCCGAGCGCATGGCCCGCTACGTCACCGAGGCCTCGGACGGCCAGTTCGAGGTCCAGATGTTCGCCGCCGGCGAGATCGTGCCGGGCGGTCAAGTCTATGACGCAGTCGCAGGCGGCACGGTCGAGATGGGCCATACGGCGTCCTATTATTATTGGGGCCAGGACCCGGCATTCGCGCTCGGCACCGCTGTGCCCTTCGGCCTCAATGTGCGTCAGATCAATGCCTGGATCATTGATGGCGGCGGTCAGGCTTTGCTCGACGATTTCTACGCCAAGAAGGGCATCTATGCGCTTTTGATGGGCAATACGGGCGCTCAGATGGGCGGCTGGTATCGCAAGGAGATCAATACGGTCGAGGACCTCAAGGGTCTGAAGCTGCGAATCGCGGGTCTTGCAGGGCGAGTGGTCGAGAAGCTCGGCGTCGTGCCCCAGCAGATCGCGGCGGGCGACATCTATGCCGCGCTCGAGCGCGGCACGCTGGATGCGACCGAATTCGTCGGCCCCTATGACGACGAGAAGCTCGGCTTCTACAAGGTAGCCCCCTATTACTACTATCCCGCTTGGTGGGAAGGCGGCGCGGCCCTTCATCTGATGGTCAATCTCGACCAGTGGAACGAATTGCCCGAGCGCTATAAGACGCTTCTGCGCGCGGCGTCGGAGGCGGCGAATTCGGCGATGCTCGCAGCCTATGACTACCGCAACCCGAAGGCCATCCGCTCGCTAGTGCAGAACGGAACGCAGCTGCGGCCTTTCAGCCAGGAAATCCTCGACGCGTCCTTCGAGGCCTGGAACGAGGTCGAGGCTGATCTGATGGCCAACAATGCCGACTACAAGACGATCGCTGAGAGCCAAAAGGCCTTCAAGCGCGACGCCTATCTCTGGGCGCAGCTGTCGGAATACACCTACGACACCTTCATGATGGTGAAGCAGCGTAACGGCGAGCTTTGATCGTCTGCTCCGTGGCATGAATGAAAGGCCTTCGAACCCGGCGGGTTCGGAGGCCTTTTTGTTTTGCCGGCATGCGCCCTGCCGGAGCCCTTCTCCGGCAGGGCGTTTGTGAAATTACGGCAAATTTGCGGCCTTCGGGTCGACAGATTGGCGGGCCGCTTCTATAGTCCTGCGCATGATCAGATCGAGCGAACATGGACCGTCGGCCCTCGATGGAGCGTCGGCGGGTGATTGGCTTTGAGTGATACCGATATCCTCACCGTCAGAAATCTCTTCAAGGTCTTCGGCGATGAACCGGAGCAGGCTATCGAACTCTACCGAAAAGGACTTGGGAAAGACGATATATTTGCCAAGACCGGAATGATGCTCGGGGTTTGCGATGCGAGCTTCACCGTGCGCGAGGGTGAAATCTTCGTCGTGATGGGTCTTTCGGGGTCGGGCAAGTCGACCCTGGTAAGGATGCTCAATCGGCTGATCGCGCCCTCGGCCGGCGAGATCATCGTCGGTGGCGAGAATATCGCCGCCATGAGCGAGACGGAGCTGATGGCGTTCCGTCGAACCCATATTTCCATGGTGTTCCAGTCTTTCGCGCTGATGCCGCATATGACGGTCCTACAGAACGCCGCTTTCGGGCTGGAATTGGCCGGCGTGCCGGCAAAGCAGCGGGAGGCGCGGGCCCAGGATGCCCTGGCGCAGGTCGGGCTCGGTGCCTATGGCCGGAACTATCCCAACGAATTGTCGGGCGGTATGCAGCAGCGCGTCGGCCTCGCTCGTGCGCTCGCCAATGATCCGACCATCCTTTTGATGGACGAGGCCTTTTCGGCCCTTGATCCGCTGATCCGCACCGAGATGCAGGACGAGCTTCTGACGCTTCAAGAAGAGCATCGCCGCACGGTGGTCTTCATTTCCCACGATCTCGACGAGGCCATGCGTATCGGCGATCGCATCGCCATCATGCAGGGCGGCCGTGTCGTCCAGGTGGGCACGCCCGACGAGATCCTGCACCAGCCGGCCAATGACTATGTGCGCTCCTTCTTCCGGGGCGTTAATGTTCAGAACGTCATCACCGCCGGCGACATCGCCATTGCCGATGCCGTTCCGGTGGTCGAGGCTGGCAGCGATCCGAAGAGCGCGCTCGCCGCGATCGGGGAGAGCCCAGTCGCCTATGTGACGGAAGCGGATGGACGTTTCGTCGGCGCACTTTCGCGCGACGCGTTGATGGCCGAGGCCGGCAATGGCGGGTTTGCCACCGTGATCGACCGCGTCGAGCCGATCGATGGCGAGGCGAAGATCGGTCAGATTGTCGCTCCGGTCGCCGAAGCTGATCTGCCCATGCCCGTGGTCGGGCCCGATGGCGAATTGGTCGGCGCCGTCAGTCGAAAGACGCTGCTTCAGGCGATGAGCCGGGAGGACGAAGTCCATGGCTGATTCAACCGATATCCTCATCGCCCAGGCTGACAATCCTTGGGCCAGCGGCGGGGGTTCGGCCTCCGAGCCTGCGGGCGCAGCGCCCGATGCCGGCGCGGCTGCCGCCTCCAACCCTTGGGGCGCCAGCGGCGGGTCGGCCACTGGCGACGCAGCGGCCTCGAGCCCACCCGGCACCGTGTCCGGCACGCCGGACTGGCTGTCTCAGGTGCCGGCGGCCCCGGAAAAGAGCTTCGATTGGCTTCACCCCTTCGACCATTCCGTCATTCCTCTGAACGACTGGGTCGATAGCGGTCTCAACTGGGTTGTCGCCCATTTTCGTCCGGTTTTCCAAGCGATCCGCTACCCGATCGATGCGGTTCTTTCCTTCATCGAGGCGATGCTCCAGGGCATCCCGCCAATCCTGATGATCGCGCTCGTTGGCTTGCTCGCCTGGCAGGTCGCGGGCCGGCGGCTCGCCATCGGCGCCGTGCTTTCGCTGACCTTCGTCGGCCTGATCGGGGCGTGGACGGAAGCGATGGTGACGCTCGCGCTGGTCTTCACCTCGGTCTTCTTCTGCGTCGTTATCGGATTGCCGACCGGCATCTGGCTTGCCCGCAACGATCGGGCTGCCGGTGCGATCCGACCTGTCCTCGACGCCATGCAGACGACGCCGGCCTTCGTCTATCTGGTGCCGATCGTCATGCTCTTCGGCATCGGCAACGTGCCGGGCGTCGTCGTGACCATCATCTTCGCCCTGCCGCCATTGATCCGCCTGACCAATCTGGCGATCCGGCAAGTGCCGAGCGATCTCATCGAGGCGGCTCGCAGCTTCGGGGCGTCGAAGCGGCAGCTCCTTTATAAGGTGCAGCTGCCGATCGCGATGCCGACCATCATGGCCGGCGTCAACCAGACGCTGATGCTCGCCCTTTCGATGGTGGTCATCGCCTCGATGATCGCGGTCGGCGGTCTCGGTCAGATGGTTCTTCGCGGAATCGGTCGCCTCGATATGGGTCTTGCGACCGTCGGCGGCGTCGGCATCGTGATTCTCGCGATTCTCATCGATCGGATGACCCAGGCGCTCGGCCAATCCCGGCGCGAGCGCGGCAATCTCGCCTGGTATGAGACGGGCCCTGCGGGTCTCGTTCGCGGCCTGGTCCGCCAGCGCCGCGAGAGCGGCGGCGACGCGACGAGCAAAGGCGCCAGCCTCGACCAGTCGACTCGCGAGGCATGAGCCTTGCTTTCCCAATGAAGCTTTGGCCCGCACCGATCGTCTTCGGCATCGGTTGCGGGCTCACGCTTCATGTTTTGACAACCGTTACAACAATTGGAGACGAACGAATGACGACAGCAACGACGCGAAAGACGCTTCTGAGCCTTGCCGCAGCCGCCGGCGTCTCGCTCTCGGCGGTCGCAATGCCCGCCTTCGCACAGGATCAGTCCATGCCCGGCGAAGGCGTCACGGTCATTCCGCTGAAATCCTCGATCGCCGAAGAGACCTTCCAGACGCTTCTCGTCTCGAAGGCGCTCGAAGAACTCGGCTACGACGTCGAGGACATCAAGGAGCTGGAATATCCCGCGGCCTATGTCGCCATCGCCAATGGCGACGGCACCTTCATGGCCGATAGCTGGGACCCGCTCCATGCCGATTTCTTTTCGGCGGCCGGTGGCACGGATAAGCTCTACCGGGAAGGCGTCTATTCGCCGGGCGCGCTCCAGGGCTATCTCATCGACAAGAAGACCGCCGAAGAGCACGACATCACCAATCTCGGCCAGCTGAAGGACCCAGAGATCGCCAAGCTGTTCGACACCGACGGCGACGGCAAGGCGGATTTGACCGGCTGCACGCCCGGCTGGGGCTGTGAGAAGGTGATCGAGCACCAGCTCGACGCCTTCGAACTGCGCGACACGGTGACCCATAATCAGGGGTCCTATTCGGCGATCATCGCCGACACCATCGCCCGTTTCAAGGAAGGCGAGCCGGTCCTCTACTACACCTGGACGCCTTACTGGGTTTCGGGCGTGATGGTGCCGGGCAAGGATGTGACCTGGCTCAATGTGCCCTTCTCCTCGCTGCCGGGCGAGCGCTCGGACGTCGATACCTCGCTGCCGGACGGCTCCAATTACGGCTTCGAGGCCAATGATCAGAAGATCGCGGCCAATAAGCAGTTTGCCGAGGATCATCCGGATGCGGCCAAACTGTTCGAAATCATGCAGGTTTCGGCCAATGACATCAGCGCCGAGAATCTTCTGATGCAGCAGGGCCAGGATTCGGACGAGGATATCGAACGTCACGCCGATGCCTGGATAAAGGCCCATCAGGAGCTCTGGAACGGCTGGCTTGACGAGGCGCGTGCGGCGGCCCAGGACAGCGCCGATGCCGGTTCGACCGGCGAGGTGGAAGAGGGCAACGCCTCGGCCGGCTAAAGCCCGGCGGCGCATGCCCTTACGACAGGAATGACCGCGACGAGCGGGCGGCCTCAGGGTCGCCCGCTCGTCTTGTTTGAGCTGCTGAATCCGCCCTCTTGCGCTCGCGCTTCGCCTGGCGCATGCCCCCTCCGCGCAGACTGTTGAAATGACGCAGTCTTGTCGTAGGATCGCCAAGACACGCGCGGGCACATCGATGCCTCTGGCGTGTGGTGAATGGGAACAGCCCGTTTCGGGCTCGAGGGAGGGTCAGAATGGACCGCCGCAAATTTCTGCAATCGTCCACCGTCGGGGCGCTCGGCGTCGCCGGGACTGCCGGGCTCGCCGCCCCGGCCATTGCCCAGAGCCAGCCCAAGATCCAGTGGCGCTGCACGTCGTCCTTCCCCAAATCGCTGGATACGATCTATGGCGGCGCGGAAGACCTCGCAAAATATGTCCGCGAGGCGACCGACGGCAATTTCGATATCCAGGTCTTCGCCGCGGGCGAGATCGTGCCGGGCCTTCAGGCCGCCGACGCCGTGACCGGCAACACCGTCCAGATGTGCCACACGGCCTCCTACTACTATGTCGGCAAGGACCCGACCTATGCGCTGGGCGCCACCGTTCCCTTCGGCCTCAATGCGCGCGGTCTCAATGCCTGGCTCTATTACGGCGAGGGTATCGACAAGCTGAACGAGTTCTTCGCCACGCAAGACCTTGTCTATATGCCGGGCGGCAATACCGGCACCCAGATGGGCGGCTGGTTCCGCAAGGAGATCAACACGGTTGCCGATCTCAACGGCCTGAAGATGCGCATTGCCGGCCTTGCGGGTCAGGTGATGGAGAAGGTCGGGGTCGTGCCCCAGCAGATCGCGGGCGGCGACATCTATCCCTCGCTCGAAAAGGGCGTCATCGACGCGGCCGAGTGGATCGGACCCTATGACGACGAGAAGCTCGGCTTCGTGAAGGTCGCGCCTTATTACTACTATCCCGGCTGGTGGGAAGGCTCGCTCGCGCTCTGCTTCTTCTTCAATCAGAGCGAGTTCGAGAACCTGCCCGAGAACTATAAGAGCCTGCTGCGCACCGCCTCGCGAGCGGCCAATGTGGAAATGCTCGCCGAATACGACTACAAGAATCCCCAGGCGATCCAGCGTCTCGTCCAGTCGGGTGCCCAGCTTCGTCCCTTCAGCCAGGAGATTCTCCAGGCCTGCTGGAACGCCTCGCAGGAGGTCTATGCCGAGATCAACGGCCAGAACGCCGCCTTCAAGTCGATCTATGATTCGATGATGGCGTTCCGGGCCGAGACCTATCTCTGGCAGCAGATCGCGGAATATTCCTTCGACACCTTCATGATGATCAAGCAGCGCGAAGGCGCCCTCGCCATGCAGTCGGGCGGTCAGTAAGCCGAAAGGCCGCCATCCGGCCGCGCACTCCGATGGTGGCCGGGGGATAGATGCGTATATGAAGAGGCTCCCGGCGAACCAGTCGGGGGCTTTTTTGCGTTCAGGCCGCGCGGCCCTGTTTCGTGCCTCGATGCTTCTTCAACTTCGCCGGGGCGGGCCGTTCGGCGCTGAGATCGAGGATTTCCGACAGACGCGCCGTTCCGGTCAGGCAGTCGCGCAAGGCTTCTGCCTGTTCGGCGGCAAAGCGGCGATCGGCTTCGATGGCGCCGCGCAGCGCCTGTGTCGGCGCAACAATCGCCTCGATCTTAGCCGCATGGGCTCCGATGCCGGCGCGAAGGCCGGATAGCATGGTTTCGAGATCTGCCATTTCTGCAAAGGCACCTGTCGCTGCCTCATGGGCGCTTTGGGCCGCCTTGTGGCTCGCCGCGACACGCTCGCTGGAGACGAGCAGAAGGCGCCGGATTTCGCGGCCAGCCCCGGCTGCGCGGTCGGCGAGCGTCCGCACCTCCTGTGCGACGATGGCAAAGCCCCGGCCGGCCTCGCCCGCCCGTGCCGCCTCGACACCCGCATTGACGGCGAGAATATTGGTCTGGAACGCGATCTCGTCGATCATCGCGACCGTGCGGGCAATGTCCTCCGCCGACTGGCCGACGCCGCGAATTTGATCGCCAAGCGTGCCGGTGATGCTGGCCGTGGTCTCGGAAGCCGTCCGGCTCGCCCGCGCCCGTTCGAGCCCATGATCCATGCCCTTGGCGGCGTCTTCGAGCCCTGCGACGAAATCGGCAAGGGCCTTCAGCGACTCCTCGGAGTTCGGAAGGTCGGCCGCATGGGCCTCCAGGCGCTCGGCCAAAAGCGCGATGCGCTCGTCGAGCTTGGATCCGACGCGCCGGGCCGAGGCGAGATGATCGGTAATGACCGAGGCTGCGTCGTTGAAAGCCAGGATCGCCGCCCGCCCGGCTTCCTCGGTTGCCGCCAAAGCAAGGTCGTCTTCGTCCCGCGCCAGACGCGGCAGCGCTTCTGCCAGCCGATCGAGGGCCGCCTGCAGGCGTCTAGCCGCCGCATCCGCCTCGTCGGCCGAGCGCGCGAGGTCTTGGCGGCCCCGCGCGAGATTGGCGTCGAGACCGGCAATCGTTTGGTCCTTCTCGGCGAGCTTCATGCCGATCGCGGCGATTGGCTCATAGAGAATTTCGAGCGGCCGATGGGCGCGCGAGGAGACCTCCCGCCACCGGGCCTCGATGAAAGCGGTATCGGGACGCTCGACCTTGATCTCGGTGAGGGCGCGGAGCGTGTCCCCCGTCGCTGTGATGCGCCCGGCCAGCACGCGATGAAGTCGAAAGGCCGAGAGCCCGGCGATCAGCAGAAGGACCAAGGCGGCGCCGAGGAAGAGCGGGCCATAAAACGAGCCTGCAGCTTGCGCATCGTTTGCCGGCTCGCCCTCGTTCGATGGGATCGGAGAGTTGATCTCAGACTGGGTCGCGATGGCAGGCGCTTCCAGTGTGGCCGTTTGGACGGTGGACGCAGTCGGCTGCGTCGCGACCGGCTCCATGACAGCAGGAATCGTCTCGGGC
Source organism: Fulvimarina manganoxydans (assembly GCF_900176465.1). Classification (GTDB taxonomy): domain Bacteria; phylum Pseudomonadota; class Alphaproteobacteria; order Rhizobiales; family Rhizobiaceae; genus Fulvimarina; species Fulvimarina manganoxydans. The sequence continues at coordinate 105,615 of NZ_FWXR01000006.1, forward strand.
GTGACGTCGTCGATCGGTCCCGATCGGCCCGTCCTGCCTTCGTCATCGAGCACGGGACGTTGCATCTCGCTCGCGGCCGATGCGGCAGCGGCTTCCTTGCGGGCCGCCGCCAGTTCGGCCTCCGCAAGCCGGGCCTCGTCCGCCTCCACATAGGCATCCAGTCGGCCGATCAGCTCGTCGAGATCGGAGGGCGGATAGCGGCTGGAAAGCTGTCGGCGCAAGGCAAGCCGCTGGGCGGACAGAAGCTTCAGCCGCGCGACGCGCTCGCCGAGATGGGCCATGAGGCGATCGGCATTGCGGGCGCGGATCGTCTGATGGGGATCGGGCAGCGTCTGGCGCAGCTCCTTAAGAGCTGCGCGCGCCGTGCCGTAGCGCTGCTGGGCAATTGGGAAGGCAGACCTACCATCGACCCGCATGGCGGCGTCGATTGCGCCTTCGACTTCGGCGAAGCGGGCCTGGACACGGGCTGCCGCATCGAGGGCTTCGATGTCGAAGACCATGCCGGCGACCCGCGAGATGTCGGCGAGCGCCCGGCGCACCCAGGCGGAGCGATCGGCGATGAAATCCTTGTCGCGCTGGATCCGTCTTTCGAGATCGGCGATCGCCTCGACCTCGGAGGCGAGATTGCCGAGGGAGGCCGAAAGCGCGAGCCTGGCCTTTGCGGCATCGGCGGATGTTGGTCGCAAGGCGTCGGTAGTTGGCGTGAGATCGAGGGCGTCGAGCATGTCCGACAGGCGCGTGATCCGCTCGCCCAGCCCTTCGATCGGCGCCATTTCGGTGCCTGCGAGAGAGACGTCCTCGGCCAGCAGCCTCGCCCTCAAGGCGATCGCCTCGATGCGCGCGCGCGCGGCGCTCACAGGCGCTGCGATCAGGCGTGGCTCTGCGGCGGGCATGCGGATGATTTGCGGCTCGGCTGCGGCTGCGACCGGGCGCTCCACAGGCACTTCGACGCGCTCGACCACCGTCTTGACGACGACGCGGGGCTCCGGTCTCGGCGCGCTCTCATAGCGATGGAGCAGAAAGGCGGCGAGGAGGAGGAAGAGGGCGCCAAGAAGCGCCGCGGGCAGAACGCCCACGGCGACACTTGCGCCGATACCGGAGGAAACCCTCGTCTTCACCCCTGAACTGCCCTGCGACCGACTTCACGCTTTGTTAACCCTTCAAGCTCTAGCCGCCGAAGTTGGAGCCGGCATTGCGTTGCCGCTGGAATCAAGCTTTTGCCGCTTGGAAAACCGGGCTTTGTTCGGGGAATTGCTGAAAGAGTGTGCAGTGCACATCTTGCCGCGCAGCATTGGGGACGCTATACCTTGAATCATAAGACGCTTGCGGGAGAGACTGGCCGAGAAGGTCGGCGCCGAAGGAGCAACCGCCCCGGAAACTCTCAGGCAAAAGGACCGTTTGCGTCGCCAAAGTCCGAAGAGTGGCTTATGAGTCGATCCGTGTCGATCGCTCAAGGTCCGCCGAAGGAGAAAGGGTTCCGCGGAATTCAGTTCGCGAACGCCGAAGCTCTCAGGCTTGTTACGGGAGGGGCATGACTGAGACGCCTGCGATCTTGCAGGAGTTAGGGATACGTCATGACTTCTATCGCCGTTCTCGGCGCCGGCATCACCGGCGTCACCACCGCCTATAAGCTGATGTCTCGCGGCTTCGACGTGACGGTCTTCGATCGTCAGCCCCATGCCGCCATGGAGACGTCCTTCGCCAATGGCGGCCAGCTGTCAGCCTCCAATGCCGAGGTCTGGAACAGTCCTTCGACCTTCCTCAAAGGGCTGAAATGGATGCTGCGCAAGGACGCGCCGCTCCTCGTCCACCCCGCGCCCAGCTGGCACAAGCTCTCCTGGATGGCGGAGTTCGTTCTCGCCGCCCGCTCCTATGAAGAGAACACCGTTGCGACGACGCGTCTGGCGATCGCCGCGCGCGAGCATCTTCTCGACATGGCCGAGCGCGAAGGCTTCGGTTTCGACCTCGAAAAGCGCGGCATCCTCCATGTCTATGAGGAGGAGAAGGATCTCGCCCACGCCCGCAAGGTGAACACGCTTCTGGAAAAGGGTGGGCTCAACCGCCGCTTCGTCTCGCCCGAAGAGGTGAGCGCCATCGAGCCGACCATCCATGGCACCTTCATCGGCGGCTATTTCACCGAGAGCGACTTCACCGGCGACATCCATCTTTATACCCGCAACCTCGCCGCTGCCGCCGCCAGGAAGGGTGTGACCTTCCATTACGGCGCCGAGGTCGAGGACGCTTCGGCCGGCTCCGATGCCGTCACCGTGCGCTGGAAGACGAATGGCAAGGCGGAGTCCGCCCGGACCGCGCGCTTCGATTCGGTCGTCGTCTGTGCCGGTGTCGGCAGCCGCAAGCTCGCCGCGAGTTTCGGCGACCGGGTGAACATCTATCCGGTGAAGGGCTATTCGATCACCGTCAATCTGACCGACGAGGAAAGCCGGCAGGCCGCGCCCTTCGTCTCGATCCTCGATGATCACGCAAAAGTCGTCACCAGTCGCCTCGGCGATCGGCTGCGAATCGCGGGTACGGCGGAATTTGCCGGCGAAAATCGCGATATCCGCGCCGCGCGCATTCGCCCGCTCGTCGACTGGTGCCGCCAGCGCTTCCCGGGGATCGCGACCAATTCGGTCGTTCCCTGGGCGGGCCTGCGGCCGATGATGCCGAATATGCTGCCGAAGGTCGGCCGGGGCCGCAGCCCGCGCGTCTTCTACAACACCGGCCACGGCCATCTGGGCTGGACCCTCGGCGCCGTGACCGCCGACATGATCGCGGCGGAAGTCGCCGGCGCCTATCGCAAGCCCGCTGTGAAAGGCGTCGCCCCGATGCGCCCGCAGGAAGCCGTCGCGATGGCCGATCGCTGAGCGGCTGCGCGATTCTTGCTGATTGAAATGTAAAGGGCTGCCCATGAAGGCGGCCCTTTTCGCTGATTCTGGCAGGAATCTTTTCCCTCATCCTCTCTGCCGGCCGCACACTTCGCTCCGTGATGAGGCTAGCGAAGGAGCGAAGCGATGGCGATCGATCGGCGGGTGTTGGAAGCTGCGCGTGACGTCGGGGGGCGTGAAGGGGTGGCGCCGGCGGCGCTCGTTGCGGTGGCGCTGGTGGAAACGCGCGGCGTGCCTTTCGTCGAGGTGAAGGGGGCAGACGAGCCGCTCATCCGCTTCGAGGGGCATTATTTCGATCGGCTGCTGCCCGATGCCTTGCGGGCAAAGGCGCGTGCTGCGGGGCTGTCCCATCCTCGTGCCGGGCGGATCGCCAATCCGCCGGGGCAGAGCGGGCGCTGGGCGCTTTATGAAGCCGCGCGCGCGCTCGATGCGGAAGCGGCGGCGGCCTCGGTGTCCTGGGGCCTGTGTCAGGTGATGGGGCTTCATGGAAAAACGCTCGGTTTCGGCTCGGCTGCCGAACTGGCCGAGGCGGCCCGCGCCTCGATCCATGGCCAGATGAGCATTGGGGCGCGCTTTCTCGCCCATGGCCATCTGGGTGCCCGGCTGATGGAGGGCGACGTCAAAGGCTTTGCCCGACGCTATAACGGCCCGGCCTATGGCAAGAACCGCTATGACGAGAAGATCGCGGCGGCGCTCAAGCGAGCGAAGAACGCCCTTGCGCAGGCCGGCGACGATCTTTCCATCGGCGACGAGGGGGACGCGGTCCTGCGGCTGCAGATGGCGCTGCGCAATGTGGGCTCGCCGATCGTCCTGGATGGCATCTTCGGACCTCGAACCCATGAGGCGCTGACGGTCTGGCAAACAGCCGCCGGGCTTGCCCCGAGCGGCATCGCGGATGAGGCGACGCGGCTGCGATTGCGCCTTTGAAACCTTAAAGCCCCGCCCGGACATCGGCGACGGGTTCGCGAAGACGGAGATCGAAGAGCTTGGCGGCCGGGGCATCAACCCTATCTGGTTACCCACTATGAGCGAACCTCCAAAGATCGATCCCGCGCGCCACGCCGTCTTCCTCGATTTCGACGGAACCCTGGCGGAATTCGTCGACGATCCCGATGCCGTCCGCCTGCCGGACGGCACCTTCGAGCCGCTCGATCGGCTGCGAGAGGCCTGCGACGACGCGATCTGCATCGTGAGCGGGCGCAAGATCGCCGATCTCGACCGGTTTCTGTCGCCCATGCGCTTTGCCGCAGCCGGCGTTCACGGCCTGGAGCGTCGCATCGAACCGGGGGCAAGCGTCGAGCGGCTGATCACGCCGGAGGCGCTCGACCCGTTGCGCGACGCGCTCGCGCCGGTGATCGAGGGCAATCCGCGCCTGAAGCTGGAGGACAAGGGCCTCGCTCTCGTTCTGCATTTCCGTACGGCGCCCGATCTTCAGGGCTTGGCTCAATCGGCGATGGACCGGGCGGCGGAAGGGCGGGACGATCTCGTCGTCATGCATGGCGATATGATCGCCGAGGTCCATCCGGCCGGCATGGACAAGGGCCAGGCTCTGGCCGCGATGATGGAGCGGGCGCCCTTCAAGGGGCGTGTGCCGGTCTATGTGGGCGATGATACGACGGATGAATTCGCCTTGAAGGTCGTTCGCGATCGCGGCGGCCTTTCGGTGAAGGTCGGCGAGAAAGAGAGCGTCGCGGCCTATCGGCTGCCACATGTGGCGGCGGTCCATCGCTGGATCGCGGCTTCGCTCGCCGAGCGGAACGAAGCGTAATACCGCCGGCCTTAAGGTCTTGACCGGCGGCCGGCGGTGAAAACCCGCGTGGCGCTTGAACGTGACAGCGGCCCAATGCGCCAGCATTCTGGGCTGCTGATATAAGACGGGCTGCTCTGCACCGGACGAAAACAGGACATGGAGAGATTATGGCAGAGGGACAGGGACGGCTCGTCGCGATTTCCAACCGGGTCGGACCGCTGAATGACGAAGGAAAGGCGGGTGGCCTCGCGGTCGGCTTGTCGGATGCTCTTAAAAGGCGCGGCGGGCTCTGGTTCGGTTGGAGCGGAGAGACCTCCGAAAAGGGCACGTTCTGCGAATTGAAGACCGAGGTCCAGGACCATGTGTCCATGACCACGATCGACATGAGCGCCGAGGAGCTTGAAGGCTTTTATTTCGGCTATTCGAACCGCTCGCTTTGGCCGCTTCTTCATTATCGGCTCGATCTCGCCGAATTCGACCGCCAATCGGACCGCATCTATCGCTCGGTCAATCAGCGCTTCGCCTCGCGGGTCATGCCGCTCTTGGAGGAAGACGACCTCGTCTGGGTCCATGACTACCACTTCTTCTATCTTGGCTCTGAGCTTCGCCAATGCGGCTTCAAGGGCCGGATCGGCTATTTCCTCCATATTCCCTTCTGCCCGCCAGAGATCTTCTCGGCCCTGCCGGCGAGCCACGACATCGTGCGCGCTCTTCTGGCCTATGACGTAATCGGCTTTCAGACTGACACCGACCGGCGCAATTTCGTCGCTTTCTGCATCCGCGAACTCGGCGGCGAGAAGTTGTCAGGCCAGCGGGTCCGGGTCGGCGATCGCACCGTCGTGGCGCGGGCCTTTCCGATCGGCATCGATGCGCAGGGTTATGCGCGCTTCGCGGTCTCGCCGGAAGCGGGCGAGCATGAGGAAATGCTGCATGATCTCACCCGCGTGCGCACATCCAATCCGGATGCCGATGGCGATGCTTGGCGCAAGCTGATCGTCGGCGTCGACCGGATGGATTATTCCAAAGGCCTTTTGGAGCGCTTTCGCGGCTTCGAACGGCTTTTAGAGGACTATCCCGAAAATCGCGGCTCGGCCCAGTTCCTGCAGGTCGCCCCGCTTTCGCGCTCCGAGCTCGACGCCTATGTGGAGCTGCGGCGGGAGCTGGAGGAGATGGCGGGCCATATCAATGGCCGTTTCGCTACGCTCGACTGGACGCCGCTGCAGATCATGACGCGCGGCTTCACGCGGCGGGCGCTGGCCGGCATCTACCGGGCCGCCCGCGTCTGTCTCGTTACGCCTTTGCGCGACGGCATGAACCTCGTCGCCAAGGAATTCGTCGCCGCACAGGACGCCGAGGACCCCGGCGTTCTCGTCCTGTCGCGCTTTGCCGGCGCGCGCGCCGAGCTCGAAGCCGGCTGCATCATCGTCAATCCCTACAACACCGACGATGTGGCCGGTGCCCTGCAACGGGCGCTCAACATGCCGCTCGAAGAACGCCAGCGGCGGTGGGAAATCATGCGCGAGGCCGTGTTCTCCGGTACGGCGGCCCATTGGTGCGACAGCTTCATCGATGCTCTGGCCAGGGGCGCCGATTTTGACGAGCCGGAGGCGAGCGAGATGGCCTAAGGTCCGGCGCGCCGAGCGCGCGGGCGCCGGTCAGCTGGCCGGCGCCGCGTCTTGCCTCGTTCTGATCGCATAGACGAGGGCAAGAAGGCCGAAGGCCAGAACCCCCGCAGACCCGAGCATGGGCGTCGAATAATCGGCCGCGCCCGCCACCAGCCAGCCGGCGATCAGCGGGCCGGTCATCTGGCCGAGGCCGAAGCCGGCGGTGAGCACGGCAAAGCCGCGTCCGCCGAGGCCTTTTCGCCCTAAGGGCAAGGTCAGAAGCGTGATCGCCAGGAAGGTGCCGCCGAAGAGAATGGCGGCGATGACGGCCGCGATCGGCGCTTCGAAGAGAACCGGCAGGGCGACGCCGACGATCTGGGCGACATAGGCGCAGGCAAGCGCCGTCGAAAAGCCGATCCGCTCGGCCAGCCGCATCCAGATCAGGCAGCTCGGCAGCCCGGCAAGCCCGACGATGATCCAGACGAAGTCGCCCAGCGCCTCGATGCCGGGCCGGGCCTTGATCAGGGCGACGATGAAGGTCGCAAAAACCGAATAGCCGAGGCCCTCGCAGGTGTAGTTCACGAAGAGCGGCCAGAAGGGCAGGGGGCGCGCGACGCGCCTGATCCGCTTGGCGATCGTATCTCGCCGCGGCAGCTGTCTGTCGCCGACCAATGCCAGTGCGATCGGCATCAGAGCGGCGGAGATCGCGCCGACCAGAAGCCAGAGGCTGGAGGCGTCGAGATGGTCGACGCCGAAATGGACGATCAGCCCGGAGACGGCGATGCCGCTGCCGACCCCGCCGAAGACCCAGGCGAGGCGGCCCTCTTCGTCGATGCGGGAGAGCGCCTCGGCGGTCATTCCGGCGGCGGAGATCATGGCAAAGGCACTCGCGGCCCCGGAGATCGCGCGAAGAATGAGCCAGCCGGCAAGCTCGTCCGACATGCCCATCAAAAGGGTCGTCGCGACGCTGGCGAACAGACCGACGCGGAAGGCCATCAATCGCGCTTTGCCATGGGACGTGAAGGAGGAAAGCAGCGAGCCCGCCAGATAGCCGGCGAAATTGGCGCTGGCGATGAGACCCGCAATATCGGCGCCGAAGCCGAATTCCCGCTGCATCAAAGGCAGAAGCGGCGTGTAGAGAAAGCGGCCGACGCCCATGACCAGAGCAAGGGTCAGGCTGGCGCCGAGGAGGAGCCGGGTTGTCGGATGCATCGGCTTTGGGAATCCTTGGCGGAATGAGGCGAGGCCCAAGCGATAGGCCCGTGACGCCCTCTCCGCAAGGCCGGTCCTTCCCCCGCTCAAGCGGCAGGTGACGTCGCGCGCGGGCGATCCGGTCCTTATGGTTCGAAGGTCGGCGGTGTCCTTCGTTCTCCAAGACTCTAGGTTCGACAATCAAGCCAGCCCCACCAGTGCGGGCGATCCAACATTGTCATCCCATTTTCGAAGGTCATTCCATGCGCCTGTCCGACCTCGATCTGTCGCAAAAGCTCGATGATGAAACCTATGAGGCAAAGCTGTCCGAGCTCCAGTCGCGCTTCAAGGCGATCCAGCAGGCCTATCTGCGCAGCGGCGAGAGCGCGGCCGTCGTCTTCGAAGGTTGGGATGCGGCGGGAAAGGGAGGCGCCATCCGCCGAATGGCAAGCGTCATGGACCCGCGCGGCTTTCGCGTCTGGCCGATCGGGGCGCCCAGCGAAACCGACAAGGCACGCCACTACCTCGCCCGCTTCTTCGACCGTCTGCCGGCCAGCCGGCAAATCGCGCTGTTCGACCGCTCCTGGTATGGCCGCGTGCTTGTGGAACGGGTCGAGGGTTTTGCGAGCGAAGCCGAATGGACGCGGGCCTATGACGAGATCAACGCCTTCGAGGCAATGCTCGTCCAGTCGGGCATGAGGCTCGCCAAGGTGTTTCTCTATATCGACAAGGACGAACAGTTACGGCGCTTCGAGAAGCGCTTGAAAGACCCGGTCAAGCGCTGGAAACTGTCCTATGAAGACTTTCGCAATCGCGACAAATGGGACGAATATGAAGTCGCCGTCGACGATATGATCGCAAAGACGTCCACGAACGAGGCTGATTGGTGCCTCGTGCCCGCGAACGACAAGAAATTCGCCCGCATCGCCGCGCTTGGCCATATTGCCGATAGTCTTGCGACAGATGTTGATATTTCCCCGCCGCCTGTCGACCCAGATCTTCTGGACCGATTGAAGAGGGAAGGTGGGACTGTGGCGTAGAAAAGAACGGCTAAAGCAGCCGATGTGCCTTCCTGAACTCACATTGATGTGATGGGAGCTCTGTCGTATCCAGTTCCGCATGCTCTGTTACCGCAACGCCTCCGGTTGACCGCTCGTTCGAGATAATTTGTTTTGATGTCAATATTATTCTCGGGAGGATAATAATCCAGGCATGCTTTTTATCCCTATAAGGCATTGAAATTGTAGGATTTTATGGCCTCGGCGCATCCAAGATCGCACGAGCGAGCCGGAAAGCGCCCTTCCCCCACTCCTAGAAAATGCACGATGTGCGCTTTCGCGTACTTGTCTTTGCGCACGACGTGCGCATCTATAGGGTAGCCAAGGGGCATCGAGCCGTGGTGCGAACATCATCTGGATCGGGCAATGCACGATCGGAGCCGCCCACGACAGATAACCTTGGGAAAAGCGACATCGCTCAAGATAACAACGATAAAAGGAGGTTGGCATGCTCGCAGACATCATCGTCGGCCGCTCATCCTATGGCGGAGAACGCGGTCGCCACGACGTGCATCTTCATGCCACGGCCCATTACGGCTTCCGGCGCTTCCTGAAGCGCTTGGCCTTGGCCTTCGGAATGATGGGACGCGGTCGCAAGGCGGCTTGAAGAAACAGGTTCAGGCACCGCCCTAGGTGGCGATGGGACTTGTTTTGATTGCGCATGAAAAAGGCGCCTAAAGCGAGAGCTCCAGGCGCCTTTTCTATTCCGATCATTGCGGGTCCTTTCAGGCCGCCGCGCTCTCCCGACGGCCGTCGATCATGTCGAAGAACCGCTGGAAGAGATAATGCGAATCCTGAGGGCCTGGCGAGGCCTCGGGGTGATGCTGGACCGAGAAGACCGGCTTGTCGGACAGTTGTAGGCCGCAATTGGTGCCGTCGAAGAGCGAGCGATGGGTTTCGGTGACGCCGGACGGCAGAGTGTCCGCCGCGACAGCGAAGCCATGATTCATCGAGACGATCTCGACCTTGTTGGTCGTGAAGTCCTTCACCGGATGGTTCGCGCCGTGATGGCCCTGATGCATCTTCTCGGTCTTGGCGCCGAGCGCCAGGGCCAGAAGCTGATGCCCGAGGCAGATGCCGAAGAGGGGCACATTCGCCTCGACGAGGTCGCGAATGACCGGCACGGCGTATTCGCCGGTCGCCGCCGGGTCGCCAGGGCCGTTGGAGAGGAAGACGCCGTCCGGCTTATGGGCCAGGATCTCGTCCGCGCTCGTCGTCGGCGGAACGACGATCACCTCGGCGCCATGACCGGCCATGAGGCGCAGAATGTTGCGCTTGGTGCCATAGTCGATCGCGACGACGCGGTAGCGAGGCTCTGTCTCGACGGCTTCACCGGCCTGCCAGGCCCAGGGCCGCTCGGTCCATGCACGCTCGCTGCGTGTTGCGACATCCTTGGCGAGATCAGCGCCGACGATGCCCGGCCACGCGGCGGCCCGGCGCTTCAGCGCCTCGATGTCGAAATTGCCGTCTGGATCATGGGCGATGACGGCGTTCGGCATGCCGCTTTCCCGGATCGTGACGGTAAGGGCGCGCGTATCGATACCCGATAGCGCGACGACGCCGCGGGTCTTCAGCCAAGCGTCGAGATGGCCGGCGGAACGATAGTTCGACGGCTCTGAAACCTCCGCCCGGAAGATCGCGCCGACAGCGCCTGCGCCGGGTTCGGTCGAGAAGTCCTCGCGGTCCTCCTCATTGGCGCCCACATTGCCGATATGGGGGAAGGTGAAGGTCACGATCTGCTTGGCATAGGATGGGTCTGTCAGGATTTCCTGATAGCCGGTCAGCGCCGTGTTGAAGCAGACCTCGCCTTCGATGGCGCCGGTCGCGCCGAGCCCGTAGCCCTCGATCACGGTGCCGTCGGCCAGTACCAGAAGCCCGGTCGTCACGCGTTTCACCCATGGCTCGCTCATCGTCGGCTCCTTCATCGTCGTGGGTCTATCCGCGCTCGCGTCTGCCGGCCGAGCGGCGCCCCCGGTGTCTTAAGTCCATCGGCCAGGAAATAGGAACGCGCCGTCCGCTTTGCGACGCTTGCGCGGGTCTTGCCGTGTCTCTATATCTTGCGCGCTGCAGATCGCAAGCCGGCCATTCCGGCTGGACAATGACTGAGCGACGCTTTCCACCGTTTGGGATACAGAACGACGGGAGGGCTGGCCTTGTGCCCGTCCAAGTTTCCGGACGTTGGATCCTTAACGGATAGGCGGCTCGATCACCGTTCGTTCGGCAGCACGAAAACAAACGGATACAGCTTCGCGGCAGCGCTCTTGTGCTAGGGCCGTTGCAATCGCGAAGGCTTGCCGTATCATCTATCACGATCGCTCGATGTCGGGGACCTTCAAGTCTTCGGTTGCGTTCGGCATCGGACCTCGAAAGCAAAAGACACTCATGCGCGACGCCATTACCGAAGCGTTGGCCAATGCCCAGAAGGACGACGACAAGACGCGTCTGTCCACGCTTCGTCTCATTCATGCCGCGATCAAGGATCGGGACGTCTCCAGTCGCGCGGCCGGACGTGATCCGGTCAGCGAAGAGGATGTCCTGCAAATCCTTCTGATCATGCGCAAGCAGCGTTTGATCTCGGCGCACGACTATGAAGAGAGCGGACGTTTGGAACTGGCCGAGCAGGAGCGCGAGGAAATTGCCGTCATCGACGAATTCCTCCCCGCTCAACTGGACCAGGGCGCGATCGAAGCGGCCTGCCGTGAGGCCGTGCAGGATGTGGATGCCAAAGGCCTTCGCGATGTCGGCCGGTGCATGAACGCGCTCAAGCAGCGCTATCCGGGCCAGATGGATTTTACCAAGGCCTCGACCGTGGTGAAGGGCATGCTTCGCTGATCAGGCGGTTCCGCCGGACAGGTCCTCCTAAAGCAACATCGCCACAATGATCGGCGCAAGCAGCGCCGTCGCCAGGGCGTTGAGCCCCATGGCGAGGCCGGCAAAGGCGCCGGCGACCTCGCTGTCCTGCAAGGCCTGGGCCGTGCCGATCCCATGGGCGCCGGTGCCGAGCGCATAGCCCCTGGCGGGCGCCGTCCTGACCCTTAGACTATCCAGCACGAGCGGCCCGAGTGCGGCGCCGATGATGCCCGTCATGATGACGAAGACGGCGGTGAGCGAGGGCAGGCCGCCGAGCTTTTCGGTGATGCCCATGGCGACCGGCGCCGTCACCGATTTCGGGGCGATCGACAGGACGGAGACCGAATCGAGCCCCATGACGAGGGCAGCGCCGATCGCGCCGAGAATGCCCGTCGCCGACCCCATGACGAGGCTGATGGCAATGGCGAGAGCATTCGCCTTAACCCGCTCGAACTGGCGATAGAGCGGAATGGCGAGGCAGACCGTCGCCGGCCCCAGGAGAAAATGGATGAACTGCGCGCCTTCGAAATATGTCTCGTAAGGCGTGCCGGTGGCGATGAGAACGGCGGCGATCAGGACGACGGTCACGAGCACCGGGTTGAGGAGGGCGGGCCGGCCGATCCGCTTCCACAATCGCTGGCTGAGCTCGAAGGCGAGAAGGGTCATGGTGAGCGCGAGAAGCGGACTTGCGGCGAGATAGACCCAGATATCGACGATCGTGTCACCCATTGCCCGATGCCTCGTCCTTGGCCTCCGAGCGCCCGAGAAGCCGCATCACGAGACCGGTCACGCCGATGGTCAGAACCGTCGAGGCGATGAGCGTCGCGCCGATCTGCAAGCCCTCGGCCTCCAGCCGCGCACCATGCTGCAGGATGCCGACGCCGGCCGGCACGAAGAGGATCGACAAATGGCCGAGAAGGCCATCGCCGATCGTCGCGATCGATGCCGGGATGCCGCCATTGACGACGAAGAAGACGAAGAGGATCACCATTCCGAAGACAGGACCCGGAATGGGCAGGCCGGCCGCGACGACGAGCGTTTCGCCGGCGAGCTGGCAGAGAAAGACGGCGGTCAGGGCGGCAAGCATCGGCGAATCGGCCCGGTCTCGTTGCGATCGAAAGGCAGAATAGCGCGATCTCACCCTTCGGGCGCATCGCTTAGAGTGAAACGCGACCAAGTTGGGTCGCATGTTCACTCTGACCTCTTGTTTGTCGTCAGCCGTGGTCCAAAAAGTCGATCAACTTTTTGGCGTCTCACTCTCAGCGAAACGGGCTATGGGGATATTGGCGGATCAGTCGATCCGGCTCCATTGCTGGACCGTCTTGCAGAAGACCTCCATGAGGCAGCCTTCGAGGGCGATCTGGTTTCCCTGATGAACGAGCGCGCCCGTATAGCTCTCGCCGCTGCGCGGGTCGTGGACACGGCCGGAATATTTCGGGCCGGAGCCGGAAACCTCCGCGACCGGCGCGCCGCGATAAGGCCCGCTCGCGACGGTCGCGCAAAGACCGGCGGGGCATTGGGCGATCTTGATTTCCGCCCCATCCGGCCCGCGCCAGGTGCCGACCATCGGGCTCGCGGCGGCAGACAGGCTCGACGCCGCGACGAGGGCGGCGGCGGCGATGGCTGAACGGGTTCCTGTCATCATAGGTCGTTCTCCCTTAAGAGGCGTTTCCTGTAGGCAGATGCGGTTGATCGGCGTTCACCTCTTCGAGCGCGCCGTCCAGCGCCTCCGCAAAGAGCGCGATATCGGCCGGCGTTCCGACGCTGACGCGGATCATCCGGTCGAGCGGCGCTGCGCCCGGCATGCGAATGAAGACGCCGCGCCGCAACACGGCGTCGAGGACCGCGCGGGCATAGGTGCCGTCGCGGCCGAGATCGATAGCGACGAAATTCGTCCCCGAAGCCAGCGGGACGAGGCCCTTGGCCCGAGCGAGTTCGGCGAGCGCCTTGCGGCCCGCTGCCACCTTCTCGACCGTCTTGCGCAGATGATCGTCGTCGCTCAAGGCGGCGAGCGCGCCGGCCTGGGCCATGCGCGACAGGCCGAAATGATTGCGCACCTTGCCGAATTGGGCGATCGCGTCCGGCTCGCCGAAGACGAAGCCGACCCGCACCCCGGCCATGCCATAGGCTTTGGAGAAGGTGCGGAAGCGCAGGAGATTGGGCGCAAGACGTGTCGTCTCCGGCAGCGCCTCAGCCGGCGCGAAATCGGCATAGGCCTCGTCGAGGACGATCAGCGTCTCCTCCGGCACGTCCCGCAGAACCGCTTCGACCGCCTTTGCATCATGCCAGCTTCCCGTCGGATTGTCGGGATTGGTGAGATAGAGGATCTTCGGCCGCACCACCTTGGCTCTTGCGACAAGCGCCGGCCAATCCTGGCGGAAGTCTTCTCCATAGGGGACGAAGTCGAGAGCACCGCCATGGGCGGTCACGTGATAGTTGAAGGTCGGATAGGCGCCGAGGCTGGTCACGGCCATATCGCCCGGCTCCATCGCGGCCTGGACGAGATCGCGCAGGAGGCCGTCTATGCCTTCACCGGCTACTATATGATCAGGCGTAAGCCCGAGCTTCTGGCTGATCGCCTGGCGCAGGTCGAGTTGCTCGGCATCGCCATAGGCCCAGGATAGGGCCGCCGCGTCCGCCATGGCGCTGACAGCCTTGGGCGAGGGGCCGAAGACGCTTTCATTGGCGCCGAGCCGCGCCTTGAAGGGACGGCCCAGCCGGCGTTCCAGCGCTTCCGGGCCGACGAAAGGGATCGTGCTCGGCAAAGCGCGTACGCGCGGCGAGAAGCGCTCGGCTGACCGTTCGGTCTCTGTCATTTTGTAATGTCTTCCAGCGTCCGTGCGAAGCGGGCGGCATTGCCGACGTAATCGGCCGCCGACTGCTTCAGCTTCTCGATCGTCGCATCGTCGAGTGTGCGGATGGCCCTTGCGGGCGAGCCGACGATGAGCGAACGCTCGGGAAACGTCTTGCCCTCGGTGACGAGCGCGTTCGCCCCGACGATCGAGTCAGAGCCGATCACGGCGCCATTGAGGATCGTCGCGCCCATTCCCACCAGTACATTGTCGCCGATGGTGCAGCCATGGACGATGGCGCCGTGGCCGATCGTGCAGCCCGCGCCGATGGTCAGCGGCAGGCCGAAATCACTGTGGAGCGTAGAATTGTCCTGGATATTGGTTCCCTCGCCAATCTCCATCCATTCATTGTCGCCGCGAATGACGGCGCCGAACCACACGCCGACATTGCGTCCCATGCGCACGCGCCCAATCACATGGGCGCCGGGGGCAACGAAGACGCTGCCATCCTCGGGCAGTTGCGGCGCGTCACCGTCGAGCGCGTAGATCGGCATTCTCAATCCTCTTTGCTTTCAAAACTCTCGGCGGCGCTCGGGGCTTGGGACATGCGGCGATGTTCCTCGCCGCTCCGGTCCAAGCTTAGGCTGCCTGATCCTCGTCCCTCATCGACCGCAAGATCGACCAATCGTCAATGACCCTGTGGGCATAGGCCTCGGCGGATTCGATCAAGGCCTCGCCGGCTTCGTCGATCGCCATCACATGGGCCGCCTCGAACCGCGTCGAGCGGTGATCAATGCGCGAATGGGCGTAGGCGAGCGCTTCGCCGCAAGCTTCGGCATATTGCTTCAGCCGCTTGCCGGGCTTTTCGTCATGCAGGCAGATCTCCTCCGGATCGAGGCTGACGCTCGCATGGTGGCGGGAGCGCACGAGCCATTGCGATCCCTTCCAGGTCACGTCGTCGAGGAGAAGATCGGGTTCGCGCTGCATGAGCCGCTGAAGATCGACGGTCAGATGCGCCGGCTCCATCGAATTGCGCGGGTCGAGATCGCCAAAAAAGGCGAGGGGGGCCGCATGGCGCTGCTGCTTCAATTCGACCAGATGGCACATGGGAAGCTCGGCGACGGTCGAGGCGCCCTTGGGACCCACCAGAAGATAGTAGCGCTCCACATTGACAGAGCCGGTTCCCTGGCCGATCCGCTCCACGAGATCGATGATCTCGTCATCCACATAGGGCCGAAAGGCCTTGCGGATTTCGGCTTCGCTGGCGGCATCCAGACGGCGGAAGCGGTCCGGCCGATCGCGAAAGCGCATTTGGCCGCCATCGACTTCCACCGCCTTGCCGAGCTTGGATTTCGTCTCGAAATTCTTGCCGCCGATTGCCCGCTTCCGCGCTTTCTTCAACGCCTTGCACAGAATGTGGCCCTTCGGGAAATCCGACAACACTGTGCGGCGCCTCTGCGGCTCGTCGATAATCGCCTGAAGCGCGTCCCGATAGCTTGCGACGAAGGCGGCGGCCGCATCCCGGCTTTCCGCCTCGTTCGGCGCGACGAGGCCCGAACTGTCCTCGATCTCCTCGGATCTGTAGCGTCCGTCCAAGATGCCATGCGCGTAGTCGACGGCGAGGAACAGGCTGACCACATAACGGCAGAGATCCCATCCGGCATGGCCGAGACAGGCATCGTCGAAATCGTTCGGCGCGAAGACGATGAGCCCGCCGCCCGAGCCCTTCTCGGTGACGAAGCCGAAATTCGCCAAATGGCAATCGCCCATGATGCCGGTCAGCTTCACCGCCTCGATGAAGGGCGCGGGAAGCGACAGGACGCCGGTGTAGAGATCTTTATAGAAGAGCTGAGCCGAGCCGCGCAGGAAGCGGAACGGGTCCGACGCCATCTTGCTGTGCTTGCGCGTCCGCTCGCCTATTGCTGGATGGTCGCCATCGACCCGGTGAAGCTCGGCCGCGATCAGCTCCTGGCGCTCCGTTTCGGTCTCATCCATCGGCATACCTCCCGGCTGGCGATCTTTGTTCCCGCGCTGTTCAGCGACGGGCTCTCGATGGCACAAGGTCACGAAAGACGGCCCCCCTTGCGCCTTGGCAATCACCAAGAGATGGGTTCGTGAGGCGTCAAAGCAAATTGGACTGACGGAGGATTTGCTGCAACCGATGCTGCGCGTGCCGGCCTGGTTCCGCCCTTTGCTCAGGCACGATCTTATCGACCGGCCGCAATGTCTCTGCCCCAGATCGTTCGAGTAGGGGTCAAAAAAAACCGCACTGACGAGGCAGCGCGGTCTTGAGTCTAGGGAGGAAACGCCCGTAAGGGCAGCGACGAAAATCGTCGCACTGCAAAAACTATGATGCGGCGCACATTACGTCAAGTGAATGACAGCCACAGTCGGGTCGGTGTAGCCACTTGCGCTGAAGTGATTCGTTCGCCGTGTCTCATGCGACACAGATGCGACGAGCCGATCGGTTTCTCCGTATTCCGACAATGGGCGCAAACGGTGCGGCCTCGCTTCTGCCCGAAGGTTCAGCGGCGAGGCTGCCCGGTTCTTGTCCTCACGCGGCTTCGAGCGCCGGGTCCGGCTGCTTGGCACCGGTCATCAGGGCAACCGCGTCGTTCATCGAGGCCTTTTTCGGGTCGATGACGCAGAGACGACGGCCGAGGCGATGGATGTGGATCCGATCCGCCACCTCGAAAACATGCGGCATATTATGCGAAATCAGGACGATCGGCATGCCGCGTGAGCGCACGTCCTGGATGAGTTCAAGTACCTTCCGGCTCTCCTTGACGCCGAGCGCGGCGGTCGGCTCGTCCAGGATGATCACCTTGGAGCCGAAGGCTGCGGCGCGCGCCACGGCGACGCCCTGGCGCTGACCGCCGGACAGGGTCTCCACCGCCTGGCTGATGTTCTGGATCGTCATCAGGCCAAGCTCGGAGAGCTTCTCACGGGCGATCTTTTCCATCGCCGGCCGGTCGAGCATTCTCAGATATTTGCCGAGAAAGCCCTTTTTCCGGATTTCCCGACCGAGGAACATGTTGTCGGCGATCGACAGGGCGGGCGAAAGGGCAAGCTGCTGATAGACGGTCTCGATGCCGGCCTCGCGTGCCTCGATGGGCGAGTTGAAGCGGATCGGCTCGCCATTCAGCTTCACCTCGCCCTCATCCGGGACGACAGCCCCGGACACGGCTTTGATCAGCGAGGACTTGCCGGCGCCATTGTCGCCGATCACGGCGAGGATCTCGCCGGGATAAAGGTCGAAATCCGCCTCGTTGATGGCCGTGACCCGGCCATAGCGCTTGACGAGATTGCGGGCGGAAAGAACGGGGGTGGGACGCGCGCTCATGCCGAAATCTTTCTGATCCATTGGTCGATCGCGACCGCGATAATGATCAGCCAGCCCGTCGCGAAGAGCTGCCAGAGGACGTCGACGCCCGCGAGCCGGAGGCCCGAATTGAAGACGCCGACGATGATCGCTCCGATCAGAGGACCGAGGATCGAACCGCGACCGCCGAAGAGCGAGATGCCGCCGATCACCACGGCGGTGATCGATTCCAGATTGGCCTCGAAGAAGGAGGTGGGCGAGATCGATCCGACGCGCCCGATCGAGGCCCAGGCCGCGATGGCGACAATGAAGCCGGAGAGCATATAGACCCCGACAAGGGTGCGGTCGGTGCGGATGCCGGACAGCTCCGCCGCCTCCTTGTCGTCGCCGATCGCATAGACGTGGCGTCCGAAGGCCGTCCGATTGAGGACGAACCAGAGGGCGAAGAAGATGACGATCATCAACACGACGCCCCAGGTCAGCACCGCGCCGCCCAGATTGAAGCGCTCGCCGAACAGTTTCAGGAGCGGCGCCTCGGCATCCAGCGTCTGGGAGCGGATCGTCTCACGGCCCGACAGATAGTAGTTCAGCGCCAGGAAGATGTTCCAGGTACCGAGCGTCGTGATGAACGGTGGCAGCTTCACCTTTGTGACCAAGAGGCCGTTGAGGAAGCCGGTGGCGCAGCCGCAGACGAGACCGAACCCGATGGCGATCGGAACGGGAAGCCCGAACTCGACCGACAGGCGGCCCATGATCACCGAGATCATGACCATGACGGCGGCGACTGAGAGATCGATGCCGGCGGTCAGGATGACGAGGCTCTGGGCGGCGGCGAGAATGCCGACGATCGCCACCTGCTGCATGATCAGCGACAGGTTGAAGGGCGAAAAGAAATTCGGCGAGATGATGCCGAAGACGATGATTGATAATAGCAGCACGATCACCGGCACCATGGTCGGATTGCCGTGCAGGAAATGCTGGGCGAAGCCGAGCGGGCTCTTCGCCTTTTGCGTGAAGACGGCGACGCTGCTGTCGCTGTCCTTCAGGGAGGACTCGTAGTCCGATCCCTTGCCGCTGGTCTGACTCATGGCGTCATGCTCCGGAAGGGTCAGGGTCCCGCTGCGGCGCCGGCCTAATCGGGCCGGATGAGCCGCTCTGGACGCGCGTCATCGATGCGTGGAGAAAACCGGGCGAAGCGGGCGCCCGCTGAATTGGCGTGAGCCTTTCGAAGCCGATCCGTCAGGGGCTCGCCGAAGGTCGGGGCTCGCTTCTCGCGAGCCCCTTCTTGCGCGTGGTCGCAAGGCCTCAGCCCCAGCAGCGATCCAGGCCTTCCTCGACGGAAATCGAGGGGACGCCTTCCTGCGGCTGGTCCGTGACGAGATTCACGCCGGTATTGACGAAGTCGAGGCCCTCGGAAGGCTGGGGAACCGTGCCGTCCTTGGCAAATTGCGCGATCGCCTCGACGCCCTGGGCCGCCATGTCCAGCGGATATTGCTGCGAGGTTGCGCCGATGACGCCCTCCTGGACGTTCTTGACGCCGGGGCACCCGCCGTCGACCGAAACGATGATCGCCTGATCGGCGAGGCCGAAGGACTGCAGGGCCTCATAGGCGCCAGCCGCGGCCGGCTCGTTGATCGTATAGACCAGATTGATGCCCGGATCGCGTTGCAGAAGGCTCTCCATCGCGGTGCGGCCGCCTTCCTCGTTGCCCGAGGTCACGTCATGGCCAACGATGCGCGGATCGTCTTCGTCGCCGATCGTGTTCTTGTCCTTGATGTCGATGCCGAAGCCATCGAGGAAGCCCTGGTCGCGCAGGACGTCGACGGACGGGGCAGCCGGTGAAAGGTCGAGAAGCGCAATCTTGGCGTTCTCGGCATCGGCGCCCATCTTGGCCTTCGCCCACTGTCCGATCAGCTGGCCGGCCTTGAAGTTGTCGGTTGCAAAGGTCGCGTCCGCCGCATCGATCGGCTCGAGCGGGGTGTCGAGGGCGATGACGAGCATGCCTTTGTCACGCGCCTGGCCGAGAACGTCGGTGATCGCCTTGGTGTCCGACGCGGTGATCAGAATGCCCTTGGCGCCGGCCGCGATGCAGCTTTCGACGGCCTGAACCTGCGTTTCGTGGTCGCCATCGACCTTGCCGGCATAGGTCGACAGCTCGACGCCGAGTTCCTGCGCTTTGGCCGTCGCGCCTTCCTTCATCTTCACGAAGAACGGATTGATGTCCGTCTTTGTGATCAGGCACGCCTTGACCGGACCGTCCTGTGCGGCGGCGGGCAGGGCGTAGCCGGCCAGAACGAGAGCGGCGGCGGACGACAGAAGCGTACGAAGTTTCATGAATAAAGCCTCCCTAGAATAGCTGCGGCACGGCGGGTGGTGGCAGCAAACCTCCGGCCACCTCCCTGTGTCCGGTAGACCGAACCAAACATGGCGGCGCCCCCTTGTCAACTTAAATAAATCAGGAGAAGTTATATATTGCCGAGTGGACTTGCGATCGCATGCGTGATGCGATCCTCGCTCGTGAGCCAGTGTAAGAATAGACTGCTAAACGTGATGAAACAAAGGGGGAGATTGGGATGGAGCAATCGGGCACGAACGGGCATCTCGTGGACAGCCGCGCCCGTGGATCCAACCAGTCCGGGCTTCGGGCCCATAACGAGCGGGCCGTTCTGTCGCTAATCCGCCGATACGGAGAACTCGCCAAGGCCGATATCGCCCGCCGCACCGGCCTGTCGGCACAGACGGCCTCGGTCATCATGCGCGCGCTCGAGGCGGAAGAGCTGGTGATTCGCGAAAAGCCGCGGCGCGGCCGGGTCGGCCAGCCCTCGGTTCCCATGCGTCTCAATCCCGATGGCGCCTTATCGCTCGGCCTCAAGATCGGGCGGCGCTCCAGCGAGCTCGTCCTGATGGATTTCATCGGCCGCATCCGGGCGAGCGAGCGGCGCACCTATGCCTATCCGATGGTGGAGGATATTCGCGACTTCGTCAGTGTCGCCTTCGAATCGCTCGTCAATGGCCTCGACGCCAAATTGCGCGGGCGGGTCACCGGCCTCGGGGTCGCGATGCCGTTCGAACTCTGGTCCTGGGCCGAGGAGATCGGAGCGCCGGCCGGCGACATGGCAGGCTGGCGCGATTTCGACGTGACGGCCGAATTGGAGGCGATGACCGGCCTGTCGGTGCATCTGGCAAATGACGCCTCGGCGGCCTGTGCGGCCGAAAACGTCTTCGGTACAGGGGGCGCTAGTGACTTCGTCTATTTCTTCGTCGGGGCGTTCGCGGGCGGCGGCATCGTTTTGTCCGGGGATCTGATGCTCGGCCGGCGCGGCAATGCCGGTGCGCTCGGCTCGCTACCGATCCCGCGCAGGCAGGGCGGCTCGGCGCAACTGATCAATTTCGCCTCGATCCATGTTCTGGAAAAGATGATTAAGTCGGAAGGGGGCGATCCCCTGATGATCTGGCGCGACGACGCGGCCTGGGACGCCCTTGGCCCCATCCTCGACCTTTGGATCGAGACGGCTGCCTATGGCCTTGCCTATGCGATCCTTTCCGCTCATGCGGTCAATGATCTGGCGGCGGCGGTGATCGATGGCGGTTTTCCGCGACCCGTGCTGGAAAGGCTCGTGGAGGCGACACGGGACATTTATCGCGGGCTCGACCAGCAAGGGCTCTTCCCGATCCGCATCGAGGCGGGAAGCGTCGGCATGGACGCGCGCGCCCTCGGCGCTGCGAGCCTGCCCTTCTTCGCGCGTTTTCTGATGGATCAGCGCGCGCCCTATGCCGAGCGGGCGTCCTGATCGTTCAGATATGCCCAACCGGAAGCGCAGTGGAGAGTTTCACCGTTTCCATCGAAATATGCGCCGACATATCCGACAATTCGACCTGCCGGATGATCGCTTTGTAGATCGTGTCGTAATATTCGACGTTCGGTAGCGCGAGCTTCAGAATGTAATCATAATTGCCGGTCAGGCGGTGAACTTCGAGGATCTCTGGGATCGAACTGACGGCGGCATGAAACCGCTGGAGCCAGTCTTCCGAATGCCGGCTGGTCTTGACCAGAAGATAGACCGTCGTCGGCAGATTGATCTTCTCGCGCGACAGCACCGCCATGGTACGCGTCACATAGCCATCCGCTTTCAGCCGTGCGAGGCGGCGCGAACAGGCCGATGGCGAGAGCGCGAGCTTTTCGGCAAGGACGTTCAAGGGCGTCTCGGCATCCTTTTGCAGGAGCGCAAGCAGGCGGCGGTCTCTATCGTCGATCATCGGGCGACCATGACCTCTCCCTCTGCCGTATGCAAGCCAGATGCGCGTTTGGCACGACTTGCGCAAGCCCGTTGCGTCAAGCTCCCATGATGCCCGCAACAATGCGCGCCATCGGCGCCGGGTTCGTGGCAAGCTTTTCTCCAGCAAGATCGCGGACAATGGAGATGAGAGCGATGCGACGGATTGGGTTGATCGGCGGGATGAGCTGGGAATCGACAGCAACCTATTACACGATGATCAACCGGGCCGTGCGCCGGTCACGAGGCGGTCTCGCTTCGGCCGACATCCTCCTTCATTCGCTGAATTTCTCGAAGGTCGTGGAGTTGCAGAAGGCCGATCGCTGGGATGAGGCCGGTGCGCTTCTGGGCGCGGCCGGCGCAGGGCTCGCCCGAGCAGGCGCCGACTGCGTTCTCATCTGTACAAACACCATGCATCTCGTCGCCGATGAGGTGGCGCGGTTGGCGCGGGTGCCGCTGATCCACATCGTCGACGAGACGGCCGCCGCCCTGAAAGCCGACGGTCGCCGGAGGCCGCTTCTCCTGGCGACGCGTTACACCATGGAGCATGGCTTTTACGCCGAGCGCATGGCGGCCCATGGGCTCGAGGTCGTGGTGCCGGAAGCGGAAGACGACCGCGCGGCGGTTCACGGCATCATTTTCGGCGAACTCTGCCAGGGCGAGATTCGCGAAGCCTCGCGCCGGCGCTATCTCGCCATCATTGAGGCGGCGCGCCAGCGCGGGGTCGATTCGGTTATCCTCGGCTGCACGGAAATCTCGCTGCTGATCGATCCGGACAAGCTTTGTCTGCCAGGCTATGATTCGACCGCGATCCACGCTGAAGCCGCCGTGCGCTTCGCCCTTTCAGACCATGCCATGGACAAGGCCGCCTGAACCATGTGTCGCCTCTTCGCCTATTCCGGTGAGCCTGTCTGGCTCGATACGCTCCTGATCGAGCCGGAGGCTTCGCTCGTCAGCCAGTCCATGGCTGCGCGCGAGGCGAAGACCGTGGTGAATGGCGATGGCTGCGGCCTTGGCTGGTATGGCGAGCGAGAGCGGCCGGGTCTTTATCGGGACACGCTGCCCGCTTGGTCGGACGCCAATCTCGCCGGGCTCTGCCATCAGATCCGCTCGGGCGCCTTCATGGCCCATGTCCGCTCGGCGACGGCCGGCGAGGTCTCCCGGGCCAATTGCCATCCCTTCGCCCTTGGCCGTCATCTCTTCATGCATAACGGCCAAATCGGTGGCTATGATCGCCTGCGCCGGCGCATCGATTCGCTGATTCCCGACGAATTCTATGGCCATCGGCACGGCACGGGTGACAGCGAGGCGATCTTTCTGATCGCTGCCGGCCAGGGGCTGGAGACCGATCCCGTCTGGGCGATCGATCGGGCGCTCCGCCTCTGCCTTTCGGCGATGACCGATATGGGCATTGCCGATCCCTTGCGTTTCAGTGCCGTTCTGATGGACGGCGAGACCACTCATGCCTTTCGTTGGTCGAGTGATGCGCGCCCGCCAACGCTCTACTGGCGCGCCTTGGAGGGCGGCATCGCCTTCAGCTCCGAGCCCTGTTCGCTCGACGCCTCCCTCTGGACGCCGCTCGCGCCGAATTCGTTCGTCAGGCTGGACTCCAGCAGTATGATCGCGTCGCGCTTCGATCCGGCCAGCCAAAACCCCTGCGAAACGGTTTCGGGGATCGCAAGCGAGGCCACGCGATCGGCGGCGTAAAGGTGACGGACAACGCGAGGGCCACCTTATTGAAGGGTGGCTGAGCTTCAAGGAAAGCAGCCTGACTCAGAGCGACGACGCTCGATGTCGCGCGAGTCCGTTGGCGCATAATGGGGGACCGTTGCCTGATTGTCTCGATCGCCTCATGCTGAAAAACAAGGGGTTACGAAGAATTAGCGATCCTGACTTATCGTATCTCGATCTGAGCTGACATTTCCGACGAAAGAGGCTCAGGATGACCAAAAGAATCATTTCGAATGTTATGAAACGGCTTCAGGCTTTATTGACCTTTTGCTAGACGTTTCAATCGATGGTCATCAACCGTCAACTTCTGACGCGCAGGTTCGATTTCAGTTCATAGCCAAGGACCGAAATCCGTGACCGCCAGCGCAAGTCCGATCCAATCTCTCGAGCAAGCTCGTTTTCAGGCCCTCGCCAATATTTGCCCGGCCTTGTTCCTGGCGCTATGCGCAGTCGTCATCTCAATCGGCTTTGTACATGCCGGCCTCGCGCCATGGTGGAGTTGGGCTCTCTTCATACCGTTGTTTCTGCTACCGAAGGGGGTTTTCTGGTTCACGTTGCTTCATCGCAAACGTCGGGATGTTCCTCCTCCGGAGGTTTGTCGTCGAACGCTGCGTATCGTCGGAATCGAACTCGTCATTGGGATGTCGGCGATTGTGGCGTGGCAGGTCTGGCTTTCGCAATGGTCGAACCCCGAAGCCTTGCTTCTTCTGGCCTTGTGCATGGGCGGGCAGATGGTTTTCCTCCTGTTCGGTCTTCTGCATCTGCGCACGGCGTCGATCATCGCCGCCTGCACCTGCGTCGCGGGTATGCTTTTGATCGCCGAGCGGTCGCAAGGGGGAATATTCGCTCTTGTCGTTCTTCTCGGTGGCGGTGTTGCCGGTCTTTGCTATGTGGCTTTCAGGCATTATCGTGACTTCGCCAAGCTTGTGACTTCGCGTTTGGCGGTCGAAGCCAAGAGTGCCGAGATCAGTGTCCTCAGCGAAGAGAATTATCGCATCGCGAACACCGATATGCTGACCGATATCGGCAATCGGCGCCGCTGCTTTCGCGATCTCGAACAGGCTTTGACGAAGGCCCGTGAAGAGGGTGGGTCCGTCTCCTTCGGCATCATCGATCTCGACGGCTTTAAGAGCGTCAATGACAGCCATGGCCATGTGATCGGCGATCGGCTGCTCCATGCGATGGCCCGCCGCCTGGAGAGCATTCTGGCGAATCATGGAGAGGTCTATCGTCTCGGCGGCGACGAATTCGCCTTTATCGTGACGAGCGGGCTGGATCGCGATGGCCTGCAAAAGGTCGGCGACGAGCTGATCGAAGCAGTCAATCTGCCAATCCATATCAATGAGATGCGCCTCCTGATTGGCTGTTCGGTCGGTTTTGCCACATTCCCCGAAAAGGCCGACAGCGTCATGGAGATCTATGACCGGGCCGACTATGCGCTTTTCAACGCCAAGCGCACCGGTCGCATGAAGACCATGGTCTTCAGCGACGAGCATGAGCGCGACGTGCGCGAGGCCGCGCTTCTGGAGCGCACCATGCGCGAGGCCGATCTGGAAGCCGAGTTCTTCCTGACGTTCCAGCCGATCGTCGATTCCAACGAAGACAGAACGCTTCTCCTCGAATGTCTGGCTCGCTGGCAGAGCCCTGTTCTCGGACTGGTTTCGCCAGGCCGCTTCATCGTCGCCGCCGAGCAGTCCGGTTTCATCTCCACCTTGACGCCGGTGCTTCTGAAAAAGGCGTTGGAGGCCATCAAGCAGTGGCCCGAAGAAGTGGGCATCTCCTTCAACCTGTCCGGCCACGACATCGTCGCCGCCGAAAAGGTGCTCGCTTTGATCGGAATCTTGATGCGCAGCGGCGTGTCGCCGAGCCGCGTCGAGTTCGAGGTGACCGAGACCGCGCTGATGATGAATATTGAGGAGGCTCTGGCCAACATCCATCGACTGAAGGAGGCCGGCGTGCGCATTTCTCTCGACGATTTCGGCACCGGCTATTCCTCGCTCAGCCAGATTCAGAAATTGCCGCTCGACAAGATCAAGGTGGATGGAAGCTTCATCCGCGATCTCGCCGACAGCGAGGCCAGCCGGAAGATCGTCAGCTCGGTGAGCGCCCTGTCGCGCGATCTCTCGCTCTCCTGCGTCGTCGAGGGCGTCGAGACCCGCGAACAGCTCGATATTCTCCAGGGGATTGGTTGCCATCTCATCCAGGGCTATTTCTATTCCAAGCCCATGCGCGAAACGGAGGTCGACGCTTTTCTTAAAGGCCAGTCGAATCTGCGCGAGGGGCTGAAAAAGCTGCCTTTGATCGCCGGGTGACTGCTCCAGCACGAACGGAACGAAACCGTCATCGCCCGGCCTCTTGCGCATGAAGGCGCCTGCAATAGTTTCGAGCCTTATGTTTCGAAGCGGTGCGAGGGCCAGGGCGTCATGCGCAGACGTCGATTTCTTCAACTGCTCGGCCTGGGCGGTGTTGCGGCGTTGAGCGGGTTTGGGGCGAGACAGGTCATGGCCGGAAATCGCTATTATGAAGGCCCCGTCAGCGATCATTTCGACGGGACGCGCTTCTTCAATCCGAACGGCGAAATGCCGGGCAATGCGTTCGACCTCTTGCGCTGGAAGTTCGGCGAACACAGCGCCGTATGGCCCGACGAAGTGCAGAACGAAGCGGGCCTAGCACTGCCGGATGAAAGGGTCGACGATCTACGTGTCACCATGGTCGGCCATGCGACGATGCTGGTCCAGGCTGCAGGGCTCAACATCCTGACCGATCCGGTTTGGTCCGAGCGCGTGTCCCCCGTCTCTTTTGCCGGGCCGAAGCGGGTTCGCGCGCCCGGCATTGCTTTTGACAGCCTGCCGCCCATCGATCTCGTGCTTCTCTCCCATAATCATTACGACCATCTCGATGTCGAAACGCTCAAAAAGCTGAAGGCCGCCCATGACCCGCTGGTCGTCACACCGCTCGGCAATGACGCGATCGTCAGGGACAGCGTGCCCGACATGCGGCTGGCGGTCGGCGATTGGGGCGAGCGGATCGAGCTACCGAAAGGGCTCGTCCATATCGAGCCGGCGCATCACTGGTCGGCGCGCGGTATGTTCGACCGGCGTATGGCGTTGTGGGCGGGTTTCGTTGTCCAGACGGCCGCCGGGCGAGTCTACCATATCGGCGATACGGGCTACCATGACGGTATCAACTATCGCTCCGCGCGGCAGAAGCATGGCGGCTTCCGTCTCGCCATCCTGCCGATCGGCGCCTATGAGCCGCGCTGGTTCATGAAGGGCCAGCATCAGAACCCGGACGAAGCGGTCCGGGGCATGCTGGAAGCCGGCGCATCCTATGCCATCGGCCACCACTGGGCGACGTTTCAGCTGACGAACGAGGCGATCGACGAGCCCAGCCGCCATCTCACTGAGGCTCTGGAGCGCCACGGTGTCGCGAGCGAGCGCTTTCGCCCGCTCCTGGCCGGCGAGGCCTGGGACATTCCCGCAGCTATTGCGTGAGCTGCCACGACGGCACTGGTGCTCTTATCCCCCCGCGTCAGATGGAAACGGCTGACGATTGGTCGAAGTGTTGAGACCCGTCGTCATCCTCGGCCCGCATGCCGCTTTGATGGTGATGGCATGGGATCCCGCACTCTTCGCCTGCGAGGATGACGAAGTGTCGGGAAAATTGGTCTCACCTTCGAACTCTGCAAACCCGATAATCGTTCACAAGATGGCGCAGGGAAACCAAAGACGGCGGCAACTTCGCTCGACGCGGTCAGGCCAGTTCCGATTCGACGGTGGAGGGGTCCATGAATGTGATCCGATTGCGTCCGGCATTCTTGGACTCATAGAGCGCGATGTCCGCCACCCGCATCAACTGGTCCGCATGATGCTCCGACCCATCGCCAAAGGTCGCCGTCACGAGGCCGACACTTAGCGTGACCCGGTCTGCGACCCGTGAACCGGGATTGGGAATGTTCAGTCGATCCAGATGCCGCATGGCCTCCTCCAGCGCACGAGTTGCCGCGTCGGCGTCCGTGTCGGGGAAGAGAAGCAGGAACTCTTCCCCGCCGATCCGCCCGCAGATGGCACCGCTTGCCTTCGCGCACTCCATGAAGACCGAGCCGATGGATTTCAGCGCTTCGTCACCGACCGTGTGCCCCAGCGTGTCGTTCAGCCGTTTGAAGTCGTCGATGTCGACCATGGCGACCGACAGGAGCGAGCCGGACTGCGCTTCATCCAGGAGTCTCGCCATATCACCCATCATGGCCTTGCGATTTGGCAGGCCGGTCAAGGCGTCGGTCAGCGCCATCCGCTTCATAGTCTGTGTGTTCTGGGCCTCCTTCAAACGCAGGATGGTCATCTCGATCTGTCGATATTCGAAGAGGTAGCGTGTGACGACGCAAGCGAGCAGGAACGCGCTGAAATAGAGACTGAATAGCCAACCGGCGGTGCCATCCATCACCGGGTTGAAGAACTGACATATGATGAGGCTGACATTGAGTGCCGCAGCGTTCATCCACCTCCAAAGCGTGTTCAGTGGGAGGAGGGCCAAGCCTGTCGCCATGGCGAGATAAGCGAGGACGATGAAACGTTCGAAATTGACGCCTCCGACTTCGCGGCCGGTCAGCGCTGCCGCAATCATCACGGCGACGCTGAAGAGACAGCTGAAGATGCCCTGAGCCAGTTCGGATCGTTCATCCCGCCACGCCCGATACGCCAAGATGAACGCCGCGAGTGTCACGGGGCCGTGCCCCAGGACGATGGCTGCAAGCGCATGCGGAAACGCGATCCAGTCGAACGGGATGGCCAGCAACATGATGATTAGGGCGCACACCAGCCAGTGTTTGGCGATTTGCTGATTTTCAGGCCATGCGACGGAGCGGCAAATGGCGGCGACCCGTCCCGAATATTTCAGCATCCCGCCCCGCTGCCCAGTCGGCTCCTCGATCTCGTTCCACAACCCTTCTGCTTCGAGATATTCGAGGGCGGTCTCGACGGTGAACCCGTAAAGGCGCTGCTTCTGTTTTGCGGCGGGCGGGACGAGATGCTTCGTCGCTGTCGGCAAAAAGGCGTCGATCGTCGTCATTTGAGACCCCCGCAAAGGTTGCTATGAAATCGAGAAAGGAAAAAGGACAGAAAGTCGCAAATAAATTCGGCGATAAATCGCGACGGTTTCCTAAGTGAATCAGGCCGTTATCACGTAAAATATTGGACCCCATTGTTGCATAGCGGACTAGATCTAGAAGAATACACATAATCTACCGCGCGAATGCGAGGACTTTCTTCCGCTGGGAAGTCGTCAATTTGCTCAATTGCACGGTCAGTCCGGTCCAATCTGAATGTACCGAGGCAACGCTATCGTAATTTTCTTAACGATCGTATTCGTGAATAAGCGGGCTTGCCTATGATTTTTATAATATTACATTATAAAATGGCGAGTCTGGCGGACAATACTCTACTTAAACCGATCCTGAGGCGCGGTTTGTCTTGCACGGCAGACTTCACCGCTCTGCGATATGGGCGGGTCACACTTCTCCGCCACCGTGGCCCCAATCGGTGTTCCGGCCATCACTGTCGGCATCCGCCTGACGCATGTTCCGGCGCGCCGAGATAGGTGCCCGTCCCCGATGGACTCTCTCCGCCCGCCAAGCTACCTCTTCGACCCATGCAAAAGGGTGATCATCTCTTCCTGGTCGATGGCTCGGCCTATATCTTTCGCGCCTATCACGCGCTGCCGCCGCTCACTCGCAAGTCGGACGGATTGCCGGTGGGCGCGGTGTCGGGCTTCTGCAATATGCTGTGGAAGCTCATCGAGGATGCACGCTC
Source organism: Fulvimarina manganoxydans (assembly GCF_900176465.1). Lineage (GTDB taxonomy): Bacteria > Pseudomonadota > Alphaproteobacteria > Rhizobiales > Rhizobiaceae > Fulvimarina > Fulvimarina manganoxydans. Next base: position 134,879 of record NZ_FWXR01000006.1, read on the forward strand.
GACCGAAGTGGGTGTTGCCCCCACCCATTTCGCGGTGATCTTCGACTATTCCTCGACCACCTTCCGCAATGCGCTCTACGACCAATACAAGGCCAATCGCGAAGCGCCGCCCAAAGATCTCGTGCCGCAATTTTCGCTGATCCGCGATGCCGTTCGCGCATTCGATCTGCCTTGTATCGAGAAGGAGGGATATGAGGCCGACGACCTCATCGCCACCTATACGACACAGGCGGTGGCGGCCGGCGGCGACGTGACGATCGTCTCCTCGGACAAGGATCTGATGCAGCTCGTCGGCGAGCGCGTCATTCTTTACGACCAGATGAAAGACAAGCGCCTCGGGCCCGAAGAGGTGAAGGAGAAATTCGGCGTCTATCCCGAGAAGATGATCGATCTTCAGGCGCTGGTCGGCGACACCTCGGACAATGTGCCGGGCGTGCCCGGCATCGGCCCGAAGACCGCCGCCCAACTTCTCGACGAATATGGCACGCTGGAAGCGCTTTTAGAGCGCGCCTCCGAGATCAAGCAGACCAAGCGCCGGGAAAATCTCATCGAATTCGCCGATCAGGCGCGCCTGTCGAAGAAGCTGGTGACGCTCGATTGCGAGACGCCGCTCGACACACCGCTGGACGATCTCTTCATTCACGAGCCGGATGGTGAGAAGCTCGTTGCCTTCTTGAAGGCGATGGAGTTCACGACGCTCACCCGGCGCGTCGCCGCCGCTCTCGAGACGGATGCAAGCGAGGTGGAACGCGCGAGCCTCTCGGTCGAAGGCGCGCCGCGCGGTCCCGATCTCGATCCTGTGGCCGCAAACGCGCCGGCCTCCGGCGACACGCTCTTTGCCGCAACGCCGCAGGGGCTCGCCGAAAGGCGCCGGGAGGCGGCGACAGGCGAGGTGATCGACCGCTCCGCCTATGAGACGATCCGCGATGCCAAGACGCTCCGCGCCTGGATGGACGAGGCGCGCGAGGCCGGCATCCTCGCTTTCGACACGGAGACGAGCGAGCTTTCGGCCTATAAGGGGGAGCTCGTCGGCGTCTCCTTTGCAACCCGCCCGGGCCGGGCCGCCTATCTGCCTCTCGCTCATGTGGCGGCGGATGCCGATCTTCTCTCCGGGCCAGATGAGGCCGAGACGCTGGGGGGGCAGGTGCCGCTCGGCGAGGCACTCGATATCCTGAAGCCCATCCTGGAAGACCCGGCGATCCTGAAGATCGGCCAGAATGTCAAATATGATCTTCTCGTCATGCTGCGCCATGGCGTCGAGATGGCGCCGATCGACGATACGATGCTCATCTCCTATGCGCTCGATGCGTCGAATTCGCTGGCCGGCCATGGCATGGACGAATTGTCCGAACGCTTTCTCGGCCACAAGCCGATCAGCTACAAGGAGCTTTGCGGAACCGGCCGCAATGCCAAGCCGATCGCGGCCGTCGAGATCGATAAGGTCACCGAATATGCCGCCGAGGACGCCGACGTCACGCTGAGGCTCTGGCGGGTCTTGAAATCGCGTCTCACGGCGGAAGGCCTCGCCCATGTGTATGAGCGGCTGGAGCGTCCCTTAGTGCCGGTGCTGGCGCGGATGGAAGAGCGCGGCATCATGGTCGACCGACAGATTCTGTCGCGGTTGTCCGGCCGCTTTGCCCAAAAACAGGCGGGTCTCGAAGCCGAGATCGCGGACATGGCGGGCGAGACCTTCAATCCGGGCAGCCCTAAACAGCTGGGCGAAATCCTCTTCGGCAAGCTCGGCCTGCCGGGCGGCAAGAAGACCAAGACCGGCCAGTGGTCGACCGATGTGAAGGTGCTGGAGGATCTGGCGGCCGAGGGGCATGAACTCCCCTCGCGGATCGTCGAATGGCGCCAGCTGACCAAGCTGAAGGGCACCTATACCGACGCCCTGCCCAATCACATGGACGAGGCAGGGCGCATCCACACCTCCTTTTCCATGGCCTCGACGACGACCGGGCGTCTGTCCTCCTCGGAGCCGAACCTTCAGAACATTCCCGTGCGCACGGAAGAGGGCCGGGCGATCCGCACCGCCTTCGTCGCGCCGAAGGGCAAGAAGCTCGTCTCGGCCGATTACAGCCAGATCGAATTGCGGATCCTGGCTCATATCGCCGACATCCCCCAGCTGAAGGACGCCTTTCGCGACGGGATCGACATCCACGCCATGACCGCCTCGGAAATGTTCGGCGTCCCCGTCGAGGGCATGGACCCGTCCGTGCGCCGACGCGCCAAGGCGATCAATTTCGGCATCATCTACGGCATCTCGGCTTTCGGCCTCGCCAATCAGCTCGCCATCCCGCGCGAAGAGGCCGGCCTTTACATCCGCCGCTATTTCGAGCGCTTTCCCGGCATTCGCGATTACATGGACGAGACCAAGGCCTATGCCAAAAAGCACGGCTATGTAGAGACGCTGTTCGGGCGCCGGGCCCATTACCCGGATATCGGCGCGAAAAATCCGCAGGTGCGCGCCTTCAACGAGCGCGCGGCGATCAACGCGCCGATCCAGGGGACGGCGGCCGATATCATCCGCCGGGCGATGATTCGCATGGAGCCGGCCTTGGCCAAGGCCAAACTCTCGGCCCGAATGCTGCTCCAAGTCCATGACGAACTCGTCTTCGAGGTCGAGGAGGCCGAAGTGGACGAGACCATCACCGTTGTCAAAAACGTGATGGAGGCCGCTGCGGGCCCGAGAGTTGAGATTTCGGTGCCGCTGGTGGTGGAAGCGGCGGCGGCGACGAATTGGGAGGAGGCGCATTAAGCCCTTCTCCTCACTGGGGAGATTTTCCGGCCGAGCCGGTCGCCGCCGATGGGTCGGTCGGCTCGGCTGGCGTCGCGCAACTCTTTGCCAAGACGAGAGTTTTGCTGACCAACGACTTGAAATGCGCTTTGACAGCCGCATCTCTCGCGTCTGAAGGTTTCCCGACACGAAGAAGCCGATCTGCCTCTCGGTCGAGGATGGCGGCTTTCGGGATGCGCAAACGAACTGAGGTGAAGAATGGATCAGCGGGAAGACGGGGGAGAGCCGACCTTCGCGATGCCGGAGGGCATGAGCACGGCGGCCCTTGCCAAGCTGCCGCTCGCACTGGTTCTCACCAACCCTTACATTGATGACAATCCGATCATCTACGCCAATCGGGCTTTCGAGCAGATCACCGGTTACTCAGCGGCCGCCGCGATCGGCCGCAATTGCCGCTTCCTTCAAGGCGACGATACCGATCCCAACCATTCGCGGCTGATCGGCGAGGCTTTGCGCGAGGAGAAGGATGTCTCGATCGATATCCTCAACTATCGCGCCGACGGGACGAAATTTCTCAACCGTCTGATGATCACGCCGCTTTATGACGGCGAGAACCGCCTGCAATGCTTTCTGGGTGTCCAGCGCGACATGAGCGAGGGCGCCAATGCGGAAAATGTGCAGGCGCAAGGGGAGAATGCGCCCATCGATGCCGTGCTCGGCGAAATTCAGCACCGGGTGAAGAACCACCTGTCGATGATCGTCGGCATGATCCGCATGCAGGCGCGTTCCAAGTCGACCGAAGAGAGTTTTTCGGCGCTTGCCCGCCGCATCGAAAGCCTGCAGCTGCTTTATCAGGAAATGACCGAGGCAGGCGTGGCGTCCTCGCGCTCCGAGCGTGTGCCGCTCGGCGCCTATATCAGCCGCGTCGCCGCGACGATCGGTCATTTGGAAGGCCGCCGCTCGATCCGCATCAATGTGGATTGCGACGCCATCGAGGTGAAGGTCGACCGAGCCGCTCGCATCGGCCTCCTGTTTTCCGAGCTTCTCACCAATGCGCTAAAGCATGCCTTCGAGGGGCGCGAAGAAGGCCTGGTGGAAGCGCGGCTGAAGACCCTTTCCTCCGGGGTCATCCGGCTGACCGTGACCGATGACGGCGTCGGCCTGCCCAAGAATGCCAAATGGCCCTATGGCAATCGACCTGAGCCAAGCGCCGTGGACGAGGAAACGGTCCGCCAGGTCAAGGCCGATGCGCTGGAACAGGCCAGGGCGCCAAGCGGCAACGAAGCGCGGCAAATCGCCGACTCGATGGGCATGGGGCGCAGCGAAGCCAAGGGGGACGAGACCGGCAGCGTCGTGACCGAGGCCGGCGAACAGGCGCTCCGGCGTCAGCGTGCCCGCACCCAGGAGGGCGGTCTCGGCGGCCGCATCACGGTCTCGCTGGTGCGCGGACTCGACGCCCGGCTCGACGTGAATTCCGACACGGTCGGGACGACGGTGACGGTCGACATTCCCCCCGAAACGTGAGACCTGCGGCGATAGGTCTCGTTCGGTTAAGGGGAGTGTCCATGATCCCGGACATGCGTGAGCGTCTGATCGTCGGCCTCGACGTTGCATCGACGGCCGAGGCCGAACGGATCGTCTCGACCCTCGGCGAGTGCGCTCTCGTTTATAAGATCGGCTATCAGCTCGCTTATGCTGGTGGGCTGCCTCTGGTGCGAGAGCTCTCGCAGGAGGGCAAGCGCGTCTTTCTCGATCTGAAGCTTCTCGATATCCCGAACACGGTGGCAAAGGGCGTCGAAGCCGCGTTGGATCTCGGCGCCGCCATGCTGACCATCCATGCCTATCCCCATGCCATGCGCGCCGCCGTCGAAGCGGCCAAGGGCAGTGATCTGACGCTGCTCGGCGTGACCGTGCTCACCGCCCTCGACGATGCCGATCTCACCGAGGCCGGCTATGGCCTCTCGGTCGAGGATCTCGTCGCCAAGCGCGCAGCGCAGGCGCGCGAAATCGGCATGGGCGGTCTCGTCGCCTCGGCGGTCGAAGCGGGCGCCCTGCGCGAAATCGTCGGCCCCGACATGGCGATTGTCACGCCCGGTATCCGGCCGATGGGCTCAGCGGCCGGCGATCAGAAGCGCGTGGTGACACCAGCCGACGCGATCGCCAATGGCGCCTCTCATCTGGTCGTCGCGCGTCCGATCGTTGCCGCAAGCGATCCGAAGGCTGCCGCCGAAGCGATCCTGACTGAGATGGCTGGCGCGACGGGATCGGCGGCCTGAAGCGAGTGCGACCTGTCTTTGGGCTCTGGCAGGACCTGCCCATAGGCGTCGCGCAGGCCCTTTCCACGGCTTTCATGAAACACAAAGAGGAGGTGACCCGTTATGGCCAAAGGATATTGGATCGCACGCGTCGATGTGCGCGATCCGGAACGCTATAAGGACTATGTTGAAACCGCCGCGCCGGCCTTTGCCGAATATGGCGGACGTTTTCTGGCGCGCGGCGGTCCCGTGACGCCGCTGGAAGGCCAGCAGCGTGGGCGCAATGTCGTCATCGAGTTCGACAGCGTCGAGCAAGCCAAGGCCTGCTACGATAGCGCCCAATACCAGAAGGCTGCGGCGATCCGGCAGATGGTCGCCGACGCGGACATGATCATTGTCGAAGGGTATGAGGGATAGGATCGCGGAGACAGGACCGACGCAAAAGCCGCCCAAGAATGGCCGCAAGGCTTTCAAGGGTCTGGCACCGGCCGGCTATCGCATCCGCATGATGGAGCCGGGAGAGGCCCCGCGCCTTTTCGAGATCGAGCGGGCTGGCGCTCTGCTTCTGGCCTCTGTCGGCAAGTCGGAGGCGGCGAGCGAAGAGGTCGATATCGATCGCTTCACCCGCTTCCTTCTCGCCCATGAGATCTTCGTCGCCGTCCACAAGGAGGATGGGCTGCCGGTCGCCTATGCCGCCGCCGCACCGGAAAGCGATCTCTACTGGCTCGCCGGGCTCGACGTCGACCCGGACCATGGCCGCAAGGGCATCGGAACCGCCCTTGTCGAAGCGGTGCTGATGCGCGCCTCCTGGTTCTTCTTTCGGGCCGTAGGCCTTTCGACCTATGGCGACGTTCCCTGCGGCGCGCCATTCTACGAACGGCTCGGTTTTTTGCGCGTGGCGGATGCGCAGCTGCCCCAATGGCTGGCCGACAAGCGGCGAGCCGAAACGCCGGGTGGCGGGGCCGGCCAGGATCGAACGGTTATGATCAAATGGCTCTGACGACGAGGCCAATCCTTGTCGATCATGAGGAGCCGCCATGCCGGCTTCGCGCGATGGTGCGAGCCGTTCCGGTCCACTTGCGGACCTTCCCTAAGCGTCACTGGATTTGTGCGACGCAGCATTTCGTGGTAAATCGCGCTTGAGAGGACGCTGACAGGGGTCGATGTTGTATTACTTTTACGAATGGAACCATGCAGCTTTGACCCCGATGCGGGCGGCTGCAGACGCGACGCGCCTGTTCTACCAGAACCCGATGAATCCGCTGTCGGGCACGACGGTCGGTCGCGCTATCGCCGCGGGCGCCGAACTCTTCGAGCGCACGACACGGGTCTACAGCAAGCCGGAATTCGGGCTGACCCAGACGGTCGTCGATCACCAGCCGGTGGAAGTCAAAGAGCGGGTTGTCGTCGAGAAGCCCTTCTGCCGGCTTCTCCATTTCGACCGTCAGCTGCCCCAAAAGCATAAAGCCGATCCGCGCTTTTTGATCGTCGCGCCGCTGTCCGGCCATTATGCGACGCTTCTGCGCGGCACGGTCGAGGCTCTGCTTCCCTATGCCGACGTCTATATCACCGACTGGACCGATGCGCGCACGGTGCCGGTGTCGGAGGGCAAGTTCGACCTCGACGACTACACCCAATATGTCATCGACTTCCTGCGCCATCTCGGCCCCGACACCCATGTTCTGGCCGTTTGTCAGCCCGCCGTTCCGGTGCTGATGGCGGTGGCGGCGATGGAGAAGGCGGGCGACGACGCCGCGCCTGCGACCATGACGCTGATGGGCGGGCCGATTGACACCCGCGTCCACCCAACCGCCGTGAACCGTCTGGCCCAGATGAAGGGCATCGATTGGTTCCGCGACAATGTCATCATGTCCGTGCCGTTCCCCCAGCCGGGCTTTACGCGCAAGGTCTATCCGGGCTTCCTGCAGCTGACGGGCTTCATGTCGATGAATCTCGATCGGCATATGATCGCCCATAAGGACTTCTTCTGGCATCTCGTCGACAATGACGGCGATTCCGCCGAGAAGCACCGAACCTTCTATGACGAATACAACGCCGTGATGGATATGACGGCGGAGTTCTATCTTCAGACGGTCGAAGAGGTCTTCATCAAGCACTCGTTGCCCAAGGGCGAGATGATGTTCAAGGGCGATCGGATCGACTTGAGCGCCGTCAAGCGTGTCGCGCTTCTGACCGTCGAAGGCGAGAATGACGATATTTCCGGCGTCGGCCAGACCGAGGCCGCCCAGGATCTTTGCGTCAACATCCCCGAAGAAATGCGCGTCCATTACGTGCAGCCGAAGGTCGGGCATTACGGCGTCTTCAACGGCTCGCGCTTCCGGGCCGAGATCGTGCCGCGTATCATCGATTTCGCCCTCACTCATGGCCGCACCCATTCCTCGGCGCATCTGCCGAAGGGGGCGAACAAGACCCAGACCCAGCGCAATTACGGCGCGCATGCCGAACGCCACTCCAAGGCCAAAGAGCTCGGCCAGAGCCTCTCGGCCGGCGGCGAGACCGGCATCGCCGATCCGTTGCTCGGCATGGGAAACCCATTCGCGGCCGGCGAGCGCATGATGCGCGTTTTCACCGAGCCTGCCGAGAAGCTGATGCAGGAGGGCGTCGCCAACGTCCAGAAAATCGCCAAAGGGCGTGCCGTCTTCGGCAGCTTCGGCGGCGGTGTGATGGCCGACAGCGTCGTGTCGCTTCCCGAAAATGTCGCGGCGCCAGCGCCTGAATCGGCAAAGCCGTCTGCATCCGAGGAGTTGGCAGCCGAGACGGCCGAAGTCGAAGTCGCCGATACGGTCGCTGATCAAGTGAGCGATGCGACGCAGGCCGGCGCGGACGCGATCGGTTCTGGGAGCGAAAGCCTGACCGAGACCGTCAATGAGGCGACGGCGACTGCGCGGACGGCCGGTGACGAGGCGCCGTCGACTGAGAGCGTATCGACAAAGGCCGGCTCCCCGGAGGCTGCGCCCGAAACCGAACCGGCCACGTCAGCCATGCCTGAAGATGCTGCATCCGTGTTGAGCGCGCCGAATGCCGATTTTGGCTCGGTCATCGAGGCTGCACAGATGCCTTCAGCGGCGGCGCCAGCTTCCGAGACGTCGCAGGAATTCGCCGAAGCAACATCCGCGTTGCAGTCCGCACCGGCGGACAAGACCCTAGAGGATGCGGTGGCCGAAGCTGTTTCGGTCGAAGCATCCAAGCCGGCGGAGGCCGGCAAGTCCGAAGAGACGGAAGCCAAGGATTCCGTTGCGGCCCCGGCTGCAAAGCCGAACACCGGCTCGCGCAACACGAAGGCCTCCCGTCGCAAGGCGCCGGCTCTTGCGGCCTCGGCGTCGGCGAGCGCAAAGCGCAGTCCGAAGCCGTCCGCTTCGGCGTCCGGCAGCGCCGCCTCCACGCCGAAGGCAGCTTCGACCACCGCTGCCAAGGCCAAAGGCGACACCCCGGCTCAAGCCCCAACGGAGGCCAGCAGTCCGGCCAAGCCAGCCAGCGACCGCGGGGTTGCCAAGAATGGCAATCGCCATTCGCGCCGTGCGACGGCCGCCCGCAAGAAATGACGCGGGGCCTTTCCCCTGCTCATCGAAACAAAGGAGGCCTCAGTCGGGGCCTTTTTCTTTTTATGGATCGGCTCTTTCCGGCCGGCGGTAGATCGGTTTGACCAGATTGCGGGAAGCGGTGCTCGAGCCGGGCCTGTCCCATCAACTGGGCAGCCGATAGGAGAGACACCATCGCCGTCGTCGAAATGGCCTGTTGCCCCTTTGCCCAACGCGCTGCCGCCATGGAAAAGGCGATGGACGTGGCTCTGGTCTCCCCTGCCATGGGGGAATCGACCAAAGGGCGATTGCTGGATTTCTAGGCAGTCCGACAGCTTATCGGTGGCCCCGACCGAGCGTCACGACCTGTCGCTCTCTCTATGCTTGATGTCGCCCGGGTCCTCGCTAAATCGCGAATTCATTTTTTCGCGGGCTAATATAGACAAATTTCAACTCTCGACTTGACATTTTTTGCGTTTGAGACCCCGTTATAGAGAGCGTGGTGCTTAATTACGCAGTTCCTTCTTCATGGACAGTCAAATGAGTCAAGCTGAGGCCTTACAAGTCAGGAACTTGTTCAAGGTATTTGGATCGGCGCCGAAGGCTGCCATCGATCTCTATCGAAACGGACATAACAAAGACGAAATATTTTCGAAGACTGGAATGATGCTTGGCGTTTGCGATGCCAGCTTCTCCGTCCGAGAAGGCGAGATTTTCGTCGTGATGGGGTTGTCCGGCTCCGGTAAGTCGACGCTGGTTCGCATGCTCAACCGGCTGATCGCGCCGTCCGCGGGCGAGATCGTCGTCGGTGGTGAAGATATAGCCACCATGGACGAGAAGCAGTTGATGGCGTTTCGCCGGAAGCATATCTCCATGGTCTTCCAGTCCTTCGCCCTCATGCCCCACATGAACGTCTTGCAGAACGCTGCCTTCGGACTGGAATTGTCCGGCGTGCCGCTCAGCAAGCGGGAGGCGCGGGCCCGTGAAGCCTTGGAGCAGGTCGGTCTCGGCGCCTATGGCAGCAATTATCCGAACGAATTGTCAGGCGGTATGCAGCAGCGCGTCGGCCTGGCCCGCGCGCTCGCCAACGACCCGTCCATCCTCTTGATGGACGAGGCCTTTTCCGCCCTCGATCCGCTAATCCGCACCGAGATGCAGGACGAACTAGTCGAGCTTCAGGCCAAGCATCGCCGCACGATCGTCTTCATCTCGCACGATCTCGACGAGGCCATGCGCATCGGCGATCGCATCGCCATCATGCAGGGCGGACTGGTCGTCCAGGTCGGCACGCCGGACGATATTTTGAAGAATCCCGCGAACGACTATGTCCGCTCCTTCTTCCGCGGTGTGGACGTCCAGCATGTCTATACGGTCGCCGACATCGTGCAGGAGGGCTTGCTTCCGGTGGTCGTCGCGACGGACGATCCGCAGACGGCGACCAACAAGCTGGGCTCTGCCAGTCATGGCTACGTCGTCGACGCCGATGGACGCTATACGGGGACGGTGTCGCAAGCCTCCCTGCGGCATCTGACGAACGGCGCCGGCCTGACCCTCGCGACGCTCTCCAATGTGGAGGCCGTCAGCCAAGAGACCAAGCTCAGCGAAGTCGTAAGGCCGGTCGCCCACGCGCCTTGTCCGGTTCCCGTGACGCGCGGGGATGGTCGCCTCATCGGTGGCGTGAGCCGCGAGATCCTGTTGAAGGCCATGTGCCGGGAGAACGAGACCCATGGTTGATCAGGTGACCATCAAAATGGCTCAGGCGGACAATCCCTGGGCAACCGGAGGCGGCGCCTCCACCCAGTCGGCGGCTCCCGCCGCCGGTTCGGCTCCAGATGCGGGCGCGGCGGCCTCCAACCCTTGGGGAGGCGGGGCATCGTCCGCGGGCGATGCGGCAACGAGCACCCCTCCCGGAACGGTCTCCGGGACGCCGGATTGGCTCTCCCAAGTGCCGGCCGCCCCGGAGAAGAGCTTCGACTGGCTCCACCCCTTCGACCATTCGGTCATTCCGCTGAACGACTGGGTAGATAGCGGTCTCAGCTGGGTCGTCGCGCACTTCCGCCCTGTCTTTCAGGCGATCCGCTATCCGATCGATGGCGTTCTGTCCTTCATCGAAGCGATGCTTCAGGGCACGCCGCCGCTGCTCATGATCCTCATCATCGGCCTCTTGGCCTGGCAGGTGGCCGGACGGCGCCTCGCCATCGGCGCAGTGCTCTCGCTCACTTTCGTCGGCCTGATCGGCGCTTGGTCGGAAGCGATGGTCACGCTGGCACTCGTCTTCACCTCGGTCTTTTTCTGCGTCGTCATCGGTCTGCCGACCGGCATCTGGCTGTCGCGCAACGACCGGGCGGCGAGCGGTCTGCGGCCTGTCCTCGACGCCATGCAGACGACGCCGGCCTTCGTCTATCTCGTGCCGATCGTCATGCTCTTCGGCATCGGCAACGTGCCGGGCGTCGTCGTGACCATCATCTTCGCCCTGCCGCCGCTGATCCGCCTGACCAATCTCGCCATCCGCCAGGTCCCGAAGGACCTCATCGAAGCGGCGACGAGCTTCGGTGCCTCCAAGCGTCAGCTTCTCTATAAGGTCCAGCTGCCGATCGCGATGCCGACCATCATGGCCGGCGTGAACCAGACGCTGATGCTGGCGCTCTCCATGGTGGTCATCGCCTCGATGATCGCGGTCGGCGGCCTCGGTCAGATGGTTCTGCGCGGTATCGGCCGTCTGGACATGGGCCTTGCGACCGTCGGCGGCGTCGGCATCGTGATCCTGGCGATCCTCATCGATCGGATGACACAGTCTCTTGGCCAGTCCCGCCGTGAGCGCGGCAATCTGGCCTGGCATGAAGGCGGGCCGATCGGCTATGCGCGCCGGCTTCTCGGCCGGACATCGGCCCGCACCGGGGCCGAAGCCGGAGAAGAAAGCCGGGCCAAGCTCGCCTCCTGATCCTTGCATCGAGTGCGACCGCCCGTCGGTCGCCTCCAACCGAACCGGAGCCGCGTTCCGAGCCCCTCTTTAAAAGTCTGGACGCGCTTCTTTCAACAAAACCACCCATGGGAGTTCCTGCATGAGTCTCTTCCAGTCGAAGTCTGCCCTTCTTGCTTGCGCGACGGCCGTCAGCCTGTCCTTTGCCGCTCTGCCGGCTCTTGCCCAGGATGCGGATAAGCCGGGCGCGGGCGTGTCTGTGACGCCGCTGAAATCCTCGATCGCCGAAGAGACCTTTCAGACGCTCCTGGTTTCCAAGGCGCTCGAAGAGCTCGGCTACGACGTCGGTGAGATCAAGGAAATCGAATATGCGGCCGGTCATGTCGCCACCGCCAATGGTGACGGCACCTTCATGGCCGATCATTGGGACCCGCTCCATGCCGATTTCTATACGGCGGCCGGCGGTGACGCGAAGCTCTATCGCGAGGGCGTCTATTCGCCCGGCGCGCTTCAGGGCTATCTTATCGACAAGAAAACGGCCGATGAGCACAACATCACCAATATCGATCAGCTGAAGGATCCCGAGATCGCCAAGCTCTTCGACGCCGATGGCGACGGCAAGGCCGATCTTGCCGGCTGCACCCCGGGCTGGGGCTGCGAAGCGGTGATCGAGCATCAGCTCGACGCCTTCGGTCTGCGCGACACGGTCACCCACAATCAGGGCTCCTATTCGGCGATCATCGCCGACACGATCACGCGCTTCAAGGAAGGCAAGCCGGTCTTTTATTACACCTGGACCCCTTACTGGGTTTCAGGCGTGATGGTGCCGGGCAAGGACGTGACCTGGCTCAACGTACCGTTCTCCTCGCTGCCGGGCGAGCGCTCGGACGTCGACACCTCGCTGCCGGACGGCTCGAATTACGGCTTCGAGGCCAACAATCAGCGCATCATCGCCAATCGCGAATTCGCCGAGGCCCATCCCGATGCGGCCAAGCTCTTCTCGATCATGCAGGTCTCGTCCAACGACATCAGCGCCCAAAATCTCCTGATGCAGCAGGGCCAGGATTCGGAAGCCGATATCGAGAAGCATGCCGACGCCTGGATCGCCGGTCACCAGGACCAGTGGAACGGCTGGCTGGAAGAGGCCCGCGCCGCCGCGAAAAAGTAACCATCTCGGGCCGTTGATACGGTGTCCGACTGGTTCGGTCGGACGCCGTATCCAAGCCCTCGCGGCGCTTCAGCGGTTCTCAAGATCCGTATCGCGAAGCGAACTGACAAATTTCGCATGATCGCCTCGCCATTCTCGAATGGTCTTCTTGAATGTGAAAACGGGCCCCAGAGAGGCCGGCGTTTTCGTTTGTCCGCGAGGCTGTCGCCGCCTCGCGCCGGAGCCTTGGACCTCTCGCGCTTACGCTTTTGCCGTGCGCTGAACGACCTGGGCGGCGGCGATCGCCGCCATGTTGACGACGCCGCGCGAGGTCACCGACGGGGTCAGCACATGGGCGGGCGAGGCGGGCCCGAGGAGAAGGGGGCCCACATGCAGCGCCTCCAGCATCGACTTCACCACGTTCAAGGTGATGTTCGCCGCGTCGAGCGTCGGGAAGACGAGGAGATTGGCCTCGCCGTCAAGCGTCGAATTCGGCATGGTGCGCGCCCGCATCGTCGCGTTCAGCGCCGCATCGCCATGCATTTCGCCGTCGATTTCGAGATCGGGCGCCGCCTCGCGGATCAAGGCGAGCGCGTCCCTCAGCTTTTCGGCGTCGGGCGTATCGTCCGAGCCGAAATTGGAATGGGAGACGAGCGCGATCTTCGGGGTGATGCCGAAGCGGTTGATCTCGTCGGCCGCGAGCAGGGTCATCTCGGCGAGCTCGGCCGCATTCGGATTGCGCTGGACATAGGTGTCGAGGAAGAACTTCGTCCCGCCTTGTGCGATCAGCATGGAGAGGGCGGCAAATTTCTTTACGCCCTCGGCAACGCCCACCACCTGGCTGATATCGGTGACATGGGCGGGGTAGCGCCCTTCCAGGCCGCAGATCATGGCGTCCGCCTCGCCGCGCGAGACGGCGACGGCAGCGATCACCGTCGGATTGGTGCGCACCACGCTGCGGGCCGTATCGGGGGTCACGCCCTTGCGGCCGACCTTTGCGAAATAATGGTCCACATAGTCGCGATAGCGCGGGTCGTCTTCCGGATTGATCACCTCGAAATCGGTGCCGGGGCGAATGCGCAGACCGAAGCGTTCGAGCCGGCTGGAAATCACCGACGGACGGCCGATGAGGATTGGCTGGCAGACGCGGTCTTCGAGAAGGACCTGGGCGGCGCGCAGCACCCGTTCGTCCTCGCCGTCTGAAAAGATGATCCGCTTCTCGCAACCGGTCGCGATCTGGAAGATCGGCTTCATGATGAGGCCGGAGCGGAAGACGAAACGATTGAGCTTTTCCAGATAGGCGCCGCGATCGGTGATCGGGCGCGTTGCGACGCCGTCCCGCTCGGCCGCTTCCGCGACGGCCGGCGCGATCTTCAGGATGAGCCGCGGGTCGAAGGGGGTCGGGATCAGGAAATCCGGGCCGAAGATCGGCGTTTCCGATCCATAGGCCTTGGCCGCGACTTCCGAGACGTCTTCACGGGCAAGGGCGGCGATCGCATCGACCGCGGCCTGCTTCATGGATTCGGTGATCGATGTCGCGCCGCAATCGAGTGCGCCTCGGAAAATGTAAGGGAAGCACAGAACGTTGTTGACCTGGTTCGGAAAGTCCGAACGCCCGGTGCAGATCATCGCGTCGGGCCGCACTTCCTTGGCGAGGGATGGCATAATCTCCGGTGTCGGATTGGCGAGCGCCATGATCAGCGGCCGGTCCGCCATCTTCTTCAGATAGTCCGGCTTGAGGACGCCGCCGGCGGACAGACCGAGGAAGATATCGGCACCCTCGCAGGCCTCTTCCAGCGTGCGCATCTCGGTCTTCTTGGCATAGACCGCCTTCCAGCGATCCATGGCCTCGCGCCCTTCATAGACGACGCCGTCGATGTCGGTGACGATGATGTTCTCGCGTCTTGCGCCGAGTTCGACCAGAAGATTGAGGCAGGCGAGCGCGGCGGCGCCGGCGCCCGAGGCGACGATCTTCACCTCGTCCAGCTTCTTTCCGGCCAGCATTAACCCGTTGCGGATCGCGGCGGCGACGATGATCGCCGTGCCGTGTTGATCGTCGTGGAAGACCGGGATCGCCATGCGCTCGCGCAGTCGGCTTTCCACCTCGAAACATTCGGGCGCCTTGATGTCTTCCAGATTGATGCCGCCGAAGGTTGGCTCCAGCGCCGCCACGACGTCGCAGATCCGGTCGATCTCATGGGCGTCGATCTCGATGTCGAAGACGTCGATATCGGCGAATTTCTTGAAGAGGACCGCTTTGCCCTCCATCACGGGCTTGGAGGCCAGCGGCCCGATATTGCCGAGTCCGAGAACGGCGGTGCCGTTGGAGACGACGGCGACGAGATTGGCCCGGCTCGTATAGTCGGCAGCCAGATGGGGGTCTTTGGCGATCGCAAGGCAAGGCGCGGCGACGCCTGGCGAATAGGCGAGCGCCAGATCGCGCTGGTTGCCCAGGGGCTTCGTCGCCTGGATCGCCAGCTTGCCGGGCTTGGGATGGCGATGGAAGAACAGGGCCTGCTCGTCGAGGTCGCCGCTCGTCGGTCTCGAATTGTCGCCTTCCATCATCGCCTCAGCCGCTCCTCGTCAAAAAGGGATCAAGTTCTCGGCTGGTTAGTAAGCGTGTCCTTAGGCGGCGACAAGCAGTGAAGCTATCAAGCGACGGGCGAAAAAGCGGATACCGGTTTTTCGGCAACCCGTCGCTCTAGCGGCCCGCTCCGGCGAACCTCCAGCTTCCCTTGCGTGCCTTTCAGGGGACAAGCCCTGCCCGTCATAAGAGCGTCGGACAATCGTCACACGGATGCAATCAGGCATGTGCAAAGCCTTAACGCGGAACCGATCGCTCCCGGCGGACCCGAAGAAAGGCCAAGGCGACCATGACCTCCCAAATGACGGCGCGCCATTTCCGCACCCTGTTCATCTCGGATGTGCATCTCGGCTCGAAGGCCGCACAGGCCGAACTGCTGGTCGATTTTCTGCGCGTCCACGACGCCGAGACGATCTATCTCGTCGGGGACATCGTCGATGGCTGGCGCCTGAAGCGCTCCTGGCATTGGCCCCAGCTTCACAACGACGTGGTCCAGAAGCTCTTGCGCAAGGCGCGTAAGGGCAGCCGGATCGTCTATATTCCCGGCAATCACGACGAGTTCTTGCGCGACTTTCCGGGCCAGCATTTCGGCGGCGTCGAGGTCCGGCAGAACGACATCCACACGACAGCGGACGGTCGCAAGTTCCTGGTGATGCATGGCGACGAGTTCGATGTGGTGGTGCGCAATGCCCGTATCATCGCCTATCTCGGCGATTGGGCCTATGACGCGGCGATCGCCATCAATGTGATCTTCAACAAGGTCCGTCGACGTCTGGGCTTCCCCTATTGGTCCTTCTCCTCCTGGGCCAAGCTCAAGGTCAAGAACGCCGTCAACTTCATCGGGGCCTTCGAGCAGGCGCTCGCCGCCGAAGCCGAGCGCCATGGCTGCGACGGCGTCATTTGCGGCCATATCCATCACGCCGAGATGCGCGAATTGAACGGCGTCGAATATGTGAATACCGGCGACTGGGTGGAAAGCTGCACGGCGGTCGCCGAGCGTTATGACGGAACCCTCGAACTCGTGCGCTGGGCCGATCTCATGCGCGAAGAGGCGCTGCGCCCGAAAGTGACGGCGCTTCCCAAACCGGCGAGCGGCCAGCGGGCGAGCGAGCGCCCGGCCGAGGCCGCCTGATGGGCCGCTATCTCATCGCGACGGATGCCTGGCATCCCCAGGTCAACGGCGTCGTGCGGACCCTGTCGAGCCTGACCGACGAACTGACCGCGCGCGGCCATGAGGTCGAGATCGTCAGCCCAGCGGATTTTCGCACCGTGCCGTGTCCGACCTATGGTGAAATCCGGCTGGCGCTGGCCCGCAGCCGGCAGATCGCCAAGCGGATCGCCGCCTTTCGCCCGACCGCGATCCATATCGCGACGGAAGGCCTGATCGGTCTTGCGGCCCGGCGCGCCGCGCTCGATCTTGGTCTGAGCTTCACCACGAGCTTCCACACGCGTTTCCCGGAATATCTGCGCAAACGCGCGCCGATCCCGGAGGCCTGGACCTATGCCTTTCTGCGCTGGTTTCATCGGCCGGCGAGCGCCGTTCTCGTGCCGACCGAAACCATGCGCCGGGAGCTTTCCGAGCGCGGCTTTTCGCATCTCGTCACCTGGACGCGCGGCGTTGATCGCTCGCTGTTCCGTAAAGCCGATCCCGTTCCGCTCGACCTGCCGCGCCCGATCTTCATGACCGTCTCGCGCATCGCGCCGGAGAAGAATATCGAGGCCTTCCTCGATCTCGACCTGCCCGGCTCCAAGCTCGTCGTCGGCGACGGCCCGACCCTTGCCGATCTGAAACGCCGCTATCCGGACGTCCATTTCGCCGGCAAGCAGGTGGGTGCGGCGCTCGCCAGCCATTATGCCGCGGCCGATGTCTTCGTCTTCCCGTCCAAGACCGACACCTTCGGGATCGTCTTGATCGAGGCACTCGCCTGTGGCCTTCCGCTGGCGACCTATCGCGAGCCGGGCCCCATCGACGTCATTGCCGAGACGAGAGCCGGCATCATGTCGGACGATCTGAGAACGGCCTGTCTGCAAGCGCTGGACCTCAGCCCGCGAGATGCGCTGGCGCGATCCGAAGCCTTCAGCTGGGCCGCTTGCGCCGATATCTTCGTGGAAGCGGCTGCCGAGTTCGATATGACGGACATCGACGAACACGGCTTGGAGCGGTCACCGCGTCTCGCCGCCTGAGCGATGCGTTTGCCTTTGCGCAAGAGCGAGCGCTTGCCCTCATAGGCCGGCTGCGTCATCTGACGAAGCATGACCGACAGCCAATCCTTGTCCGCGCTTCAACCGGGACGAACCGTCCTGCCGATCACCGACCCGGACGATCCACGGATCGCGGTCTTCCGCGACATTCGTGAAAAGGATCTCGTTCGCCGATCGGGCTTCATCGCGGAAGGCACGGTGCTTCTCGATCATTTGGCGATCAGCGAGCGATTTCGCGCGGCCTCGCTTCTCGTTCTGAAAAACCGCCTGCCGGGCATCGCCGATCGCATCGAGCGCTTAGGCTCGGATTGCCCCATCTACGTGGCCGAGCGCGACGTAATCGACGCCATTGCCGGCTTTCCGATGCATCGCGGCGTCCTTGCCTTCGGGATCGAGAGGGAGGCTGCGCCGACGCTTGAGACGGTCGTCGCCAAAGCGGCCGCGCAGGCGAGGAAACCGATCCTTGCCGCCATCGGGATTGCCAATCACGACAATGTCGGCGCCCTGTTCCGCAATGGCGCGGCCTTCGGCGTCGGCGTGGTGCTCCTCGACGAAACCTCCTGCCATCCGCTTTACCGAAAAGCCTTGCGGGTTTCGGTCGGCACGGTGCTGACGACACCTTGGCATCATGGCGGCGACGCCGAGACCATTCTCAAGAGCGTGTGCGAGGCCGGCTATCAGCCGGTCGCGCTGACGCCGAGTGCCGAGGCGACGCCGGCGAGCCTCGATCCGGCGCGGCCTCTCGCTCTTTTCGTTGGGGCGGAAGGGCCGGGGCTGCCGGCCTCGGTGCTGCGCCGGGCGATGGGGCTCGGCATCCCAATGGCCGAGCATGTGGACAGCCTGAATGTCGCGGTGAGCGCCGCGATCGTGCTCGCCCGTCTTTTCGAAGCCCGCAGCGCAGGCTGAGTTACGGTTCGCGGAAGGCCGGAAACCGCTCGCCGAACCGCTTGACGATCCGGCGATAAAGGTCGCGATAGGCGTCGAGAATCTGCTCGCGCGTGCCGGTGGCGACGGACGGGTCGGGCATCGGCCAGAATTCGATCTCGACCGATTGGGTGCCCATGGCGTCGAGCGCCATGTGATGGGCTTCCGGTGCCATGGTGACGATCAGATCGAAATAATCGTCTTCGAGATCGTCATAGAGCTGCGGGCGCCGAGTGCCGAGATCGAGCCCGTGTTCGGAGAGGACCGAATCGACGAAGGGATCGCGCTCGCCGGCCCGGACGCCAGCGGAGGCGACGTAGACCGTCGGGGGTAAGGCGGCCTTGGCGATCGCCTCGGCCATTGGTGAGCGGATCGAGTTCATCCCGCAGAGGAACAGGATGGATGAGATGCGACCGCCAGAGGAGCCGGGCAAGCTCACTTCCGGACCACCATGGATGCAGGCGCGTCAGTTTCGCCACTGCAGGACGCAGATGAGGGTGAACAGCCGGCGTGCCGTATCGAGATCGACATCGATCTTCCCCTTCAACCGTTCCATCAGGGTCGTCGACCCGTCATTGTGGATGCCGCGACGTCCCATATCGATCGCCTCGATCTGCTGGGGCGTCGCCGAGCGGATCGCCTCGTAGTAGCTGTCGCAGATCATGAAGTAGTCTTTGATGACCTTTCTGAACGGCGTCAGCGACAGAATATGGGTGACGAGCGGCTCGTCCGCCTCGTTGCGAATGTCGAAGACGAGACGCTTGTCCACCAAAGAGAGCTTCAGCTTGAAGCGGCCATTCTCGGGCGCGCCGGCCGGGTTGAAGACGTTTTCCTCGATCAGATCGAAGATCGCCACATTGCGCTCGTGTTCGACGTCGGGTGTCGCCCGTCCGATCGTGTCATCGAGTTCGACGTCGACGAGCCGGCCTTTCGGCTGTTCAGCCATCATGCGTCCTCAAAGATTGACTCGGATGCCGACCGAGCGGCCATGGGCGTCGAGACCTTCGACCCTTGCAAGCTCCATCGCAGCCGGGGCGAGCGCCTTCAGCTGTTCGGGCCCGAGCTTGAGGATGGAGGTTCGCTTGACGAAATCGAGCACGGAAAGCCCGGACGAGAACCGTGCCGAGCGCGATGTGGGCAGAACATGGTTCGAGCCGCCCACATAGTCGCCGATGACCTCTGGCGTATGCCGGCCGAGGAAGATGGCGCCCGCATTGCTGATCTTGGCAAGCAGGCCTTCGGGCTCTTCCACGGCGAGTTCCAGATGCTCGGCGGCGATCCGGTCGGCAATCGCTGGCGCCTCCGTCATGGAGGAGACGAGGATCACCGCGCCATGGGTTTCCCAGCTGGCACGGGCGGTCGCCTCGCGGGGCAACTGCTTCAACTGGCGCTCGACGGCGGCCTCGGCAGCCTCGGCGAAACCCGCGTCGTCTGTAATGAGGATCGATTGGGCGGAGGGGTCGTGCTCGGCCTGGGAGAGAAGATCGGCCGCAATCCAGTCGGGATCATTGCCGCCATCGGCGATGACCAGAATCTCGGAGGGGCCAGCGATCATGTCGATGCCGACACGGCCGAAGACCTGGCGTTTGGCTTCGGCCACATAAGCGTTGCCGGGGCCGACGATCTTGACGACCGGTGCGATCGTTTCGGTGCCATAGGCGAGCGCCGCGACGGCCTGCGCCCCGCCGATGCGGTAGATTTCGTCGACGCCGGCAAGATGGGCGGCGGCCAGAACCAGCGGGTTCAGCTCGCCCGCCCGAGCCGGCACCGCCATGGCGATGCGTTTCACCCCCGCGACCTTGGCCGGAACCGCGTTCATCAGGACCGATGACGGGTAGCTCGCCGTCCCGCCCGGCACATAGAGGCCGACCGATTCGACCGCCGTCCACCGGCTGCCGAGCTCGACGCCGAGCCCGTCCGTATAGCGATCGTCTTTGGGAAGCTGGCGTGCGTGATGGGAGCGAATACGCGCCTCGGCGGTCTGTAGCGCCTCGCGGGTCTTTTCGGGAGTCGCCGCCCAAGCCGCCTCGATCTCGGCCGCCGGGACGCGGACGGTTTCCGGCGTCAGCGCAAGCGCGTCGAACTTTTCCGTGAGCTCGATCACGGCTTTGTCGCCCCGAGCCCTCACATCGGCAATGATCGAGCGGACGGCGCCGGCAACGTCCGGCTCGGCTTCGCGCTTTTCTGCAAGAAAGGCCTCGAAGCGCGTCTCGAAATCGGCATCGGCGGTGGTCAGCCTTTGGGGCACGTCTCGCCTCTCATCCCTTATCTTCGGCCATTCGAGCGGGGCCTTGACCAGCCGCGCTCATGGCGATCCCTTCGTCCCTCGATAGCCCGGCAGGCCCTGACCCGCAATGCGACAGGCCGAACGGGGTTGTTTTGCTGGAAATGGGGCGTCGAAGCTTAATGTCAGCCTCGACCTAGCCCTGGCGATCGCCAAGCGGATCGGTGCGCCGCCGTTCGAGAACGCCCATCTCGTCGGCCTCGCGGGCGCGGCGAAGGGCTTCCTCGGCTTCGGTCGCTTCGCGTTGCATGGACCACATCTCGGCATAGAGGCCACCCGCCGCGACGAGATCGCGATGGGTGCCCCGCTCGATAATCTCGCCGGCCTTCAGCACGATGATCTCGTCGGCGCCCACCACGGTGGAGAGCCGGTGGGCGATGGTCAGCGTGGTGCGGCCCTTCGAGACGAGGTCGAGGGCGTCTTGGATTTCCTGTTCGGTATGCGTGTCGAGGGCGCTCGTCGCCTCGTCGAGAACGAGGATGGGCGGCGCTTTCAAAATGGTGCGGGCGATCGCCACGCGCTGCTTCTCGCCGCCCGACAGTTTCAGGCCGCGCTCGCCCACCATCGCCTCGAAACCATCGGGCAACGAGCGGATGAAGGGGCCGATCTGGGCGAGATCGGCGGCGCGCTGAACCTCCTCCTCGCTCGCATCCGGGCGCCCATAGCGGATATTGTAGGCGATCGTATCGTTGAAGAGGACCGTGTCCTGGGGAACGATGCCGATCAAAGCGCGAACGCTTTCCTGGGTGACCTGCGAGATGTCCTTGCCATCGATGGTGATGCGGCCCGAGCCGACATCGTAGAAGCGGAAGAGGAGCCGGGAGATCGTGGATTTGCCCGCACCGGACGGGCCGACAATAGCGATGGAGCGCCCCGCCGGCACTTCGAAGGAAATGCCTTTCAGGATCGGGCGTTCGCGATCATAGCCGAAGCGCACATCCTCGAATTTGATGGAGGCGTTCTGGATGGCGATCGGCTTGGCGTCCGGCCTGTCGCGCACCTCCGCCTTGACCGAGAGAAGGGCGAACATCGCCTCGATATCGGCCAGGCCCTGGCGGATTTCGCGATAGACAAAGCCGATGAAGTTGAGCGGGATCGAGAGCTGCATCAACATGGCGTTGATGAAGACGAAATCGCCGAGCGTCTGCGTACCGGCCCGCACGGCAAAGGCCGACATGACCATGGCGACCGCCATGCCGGCGCCGAAAATGACGCCTTGGCCGAAATTCAGCCAGCCGAGCGAGGTCCAAATGCGGGTCGCCGCATGTTCGTACCGCGCCATGGAGCGGTCGAAGCGCTCGGCCTCCATCGCTTCATTGCCGAAATATTTGACCGTCTCGAAATTGAGGAGCGAGTCGATCGCTTTGGTGTTTGCTTCCGTGTCGGAATCGTTCATCGCCCGGCGAATGCCGATCCGCCAGTCGCTCGCCCGGATGGTGAACCAAGCATAGAGCCAGACCGTGATCCCGATCACCGCCACATAGGCGAGGCCATAGGCGAAGCCGAAAATGACGGCGACGAGGGCGAATTCGAGAAGCGTCGGCAGGGTGTTGAGGATGGTGAAACGGACGATCGCCTCAATGCCCTTGGTGCCGCGCTCGATGATCCGGGACAGACCGCCGGTGCGACGCTCCAGATGGAAGCGCAGCGACAGGCGGTGCATGTGAACGAAGGTGCGATAGGCGAGACGCCGCACGGCATATTGGCCGACGGAGGCGAACAGCGCGTCACGCAGCTGGTTGAGCCCGACCGAGATGATCCGCGCCACATTATAGGAGACGACGAGCGTGATTGCGCCGGTGAGGACGATCGGCAGCCATTCGCGCGCCGTGTTCGCCCCGTCCAGAGCATCGGTCGCCCATTTGTAGAAATAGGGAACGCCGACGGTTAATAGCTTCGCCGCCACCAGGAACAGCGTCGCCCAAAGCACGCGGCGTTTGAGGTCCGGCCGGTCGTCGGGCCACATATAGGGCCAAAGATTCTTCAGCGTCGACAGGGTGGCGCCGCTGTCGCCGGAAATTGTCCGTTGCGGATCGGCCAAGAGGTCCTCGGATCGGTGGGCTGTGCGTTTAGGAGCGGTCGCGTGGAAAGCGCCGCTTGACGGCTTCATCTAGAACAGTTCCAGGGAAAGGGGAACCGGCCGGCCTGTTCGCCGCCTCTATCGGGAGATCTCGGCCTCTATATCGACCTGAGCCGAATCCACCGCCCCATCGGCCTCGACCGGCTCCTCCGCCGGATACCAATAGCGGGCGGCATCCGCGTCCCGGTCGATCAGGACGAAATTGTTGGCGAAGACGCGGTAGGGGTGGCTCCACTCACCATCCGGCCATTGAACGCGGATCTCCGCGCGTTCGGCGACGCCTAGGCCGAGATGGACGAAGCCGTTCGAGCCCGAGGCATGGCCGCCGCCCACCTTGATCGTGCGCATCAATGTCTTGGTGCCGACGCGCACGGCAAGCTTGGCGCCAAGGGCTTCGCGATTGGCGCCTTTCTGGGCGAGTTCGACTTCGAGGAAGTTGCCCAAGGGGCGCGGTCCAAAGGGGCTGGCGCCGCCGAGATTGCGGAAGAGGCTCGCCTTGCCGCCGCGATTGACGACGAGAAGGTCGAGGGCGCCATCCATGTTGAAATCGGCGACGAGCGCGCCCCGACCTTTGGTAGGGCGTGCAATACCGGCCTCGCGGCCGCGCTCGGTGAAGCGGCCATCGAACCCGCCCATCAGGAGATTGTCGGGATCGAAGGCGGCGAAATCGGGCATCGCCTCCACATTGCCCTTGGCGATAAAGAGATCGAGGGCGGTGTCGTTGTTGAAATCGGCGAATTCGGCATGCCAGCCGGTCGAGGGTTTGCCTTCGTCGCCCTCGTAAGGCCGATGCGCGGTCGCGCCGCGGTCAAAGGCCTCGTCCTCATAGGCCGGCGTGTCCTCATAGGTTCGGTCGAGTACCTGGAGCTTCGTGTCGCCCATGGAGGTGAGGGCGTATTCCGGCCAGCCGTCGCCGTTGAGGTCGGCTTCCGCGATGCCCATGCCCCAGATCGACAGATGCTGCCAGCCATCGGCCTTGCGATAGGGGCGGGCAGGTCGGCCCGGCTCGACGCGCCAGAGCTGCTCCTCGCCGCCGCGATAATACTGCCGGTCATTGGTGATGCGAAGCGCCGGCTCGCCGCTGCGGTTCCAGTCGGTGAAGAGCATCGAGAGCGCGCAAAAGCCCGGCGAGAGGCGCTGTGGCTCGGAATAGTCCGGTTCCTCGCGGCCCTTCATCGGGCGCATCAGCATATTATCTGCGCAAGTGCCCCAGGGCGATCCGGGCGCGGATCGGTCGACATAATTGCCGAAGGCGAGCGTCGGATAGGACAGGCCGGGCTCGAAGGTCGCCGAAAAGGCCGTTGTCCAGTCCCGGCCCGGATCGATGGCGAAGGCGCGCGTCGCATCCTCGAAGCGGCAGTTTCCGAGCCCTTTCAGGATGTGGTTCGCCCCGACGCGCAACAGGACGAGGTCCTTGATACCGTCCTGGTCAATGTCGAGCGCGTAAGCGCCGGTGACCTTGGTCAGACTATCCGCGTCGACCCCCGTCTCGGCGGGCTCGAAGGCGAGCGCCCCGCCAACGGCTGAGCGATTGCGGAAAAGCTGAGCGGTTTCCTTGCCACCGGCCAGGAAGACATCCTGTTTGCGGTCGCCGTCGCAATCGAAGGCCGCGCCGCCACCGCCCACGAAAAACTCCCAGGGCCCGTCATAGACATGGGAGATGCCGGCAGCTTCGGCCTCCTCGTTGAGGACCGGCGTATCGGCCGAGAAGGGGGGCGGCGCCTCCTGTGCCTTCGTGCCCATTGTCATCGCAAAGCCGAGGAGGATGGCAACGATCACATGGGTCACGTCTTCGCCGACCCGTGAGAGACGTTGCCCAAGGGGCGGCTGAGCGGGAAAGCTCGGCGAGATGAGGGTTGTGGCCGATCGGCGTTCCTCCCGCAAACGCCCTATTTGTCCCCTCATCGCCTGCCGGCACTTCTCCCCATGGGGGGGAAGCCGCAGCTTCCCTGTTCGGCTCTCATCCGTTAGCGGCACAATGTGTGAACATCGTAGCCCGTCATTTCCAGAGAGGGAGGCTCCAGTGCAACGCTTCATTGTGCAACCCTCAACGTCTTGAGCCAGGCGATCAGCGCGGAGCGATCCTCTTCTATCAGCGCGTCATAGGCCTTGGCGCTTGCATAGGCTTCGCCGCCATGGGCGCGGATCACCTCGTCTAGCGTCGTCATGTCGCCGCGATGGCCATAGGGCGCGGTATCGGCAAGGCCCCAGAGCTCGGCGGTCATGAAGACGTCGCGTTCGACGAAGCGCTGGGCGAGGGTCTCGTTGCCGAGGGCGGATTGGCGCTGATCGGCGATGCGGTGGCGCTTCAAGTCGCCGAAGAGCGGCACGAGAACACGGCCCTTGTCATCACGCGGCAAGGTATTCGCCCAGTCGAGAAGGGACAGGTCGTAGATCGCCGGGGTCTCGATATCGCCAAGCCGTAACGTGCCCGCCGTATCGAGGGGGCCCGGATCGGAAAAGGCGAGGCTGTCGAGCGGCAGATGCGGGCGGTGACAGCTTTCGCAGTTCAGATCGGCGAAGATCTCGCGCCCTCGTGCGGCCGCTTGCCGCCAGGCCTCGTCACCGGGATCGGTTTCCAGCGGGGCGGGCAGGGCAGCCTGAAAGGCGACCATGGCCGAGACCGAGCCTTCGCCGAATTCCTTCGCCTTACCATCACGATCGAAATCGTCGGTGGCCGTCCAGCGGGCGCCCCAGCGCTCGTCGGGCTGGATGCCGTGATGCTGGTTGAGGGCGTTGACGGTGAATTGGCGCAAGGAGGTCATCACGCCCTTCTGGGTGAAGGGGCGGAGGACGAGATCCGGATCGACGCCTTCAAGGCCGGCAAAATCCACCGAGCCGTCGGGGAGGGCGGTCAGGAAGCCGAAGGAGATGCCCTTGCTGTCGAGCCTGGCCTTTACCGGCTCGCCGCTCTGCCGAGCGTTCTTCAAAGCCTTTGTTCGCGCGGCCTTCAGATCGGCCGACATCTCCCGGGCGAGAAGCTCGACGAGCCCCGCGCCGAAGAGATGGTTGGTGCCGCGCTCGTTCGAGAATTGCGGATCGAGCGTGTCGAAATCCGCGCTTTCGAAGCCTTCCGAAACGAAGACATTGCCGACGAAGCCGCCGGCCCCGCCCGTTATCGGTTCGTTGTGGCAGGAGGCGCAGGCATTGGCATCGGGACCGGCGAGGCGCTGGAAGTCATGTTCGACGGGTCGTCGATGGGCCGTCGGAATGATCGCCTGGGTCGCATGCGGGCGTCCCGCCCCGTCGAGCGTCGTGAAGCGGGCCTCGAAGAATTCACGGCCCTTCTCGATGAGGGCTTCGAGATCGGCTTTCGACAGCCGGCCGACCAATGTCGCCTGATCGACGGGCTCGCGGATCGCATGTTCCGACCAGGGCGGCGTGTCCGCCGACAAGGCCGGAGAAGTGAGCATGAGACTCGCTGTGGCGAGGCCGGCTCCGGCCAGGGTTCGCATCCACATCATTCTGCGGCCTCCGCATGGCGCCCGGGACTGCGGGCAAAGCGTTCGTCGATCCCGGCAAGCGCATGATTGGTCGCTGCCTCGAAGACGAGGGCATCGACATCCTCCTCGACGCTGAAGGGAACGTCCGCGCCCTGTTCGGCGATGGAGCTTTCCGCGATGCCTTTTCGGATCGCCGGCTCCATCAGGTCGATCGCATGGGCGCCGACGCCGGTGAAGATGATCGGTAGAGGGTCGATGATGGTGAAGAGGCGGCCGAGCCCATAACCGATGGCGATTCCTGCCTCTTCGAAGGCTGATCGTGCGTCGCCTGGCGCCTTGCGCGCGTCCTCGGCGAGGCGATGGATTTCGGCATCGCTGATGCGGCGGTCGATGATTTCCGAGGCCGGCCGTCCCAGCGCCCGCCGCCAGATGGCATAGTCTCCGGCATAGGCCTCGACGCAGCCCGAATTGCCGCAGCGACAAGCCGCGCCCCCTGGCACGTGATTGATATGGCCGAATTCGACGGCCGAATTGGTGCCGTCCTGAAAGGTGCGCCCGCCGATCCTCAAGCCCATGCCGACACCAAAGCCGATGAAGAGAAAGGCGAAGTCGCGGGCGTTGGTGCCGCCGCGCCAGCGAACGCCTTCCGGCATCAGCGAACAGTCGTTGCAGACGCTGATCGTGGCGCCCAACGCCTGTGCGAGCTTTGGCCCGACCACCAGATCGCGATGCTTCATGGCCGGCGACCAGACGATGCGACCGTCTTCCGCATCCGTCTTGCCCTGGACGGCCAGAGTCAGGCGCTCGGTCTTGGGGTGCCCAGCACGCTTCACCAGTGCCTCTGCTTCGCGAACCAGATCAGCGATCGCCGCCACCATGCGATCGGCGTCGAGATCGGCGATTGTCATGGTGCGATGGACATAGGCGAGAGGCTGGCCCGCATAATCCGACACACGCACGGCCATCTCGCCGACGGCGATCTTCACGGCAGCGACGGTCGCCGCGCTTGGCTCGAAGCCGAGCCGGCGCTCGGGACGGCCGCGCTTCAGGCCCCGCTCGTCGTCCGGGATCTCGATCAGAACACCGTCGCGGATGAGGGCTGCCGTGATCGCCGAGGCCGACGAGACCGACAGGCCGGTCGCCGCGCTCACGGCACGGCGCGTCGAGACGCTGCTTCGGCGCAATTGGTCGATCACGACGCGCCGGTTATGGGCGCGCACGCCCTCGGCATCGGTCTTGGCGAGCATGTGCTGTCTAGTCCTCCCGTCATTCGTCCCGGTCTCCTCCCTGGGGCGACGACGGACGCAAGTTGACAGAGTTATGAATTGCTGTCACCATTTTTTCCGAGGCTTGGAAAAAGTCTCTGACCGGCGCGGAGGAACGGCGTCGGGGGAGTGACGAAGGCGTTGCGACGCCAGGGAGGATACAAGATGAAGACTTTGAAGCTCGCGCTTGCCGGCGCGGTGTTCACGATCGCTGGCGCCACCACGGGCGCGATCGCCCAGGACGGCCCGACCGTCGGCGTGTCCTGGTCGAACTTCCAGGAAGAGCGTTGGAAGACGGATGAGGCGGCGATCAAGGCCGCTCTCGAAGCCGCGGGCGCCAGCTACATCTCGGCCGACGCCCAGTCGTCCGCCGCCAAGCAGCTGACCGACGTCGAGTCGCTGATCACGCAGGGCGCCGATGCGCTGATCATCCTCGCCCAGGATTCCGCGGCGATCGGCCCGGCCGTGCAGACCGCCGTCAACAACGGCATTCCGGTCGTCGGCTATGACCGCCTGATCGAAGATCCGAACGCCTTCTACCTCACCTTCGACAACAAGGAAGTCGGCCGCATTCAGGCCCGCGAAGTCCAGAAGGTGCAGCCGGAAGGCAATTACGCTTTCATCAAGGGCTCGTCGGCCGATCCGAACGCTGACTTCCTGTTCGAAGGCCAGATGGAAGTCCTGAAGGACGCCATCGATTCCGGCAAGATCAAGAATGTCGGCGAGGCCTATACGGATGGCTGGCTTCCGGCCAATGCCCAGCAGAACATGGAACAGATCCTGACCGCCAATAACAACGATGTCGACGCGGTCGTCGCTTCGAATGACGGCACGGCCGGCGGTGCCATCGCGGCGCTGGAAGCGCAGGGTCTCGCAGGTTCCGTTCCGGTCTCCGGCCAGGATGCCGATCAGGCGGCGCTGAACCGCATCGCGCTCGGCACCCAGACCGTCTCGGTCTGGAAGGACTCCCGCGAACTCGGCAAGCGCGCCGCGGAAATCGCGCTGCAGCTCGCTGACGGCAAGCAGCTCTCCGAGGTCGAGGGCGCCGAAGGTTGGGAAAGCCCCAATGGCCAGCAGCTCGAGGCGATCTTCCTGAAGCCGATCGCGATCACCAAGGACAATCTTCAGACCATCATCGATGCCGGCTGGGTGTCCAAGGAGACCGTCTGCCAGGGCGTCGAGGCCGGCTCGGTTCCGGCTTGCGAATAATCGCCACGGGGCGATGACACGGATGGCCGCAGCTTATGCTGCGGCCATTTTCAAATGCGGCTCTCGACCAAAGCGAGCCGGGCGGGCATGCTGCTCTGAAAAAAAGACGCGGGCAGCCATAAGACGATCCGATCCTTCAAGAGATCGGGCTTCAACCCAAACAAGACCGTGCGATGCGCATTTCGGGCAAAGGCTTTTGAGGCCGGTGCCGCGCGATCGCGAATGGGAGGCGGTATTGAGCGAGGCAACCTCGAATACGACCCCGGCCCGCAGCAGCCCGACGATCGGCGCGGGCGGCGGGTTCAAGGGCTTCATGCGCGCGACCGAGATCGATACGCGCATGCTCGGCATGATCGGCGCGCTGCTGGTCATCTGGGTCGGATTTCACATTCTTTCGGGCGGCACGTTCCTGACCCCGCGCAACCTCTGGAACCTATCGGTCCAGACCGCCTCGGTCGGCGTCATGGCGACGGGCATGGTGCTGGTCATCGTCACCCGCAACATCGATCTGTCGGTCGGCTCGATCCTCGGCGTCACCGGCATGGTGATGGCGGTCGCGCAGACCCAGTATATCTCGCCCTTTCTCGGCTATGATTCCGGCCTCGTCTGGATCGCCACGCTGGCCGTCGGCCTGATCTGCGGGCTGGTGATCGGCGGGCTGCAGGGCTTCGTCATCGCCTATCTCGGCGTTCCGGCCTTCATCGTGACGCTGGGTGGCCTGCTTGTCTGGCGCGGCGCGGCCTGGTGGGTCGCCTCGGGGCGCACGATCCCGCTCACCGACGACAATTTCAAGCTTCTGGGCGGCGGCAGTGACGGCTCGATCGGCGCCACCTGGAGCTGGATTCTCGCGGCGGTCGCGATCGTCCTCATCCTCGTCGGCGCGCTCAATGCCCGCCGCCAGCGCAAGCGTTTCAATTTCGCCCAGAAGCCGCTCTGGGCCGAAGGGTTCACCATCGGCATTTCGGTTCTCGCCGTCATCGCCGCGACGATCATCGTCAATTCCTACCTCCTGCCGGGGCCGCTGGCGCGTCGGTACGCGGAGGCGAACGGCCTCGCCGTGCCCGACGGCGGGCTCGAAATCAGCTTCGGCTACGCGATCCCGGTGCTTCTGTTCATCGGTGTCGGCATCGTGATGACCTTCATCGCAAGGCGCACCCGCTTCGGCCGCTATGTCTTCGCGATCGGCGGCAATCCGGAAGCGGCGGAACTTGCCGGCATCAACACCAAGCGCGTCACCATGATGGTCTTCATGCTGATGGGCATGCTGGCTGCGATCGCGGCGGCGATCTCGACGGCGCGCCTCTCCTCGGCCACCAACGCACAGGGCACGCTGGACGAGCTCTACACCATCGCCGCGGCGGTCATCGGCGGCACATCGCTCGCCGGCGGCGCCGGCACCATCGCGGGCGCCATGCTCGGCGCCCTCGTCATGCAGAGCCTGCAATCGGGCATGGTGCTTCTCGGCATGGACACCCCGCTGCAGAACATCGTCGTCGGCGCGGTTCTCGTCGTCGCCGTCTGGCTCGACACCATCTACCGCAGGAGGGCGGCATGAGCACCACGATGGAGACCATCAAGGATCACGGTCCGGGGCA
Source organism: Fulvimarina manganoxydans (assembly GCF_900176465.1). Classification (GTDB taxonomy): domain Bacteria; phylum Pseudomonadota; class Alphaproteobacteria; order Rhizobiales; family Rhizobiaceae; genus Fulvimarina; species Fulvimarina manganoxydans. Next base: position 165,063 of record NZ_FWXR01000006.1, read on the forward strand.
TCATCACGACCATGTCGACCGCTCCGGCCCGCCCCTGGTCGCGATGGAAGATATCTCGATCGCCTTCGGCGGCATCCACGCCGTCGACCACGCCTCGCTCGATCTCTATCCCGGCGAAGTCGTGGCGCTGCTGGGCCATAACGGCGCCGGCAAGTCGACGCTGATCAAGATCCTGTCGGGCGCCTACAAGCGCGATTCCGGCGAGATCTATGTGCGCGGCGACAAGGCGTCGATCTCCAATCCGCGCGATGCCAAGGCCTATGGGATCGAGACGATCTACCAGACGCTGGCGCTCGCCGACAATGTGGACGCCGCCGCCAATCTCTTCCTCGGCCGCGAGATCATGACCCCCTGGGGCACGCTCGACGACGGCGCGATGGAGGCCGAGGCCCGCAAGGTGATGGGTCGGCTGAACCCCAACTTCCGCCGCTTCAAGGAGCCGGTGAAAGCCCTGTCGGGCGGCCAGCGGCAGTCGGTGGCGATCGCCCGGGCGATCCTCTTCAACGCCAAGATCCTGATCATGGACGAGCCGACCGCAGCCCTGGGCCCGCAGGAAACAGCGCAGGTCGCCGATCTGATCAAGGAATTGAAGAAGGAGGAAATCGGCATCTTCCTGATCAGCCACGACATTCACGATGTCTTCGATCTTTCCGATCGGGTTGTCGTCATGAAGAACGGTCAGGTGGTCGGCTCGGCCCGGACCGAGGACGTGACCAAGGACGAGGTCCTCGGCATGATCATCCTCGGCAAATGCCCGCCCGGCGCAACGCCGGGGCCCGGCGCGATGAAGGACTGAGCGCGATGACCTGACGGCGCGGCACTTCAGTCTCGCCGTCATGCCGACCGATATGGATCGCAAACGCCCGGTGCCGAAAGGTGCCGGGCGTTGGTGTTTGAAGCATGGGGATCGTCGTGCCGGCGATGATCGAACCGGCAGAATCCACCCAAAGCGCCAAGTCCACGCAAGCATGAACAGGCGCCGCATTCGCCGATCTTCAGATCGGGCCCTCGCCCTCAGCGGAACGACGCCCTCGACCCGACCGCGCTTCTTTCGAAAGGCGCTGATCCTGGCGCTGCGAGGGGAGGGCGCGCCAATCTTAAGAAGCTTCGATCAAAGGCCTGCCCGCTAAGCCGTCTCGACCGCTGCCAGAGGGGGGCGTTCAAGAGACCTTAGTATTTTTTATCAATCCAATTAAAGCGCTGTTATCGTTAATAAAACGCGTCAGGTCGCACTCGACTTCAGGCTTTTCAGCGCTTTGCCGCGATCAAGCCCAATCCAGTTTTACGCATGATTAACCCTAACGCTTTATCACTCTCCTTGTTCAAGCCGTGCATGAGGCGACGGTGCAAGACTAGCCAGCCATGAGGGGCAGGCACTCGCCAACGAAGGTATCAAGTTATGACGAGTCTCCTCACCAACGTCGCCGCCATGACCGCCCTGCAGACCCTGCAGTCGACGAATAAGGCAATGGAAGCGACGCAGAACCGCATCTCGACCGGCTACCGTGTCTCTGAGGCTTCGGACAACGCCGCCTACTGGTCGATTGCCACGACCATGCGGTCGGACAACAAGGCGATGTCGGCTGTCAAGGACGCGCTTGGCATCGGTACGTCCGTCGTGGACACGGCCTATACGGCAATGACGTCGATCAAGGACGTCCTCGACAAAATGAAGTCGCTGCTGACGACGGCCTCTCAGGATGGTGTCGAGCGCTCTAAGGTTCAGGATGAAATCACTCAGGCCCAGAACCAGCTTAAGAATGTCGCTACCACGGCGTCTTTCGCCGGTCAGAACTGGCTGTCGATCGATTCCAGCGCCACAGGCTATGTGTCGATGCGCGACGTCATTGCGAGCTTCTCTCGGAGCTCCGCCGGCGCCCTTTCGCTGACCACCGTCAAGATCGACACGTCGACCATGAAGATGTTCGACTCTTCTAGCTCCGCGACAGGTGTCCTCGAGAAGGATCTCGCCGCGACGACGACCGCTAAAAGCGGGCGTTTCAGCACCTATATGGGTACCGCTACCAATACGGCCGGCACCGCAACGACGAAGGGTATCTGGGATACGGGTCCCACAGTGACAGCCGGCACGCATGACGTCACGCTCGGCGACACTGACGTTATGAGCTTCACCGTCAAGATCGGCTCCGGCCCGACGACCAAGGTTGCGATTACCAAGTCGATGGTCGACGCGGCACTTGGTTCCACGGATGGCGTGATCGACAGCGAGGCGGACTATGCAGCGGTCCTCAAGAAGGGCCTGGATGACGCTGGCGTTCAGGGTGGAACCTGGGCGATCGCTACGAACTCTTTGACCATCACCACGGCGAACAACAACGAGTCTGTTGTGGTTGGCGCAATCAAGATCGAGAGCTTCGGCGCTGCGGACATCGACATTACCGCTTCCGGTACGAGCTTCTCCGACATCAAGGCATACATCAACATCGTCGACAAGGCGATCTCAAAGGTCACTGCAGCTGCCTCGACGCTGGGTGCAGTCAAGAACCGCCTGGACGTTCAGACCCAGTTCGTTTCCACCCTCATGGACACGCTCGAGAAGGGTATCGGGACGCTGGTCGACGCGGACATGACAGAAGAATCGACCAAGCTCAAAGCGCTTCAAACCCAGCAGCAGCTCGGCGTCCAAGCCCTGTCTATTGCGAATTCTTCCTCGCAGACGATCATGCAGCTCTTCCAGAACTAACGTTCAAACTAGCAAACCAATCTTGGAACGGGCCGCCTTCGGGTGGCCCTTTTCGCGTTTTGCGATCTTTTTGCGCAACGCGCTTTGGGGCTTCGTAACGTAGACCCTCAACGACGCTATTCGCTGCGCCAATGCTAAGCCAATACTGGGGGATTGAGTGTGCGATGGATAAAATTGGCTCACTGGACCGGAGCTGATCGTGCGGTCCGCAAGGCATCCTGAAGCACGTTCATCGACAAACGGAATACCACTCATTCGCCTGTCGTTTTCCGGGCAGTCGCGGTTTGCCTATGGAGTTGGAGCGCACAGCGGTGTCGCCGAACAGACGCGAAGTCCAAGGCGGATCTTCCGAGGCGAGGAAAGAGCTCCATTTGCAAGCGTGGCGTTTAGAATGAATATTCAGATGAATTTAACTGCTTTTTCCGGCTTCCGTTTACCAAGCTTTTTCTCGGACATGCATCGGGTCGCCATTAACTGTCTTTCTTAGCGCCTCGATAAACTCCCGCGTCCACATTGGCCTCATAGCGAGGCGGATGAAACATAACCCGCAAGCATGATGCTGACTTGCTATTCCGGCCGACCCGGACTGTCCCCAAAGTAGCCCTTTATTTGGGACATATTACAATGACGAGCATCAATACCAACGTCGCCGCGATGACCGCCCTGCAGACCTTGCAGAGCACGAATTCGGAGATGGAATCCACTCAGAGCCGCATCTCGACCGGTTACCGGGTCAATTCGGCCTCCGACAACGCTGCCTATTGGTCGATCGCAACCACCATGCGTTCGGACGTCAAGGCTCTCTCGACCGTGACCGACTCGCTCGGCATCGGTTCGGCGACGGTCGACACGGCCTACAATGCCCTGACCTCCACGAAGGACGTCCTCGACAAGATCAAGACACTTCTCACCTCAGCCACTCAGGACGGCGTCGAGAAGTCGAAGGTTCAGGACGAGATCAAGCAGGCCCAGGGTCAGCTGAAGAGCATCGCCGACTCCGCTTCTTTCTCCGGTCAGAACTGGCTGTCTGTTGACTCTTCGGCCAGCGGCTACAAAGCCGTGAAGGAAATGCTGGGCAGCTTCACCCGCTCGGAATCAGGCGCTCTATCCACCGGCTCGATCAAGGTCGATACGGGAAGCCTCGCTCTCTTCGACGCCTCGTCCTCCAAGACGGGCCTTCTCGAGAAGGACTTGGCTGCGACCACAACGGCGAAGGATACGAAGTTCGCCGCCTATATGGGCACGGCGACCAACACGGCCGGTACCGCGACCACGAAGGGTACCTGGGACACAAGCGCGACCGTAACCGCGGGTACACATGACGTGACACTGGGTGACACCGATGTCATGAGCTTTAAGATCAAGATCGGTTCCGGCACGGAAACCAAGGTTTCGATCACCAAGTCCACGGTCGACTCCGCTCTTGGCTCGACTGACGGCGTGATCGACAGCGAGGCCGACTATGCGGCGGTCCTCAAGAAAGCCCTCGACGACTCCGGCGTTCAAGGCGGCACTTGGGCCGTTGCTTCGAACTCTCTGACCATCACCGCCGCCAACAACAACGAAAGCGTCACTGTCAGCGGCTTGAAGGTCGAGAGCTTCGGCGCTTCCGATATCGACATCTCTAAGGCCGGTACGACGTCGGGCGACATTAAAGCCTTCATCAACATCGTCGACAAGGCGATTTCGAAGGTCACGTCCGCAGGGTCCACCCTCGGTGCCGTGCAGAACCGCATCGATCTGCAGTCCGACTTCATCGGCAATCTGAAGAACTCGCTCGAGAAGGGTATCTCCACCCTGGTCGATGCCGACATGACGGAAGAGTCCACCAAGCTGAAGGCGCTTCAGACGCAGCAGCAGCTCGGTGTCCAGGCTCTTTCCATGGCAAATTCGTCCTCGCAGGTCTTGCTCTCGCTCTTCCGCTAAGCGGATATGGCGTAAGTATCGCAACTTCAGAAAAGGGTCCGGCCGGAAGGTCGGGCCCTTTATTCGTATGAATAGCTTTGAGGTTCGTGGTCGGACCGTGACCCAAGGAATTGCGGACGACTTGCAATCGACGGATCGGTTTAAGGAATTAGATGCTGACGCTCACTTCCAGATGAGCAGTGCCTAGCTCATCCCTATATTGTATTTTTGTTAACCATGTTTATTTGCTTTGCATATAAAGCATTCTTTAACCATGAAAATTAGCTGCTTTCTAAGTATCTCAGCCGATATTGGCATCCATAGCGACGCGGTTAAAAACACCCCGTAAGCATGACGCTGAGTTGCTATTCCGGCCGATCCGGACTGTCCCCGCTTCACCCCATGTGATGGGACACTGATTCCAATGAGCAGCATCAATACCAACGTCGCCGCCATGACCGCCCTGCAGACTCTGCAGAGCACGAACTCGATGATGGAAGAGACGCAGAACCGCATCTCGACCGGCTACCGGGTCTCTGAAGCCTCCGACAACGCCGCTTACTGGTCGATCGCCACGACCATGCGTTCCGACACCAAGGCGCTCTCGACCGTCAGTGACTCGCTCGGCATCGGTTCGGCGACCGTCGATACCGCGTACAATGCACTGACCTCGGCGAAGGACGTCCTCGACAAGATCAAGACGCTTCTCACCTCCGCCACCCAGGACGGCGTCGAGAAGTCGAAGGTCCAGGACGAGATCACTCAGGCGCAGGGTCAGCTGAAGAGTATTGCGAGCTCCGCGTCCTTCTCTGGTCAGAACTGGCTCTCAGTCGACTCTTCGGCTAGCGGCTTCAAAGCTGTTAAGGAAATGATTTCGAGCTTCTCGCGCTCCGAAACCGGTGCGCTGACGGTCGGCTCGATCAAAGTGGATACGGGCAGCTTTGCCCTGTTTGACGCTTCGGCCACGAAGACGGGCGTTCTCGAGAAGGACATCACGGCAACGACGGCTGCCAAGGCCACGCGCTTTACGGCTTATGAAGCTACGGCGACCGATACCGCCGGCACGGCAACCACGAAAGGCACCTGGGATTCAGGCGCAACCGTGACCGCGGGCACCCATGATGTCACGCTCGGTGACACCGATGTCATGAGCTTTAAGATCAAGATCGGTTCCGGCACGGAGACCAAAGTTTCGATCACCAAGTCCACGGTCGACTCCGCTCTTGGCTCGACTGACGGCGTGATCGACAGCGAAGCCGACTATGCGGCGGTCCTGAAGAAAGCCCTCGACGACTCCGGCGTTCAGGGCGGTACTTGGGCGATCGCTGCGGGATCTTTGACGATCACGACGGCCAACAACAACGAGAGCATCACAGTTTCTAGCACGGCTGTCGAAAGCTTCGGCGCCTCTGACATCGACATCACGAAGTCCGGCACTTCGGCAGGCGACATCAAGGCCTATATCAATCTCGTCGACAAGGCGATCTCGAAGGTTACGGCTTCCGCCTCCACTCTCGGTGCGGTCAAGAATCGTCTCGATCTTCAGTCGGAGTTCGTCTCCAATCTGATGGACACGCTCGAGAAGGGCATTGGTACGCTCGTCGACGCCGACATGACCGAAGAGTCCACCAAGCTGAAGGCGCTCCAGACCCAGCAGCAGCTCGGCGTCCAGGCTCTCTCTATGGCGAATTCCTCGTCGCAGACGCTGCTCTCGCTCTTCCGCTAAGCGGATCGGCCCTAGAGGCCAGCGCATTCGAGAGGGGTCCGGCCGCAAGGCCGGGCCCCTTTTCGCGTTGGACAGGGCGTCCCAAAGGGACCAGCTTCAGGCCGTTAACCTTTTGTTAACCAGGGGCTCGCGCAAGCTTCAGCCCGCATGTTCACCCCGAGTTAACCTTTCACTGGGTACGAGGCGGGGCAGGGCATGGCCGGACCTTTCGGCGCGCAAGCACAACAGATTTTCTCGAATCTTTCGAGCCTCGGGCCCCGCAAGCTGGGCGCCCTCGGCATCGTCGGCCTGCTCGTGGTCGTGCTGGTGGGGCTCGGCAGCTATTTCCTCTCGCGTCCCGATATGGAGACCCTTTATTCGGGTCTCGACCGCACGGACGTCACCCGCATCGGCGCGGCGCTCACCGAAGCGGGCATTTCCTTCGACGTGAATGCCAAGGGCGACGCCATCCTCACGCCCTTTTCCCAGACGGCGCCGGCGCGCATGCTGCTCGCCGAGAAGGGCCTGCCGCGCTCGGAAAATGCCGGCTACGAACTCTTCGACAATATCGGCTCGATCGGCCTAACCTCCTTCATGCAGGAGATCACGCGGGTGAGGGCGCTCGAAGGCGAGATCGCCCGCACGATCCAGTCGCTCGCCAATGTGCGGGCCGCGCGTGTACATATCGTCCTTGCCGATGAAGGCTCCTTCCGGCGCGAGCAGCGCAAGCCATCGGCGAGCGTCGTCATCCGTACCGACGCCTCGGAGGATTTCGCCTCGGCCTCGGCCATCCGCTATCTCGTCTCCTCCGCGATTCCCGGAATGACGCCCGAAGAAGTGACGATCCTCAATTCGGACGGCACGCTCCTGGCCTCAGGCGACGACAGCGTATCCAACGCGCCCTCCAAGCTCTTCGGCATCGAGAAGATCATGTCGAACAGCGTCGAGGATTCGATCCGCCGCACGCTGGCGCCCTATCTCGGCGTCGGCAATTTCCAGACCTCGGTCACCGCGCGGCTCAACACGGATCGGCGCCAGATCTCCGAGCGCACCTTCGATCCCGACGGCCGTGTCGAGCGCTCGATCCGCTCGGTCAAGGAGACCAATCAAAGCCAGAACGCCACTCAGAACGAGCCGGTCGGCATCGAGCAGGACATTCAGGCGGCCGATCAGGTTCAGGGGACCGGTGGCGGCGAGACGTCGACCGACGAGAAGGAGCGCCGCGAGGAGCTTACCAATTACGAGATCAACGAAAAGACCGTTCAGACCGTCTCGGAAGGCTATGATGTCGAGCGTCTGTCCATCGCGGTCGTCGTCAACCGCCAGCGGGTGATGGACGCGATCGGCGAGAACGCCAACGACGCCGATCTCGCCCGCCGCATCGAGGAAATCCGCAACATCGTGGCGACGGCGGCCGGCTATTCGGAAGCGCGCGGCGACCAGATCGAGGTGACGGCGGTCGACTTCCTCGACGGCGGCACGGCGCTGGAGCCCATTCCGGGTCCGGGTCTCGGCGAATTGTTCATGCGCCAGTCCGGCACGCTCATCAACGCCTTCACCATCCTTGCCGTCGCCGCCCTCATCATCTGGTTCGGCCTGAAGCCGGCCATCCGGGCGCTCTCCGGCCCGCAGCCGGGCGAAGAGCAGATCGGCGGGCTCGATCTCGCCGCCGCCGGCGGGCTGGCTGGACTGGACCTGCCCGATACCAGCGGTCTCGGCGCTCTGGGCGAAGGCATCGACCAAGGTTCGGACGATATGTTGAGCTTGGGCGGCGGCACACCGTCCTTCCTGGAGAACTTCTCCGCCAATACCAACTCGCCCCAGGCGCGTCTCGAAGCCCTGATCGACATGGACGAGAACCATGCGGCCAATGTTCTGAAGCAGTGGCTCAAAGAGAAAGAAGCAGCGTAAGCCATGATCCCTCTCGCACAGTACCTCACCGAACGTGACGGCGAGTCCGGCACCGGCTTTCAAGATCTCGGGCAGCGCGCGCCAAAGCGCGCCGCCAAGCCCAAGTCGGCCGCCTTCAAGGCGATTGGCAGCGGGAATGGCCGCAAGGCGGACAAGGACGAATTCCAGCGCATTCCTCAGCCGGGTCGGGGCCGTCAGGCCGAGCCGCGGCGCGAGCAAATGGCTGCCTCCGACGTCGATGCGGCGGCGCTCTTCGCCCAGATGGAAGACGAGTTGCGCAGTCGGGCCGGGCAGGACAAGCCGCGTCAGGATGCCCGCGCTCTTCAGAACGAATTGCGGGCGAGCGCGCCGGGCGTCGATTCGGCCAAGGCCCTCGATCGGGCGCGCGAGGCGGCCTATGAGCGGGGCCGCGAAGAGGCCCTGGCCGAGGCCGAGGCCGAGCGCGATGCGGCGGTTGCCGCCGCCATCGAAGCCGAGCGCGAGGCCGCGGCCGAACGCCAGGCCGAGGCGCTGGCGGCCGCGCGCGCCGAATGGTGCGAGACGGAATCCAGCCAACTTGCCGGAGCCTTGTTGGAGCAGACCGATCGCCTGGCCGCGGCCCTGAAGGTGACACTGACCAGCGTTTTGAAGCCGGTCGCCCTTGGTGCCCGTCGCCGCCAGACGGTCGCCGAGCTGGTCGAGACGGTGGCGTCGCTGACTTTCGACGGTCGCGCGCTTGGCCTGAAGGCGTCCGGGTCGGCCGATCTTCTGGAAGCGCTCGAGGCAGCACTCGGCGCAAGAGCCGGTCTCGTCAGCTTCGAACCTGTGGACGGCAAGGCCGATGTGCGGATCGTCTGCGACCAGACCGTCATTGAGACACGCCTCGCCGACTGGCGCTCGGCCTTCGAAAAGGCGCTCGCATGAGCCAGACAGGCGGGGCGGGACACCGCGAACATCAGGAAATCATCATCGTCCGCCGGAAGAAGGGTCATGAAGACGGGCACCATGGCGGCGTGTGGAAGATCGCCTTTGCCGACTTCATGACGGCGATGATGGCCTTCTTCCTCGTGATGTGGCTGACAAATTCGTCAGACGATTCGACGCGCAAGCAGGTCGCGCAATATTTTAACCCGATCAAGATGACCGACTCGGCCCCGTCCTCGCGCGGGATCGAGAAGAAGGACGATCAGGGCAAGCGCAAGGACGAGACGCAAGGCCAGGTCGACGCGACCGTCAATGGCGATCCGAGCGGCAAGCCGATCGCAGGCGAGGAGACTGGCGGCGAGGAGCAGGCGCTCTTCCGCGATCCTTATGCGGTTCTGGCCGAGATCGCGGCCGAGAGCGTCGCGAGCGGGGCCGGCGACAAGGAGGGCGAGCCCGACGGTTCAGGGCTTCCTGGGCTCAACGGGGGCGACGCCTATCGCGATCCCTTCGATCCGGCCTCCTGGCAGCTCTCGCCCAATATGCGTGAGGCCGGGGGCGATCTCGAAGATCTGCCGCCGTCCGAATTCAAGACTGCTGTCCTGCCGCCCGAAGGCGCCGAGGACGAGTCCGAAGCCGAGAGCGAGACGGCGACCGACACGGCTGACGCGTCGCAAGAGGCTCCTGCCGCCGCCGAGTCCAAGGTGACGACGGCCGGCGAAGAGACCGAGCGCGTTGCCGAACTGAAGAAGGAGATCGAGGAGAAGCTTGCCTCGATGGGTGAGGGCGTGCCGGCAAAAGTCGAAGTTTCCGAAGGAGACGGCGGGGTCAAGATCTCGCTCGCCGACGACTTCGCCTCAGGGATGTTTTCGGTCGGCTCGGCCCGCCCGAATGCGGAAGCCGTCGCCATGATGGAGAAGATCGCCGACGTTCTGAAGGAGCGCCAGGGACAGGTCGTCATTCGCGGCCATACCGATGCGCGGCCCTTCAGCGGCGATGGCGAATATGACAATTGGCGCCTCTCCACCGCCCGTGCCCACATGGCCTATTACATGCTGGTGCGCGGCGGGTTGCAGGAAGCCCGCGTCCAGGCGATCGAGGGCTTCGCCGATCGTGAACCCAAGGATGCGGCCGATCCTGAGGCCGCCATCAACCGCCGCATCGAAATCTTGCTCGTTGAGCCTGCCTGATGTTTCGTCGCTATCGCCACCGCCTGGTCGTTTCGGCCACTCGTCTCGGCCTCGTCTGCGCCATGACCATGACGGTCGCCGCCGCGTCGGCGATCGAGCCGGCGAAGGACAAAAATGGCGTGCCACAGGAGCGCGTGCGTGCGGCAGCCGAGGCGGCAAGGCTGCAGGAACTCGACAACCAGCGCCTCGCCGGTGGTCGTTCCGGCGCCTCCAAAGCCGGGACCGCACCGTCCGGTGGCATGGCGGGCCATCCGGTCATCGATGCGATCCATAGCGGTCGCATCGACGGGCATGTGCCCCCCCAGGAGGTGCGCCCGGTCGAAGAGCCGGTGGCTGTCGCCGGGACCGAACCATTGGATATGATCGATCCAGGTGACGTGAACGGCTTCGATCCAGCCGAGGAAGACTGGTCCTTTCTTCAGCCTAAAAAGAAGGTCGACGACGAAGCGCCGGTGACGGCGGATGCCGTCGCGAGCCAGTCTTCGGAGCCGATGATCGATAGGCTGACGACGGCGAGCGCATCGGCACACGCCGAGGCGCCGACGAGTGCCCATCAGGATGCGGCCGAAGCCACGCATGGCGAAGCGCGGCACGCAGCGGCTGGTCATGATGAAACGGGCCATGACGAGGCCAGTCACGAAGAGACCGGCGATGACGAAACCGGCCATGATGAGGCTGGTCACGGCGAGGAAGGCCATGGCGTCGATGGCGAACACACTGGCACTCCGGCCGAATGGGAGACCACGCGCAGCCCGATGCCTTACGAGATCGTGCGGTCTCTGCAATTTCTGCAGGATCAGGTCGCGCGGGGCAACAAGGCGGCGATCCGCGTTCAGGCGCGTCTCCTGAAATGGTTCGGGCCTTCTCTGGTTCGCCGCGCGCCGGAGATCTGGGACGATCGGCGCAATGTCCGCGCCGCTGCGCTCTTTGTCCTTTCGGGCGGTCCGCCGTCGGTCTTGCGTGACCTCATCGCGCGCGGTGTCTTCGAAGAGCACGACATGCCGCTTCTGGAAGGCTCTCTTGCCTATGCCGAGAACAAGCTGGAGCTCGCTCTGGAAAAGCTGTCGGCGATCGATCTGAGCCGGGAGGAAACCGTCTTTGCCGCACAGGTCAATCTCGCGCTCGCACAGCTCCTTCAGGAGAAGCAGCCTGCCGAATCCCTGAAGCGCCTGGAAGCCGTCATGCTTGCGGCGCCCGGCACGCTTCTCGACGAGGCGGCGCTGCGGCTCGGCGTCCTGCTTGCCGAAGACATCGGCGAAACGAAAAAGGCCGATCTTTATGCCCGGCAATATTTTGATCGCTATGCAGCCTCAGTCTATGCTGGCAATTTTCGGGCGCGCTTCTCCGCAGTCTATTCGATGCGGCCTCAGGGAACCGAAATCGATACGATCGAGACGCTCAAGAATGCCCTTCGTCTTCTGCCGCCGGAAGAGCAACTGGCCCTGTATCTCTCCGTCGGTCGCCGGGCGCTCGTCCTCGGCAATTTGAAACTCGCGGCGATGGCGTCTGCGCGCGCGCTCACCTTCGAAGATGCCTCGCCCGAAGATCGGCAAAGGGCACTGCTCTATTCCGTCGCCTCCACGCTCTCGGAGCGGGACGAAGGCGAAATGCGGGCGATGCTGGCCTCGATCGAGGACCAGCGTCTGCACAAGGCCGACTTGGCGTTGAAACGAGCGGTTTTCGACGTGGTGAACGCCATTCGCGCGCCGGTCGATATGGCTGAGGCAAGCGAGGCGGGCGAATCTGTCGTCGACAACAAGGTCCTGGCGCGTGCCAATTCGCTGCTTCAGGCGGTCCAGAACGATTTGGAGACTCTCGACCAATGACAGCTGTGCAGATGACGGCGGTCGCCGAGACCACGGCCAAGAGCTCGCGCTCTTCTTCGAACAGCCAGGAAAGCGATGGGGCGAAAGATCTGTTCGAGAGCCTGGTGAAGAACCAGGGTAAGAACGCCGGCACGGCAAAGTCCGAGAATCAGGGCGAAGGCGAACAGGACGCTGGCGAGGTTTCGGAGAAGGAGGAGCGATCCTCTAAAGCATCATCGGGCGCCAAAGGGCGCATCGGCTTCGAACGCATGCTTGCCGGAACGGGCGAGGGGAGCAATGCCTCCAGCTCCGAAGAGATGGCGACGGGGGGCGAGGGGGCCGCTTCCACCGAAGGGGAAGGGGCCGAGATGGCCGGTCTCGCCGCTGCGGCGACGGCGCTTCGAGCCGGCGAAGCGGCAAAGCAGACCGGAAAGACGAACCTGCCTGGTTCGCAGAGCCCAACCGCTACGCCTCAGCCAGCAGACGAGTTGATCGACGCAAAATTGCCCCCCCGGGACGCCCCGCGGGCCGACGCGGCCGCCCGCTTTGGCCGAAATGCGATGCCAAGTGGTGGCGAAGAGGGACAAAAGCTCGGCCGGGCCGATTTCGTCTCGATGCGAACGGATTTCGAACCGGTCAGTGTGCGAGAGGCGTTTGCTGCGCTCGGTTCGCCGGGATCGGCGGTCGCGGCCATGCGCAAGCGCGCCGAGCTGGGCACCACGCTCGGTGCGATGCGCAACGGCGACGTGCCGATCGGCAGCAAGGACGCAGCGACGGGACTGGCCGCGCAGGACGACGGAACCGGCGATCTCGCGGACACGATCGCGCGTCTCGCCGATCGCGCATCGGGGCGCCACGCTCATGCCACTCGGATTGCCGAAGCGCGCGCCGACGGACCGACTATCCAGTCTACTGGCGACGGGAGGGGAATGATCGAGCGCAAGATCGATGCGTCCGAACCCTTCGGCCGTCAGATCGGTGCCGTGATCGCCGGGGAGATGGGACAGGCGCGCCTACCCAATGCTCCAAACCCCACAGGCAGCTCGGGATCGCCCGCCGGTTCGAATGCGCCAAGCGGCGAGAACATGCGCATGCGCGCCGGCGGCGCCGCCCTCAAGACTTTGGAAATTCAGCTGCAACCGGCCCATTTCGGCAAGCTCGAAGTGGTGATGCGGGTGGTCGATGGTCAGATGGCGATTCAGCTGTCCGTGACCGAAGCCGAAACCATGATGCGTCTCGAAGACGATCGCGAAGGTCTTCGCTCGGTGCTCAAATCAGCTGGATTCGACGTGGATGATGCGTCGATCAGCATTACCCTTCGCGATCAGGGAGCGCCTCAACGACAGGTTGCCGCCTCCGACGGGGCGCAAATGGGCGCTCGCCTGGGGCAGGATGCCGGTGCCGGTGCTGGAGCGGGCGGACGTCCGGGCAGCGATGGACGCCAGCCCCGCGACGGATCGGGTGCGGCATCCCTGCAGCATCACGAGGGGGCTGGCGAAAGCCGTCCCGCTGAGCTCGAACGTGGCCAGCGCTCGTCGAATTCGGGCCTTTATCTCTAATCTTCGATCGCCTTTTTGCCGAACGCGATCCCTTGGATCGGGTTCGGCTGGCGCCGGCCGCGTCCTGATCGAAGGGCCAAGCGAAAGCTCCCGGATCGACGGCGGCTCTGTCGACCTTCACCTTGCGAAATTCGCACTCCTTTTTTCGCCATAGATCGATCCGGCCCACTTGGCGAAGTGTGTCTTGGACCCTTTGCGTCCGATGTCGTACGAGCAACGCAAATCGGACGGAAAGCGAATTCATACACGAAGGGCATAAAAAAATTAGTTAGAATTTACATATGGTTAACGCGGCCTTGGCCGGAAATGGTTAAGGGATCACTAAATTTCAGGATAGGCGCAAGACTCGCGTCAGGTTACCTCTTACCCATCGGTTAACGCGGCGGGGGCCGGAGGGAAAAATCATGATCGTGATCGTTGATAATCGTGAGCTGGTGACGAGCGGATATCAGTCTCTCTTCGCTCGGGAAGGCGTTTCGGCGGCCGGTTTCGGCGCGGACGAGTTCCAGGAGTGGGTCGAGACCGCACCGGAATCCGATCTTTCGGCTGTCGAAGCATTCCTCCTTGGTGACTTCGATGAGCGGACCGCTTCCACTCGCATCATCCGCTCGCGCTCCAAGGCTCCGATGATCGCTCTTTCAGAGAACCGCAATCTCGACGGCACGCTCGATCTTTTCGCGGCCGGTGTCGACGACGTGGTCTCCAAGCCGGTCCATGTGAAGGAGATCCTTGCCCGGGTCGGCGCCATCCGCCGCCGCGAGGCCAGCGAGGCCGCCCGCACCGTGGTCGGCGAGATCGCCATCTACCAGGACGGGCGTGACGCCGAAGTCGCTGGCAAGGCTCTCGCACTGCCGCGCCGCGAGCGCCGCATCCTCGAATACTTGGTCTCCAATCGCGGACGCCGCGTCTCCAAGCAACAACTCTTTTCCGCCATCTACGGCATCTTCGACGAGAACGTCGAAGAGAACGTGATCGAGAGCCACATCTCCAAGCTGCGCAAGAAGCTCAAGATGCGCCTTGGTTACGACCCGGTCTCCTCCAAGCGCTATCTCGGTTACGGCATCGGCGTCGACTAAGACGAAGAGTTAATAATCTTTTAAAATAAGAAATCCGTCGCGAATTGTTCGCGGCGGATTTTTCGTTTTTCAAGAGCTTCGTTGCTATCAGGTTGTCCGTCAGATCAGGGCAAGCTTCGACACTTACCACTCTCGTCAACGAGAGATCGGAGGCAACGGCGATGGTCGCGTGTTTGGGGCCAGGCGGAGAGGGCGGACATATGTCGGTCACCCTCAGCGCGAAGCAGCCGCAGGCCGATCCACTAGGGCGCGGAGCTGATGTGCAGGCGTTCTGTGCGCTCTCCCGTCGTTTCATTCGAGCCTGAAGGCTGTCCTTGCCATGTCGCTACTGTCCGTACTCAGCAATGCCCGCTCGTCTTTGTCGGTCACCTCGCAGCAGACCGCCGTCGTGTCACGGAACGTTGCGAACGCGCAGGATCCGACCGCGACCCGCAAATACGCCAATTCGGTTTACACAAGACCTGGCGCCGTCGAAATCCGGTCGATCTCCCAATCGAGCGACCCGGCGCTCTATCGCGCTCTGATCAATGCCCAGTCGAGCCTCGGCACGAACGAGACGATCGCGGACTCCCTCGACCGTCTGCGGGAGGTGATCGGCGACGTCGATTCGCCGACCTCGCCTTCCTCGTCCCTGGCCGCCCTGAAGGATGCGCTGACCGATCTCGCCGCATCACCGGAAAGCCCGCAATTGCAACGCGCTGCCGTCGACAAGGCCAAGGCCATGACTGCCAGCCTCAACACCGCGAGCGACGCCGTTCAGGCGATGCGCAAGGATGCCGACACCGAGCTGAAACAGTCGGCCGACGCCATGCGCAAGCTCCTGTCGGACCTTGAGACGGTGAATAATGGCGTGGTGGTCGGGACCCGCAGCGGCAACGACGTCACCGATCTCGTTGACCGCCGTGACCAGATCGTCGCGGAGATTTCGAAATATGTAGGCGTTTCGGTCCGCGGCCGCGGCGACAACGACATCATCCTGACCACCGATTCCGGCATCGTCATGTTCGACAAGATGCCCCGATCGATCGAGTTCACGTCGACGAGTTCATTCGATCCCTCGATCCGAATGGACAATGGGACCGCCGCACGCCGGCCCGGCGCCTTCAAGATCGACGGGGTCGATATCTCGGCGAACGGGTCCATGCCCGTGCGCTCGGGCAGTCTTCAGGGGCTCCTCCAGATTCGCGACGAGATGGGCCCGGAGTTTCAGGAAAAGCTCGACATGATGGCGCGAGGCCTCGTGACGCAGTTCACGGAATCCGGCGGGCCCGGCCTCTTTCAATCGGCGAGCGGCGCAGATCCGATCACCGCCCGCTCGATCATGGTCGCGGCCCGCGTGGATTACACTGCTGGTGGCGACGCGTCGCGCCTTCGCGATGGAACGGTGAACGCGGCCAGCACCAGCCCGAACACGGCCGGTGACTCCGGCTATTCCCAATGGCTCAACACGCTGGTCGGCAAGGTTACCAATCCGTTGAACCTTGCGCCCTACGACTGGAGTTCGACGGCGCCGCCCGCCTTCGGAGACGCTCAGAATTCCAGCCTCGTCGACTTCTCCGCCGCTTCGATCGCTTGGCTCGAAGGCAAGCGCGCCGATGCGACGGAGGGCAGCAGCTATCAGAAGATCATGGTGTCTCGCGCCCAGGAAACCCTGTCGAATTCGACGGGCATCAATCTCGACGAGGAAATGACGCGCCTCCTCGATCTGGAGCGCTCTTTCCAGGCTTCCACGAAGCTCATCGCGACGGTCGGCGAAATGCTCGACCAGCTCATCAACATCGCCTAAACCCAGGAGCCTGATCGATGTCGGATTTTCTCGTCTCGTCCATAGGACTCTCGGGCGCTCCGCGAATGGCGGTGTATCGCGCTCAGGAAGAGCTGGCGATTGCCCAAAAGGAGGTCGTGACCGGCCGCTACGCCGATGTGGGCCTGTCCCTCGGGGTCTCGGTCAGCCGCACGATTTCCATGCGCGGGCAGCTGTCGAACACCGAGAAGTTGATCAGCGCCAATACGGCGATCGCCCAGCGTTTCGAGACGATGCAGGCGGTCCTGGAAACCGTCGCGCAGACCGGGGACGCGTTGAAAGCGTCAATCATTGCAAATGGCGCCTCGGACGTCTCGATGCGGGTCAATCGGCAGGGAGGCGAGTCCGCTATTGGGCAACTCATTGGAGCGCTCAACACGTCTTTCGGATCAAGGTCGTTGTTTTCGGGCGCGGCGGCGGACCAACCTGCGATGCGATCGCCCGTTTCGACAGATTTTGCGACTTCTTCTGCCAAGACGGCGATCGAAGCCGCATGGACGGGGTTGCTCGCCGGACGACAGCCAAACCAAGTGACCGGTGCCGAGCTGACCAATTTCCTCGACACACAGTTCGAGACGCTTTTCAACGATGCAAATTGGGAAGCCGACTGGTCTCAGGCTTCGGACGGGGCGATCGATAATCGGATCGGCGACACGGAAACCATCCAGACGTCTCGTTCGGCGAATGAGGCAGCGTTTCGCGGGCTCATGAAATCTTACGTGATGATTTCTGCACTTAACCCTGAAGAGCTCGGCGATGAGGCGCGTCAGGTTCTCACAAGGCGGACGCTGGAAACTCTCGATAAAGGTCTAACCGATCTCAACACCATGAGGACTGAGATCGGTGGATACCAAGAGCGCGTCAAGCTTGCCAACGAAAATCTCGAGAACCGAGCTAAAA
Organism: Fulvimarina manganoxydans; assembly: GCF_900176465.1. Taxonomy (GTDB): domain Bacteria; phylum Pseudomonadota; class Alphaproteobacteria; order Rhizobiales; family Rhizobiaceae; genus Fulvimarina; species Fulvimarina manganoxydans. The sequence goes on from NZ_FWXR01000006.1 coordinate 182,522, forward strand.
TTCTTGAAGTGTCCGTTGCGGAGATTGAGGAGGTTGACGTCTATGAGGCGTCGACACGCGTGACAAATCTCAGAAATCTTCTGGAAACATCCTATGCCGTCACGGCACGTATCTCTCGGATGAGCATTCTTAACTATCTCTAGACGGAAATGTCGCACTCTAGATCGATCTGAGCTCCGATTTGGCCTTGTCGCAGAGGCCGAGCCGACGCCCAAAAGACCGTACCGCCATGAGTTGCCGATCAGGGCAAGGCGGGTCATACCCAAGAGGTTTCGATGTATCAGTTCTCTTACGCGGAAGTGGCTCAGGACACGGCGGCCGACGCACGCGAGCGCGAACGAATGGCCCTGGACCATTCGATCGATCTTCTGCGCCGGGCTGAAGCGAGCGGTCCGCGCTCGCGTGACGCCATCGAGGCCATTCACGCGACGCGCTCGCTTTGGGCTCTCCTCGTGGAGGATCTGGCGAGCTCCGAGAACGGCCTTCCCGACAATCTGCGGGCCGAGCTCATCTCGATCGGCCTTTGGATCATGCGCGAGGCCGAAGCCATCCGGCTCGGCAAATCCACTAATTTCCAGGGCATTCTCGAAATCTCCCAGATCATTCGCGACGGGCTCAACTGATGGCGACGCTTCGCATCTCTCTCAGAGCCGGCGAGCGCATCTTCATCAACGGCGCCGTGCTCAAGGTCGACCGTAAGACGACCCTCGAATTCCTGAATGACGTGACCTTCCTTCTGGAAAGCCACGTCATGCAGGCCGAGCAGGCGACGACGCCGTTGCGCCAGCTCTATTTCATCGTGCAGATGATGCTGATGGACCCGGCCAATAGCGATGCACCGCGCGATCTCTTTGCCAAGTCGCTGCCGGCCATGCTGAAGACCTATTCGAACCGCGACATTCTGAGCGGCCTTCTGGAATTGGAAGAGCTGATCGGGCGCGGCCGGGCCTTCGAGGCACTCAAGCGTCTGCGCGTACTGATCCCGATCGAGGACACGATCCTCGGCAAAGAGGATGACAATGTCCGCTCGCTTCCGCAGATGGATCGCAGCGAGCGTCAACTGGCCGTTGGAGGTATGTCATGAGCGTTTCCGCCGTTTCCAGCGCGCCCAAGGCTGCCGAGGCCGGTGCGACCGGCATGACCCAGGCATCGGCCAAGGCCGGTATGGATTATGATGCCTTCCTGAAGCTTCTCGTCGCCGAGATGAACAATCAGGACCCGCTGAATCCGACCGACTCCACCGAATATGTTGCGCAATTCGCGTCCTTCTCGACGGTCGAGCAGTCGATCCAAACCAATAAGCGGCTCGACACGATGATGGCGGTTTCCGCGCTGACCCAGGCCGACGCTTTGATCGGGCGGACCATGACGTCGAGCGACGGATCGGTCTCCGGCGAGGTCAGCAGCATTCGCGCCGTCGATGGCGGCATCCAGGCGACGCTGACCAGCGGCAAGACGATCATGCTGGGTGGCGGGGTCGCCGTTTCCTAAGGCTGGGACAGCAAGAAGGGCATCGCCTGATGCCCTTGCGCTTCTCTTGAACAACGGCCCCGAGGTTGGGGCCAGGTCTCAATGTCTCGCCAATCAGAATGAGCCCTTTCGCGAGGCGAGCCCTTGCGCGAGATCGTGACTATGACGGCACGACTCTGACCTTGCAAATATGGTTAACGAGCGCTTTCGCACGCGCCGCTCCTTTGCAAGCCGCGTCCAAGAGACGCCCACCCAAATATTCTTTCGGCGTGCATCGGGACACATTATCCATGAACGAAGCAGAAGCCATCGATATCGTCCAGAACGCCATCTGGACGATCGTGACCGCCTCGGGCCCGGCCGTCGCCGCGGCCATGGTGGTCGGCGTGATCATCGCGCTCTTCCAGGCCTTGACCCAGATTCAGGAAGTGACGCTCACCTTCGTGCCGAAGATTCTCGCGATCTTCATCGTGATCGCAATCACGGCCTCCTTTACGGGGGCGCAAGTCTACGCCTTCACCCAGGAAACCTATTCGCTGATCGAGACCGGCTTCGATCGCTAAGCCGGTTACGGTGCGCAAGGCGCAGCCGCGACGACGTCGCTCGAGACAAGTCTCGCGACAGCCAAACTCTTTAACACCGAGTTTGCAGACGGAAGGCGCCATGAGGGCGTCATGCCGGTTCTCATAGCCTCAAGAAGGTGACTCGAATGGCCGAGACCGACCTGCCGGACACCGAGGGCCTGCCCCAGAAGAAAAAGGGCGGCGGCATGATGCCGGTGATCCTCGCTTTCGTCATCGTCACGCTGGTGGGCGGCGGCGGCGGCGCGCTGCTTGGGATGATGCTCGGTGGCTCAGCGCCTGCCGGCGAAGCGGACGTTGCGGCCGAACATGGTGCCGAGGCTGGCGCGAAGGCTGAGGGCCACGAAGGCGAGACGGCCAAGGCCGATGGCCATGGCGATGCCAGCCTGATCGAGATGGCCGACGAAAAAGCGCCGTTGACGCTCGTCCCGCTCAAGCCCGTTCTGACCAATCTCTACAACCCACCAGAATCCTGGATCCGCATCGAGGCCGCGATTGTGGTCAAACCCGATGGCGAGACCAATCCGGAAGTCCTGGCCGCTGAAATCGAAGCCGATACGCTGGCTTTCGCGCGATCCCTGCAGATCGCCCAGGTCGAGGGAACCAGGGGTCTGCTCCATCTGCGCGACGATCTTCGCGAGCGCGCCAAGCTGCGCTCGCCGGCCGTCGTCGATTATCTGATTCAGGCGATGGTGGTCGAATGAGCCGCCGTCACCTCGCCCTTTTCACGGGCCTCTTCGCGCTGGCCTTCGCGCTCAGCCAGCCGGCGCTCGCCCAGGTCGCGAGCCCTTCGGCTCTCGCCGATCTTATCCCCTCCGGTGATGCCGCAGCCTCCGGCCGCATCGTTCAGCTCTTCGGTATCCTGACGGTCCTCTCGATCGCGCCGGGGCTTCTGGTGATGGTGACTTCCTTCACCCGTATCGTCATTGCCCTGTCGATCATGAGGACCGGTCTCGGTCTCCAGACGACACCGGCGAACCTTATCCTCATCTCGCTCGCTCTGTTCATGACCTTTTTCGTCATGGCGCCGACCTTCGACAAGGCTTGGCGGGATGGCTTGCAGCCGCTTCTGGAGAACCAGATCGACGAGGAAGAAGCCTTTTACAGGATCACCGATCCCTTCAAGGAATTCATGCTCGGCCAGGTCAGGCCGTCCGATCTTGCATTGTTCGGCGACATGGCCGCCGCCAACGACCGCGACCGCGTGCAGCCGGAGGAGCAGGGGGCCGCCGACGAACGCGATGTCGATCTGCGCGTTCTCATCCCGGCCTTCATGATCTCGGAATTGCGCCGTGGCTTCGAGATCGGCTTCCTGATTGTTCTGCCCTTCCTGGTCATCGACATGATCGTTGCGACGCTGACCATGTCGATGGGCATGATGATGCTGCCGCCGACTATCATATCCTTGCCGTTCAAGATCCTGTTCTTCATCCTGATCGATGGCTGGAACCTGCTCGTCGGCTCGCTGGTGCGCTCTTTCTTCTGACGAAGACAGAGTGTCAGGCCCAGGGCCGATCAGGCCTCCGGGCTGGCGAAAAGGGGCGGATAATTGGCATTGCCGCGCCGTTCCGCGCCCCACGGAACGACGCGGCGCTGCCCGGCCGATGGGGGTCGGCCGAGGGAAGTAAACAGTCGACCTCGGGCCGAATCATGGTGACACGGGACTCCTGTGTGTTTGGGATAGTGTAGAGTGAGTGCGGGAAGGAGACCGACGGGACCCTGATCGCCCACGGGTAGATCGTGGCATGGCTCGATCCCTTC
>NZ_FWXR01000048.1 GCF_900176465.1 Fulvimarina manganoxydans
CTGGCTGTGTCAAAACGCTGCTCGTGCTATGGTCTTCCGGGTTGACCGGAGGTTGGCATGGGGCGCTTCGTTTGTGGTTCTGATCGCGATCAGGTGACACTGTTTCCGCCCTGCCTCCAGGACTGGATCGAGGAGGACAATCCGGTCCGGGTGATCGATGCTTTTGTCGATGCGCTGGATCTGGGGTCGCTCGGCTTCGAGGGTGTCGAAGCGGCCGCGACGGGACGCCCTAGCTATCATCCTTTCGCTCTCTTGAAGCTTTATGTCTACGGCTACCTGAACCGCGTTCCGTCCAGCCGCCGCCTGGAACGCGAGGCTGGCCGCAATGTCGAGGTGATGTGGCTGACGGGCCGTCTGTCGCCCGATCACAAGACCATTGCCGAATTCCGCCGACGGAACGGCAAAGCCATCGGACGGGTCTGCGCCCGCTTCGTTTCCCTGTGCCGCGAGATGGGTCTCCTGACAGGTACACGCGTTGCGATCGACGGCTCGAAGTTCAAGGCGGTCAACAATCGCGACCGCAACTTCACCAAGGCCAAGCTTGAGCGGCGGCGCGAACAGATCGAGGAGAGCGTATCGCGTTACCTCGCCCAGCTCGACACGGCCGACCGCCAGGAGCCGACGCCGGAGCTTGCTGCCAAGGTCGTTCGGCTGAAGGAGAAGATTGCCCGTCTTGGACAGGAGATGGAGCGCCTTGCCGGCCTGGAAGCGCAGATGGCGGCGGCACCGGACCGGCAGATTTCGCTGACCGATCCCGACGCCCGCTCGATGGCGACCAGCGGGCGCGGCTCGGGCATGGTCGGCTATAACGTCCAGATGGCGGTGGAGAGCGGACATCACCTGATCGTCGCGCACGAAGTCACCAATGTCGGATCGGACCGGGCTCAACTCAGCGGCATGGCCGAGAAGGCCAGACAGGCGCTTCAGGTCGATCGGCTCGATGCGGTGGCCGACCGAGGCTACTACTCCGGTGAGGAGATCCTGGCTTGCGAGAACGCCGGCATCGCCGTCACCCTGCCTCGTCCCATGACATCGGGAGCCAAGGCGGCAGGGCGCTTCGGCAAGGAGGACTTTCTCTACATCCGCGAGGAGAATGCCTATCGCTGCCCGGCAGGAGAGATGCTCGCCTACCGCTATACGACGGTGGAAAACGGCCTGACGCTCAGCCGCTACTGGACGAATGCCTGCCAAACCTGCCCGCTGAAGGCGGACTGCACCACGGGCAAGGAACGACGCGTGACGCGCTGGGAGCACGAGGACGTTCTGGAGAACGTCCAGCGCCGGCTGGACGCCGACCCGCAGGCCATGCAGGTGCGACGCGAGACGGTCGAGCACCCCTTCGGCACACTGAAGGCGCGGATGGGGGCGACCCACTTCCTGACCCGGACGCTGCCACGCGTGTCGGCCGAGATGGCGTTTCACGTGCTCGCCTACAATCTGACCCGCGTCCTCAACATCATGGGAAGCAGAAAGCTCCTCGCTGCCATGACAGGCTGATAGGGCCCGTGTCCGTGGCGCGGAGTGAGCAACTGGATGGCAGAAGCAATCTGGATCACTTTGTCCCGGCGATATCGGACAACGCAGCCGTCAAAGCCCCATCTCCCGGCGCTCGGCCATCCGGTCGGCCTCAAAACATCGAACGATAACCCTGTCGACGTTTTGACACGGCCTGG
>NZ_FWXR01000036.1 GCF_900176465.1 Fulvimarina manganoxydans
CTCCCACGGGCTTGGTGTCCCAAAGGTGCATCGGTCTTCCATCCGCCACCGCACTTGCCACTACAGCTTCAAATACGGCATTTGGGAAGTTACAAAGTCGTCGGGTGCTTGCAGTCGGCAGCCGAGACCAATCGCCGAAGCCACGAAAGAGATCAATACGGGCAAGAGGCCCCACATTCAGGCTCCATGCAGGATATGTGATGGGCCAAACCGTCGAGCTTCGTCTTCAACGTTTCTCCCGAACCTTGGTTGAGTTCGCGCCCACAAGCGAAAACCGACACTCCCGTGCGGCGGATCGATTCTCGGCTCGCTCTCTCTGGTCCTTAGACGGGCAATATCTATTTCGCTCTGTCCCGAGGACGGCACCGGTTTGCACGGCGACACCGTTTCGGCGCGTTTGAAACCCATGTGTCCGGACCCACCGCCATGCGCCTGCCGATGAGCCTCGATCACGCGCTCGCCTCCTTGAGGAACCGCGTCCAGGGCGGTGACGGCCCTGCCGCGATCCGCAAGCGCAAGGCCGGTCCGGCCAAGCTGCTGCTCGTCGGCTATCTCTCCTATGTCGTTGTTGGCTGGATTCTGCTCTCGCTGCCCTTCTCGCAGGCCCAGCCCGTCTCCGCGCTCGACAACCTTTTCACCGCCGTCTCGGCGGTTTCGACGACGGGGCTGATCAGCGTCGATCCGGGAACGAATTACACCCTGATCGGCGAGCTCGTGATCCTTGCTCTGATCCAGTTCGGCGGGCTCGGCTATATGACGATGAGCTCCTTCGCATTCCTGGCGGTCCACGCCAATTTGAGCGAGACCCAGGAAGAGACGACCCGCACCGCCTTCGGCCTGCCGAATTCCGTCGACCCGCGCCTCTTCCTGCGTTCGGTCGTGCTCTTCACCTTTGGCTGCGAGGCGGTGGGCGCCGCTTGTCTCTATGGCTTCCTCCTCGAAGCAGGTGATCCGGCGCCGCTCTGGAGCGCGATCTTTCACGCGGTCTCGGCCTTCTGCACGGCCGGCTTCAGCCTCTATGCCGACGGCTTCGTGCCCTATGCGGGCCATGTGGGCATCAACGCCACGCTCGCCGCTTTGAGCCTTCTCGGCGCCATGGGTTTCATCATCGTGGTCGACACGGTTCGCCGCCTGGCCGGCAAGACCCGTCATTACGGCTTCACGAGCAAGGTGATCCTTCGGATGACCGCCATCCTCGTCGGGCTGGGAACGCTGCTGATCTTCCTGGTGGAGCCCTCGATCGCCGGCCTCAACCCGGCGGATCGGCTGCTGGCGGCCTTCTTCCAGGCCATGAGCGCCTCCTCGACCGTCGGCTTCAACACCATCGCGATCGATCAGATCGCCAATGGCACGGCCATGGTCCTAATGGTGCTGATGGTGATCGGCGCCTCCCCGGCCGGCACCGGGGGCGGCGTCAAGACGACCTCCTTCGCCGCGCTCGTCGCCCTCGTGCGCTCGACGCTGAAAGGGCGCGCCAATGTCCGTTTCTTCCGCCAGAGAGTGCCGGACGCCCAGGTCCAACTCGCAACGACCAGCATGGCCTGCTATTCGGCCTTTTTGGCCATCGGCCTCTTCCTGCTGCTTTTGACGGAACCGGCCGCGCGCTTCGAGACTCTCGCCTTCGAAGCCATCTCCGCCCTCGGCACGGTCGGCCTCTCGCTCGGCGCCACCGGCGATCTCAGCCCACTCGGAAAACTCGTCATCATCGGCCTGATGCTCATCGGCCGCCTCGGCGTTCTCACCTTCGGTTTCGCGACCGCAACGCCCGACGGCGAAGAGGGCACGGCCTCAGGCGACGACGAACTCGCCGTTTAAAACGCATGATGGCGAGACGTCGTGAAACGCCCCGCCATCACAGAACATCGGGGGTCGGACACACCGACCAGCCCAGATTTATGCCTTCAGGCCGCGAAGGCCGGGCTCCCGGAGGAAACGCCCTCGCCGGCATCATTCGCGCTTACGGAGGGTCCCGTCTCCGGGGTGATGCCGAAGGCGCGGTCGAGCATGGCCGCGTCGAGATCCTTGCCGATGGCGAGGGCGCGGGGCGTCTCTCCGGCGGACGGCACATGGGCCGCCATGGAGACGCGGCCGCCGGCGATGTCGAAGCGCAGCCACCCCTCGCCCGAGCGCACGATCCCCTTCATCCGCGCGATCCGCCCCGCCGCGCCGTGATTGAAGCGGTTGAGATGGGCGGCCAGATCGTCGGCGGACAGGGGCGCTGGCACCGGCCGGCTCCAGGAACCAAGGCCGAGGCCGGGTTCGGGATGGTGATGGCCGTGACCGTGGGAATGATCATGGTCATGATCATGGTCATGATCATGGGCGTGGTGATGACCCTGGTGACCATGTCCATGGTCCTCGGCGCCGTGGTGATGATCGCTTCCATGATGGGCTGCGGGGCCATGGTCATGGACATGATGCGCTCCATGGCCATGATGGTGATGATCGCCATGGGTGGCGTTCAGTTCGATCGGCGCGCCGGGTGTCTCCGTCTGCCGCGCGGCCGGCAGGACAGATCGGCTCATGTCGAGCCCCGCCTCGACGACACCATAACGCGCCGGAAGAATGCGCGCGGTCGGATTGAGCGCCACCAGTGTCTCGCGCACGGCGGCAAGGCTCGCCTCGGAAACGAGATCGATCTTGTTGAGAATAAAGACCGGCGAAAGCTTGGCCTGGACGTCGAAATAGTCCGGCATATCGGCATAGTCGCGCAGGAAAGCGCCGGCATCGATGACCGTGTGCAGGCGCGTCACCTTGACCAAAGAAGCGATCTCCGGCGCGGCCAAAACCTGTAGAAGCGAGGCGACATCGGCAACGCCCGACGGCTCGATCAGCACCCGGTCAGGCGCCATCTTGGCGACGACGTCCCGCAGCTGGGCCGACAGATCCTTGCGCAGCGAGCAGCAGATGCAGCCATTGGGAAGCTCCACCACATCGGCGCCCTGGCCCGACAGGAGCGATCCATCGATGCCGAGCTCGCCGAAATCGTTGACGAGCACGACGGTCTTCTCGGCCGGATTGGCCTCGGCCAGCATGCGGCGGAGGGTCGTCGTCTTGCCGGCGCCAAGGAAGCCCACCACGATATCGACCGCGAAGGGCTTGCGATCGCCGCGCGACTTCAAGGCCGGCGACCAGATGGCGCCCGCCGGCATCGGCAGGACGAGCATCCAATGTTCGAGGATCGCGAGCGCCATCAAGACGGCGAGGAAGGTGTAGCCAGCCATCTCAAAGGGCGTTGCCGACGCATCGAGGGCGGCGACGACGAGAAGCGCCGTAATGACGGTCGAGATCGTCACGGAGAAGGGAAAGAGCAGGTTCATCGAGCGCTTGTTGAGGAAGCCCTTCAGGAACTCCAGATGCTCGGGGAGAAACTCCTCGTTCAGATTGCGCACGCCGAAGAAGACGTTGAGCTTGGCGCTCTGATGCATCCACCACAGGACCATGAAGGTCCACATGCCGATCTGGTTCGGGCCGCCCCAAGTGAGCGAGACCACGGCGATGGCGGCAGCGATGATCGCCAGCTCGTGCCACAGACTGGTCTGGACGGCATGGCCGAAATGCCTGAGGCCTCGGCAGTTCTCCGGGCACTGGGCTTTGCGCGGACCGGTGACATAGCCCATGTAGAAGCTCATCTCCTGCCAACCCCAGGCGAGAAGCCCGAAGGTGAAGGCCCAATAGGCGCCGGAGATGGAGGCGTCCTGAGCGCTCCATTTCAGCCCCCAGAGCGAGAGGCCGAAGATGATCGTCGCGCCGATCATCGAATATTTGAACGTCTTCTGGGGAAGACCGTCCAGATAGATGATGAGAACGGTCGACGCCCACCAGACGACGAGGGCGAAGAGGGCCGGGAAGAGATATTCGGTCATGGCCGTTCTCCATAGACTGTGACGTTATACCAAGATGCAGGGATGGTGACCCATCCGCATCTTGAGCCGTTCAAGCGCCACGCGGGCTTGACCAAAGCTCGATGAGTCGGCCTCACCGAGCTTTGGTATTACATGCGCGTCCCATCGGTCGATGGCGGCGCAGGTTGCGGCCATCACAAAACCCCGAGGATCCATCGATCGACCGGCGCTTTGCGATGCGCCCGAACCCTCGATGATCCATAGGAGGCTCGGACCATCGGCTTCGACCGTGTCACCTCGCGCGTCGGGCGCAAGGGTCGGTGCTTCTACCAGGCCGGCACGAGCCGTCCGTCCTCGGGAATCTCGTTGGGAATCGAGCGCATGGCGTAGAGCCGGGCGAAGATCGCCGCCGCCTTCGCCCGGCTTCTCAGAACCTTCAGCTTGCCGGAGAGACCGCCCGCAGCGCGCGCCGCATCGATCTCCCGAGACACCGTCACCAGCTTGTCGAGGGCGGCCTGAAACTTCGGGTTCTCAATGTCCAGCGTCAGCGGGAAGACCTGCTTTACGATCTCCGACGTGACGCGGAAGACTTTGCGGTCGTAATCGCTCGGATCGAGGCCGAGGGCCTTGTGGAATTCCGGCCGGGCGTGATCGCGCACATACATCGTGGCGAAGACGGCGAGCTGGAAGAATTTCACCCACAGCTTGTTGTGACCGCGCAGCACATGCGGCTCGGCGCGCATCAGAAGCGCGAAGGCCTCGCCATGGCGGAACTCGTCATTGCACCACTTCTCGAACCATTTGAAGATCGGATGGAAGCGTTTTTCGGGATGGCACTCCAGATGCCGATAGATGGTGATGTAGCGCGCGTAACCGATCTTCTCGGACAGATAGGTCGCGTAATAGATGAATTTCGGCTGGAAGAAAGTGTACTTCTTCTCCTTGGTCAGGAAGCCGAGATTGACCCCGATGCCGAATTCCTTCAGCGCGTCGTTGATGAAGCCGGCATGGCGGGCCTCGTCGCGGCTCATATAGGAAAAGAGCTCGCAGATATCGGGATTGGTGCCGCGCCGCTTCATCTCCTTATAGAGGACGCAGCCCGAGAATTCGGCGGTCAGCGAGGAGACGAGGAAGTCCACGAACTCCTTGCGCAGGCCTTCGGGCAGCGCGTCGAGGTCGATCTTGTCCCAATTCTCGTCACGCTTGAAATGGCCGCGATTGGGATCGGACTTCAACTCGGCGATCAGCGCATCCCATTGGGGACGGATCGCGGACACATCGACCTTGTCGAGTTTGTCGAAATCGGTGGTGTAGAAACGCGGGGCGAGAAGCGTGTCTTCCTGAGCCGAGCGCGTCGTCTCGTTGATCTCGGCCGAGCGCACGGGGCGCCCGCCGTCGATCCTGGCCGGAGCGTTCATAGGCTTGCCCTTTCGGAGAAGGAGAACTCGCAGAGTTCCATGAATTCGAAATCGCCGGTGAGCTTCGTCCAGCTCTTTTCGATCCAGCCGGCACGGCGGATCGTGGCGGTGCGCCGGATCGAGGCTTCCTCGCCATAGGGCACCTGGACCGGCGCCCCATGGACGAGCACCTCGTCGCCCGGCTCCACGGTGACGCCGCCGTCGAAGCGCACATGGGCGTGGAGGCTTTCGAAGGTGTTGGACACCTCCACCGTACAGGGAACGGTCTCGCGGCGACCGCCGAAGATCGACTGCAGCATCATGGTCTTTCCCCATCGACCTTGAGAAGGGCGGCGAAGGTGCGGGTGTTCTCTTCGCCGAACGCCCTCAATTCCACTTGCTGGCCCGTTTCCGGGTCCTCGACCACCAGCCTTCCGTCCGCCTTGAGCGCTAGGACGAAGGGTGCGGTCTCGGATGCACCGGCGCGCGCCCGGTAGCGATCGAGATTTCGCAGCGCTTCGACGGCGAAACCGCCCGCGGCGGTCGGCAAGGTCATCAAGGTCTCGCCGCTCGCCGCATCCGTGATCGAAACGGTCGGCCCGCCCTGATCGACCAGAGTGAGCCCTCTCGACGCCACGGTCTCGACGACCGGGGTCTCGAACTGGCCGATGCCGGTGCGGTTCGAGACGAAGCCGAAGGCAAGCGTCATCACGGCCAGAACGCCGGCCGAGATCAGAATCGCCTTCGGAATCGGCCGATCCGGGGTCGGATAGAAACGGAGCGGTTTCCCGTCGGCGCTCTGGATCTGGCTCATGCGAGAGCGGCCTCCTGGCCCAGGCTTTGGCGGGCCGGCGCCGTCTTCACACCGTCCCGAACGGCCGCTCCGCCCGTGGTCGCCAAGGCCTTTGCCAAGATTCCGGCGACCGTCTCAGCGTCCGGCACGGCTCGCAGCATGGGCTCAGCGGCGCGAAAACGCAACGGTCGGGCAAAGGGCCAGATCTGGAAATAGAATGGCCGCCCGGCCGCCGGGAGTGTCAGCGGGATGTCGCCGGTCCCGTCGCGATAAAGCTTCAGGCTCGCTGCCTCCACGTCCTTCAGCGGAATGTTCAACTGGGAGGGAAGCGCGACCCCGAAGCGCATCACGATGCGTCGATCGGTGACGGTGAAGCCGGTGGAGCGCGCATAGAGCCAGGCCAGGATCGCGAGGATTGCGATACAGACCGCAAAGGCGATGACGAGCGGCGTCGTCTTGGCGAAGGCGAGCGCCCAGGAGCCGGAATCATGCTGGACCGAGCCCAGCCGCCAGAGGACGAGCAGGCCGAAATACAGCGTCAGCGCTTTGAGGCGGAAGGCGTTCAAAGTCAGGCGCCAGGCATCGGGTTTGCCCTGCCAGAGGATGCTTTCGCCCGAGGGCAGTTCGCCGGGCTCGATCTTGACCGGGAAGTCGTCGGTTTCGTCGAGGGTCGTGGGTTCGGATCTCATAGGAACGGACTCTGATCGCCGGATTTTGCGTAAAGGGTGCCGCCGGCGAAATAGCCGTTGATGCGGTCTTCCTCGCGCATAGTGATGCTGTCGCGCTCGGCGACGATCGGCACGCGCAGAAATTGCTCGCGCGTCAGCGTGGGAAAATTCATCCGCCGGGGACGCTCGGAGAAGGAACAGAAAGCGTAAGGGGCCAGAAGCCGCCGCCGATCAGGTTCCTCGGTGAGCTCGACCTCGACATAGCGCACGAAATATTCATGGGCGTTGATCCACAGATCGTGGACGATGCCCACCTGCGGCCCATCGGCGGCAAAGACCTGCATGCCGAAGAGATCGATATCGGTGTCTTCCAGACGGTATTGCGGCCTGTCGCGCATCGGCACCATCTTCAGATCGCCATCATAGGTGCGGTCCGGCTCGTCGGCCTTCAGGGCGTAGGAGGCCGGGCCGATACCATCGAGGAGCGGATCGCCGAGCGGCATCAGCGGCGCGCCCGGAAAGGCATAGGCCGGCCGCGCATTGAGCTCGCGTTCGCGCTGGGCGCGCGGCGCCAGGACCGTCTTGCCGCCGCGCAACAGGAAGGTCTTCGGCTTGGGCAGCGGCGGGAAGCCGACGACGGCGACGCGTCCGGCGGTGCCGCGGGGCCGATCGGACTGAAGCGGATAGCCCTCGCGCTTGTCCTCCTGGCGCAGATAAAAGACGAGACCCAGGAAGAACAGGAAGAAGGCGATGACGAGAAGCAGCGGCAAGTCCAGCTGCTCCGTGAAAGCTCCTACGGGCATGAGATTCACACTCCTTCGCTTCAGTTCGGAAGGTCCGGCAGGCCGAAGCCTTGGCCAGATGGTTGACGGGGCTCGATGCTTTGCGGGCGCACGAGCGGCCCAAGAACGAGGAGAGCGGCAAAGAGAAGGCCGATCTCGAGATGGTAGACGACGCCATAGCCGGCGGCGACATTCTGAAAGGCCGGACCGAAGACGCCCACATCGGCAAGCCGCGCGACCTCGTCGCGCAAGACGCCGCCGCTGATGACCGCGAGCCCGGTCGCGATGGCCTGGACCGCACCCCATGCGCCGAGGACAAGGCCGCTGCCGAGATCGGCGCGGCCGATCCGCTCCATCACGGCCAGAAGGATGGAGACCGAGAAGAAGCCGCTTCCCAGGCCGATCAGGAAGGTGCCGACCGAAAAGCTGGCGACCGACAGAAGCGGCCCGGCCATGACGACCGCCGAGAAGCCCGGCAGGCCGATGAGAAGCCCGAGAGCGGCAACCACATGCGGATTGCCGTTGCGCGCCCCGCCGAGCAACCTTGCGGCACCGAAAAAGCCCAGAAGACTCCCAGAAGCAAAAAGCGCGGTCAGAAGCGTCGTCGCCCCGACACTCATCTTGAAGACCTCGGCGCCATAAGGCTCGAGGAGAACGTCCTGCATGCTGAAAGCGGCCGTGCCGACCGCGAGAGCGGCGAAAAGGCGCTTCAGGTCGGGCTGGCTCGCGAAGAGATCGCGCAGATCCTCGACGAAGCGGCGCTTCGGACCGGTATCGACCTCGGGCGCGATGTCGCGCCGGCGCGGCTCCTGCTGCCAGATCGCGACGAGCGTCAGAAGAATGGTGACGACGGCCGAGCCCTGAAGAAGCTGGATCAGCTTCATGGGCGTGAAATCGTCGAGCAGCCGACCGATGACGATCGCGCCCGTGAACAGGCCGACGAGCAGCATCGTATAGAGCATGGCAACGACGCGCGGCCGCTTGTCCGGCTGGGCGAGATCGGAGGCGAGCGCGAGGCCGGCCGTCTGCACCGTATGAACCCCGCAACCCACCATGAAGAAGGCGAGAAGCAGGCCCGCCTTGCCGGCGAGAACCGTCTCGGGGACGCCCTCGGAGACCAGGAGCAGCGAGAAGGGCATGATCGCCAGCCCGCCGAACTGGGCCATGGCGCCGAGCCAGATGAAGGGCGTGCGCCGCCAGCCGAGATAGGAACGGCGATGATCGGATTTGAAGCCGATCAGCATGCGCGCCGGCGCAAGCAGCAAGGGCAGCGCCATGGCGGCTGCGATCAGCGTCACGGGAATGCCGAGCTCGACCGCCATGACGCGGTTCAGCGTGCCGCCGAGAAGGACGAGGGTGATGCCGACCGACAGCTGGAAGAGCGACAGGCGGATCAGCCGGCCGAGCGGCAGATCGGCCGTCGCCACATCTGCAAAGGGCACGAAGACGCGCAGGAAGCGCGCCATCCGCGTCTCGCCGGTGAACGGCCCTTGTCCTGTCGCCGCCCTGGTCATCGTGCCGCAAGCTCCATGGCATGGCTCTTGTAAAAGCCGGTATCGACGCGCAGGCCACGCCCCGGCGCAAAGCGCTCGGCGATCGGCGCCTCCGCCTCGATCCGGCGGATCAGACCCCGACGCGAAACCGGCACGATGGCCGGCGCCCGGTCGCCGCGCGGGAAGAAGCGCCCGGCCGCATGCATCACGGTGAGCAGCGGCGTCTTCGGCGCGAAGGTGAAGAGGATCGATTGCTCGGTCCGCTCGCAAAGGCGGGCCAGCGCCGCGACCGCATCGGCCGGCTCGTAATGGATCAGCGAATCCATGGCGATCACATGGTCGAAGCGGCCAAGGCCCTCATCCAGCATATCGCCTGAGCGGAAGGTCACTTGCCCCTTGAGCGACAGCGACTCCGCGGCTGTCCGGGCATGGGCGACGAGCGTCTCGGACAGATCGATCGCGACGATGTCAGCCCCGCGCGCCGCCGCTTCCACGGCAAAGGCCCCCGTGCCGCAACCGGCATCAAGGATACGCCGGCCGGTCAGGTCTTCGGGCAGCCAGGACAGAAGCGTCGCGCGCATCGTGTCGCGGCCGGCGCGCACGGTCTGGCGGATGCGCCCGACGGGCGCGGTCGAGGTCAGCTTCTTCCAGGTCTCGGCGGCGGTGCGATCGAAATAGGTCTCGATCTCGGCCCGCCGCGCCTCGTATGTGATCGCCTCGGATGTCATGACGTCGCTCATGGCCGCCTCATTCGAAACCGAGGAAATCGAAGATCTCCCGGTCCTTCATCGATTTGGCGTCGAGCGGCTCTACCCCGGCATAGAGTCTTGCGGCCAGCGCCAAATACTCGTTCTGGACGGCTTCCAGCTCCGGGCTCGACTCCATTTCGAACAGCGTCGACTTCTTCAGGCGCGAACGGCGGATGACGTCGAGATCGGGGAAATGGGCGACCCGTTCGAGACCGACGGCCCGGGCGAAGCGGTCGACCTCGTCGGTCTGGGCCGAGCGGTTGGCGATGACCCCGCCGAGGCGCACGTCGTAGTTCTTCGCCTTGGCCTGGATCGCGGCGACGATCCGGTTCATGGCAAAAATCGAATCGAAGTCGTTGGCAGTGACGACGAGCGCCCTGTCGGCGTGCTGGAGCGGAGCGGCGAAACCGCCGCAGACCACATCGCCCAGAACGTCGAAGATGACGACATCGGTGTCCTCCAGAAGATGATGCTCCTTCAGGAGCTTCACCGTCTGGCCCACCACATAGCCGCCGCATCCCGTTCCGGCGGGCGGACCGCCGGCCTCGACGCACATGACACCATTATAGCCCTCGAAGACGAAGTCTTCTGGGCGCAGCTCCTCGGCATGGAAATCGACGCTTTCGAGAATGTCGATGACCGTCGGCTGCAGGCGCTTGGTCAAAGTGAACGTCGAATCGTGCTTCGGATCGCAACCGATCTGAAGCACGCGCTTTCCGAGCTTGGAAAAAGCGACCGAGAGGTTCGACGAGGTCGTCGACTTGCCGATCCCGCCCTTGCCATAGATCGCAAAGACCTTGGCGCCGTCGATCTTCGGCCCCGTATTCATCTTCACCTGGACGCTGCCATCCCCGTCTTCCCGGCGATAGACAGTTCCCGGCAGGGGGAGCGTCGTCTTCAGTCCGCTCATCACGCGGCCTCCATCTTGCTCTTATCCGGCTTGGTCTCACCCGCCGCACCTGCAGCGGGGGGAAGGATTCCCTCAAGTCGGTCTTCGAGATCAGCGCTGGCCTCAAGAAGGGCCTCGCGTTCGGCATCGGTCGGGCGCCAATAGCGCCGCTCATCCGCCTCGATCAGCCTTTCGGCCATGCGCATCGAGGCGGTGGGATTGAGTTCGGCCAGGCGCTCGCGCATCGCCTCATCGAGGACGAAGGTCTCGGCGATCCGCCGATAGACCCAGGGGCTCACCTGGCCGGTCGTCGCCGACCAGCCGAGCGTGTTGGTCAGATGGGCCTCGATCTGGCGCACCCCCTCATAGCCATGGGCGAGCATGCCCTCGACCCATTTGGGATTGAGGGTGCGGGTGCGGGTTTCCAGCGCGACCTGTTCCTCGAGGGTGCGCACGGTGCCTTTGCCGCGCGTGTCGTCGCCGATATAGACCGGCACCTGTCGGCCCCGCGCCTGGGTGACGGCGCGGCTGACGCCGCCGAGCGTGTCGAAGTAGTGGTCGATGGTGGTGACGCCGAGCTCGACCGAATCGAGGTTCTGATAGGTCAGATCCACCGTCGAGAAAGTCGAGGTCAGAAGCGCCTTCTGTTCGGACGAGCGGCCCTTGCGATCGATGGCGAAGCATTTGCGCCTTGTGTAAGCGTTGGCGAGTTCGCCCTCGCTCTCCCAGGCGCCGCCATCGACCATCAGATTGACGTTGGAGCCATAGGCGCCGTCGGCATTGGCGAAAACGCGCAAGGCCGCCGTCTCGATGTCGCAGCCGGTCTCCTTGGCATAGGCCCTCGCATGGCGCGCGACGAAGTTCATGTCGTCCGGCTCCTCAGTGGTCGCGGCCAGGAAGGCGGCTTCGGCGACGAGCTTGGACTGAAGCGGCAGAAGATCGCGGAAAATGCCCGACAGGGTGACCAGGGCATCGATGCGCGGCCGACCGAGGTCTTCGAGCGGCAGAAGCGCGGCGCCGGCCAAACGGCCATAGCCGTCGAAACGGGGAACCGCGCCGATCAGCGCCAAGGCCTGGGCGAGCGAGGTGCCTTCATTCTTCAGATTGTCGGTGCCCCACAGGACGATGGCGACCGTCTCCGGCAGCGCGCCGCCGGACGCCTTATGGCGATCGAGCAGCCGCTCGGCCTGACGGCGTCCCTCGGTGACCGCGAAGGCGGAAGGGATGCGGAACGGGTCGAAGCCATGGAGATTGCGCCCCGTCGGCGCGATAGCCGGATTGCGCAGGATATCGCCGCCGGCGACCGGCTCGATATAGCGCCCGTCAAGCGCGGCGAGGAGAGCGGGGAGTTCGTGATCCTTGGCCAGATCGCCCGCCAGCTTGGCGAGGATCGCAACGGCCTCGGCCCGCTCAGCGTCCAGCTTTCCCCTTCCGAAGGAAGAGGCGAGAAGCGCCGTGCCCTTGTCGCCATCGACCAAGGCCTCGATGGCCTGAAGCGCCACCTCTCCATCCTCGATCTGCGCTTCGGCGGCCGCCTTCAGCCAGCCGATGCGATCGCTCCTCGAAGGCGCTTCGCCCACCACATGGAGGCCGTTCGGAATGAGCGTCCGCTCAAGCTCGGCGAGCGCAGTCGTCAGCCGCGTGACCTCCGATGCCGTCTGAGGCTTTTCGAGATCGAGCGCTTCAGCCTGATCGCCCAGAAGGGCGAGAAGATCCGCCCGCTCCGTATGGGCGGACGGGTCGAGGGTCCGGAACCGGTCGAGCGAGGCTTTGAGATCGACGAGGCCGCGATAGAGGCCGGCCTCGGCCAAAGGCGGGGTCAGATGGGACACGAGGACGGCGTTCGCCCGGCGCTTGGCGAGCGCGCCCTCGGACGGATTGTTGGCCGCATAGAGATTGATGTTGGGCAGATCGCCGATCAGCCGATCCGGCCAGCACGCATCGGACAATCCCGCCTGCTTGCCCGGCATGAATTCGAGCGCGCCATGGGTGCCAAAGTGAAGGACGGCGTCGGCGCCGAGATCCTCGCGCAGATAGCGGTAATAGGCCGAGAAGGCATGGGTCGGCGCAAAGCTCTTCTCGAACAGGAGCCGCATCGGGTCGCCCTCATAGCCGAAGGCGGGCTGGATGCCGACGAAGACCTGGCCGAAACGCCGGCCGAGAACGAAGATCGACGAGCCGTCCGACTGCTGCTCGCCGGGCGCGGGGCCCCATTGGGCCTCGATGTCAGCAAGGTAAGGCTCGCGGCGCAGATGATCCTCGGCGGGAATGCGGGTGTGGACATTGGCCGGCGTACCGAAGCTCTCGGCATTGCCCTTCAAAAGCGCCTCGCGCAGCGCATCGACGCTTTCGGGCATCTCGACCCGGTAGCCGTCCGCCTTCAGACCTTGGAGCGCGTTGAAGAGCGAGGAAAAGACCGACAGATAGGCGGCCGTGCCGACGCTGCCGGCATTGGGCGGGAAGTTGAAGATCGTGATCGCGATCGTCCGCTCGGCCTTTGCCTTGCGTCTCAGCGCAATCAGCTTGGCGACACGGCCCGCGAGCCGGTTCGCCCGGTCCATATCGGCCGCCATCGCCCGATGGCCGTCGCTGCGGGCCATCGACGTGCGCCCGCCATAGACGGTCGCGCCGATCGCCCCGTCGATCTCGGGGATCGCGACCATCATGGTGGCTTCAACCGGCGTCAGCCCCGTGGCGGAGGTCTTCCACTCCTCGACCGACTGGAACTCGACGGCGAGCGCGCCGAGGAAGGGCACGTCGAGGCCCTTCAAGGCGGCCTTCGCGCCATCGGCATCGTTATAGGCCGGGCCGCCGACCAGCGAGAAACCGGTCAGCGAGACGAGCGCGTCGATGCGAGGCCGTCCCGCGTCGTCCTTGAAATAGGCATCGATGGCCGGGCGCGAATCGAGGCCGCTGGCAAAGGCCGGCACGACTTTCAGCCCCTTGGCTTCGAGCGCGGCGATCACCCCGTCATAATGGGCGGTGTCCCCGGCCAGCACATAAGAGCGCATGACGAGGAGGCCGACCGTGCCCGCCCGTCCCGGGCCCCGGTGCGGCAGGGTGTCGATGCGCGTCGCGATGCGCCCGCGAAGGCGCGGATGATAAAGGCCGATATCGGGATATTCGATCGGCTCGCGCGCCGTCGTCGGCTTTTGCGCCGCGCGCCCGGTCTCGGCGACGCCTGTCGCCTGCGGCCCGTAGCGAGCAACGAGGAAGCGGATCATATTGGCGAGATTCTGGTCCGAACCGCCGAGCCAATATTGCAGGACGAGGAAATAGGCGCGCAAATCCTGGGCCGTGCCGGGAATGTAGCGCAGCACCTTGGGCAGGCGGCGCAGCATGGTCATCTGGCGCGAGCCGGAGCCCTGGCCGCCCTTTTTCGGGCTGCCCTTCAGCTTCTTCAACAAGCCCAGAACGCCGCCCGTCTCCTTGCCCATGTCGAGCTTGCCCGCCCGGGTCAGACGAATGACTTCGCCCGACGACAGGGCGCCGATGATCGCGCCGCAATGATCGCGCCTGGCCTGCAAGGCGGGCAAAACCGGCGTGATATGCGGCTCCATGAACAGCATATTGGCGAAGATGATGTCGGCGGACGCAATGTCGTCGAGGCAGGCCGAGAGGCTCGCCGGATCGCGGTCCCAGTCGGTCGCGGCGTGAAAGCCGATGGTCAGGCCGTCGATCTTGCCGCTCAGGCGATCGCGGGCCGCGGCCACCGCGCCGCCCATATGGCCGTCGAGCGTGATGATGACGACACGCGGGCCGCGCGTCTTCGGATCAGCGCCGCCATGGACGCTAGCGCGCAAAGTGGGCTTTGGCGTCATAGAGCGTCTCCAGGGTGATTTCGGCAAGACCGCGCTCGGCCGCGAATCGTTCGGTGTTCTTGCGCGCCTTTCCCCGCACGAAGAACGGGATCTTCTTCAGCTCCGCCTCGGCATCGGCGCTCCAGATCCGGATCGGGCCCTCTTCGGCGAGCGGTCGCAGCGCCGGCTCGGCCGCCGGCGCCTCGCTCACGCGCTGGCCGGGCCCGAGATGGGAGGGCTTGGCAGTGTCGGAGAATTCGAAATCCTCCCGGAACATGCCGAGAAGATGCTCTTCCAGCCCCATCACCAGAGGATGGACCCAGGAGTCCCAGAGGACATTGGCGCCCTCGAACCCCATTTGCGGCGAATAGCGGGCCGGATAGTCCTGCACATGGACGGGCGCCGAGATGACCGCGCAGCCGATTCCCAGGCGCTTGGCGATATGGCGCTCCATCTGGGTGCCGAGAACGAGTTCCGGCTCGGCCTCGGCGATCGCCTGCTCGACGTCGAGATAATCGTCAGTGATCAGCGCGGTGAGGCCATGGGCTTGTGCGGCCTCGCGCACCGCACGGGCCTGTTCGCGCGAATAGGTGCCGAGGCCGACAAGCTCGAAGCCGAATTCCTCCGTCGCCACCCTTGCAGCCGCCACCGCATGGGTCGCATCGCCGAAGACGAAGACCCGCTTGCCGGTCAAATAGGTCGAATCGACCGAGCGCGAGAACCAGGGGAGCCGGCCAGCGTCGGAGCGATCCGGCAGCGCGTCGAGCCCGGCTAGTCGGCGAACCTCCGCCACGAATTCCCGTGTTGCGCCGACGCCGATCGGCACCGTCGTCGTATAATCCTGGCCATAGGTGCGCTTCAGCCAGCGTGCAGCCTGTTCGCCGATCTCGGGATAGAGAAGGACGTTGAAATCGGCGTCCGGCAACCGCGCGATATCGGCCGCGCTCGCCCCGAGCGGGGCGACGACGGCGACCTCGATGCCATTCTCCTTCAGGAGCTTGGTGATTTCCATGACGTCGTCGCGATGGCGAAAGCCCAGCGCGGTGGCCCCGAGAATGTTGCAGCGAGGCACCCGGCCTTGCGGCTTCCCAGCTACCGGCTCCACGCCCTCGCGCGCGGCCAGATGCCGGACGATCTGATAGAAGGTCTCGCCGGCGCCCCAATTCTCCTTGCGCTGATAGGAGGGAAGCTCCAGCGGAATGACTGGGCATGGGAGATTGGCCGCCTTGGCAAGGCCCGCCGGATCGTCCTGGATCAACTCGCCCGTGCAGGAGGCGCCGACCAGCATCGCGGCCGGCTTGAAGCGCTCATGGGCCGATTCCAGCGTCGACTTGAAGAGCGCCGCCGTATCCGATCCGAGGTCACGGGCCTTGAAGGTCGTATAGGTCACCGGCGGGCGCTTCTCGCGCCGCTCGATCATGGTGAAGAGAAGATCGGCATAGGTGTCGCCCTGGGGCGCATGCAGGACGTAATGGACGTCCGTCATGGCGGTCGCGACCCTCATCGCCCCCACATGGGGCGGTCCTTCATAGGTCCATACGGTGAGCTGCATCGCCGACCCTCCCCTTAAACCCGAAGGCGCGTCTTGCGGTCGAAGGGCCGCGCGAAAAGACCGGCAAGGTCGCTCGCCTGGTCATAGCCCTGGATCGGCGTGAAGATCAGCTCGATCGACCATTTGGTGGTGAGGCCGTCGGCCTCCAGCGGGTTGGCGAGGCCGAGGCCGCAGACGGTGACGTCGGGGCGCGCGGCGCGAACCCGGTCGAGCTGGCGCTCCACGTCCTGGCCTTCGGACAGCTGCACATCAGAGCCGAGCAGCTTCAACTCCTCGGCGAGATGGGCGCGGTGAAGATAGGGCGTGCCGACTTCGATCGGCTCCATGCCGAGTTCCCGGCTCAGCATCCGCGCCAGCGGCACTTCGAGCTGGCTGTCGGGCATGAAGAAGATGGTCTTGCCCGCCATCTCGTCCCGGAAGGGCTGAAGCGCGCGCTTGGCCCGCGCCTCGGCCGCCGCGGTCGCGTGGCGGAAGGCCATCGGATCGGCGCCGAAGGCCCTGGCCGCAGCGCCCAGCCAAGCAGTCGTCCCCTCCGCCCCGAGCGGGAAGGGCGCGGGAATGTGCCGCGCGCCGCGCTCTGTCAGGCATCGCGCCGTCTCGCCCAGGAAAGGCTGTGCCAGAAGAAAGCGGGTGTTCGGCCCGACGGGAGGCAGAGCGCGGGAGTTGCGAGGCGGCAGAAAAGAGACGCGCTCGATCCCGATCTCGGCAAAGAGCCGTGCGAACTGGTCCTCGACCACATCGGCCAAGGCACCGACGACGAGAAGCTCCGGCGCCTCGCTCGTCGCATCGGTAAGCTCCGGCACGAGAGCGGCCAGACACCGGTCCTCGCCCTCGGTGAAGGTCGTCTCGATCCCCGAGCCGGTATAGTTGAGGACGCGGACCTCCGGCGAATAATGGCGCGACAGGCGCTCGGCCGCCCTTGAGAGATCGAGCTTGATGACCTCGGACGGGCAGGAGCCGACGAGGAAGAGCATCTTGATGTCCGGCCGGCGATCGAGCAGCCGGGCGACCACCTTGTCGAGCTCCTCATTGGCATCGGCCATGCCGGCGAGGTCGCGCTCTTCCATCACCGCCGTACCGAACCGCGGCTCGGCGAAGATCATCACGCCGGCGGCCGACTGGAGAAGATGGGCGCAGGTTCGCGAGCCGACGACGAGGAAGAAGGCATCCTGGATCTTGCGATGCAGCCAGACGATGCCGGTCAGACCGCAGAAGACTTCGTGCTGGCCGCGCTCGCGGATGATGTCGGGCTCGGCGCAGCCGGCCTTCGGAAGCGGAAGGGTGTGAACGCTCATGCCAGCGCCCTCCCCTCATCGAGGCTCGGCGCGTCCGCCGCATCGTCCGCGGCCTGCCCTTCGAGCCGGGCGGCGCGAAGCTTGAGAAGGAATTGGGCGGCGTTCACCACATAGGCGGCATAGGCGACCAGCGCGACGGCGAGCTGTTCGGCCATAGTTCCGAGCCCGGCGAAGAGCATGACGACATAGGCCAGATGCAGGGCGATGACGGCAAAGGAGACGACGTCCTCCCAGAAGAAGGCGGGGGCGAAGAGCCAGCGGCCGAAGACCTGCTTTTCCCAGATCGACCCGGTGACCATGATCGTCAGAAGCACGAGCGTCTTGATCAGAATAGACACCATCGCCGCCGTCTCGCCCACCCCGAAGAGCAAGGCTCTGAGAACGAGAGCGAGGGAGATCAGGAAGACCAGGAATTGCAGCGGCGCCAGAATGCCCTGGACAAGGGTCCAGGGGCTTTCATCCCGCCGCCGGCGCTCTTCCGGCGTGTAGAGCCCTGATCCAGGCTTGCACCCGGCAAGCGGTGTCCGCATAGCAGGCTTGATGCCGTATTGCGGCCCCTCCGGGTTCGTCTTTGCGGTGGATTTCAACCGTGCCATGACCGTCAGTGTGCGCCCCTGCACCAGTCACTGTCAAGTTTGCTTTACATTGACATCGGATCACAAGACGCAGGCAGGTCGGAGAAATCACGCCGCACGGGTTGCAATGGTTCCAATGTTGCGAGAAGCTGTCTAAAAGTCGGCGAAACGACGGCATCCAAGACCGCCAAGCTCTTAGATGCAGGGGCTATGACCCTGCGAGGGAGGAGATGCTATGGCATTTAGAATGGATCATGCCGATGCCGCCTCCGCCGATCACGACGGTTACGGCTCCGAGCAACAGTCAATGAGCATTGACACGAACGCGTCCCGCTACGGCCGCCTCGACGAGGAGACCGCTGACGAGGGCTCCGACGCGCCAGGGCGACCGGCTGGCCTCGAAGATGCCGTGCGAGCCGCGGTCATTCCGCGGCTGTATGCGCGGCGCAGCACGCCGGGCTGCGACAAGGGCCATTCGGCCGACAAACGCCTTTCCCATTTCCACACTCGGCACGCCGCCGATCGGCTCCGCAGCCTGCTTCTCTCAGGCCGCGACGAGGAGCAGGTCGCCTTCCTGACCGAGATGCGGCAGACCTTGTCCCTCTCCGTGCTCATCGGCGACGTTGTCGCGCCGGTCATGGACGAGATCGGAATTGAATGGGAAGAGGACCGCATGACCTTCGCCGAGGTCACGCTGATCTCGACCCGTCTCCAGCGAGGTTTGAGCCTTGCGATCGGCCGCGAGCCGGCCGAGAGCGGAGCGAAGTCGGCAGGCCGCGGCGATATTCTCCTCGCCGTCATGCCGGGCGAGCAGCACTCGATAGGGGTGGATGCGCTCGCGGCGCTTCTGGCCGAAGCCGGCCATCACGTCGATCGGGCGACATCGGCGACCCTTGCCGAATTGTGCAAGCGGGTCAGTGAGCACACATACAGGATTGTGGGTTTGAGCTGCGGCAGCGATCGAACGCGGCCGGCACTCGGTGAAACCATTGCCAGCTTGCGGAAAGCCAGCAGAAATCCACGACTGCGCATATTCCTTGGTGGAAGAGCATTGCATGGGGCCGAAGAGTTAGTAGATAACATGGGCGCCGACCTGATCGTGACCGATGGACGCAGGGCGGTCGATCTGGTGTCCGATGCTCTAGCAAGTTGAATGTCCAGTTGCGTCGGTTGAAGGGACCTAAGGACCGGAACCCCGTCTCATGGGAGTGAATTTCGCTGGCGGCCGAACATTTTCCGATCCAGATCGATCCTTTTCGAATCTGGACGCGGCTCTGATCGCCTCGCTCGTCACCGCCTCCGCCGATATCGCCTTTCTCGTCGATGTCGAGGGCCGTGTTCTCGATGTGGCGATGCGCGACGAGGTGTGTCCGCCCTCCGTCTATCGCGAGTGGATCGGCCGACCTTTCGTCGAGACGGTCACCAGCGAATGCCGCCTGAAGGCCAAAAGGCTCCTTGGCGACGCCGGCAGTCAGAATTCGGCGCGCCGTGAGATCAACCACCCTGTTCCCGGCGCCGCCGATCTCCCCGTCAGCTATTCCATCCTGCCGCTGACGCAGAACGGGGCCAAGATTGCGCTCGGCCGCGACCTCAGAACTGTCTCCGACCTTCAGCAAAAACTGATGTCGGCACAGATCGCTTATGACCATGAATTCGAGCGCATTCGCGATGTCGAGGCCCAATACCGGCTGCTGTTCGAGACGAGCGCCGAAGCCCATCTCGTGATCGATCCCGGCAATCGGCGGATCGTCGAGGCGAATGCCTCGGCAAAGGCGCGGTTTGGCGCAAGCGGCTCCGGCGATATCGTCGGGCGCAACATCGAGACTTTCCTCGCCGAGGATGGTTTGCCGGTCTTCGACGCACTCGTCGCCACCGCCTTCTCCTCTGGACGCACCGAGCGCGGAACGCTCCAATTGAAGGGCGAGCCGCGCGACAGCGCCATGGTCGCCTTGCGCTTCTTCCGCCATCTCGGCGCCTCCCGCCTATCGCTGCAACTCGTCTCGGATAATGGCCAAGAGAGGAGCGAATTTCGGCGCAGCGAGGATCTGCTCGCACGTCTCGGGCGCCAGTCGCCGGACGCCATTGCCCTCCTCGACGAAGAGATGCGCGTCGTTCTCGTCAATGAAAGCCTTCTCGACCTTATCCAAATCGCCGATGCCGCCCAGGCGCTGGGCCGCCCCTTCGCCAATTGGATCGGCTCGCGCGGGCTGGAGCTGACGGTCCTGAAGAATGCCGTCGACCAGCAAGGATTCCTGCGCAATCTTTCGACCCAGCTGCGCCCCGTTCATGGCCCGCCGCTTCCCGTCGAAGTCAGCGGCACGGCGGTCGAACGCGACGGCGTGCGCTATTACGGCCTCTCCATACGCCAACGCAAAAGAAGCCAGCGCTCCCCGGAAGAGGAGATGCCGCAGATCCCGGATGTGCGACCCGCTAATGAGATGATCGGCCTCGTTGGCCAGATGCCGCTTCGCGACATCGTGCGCGACACGACCGAGATCATCGAAAAGCTGTGCATCGAAGCGGCGTTGGAACTGACCGGCAACAACCGGGCCTCTGCGTCGGAAATCCTAGGCCTTAGTCGGCAGGCGCTCTATACCAAGCTGCGCCGCTATGGCATCGGCGGCGATCGTCCCGGTCAGCCGGACGATTCCGATCCCTCTTTGCAATAAATCCAAATTGACCTGTCAACTTTGGTTGACACTTGACGCGCTTCGGACCTAGCATCCGGCGCATGAGCCGTACGGTCGCCCCCTCTGCGCCCCTGACGCGTGTCCAGCCTTCCGCCGTACTTGCGGTGCTGAAGCCGGTGACGTGGTTCGCGCCGATCTGGGCCTTTGCCTGTGGGGCGATCTCCTCGATCCCGGCCATGCCGGCCGAAGCGGATGGCGCGCGCCTTTTTCTGGATGTCGCCCTTGGCCTCGTTCTCGCAGGCCCCTTGCTCTGCGGCGCGAGCCAGGCGGTCAATGACTGGTTCGATCGGCATGTGGACGCGATCAACGAGCCCCATCGCCCGATCCCCTCAGGGCGCCTGCCGGGCCGATCCGGCTTTGCCGTCGCCATTCTCTGGACCGCTCTGTCGCTTCTCGTCGCCGCTTGTCTCGGCCCGATCGTTTTTGCCGCCGCAGCGCTCGGCTGCGCCTTTTCCTGGGCCTATAGCGCCCCGCCCTTCCGTTTGAAGCGTGACGGCTGGCTGGGCAACGCCTCCGTCGCGATCTCCTATGAGGGTCTTGCCTGGATGACCGGCGCCGCTCTCGTCGCGCAAGGCCTGCCATCGGTCGAGACGCTTCTGCTCGCCGCACTCTACAGCCTTGGTGCTCATGGCATCATGACCCTCAACGACTTCAAATCGGTCAAGGGCGATCGGCAGTTCGGTATCATGTCGCTGCCGGCCCGATACGGTGTCGCGCTCGCCAGCCGCATTGCCTGCTGGGTGATGGCCGCTCCGCAGATCGTCGTCGTCGGCCTTCTCCTGTCCTGGGGTGAGACCCTCGCCGGCACCATCGTCGCGGCGCTTCTCGTCGGACAGGGCACTCTCATGCGCCGGTTCCTAAAAGACCCGGAAGCGGAAGCGATCCGCTACAACGCCACCGGAACGGGGCTTTACGTTCTTGGCATGATGGTCGCGGCGGTCGCGCTCGGGGTGGGATCATGAGAGAAGCACAGCAAGGTCTCGGCTGGTTCGCCATTCTCCGCCTCGCCTTCGTGCAGACGGCGATCGGCGCCATGGTGGTCCTGACCACGGCGACCATGAACCGGGTGATGGTGGTCGAGCACGGGCTCGCCGCGACCATTCCGGGCGCCCTGGTCGCGCTGCATTACGCCGTTCAGATGCTGCGTCCGCGCTTCGGTCATGGTGCGGATGTGGGCCAGAGCCGCACCGCCTGGATCGTCGGCGGCCTCGCGCTTTTGGCGCTCGGCACCGTTCTCGCCGCTTTTGCGACGGGCTGGATCGCCACCCATTTCGCGCTCGGCCTCCTGTCGGCGATGCTTGCCTTTCTGATGATCGGGGCGGGCGTCGGCGCGGCCGGCACTAATCTACTGGCGCTGATGGCGGCGGGCGTTGCGGCTCACCGCCGCCCTCAGGCGGCGACCTTGATGTGGACGCTGATGATCGTCGGCTTCGCGGTCACGGCGGGCCTGTCCGGCCGCTTCCTCGATCCCTTCTCCGACGCCCGTCTAGTCGCGGTCACCGCCGTCGTTGCCGCGAGCGCCTTCGCTCTCGGCACGCTCGCGATCCTCGGCGTCGAGAGCCAAGCAAGGCACTCTGCGCCAAAGCCCGCCAAGACATCGAAGACCACGGCCTTCGGCCCACGCCTTGCCTCGGTGTGGCGTGAGGCCGATACGCGGCGCTTCGCGATCTTCGTCTTCGTCTCCATGCTCGCCTATAGCGCCCAGGACCTCATCCTGGAGCCCTTCGCCGGCACGCTCTTTGCCATGACGCCCGGCGAGACGACGCAGCTTTCAGGCGTCCAGCATGGCGGAACGGTGCTCGGCATGGTCGCCGTCGCTTTGGCCGGAATGCTCTTCGGCCGGCGCTTTCCGGGCCTCCTGCGCCTCCTCTGCGTTCTCGGCTGTCTCGGCTCGGCGCTGGCCTTTGCCGCGCTCTTTGCCGCAAGCCGCATCGGCGAGGGCTTTCCGCTCGCCGGGGCGGTCGGCGCGCTCGGCCTCTTCAACGGCCTCTTCGCGGTCGCCGCGATCGGCTCCATGATGGGACTTGCCGGCGCGCAATCCGGTGAGGACTCGCCACGCCACGGGATCCGAATGGGGCTCTGGGGCGCGGCCCAGGCGATCGCCTTCGGCCTTGGCGGCTTTTTCGGAACCGTCCTCGTCGATCTCACCCTCGCCTTCACGGGCTCGCCCGCCTCGGCCTATGGCGCCGTGTTCCTCCTGGAGGCAGCGGGCTTCGTCGTCTCGGCGGCTCTTGCCTGGCGCTGCGTCGGGAATGCAGCACCGTTACGCGCCCCATATCGGCCTGCCCCCGCACAGAGCCCATCCCTGCCCGCGAGCGGAGCTGCCGCATGAAAAGCCTCGCCAACGCCCCAACAGCCTCCGCGACAACTCTGGGGCCCTTGCCGACATCGTTTGGCGCGGCCTTCTTCGATGCCGTCGTCATCGGCGGCGGCCCGGCCGGCGCCACGGCGGCGCTCGAACTCGCCAAGGCCGGCTATCGCACGGCGCTGATCGAGCGCGGCGGGCGGATCAAGCCCTGCGGCGGCGCGATCCCGCCTCGTCTCATCCAGGATTTCGCCATTCCGCGTCATCTCCTGAAAGCCGAGATTTCCTCGGCGCGCATGATCGCGCCGTCGGGGCGCATCGTCGATATGCCGATCGACAACGGCTTCGTCGGCATGGTGGATCGGGACGAATTCGACGAATTCTTGCGCGATCGCGCGGCGAAAGCGGGTGCGGTGCGCATCACGGGCCAGTTCGAGGCGCTGGAAGACGGACATGGCGGAACCCGAACGATCCGCCTCAAGGCCCCGTCCGAGATCAATTCGCCCACTGGTTCTCATTTCGCCGAGCGGATCGAGGCTCGGCTCGTCATCGGTGCGGACGGGGCGCGGTCCGCCGTCGCCCGCCAGGCTCTGCCGCGCCAGAAGCCGGTGCCGAGCGTCTTTGCCTATCACGAGATCGTCGCCTCCGAAGGATCCAGCGCCGAGCCCGCACAGGGCCGGGCTGCGCGCTGCGACGTCTTCTATCAGGGGGCGATCTCGCCGGATTTCTACGGCTGGGTCTTTCCCCATGGCGAGACCACCTCGATCGGGACAGGTACTGCGAAGAAAGGATACGGCCTGCGCAAGGCGGTGACCGACCTCAGGGCCGCCTCCGGCTATGCCGACGCCCAGACGATCCGCCGCGAGGGGGCGCCGATCCCCTTGAAGCCGCTCAAGCGCTGGGATGACGGCCGCAATGTGGTTCTCGCCGGCGATGCGGCCGGCGTCGTCGCGCCGGCCTCGGGCGAAGGCATCTATTACGCCATGGAAAGCGCGCGGATCGTCGCCGAGGCCAGCATCGCTTTCCTCGCCACTGGCAAGGCCGAGGCTTTGAAGAGCGCGCGCGCCAAATTCATGGTCGACCACGGACGGATCTTCATGATCCTTGGAATGCTTCAAAGTGTCTGGTATCGCTCCGACTGGCTGCGGGAACGCTTCGTGGCCATTTGCCGCGACCGGGATGTCCAGCGCCTCACCTGGGAATCCTACATGCACAAGCGCTTGAGCCGGGCCAGCCCCGCCGCTCACGCGCGCATACTCTGGCAGAATATCGGGCACTATCTGGGATGGAGACCGGCCTAATGTTGGATCGCTCGCTCGAAACCGCGTTGCTCGAGACCAAGAGCCCCAAGGGTACGAAATGCCCAATGGGGTATGAATCGGTGCCGTTGGAGAGCTGCCCGGCCGAGATCGCCGAATGGATGCGCCTGTTGCCGGCATCGCGCCCCGCAACGGCGATTCCGGCTCCGTTCGATTACGAAAGCCATTTCCGCTCTGCGATCGAAGCGCTGCATGCGGAAAAGCGCTATCGGGTGTTTGCGGATCTGGAGCGGATCGCCGGTCGGTTTCCCCACGCCATCTGGCGGCATGAGGGCAAGGCGCGTGAGATCATCGTCTGGTGCTCCAACGACTATCTGGGCATGGGCCAGCATGAGAGCGTCGTCTCGGCCATGCGAAACACGGTCTCGGCGATGGGCTCGGGCGCCGGCGGCACGCGCAACATCTCCGGCACCAACCATCCGCTGGTCGAACTCGAGCGCGAGCTCGCCGATCTGCATGGCAAGGAAGCCGCCCTCGTCTTCACCTCCGGCTTCGTCTCCAACGAGGCCTCGATCTCGACCATCGCCAAGCTTCTGCCCGGCTGCCTGATCCTGTCCGACGAACTCAACCACGCCTCGATGATCGAGGGCGTGAGAAAGTCCGGCGCCAAGAAGCAGATCTTCCGGCACAACGATCTTGCCCATCTCGAAGAGCTCCTGAAGGCCGCGCCCAAAGGCCAGCCCAAGCTGGTCGTCTTCGAGAGCGTCTATTCGATGGATGGCGACATCGCCCCGATCGAGGCGATCTGCGATCTGGCCGAGCGCTACGGCGCGATGACCTATATCGACGAGGTCCATGCGGTAGGCATGTACGGCCCGCGCGGCGGCGGCATCTCCGAGCGCGAGGGCGTCGCCCATCGCATCGACGTGATCGAGGGCACGCTCGCCAAGGCCTTCGGCACGCTGGGCGGCTACATCACCGGTTCGAAGATGCTGATCGACGCCGTGCGCTCCTATGCGCCGGG
>NZ_FWXR01000044.1 GCF_900176465.1 Fulvimarina manganoxydans
CCCCACCCCTTTCCGGTCTTTCGGCCGGCGTCGCTTAATCCATGCAAGCCAGTCGCCAGCGGCGATGCGAACGATGTTTGGTAGATTGCGCCAGGCTGTCTGACGTCTCTCCTCAACAACGAGGAGTCCAGCAATTCGGGCAGCTCGGATCGCAGCCTTCGCGGTCGACCTACTGACACCGGCTCTTGCCGCAATCCTACCGAGGGGCCAAACGCACTGCCCTGTCTCGGCGATCCTCTCGGCCACTACCGACAACACTGCAAGCATCGCTGCCGTGAAATCGCCTGCCAAACGAGCTGGGAGCCACCCCGAGGCTGCCCACTGCCGACGACGCACCATCGAAGATGCGGATCGAGGACGAGAGCCAGATCGACAAGGGACAGGAGGAGGAAGAAACGATCGCTGCTTCGGCACCGACAGTTCAGCGCGGCGCGCACGGCCAGCAGCGTCGATCGCCATCAGGTCGGCATCGGACAGGCCAAGGCTGTAGGAGACGCTGACGAGCCGGTCGATTTCGTTGGCATTGGTGCATCGTGAGATAGCGACCAGCATGGTGGCGCATGTCTGCATTCGCCCGATCCTTATACAAGACCAGCGTCAATCAGACGGACGAGCGTCATCACTCCCGGAATCGATCGATTCCGAGTTGACGAGCGGCAGGGATTTTGGGAAGGTCGAGCAACCACGAACGACTTTCCGGCGATCCTCGCCGACGATGCCCGGCCGCACTGCGAGCCGGGTTTTTCGTTTCTGCGCTTATGAATCGCGCATTGCCGCACACGATGCCCTAGGCACGGTCTACACGCAAGGCGATCCGATCAAGGTCCACTCCAGCCATATATGATCCGGTGATCATCGGACGATCGTGCGCCCGATGAACCCTTGATCGATCTCCAGATCATCGGACGATCAATCGCTAGATCATCGGGGGATCATCGTGTCAGATCGCTGGGAAACCTATGCCGAGGCTGCCGATCGGTTGAACATGACCACGGACGCCGTTCGCCATAGAGCGAGGCGTTTGGGATGGCGTCGGACCCGGTCGAATGATGGCAAGACCCTCGTCATGGTGCCGGATGATGTCGAGCCGATCGAACTATCAGAAGATCCGGTGATCATCACCAGATCGGACGATGGATCATCACCCGAACGATCGCATGATGATCTCGCGATTGATCTCTTGCATGATCGGATTCGAGACCTTCAAGCTGATCTCTCTAGAGAGAGAAATGAGCGCCTTGCTGAACGCGAAGCAACCGGCCGTATGGCGGATCGGCTGATCGAAGCAGAGAAGGCGAAAAGTGATGCCGAGAAGGCTGCAGCCTTGGCGCAAGCGGAAGTCGCTCACCTTCAAGAACGTCTCACAGCGGAGATGACTGCGCACCGATCGGAGATCGACCATCGCGATGATCGACTTGCTGAGATTGCATCGGATTTAAAGCAGATGCGATCCCGCTCATTGTGGCAGAGGCTGGTAGGATAAGGCCATTATGGATGCGCGATCGACCTCCCGGCTACTCCCGTGGCGCCAGCCATTTCGCATATGCGCGGATGTCGATCATCGGAACAGTCGCTTGTGCTTGCAACTTGGCGATCAGCTCGAAAAGGAACGCAGTGGCGGGACGACCTTCCTTTGTGAAGACGTAATCTCCTGTTTCGCCCAGGACGAAATATCCATGGGCGGCGACGCACCCGACGTCGAGACGACCATCGTTATCCGTGTCGGCAAGAGCCCTCCGGATCGGCTCCTCGAACGGTGGGTTCCAGCCGCTATCCAACGTTAGTAGGCCTGCAATAATGTGAGTTAACGCGCGGGCTGGGTAAACGCCACCGGCATGGGGAATAGGAAGGCTGGTACGGCAAAGCTTGCGGACGCTTCTGGCTTTTTCCTGCGCATAGGCGACGTGCCTGGCGTCGATCTGCTGCTTGGCTTCGAACACCGCGTAGACGCTTTCTGCCGGAATGACTGGTTGGCCGTCGCCATGTAGGACGAAAGGGCTGTATTGCCGGTCGTAAACCACAACGTCGATTTGCTGGCTGAATGTTCCATCGCTGTCCACAACGTGGGCGCGGTCCACACAATACCGCCGAGGCAGATACTTCTTCAGCAGCTCCAGCCAGATTGCCTCCGTTGCGTCGCCTTTCGTGCCGGGATGCCCGTATGCTTCACGAGCGAAGGCAAGGCGCGCTTGGATGTCTTCGTGTAAGCCAGCGAGCAGGCGACCAAGATCCCAGCTCATTGGACAATCTCTCCCCACGTTCGCTTTTCACGCGATGCTTCTGCGAGTAATGCAATGGTCTGCTTACCAGCCGCCGTTAGATCGTCCGAAATGATGTTGTTTGTATTCGCTGGATCAACGACCCTCGCGTTCGGAAGTCGGTTACGAAGGTATTCGAGCACGCTCAAGAAATTATCCGGTAGGTTTCCTGCCGGCTTGCCCTGCAGAGCATTCATGACTGTGAGTTCGAGATAAAAAGACGGAAAGTCGATGCCGTTTTGATTCCGCCACAGCTTCGTAAGCCGGATCTCGTCCCGGTATGGGCTGCGCGAAACCTGCGAAACATGAACGCGAATGTCTGTCTGAGTCCACGTACCAGCATTTCGCCGATAGAGGCTGTGATCGGTCCTCTGCAGCGACCGGAGCCGGCCCGGGACAAGATCGACGTCGTAGCCGACGACCTTGGTGCCGATCGACACATTCTGTTCCCTCGCTCCGTACTCGGTGCCGTGCATCAAAGCGAAAAGCTTGTCGTAAATTTGCTTCAGCGTGCCTGGAGTATCGGGATGCAGAGAGATGAAGAAGTCGACGTCTGTACCGCTTCGATTCGCCGTCCCTTTTGCGAGCGAACCGCTGGGCTCGAATCCAACCAAGTATTGCTGCGCCCACTGTGTGATAACCGGTCGAATGTATCCTTCAACCACGTTTGCTGGAGAATATAATCCCGTGTCGACCGTTTCCCTTGTCAGAATGCTCCGCAGGTATTCGTAGGCGGTCATATTTCCTCCAGCCGCGCCACTTAATCCAGCAGACCAAAACGCTGCATGCGTTCTATGGTTTTTCTGATGGCCTGCATATGCGGGGGATCGATCAAATCCTGAATGCGTCGATGCTCTTCCATCATTTTATAGACAGCAGACATACCTGGAGGATTGAGCGCATTCTGCACCTTTTCCAGGTAGCCTATATTTGGGGTGATCCGATCGACCATGCGCTGGATCCCTTCAAGCTCTCGCGCAAACGAGCGCGGTATGTACCCACTGCCATAGCTTCCAGCCTCTTGATGGATTGACCGTTCACGTATGCGCCGCGCTTCCGCCTCGGCCCCTGCGCGCGCAGTGTCCATCAACACAGCCGACTGGGCCTTCCATTTAACCTGCAACCGCCGAAGCAACGTTTCAGGGGTAGTATTAGGCTGCGGGCTTGCGGCAATTACCTGCTTCATCGCCGTCGAAGGTTTCATTTCAGGATGTGCCAGCAACTTGCCGGCAACAGCGTTAAGCAATGCGGTGTCGTCCTTGCCGCTGCCGGTGGGACGTCCGCGCTTTCTACCATTATAAGTCATGAGAACCTCCGTAGGTTGATGACCTCAATATGGCGGAAAACGACTTGGCATTCATAGTGAGAAGAATTGTGAGAACAAGTTTTTTTACGAGGATAAATCAAGGCCAAACGATGATGAGCGAGGAAAATTACGATAGAAGCGAATTATCCTCGCAGAGATAGCATCGGACCGATTTAAGCTCGTACTGGATCCAGTCGCTGATGCAAAAATTAGGAGTTCTACACCGGCAGCAATGGCAAATTGGAGAAAGAGCGAAGCGATGGGGAGTTTAGCTTGCGCTCCATAAAACCGAATTGGTTGTTTTGTTTTACGGAGGATGGTGCGGGTGCGGGGGATCGAACCCCGCCTGAGGGCTCTTCAGCCCGGTCTTTACCAGTCACTCTCTAACGCTCACCGCTTACATGGGTCGGAACCCGCAGCACCTCTGCCGTTCCCATGCACCGTTTAAATGTACGCATAGCGGTCTCCCAAGCCAGATTGATCATGACTGAATCAAGCAGCGGCGAGGTTCCGACCCACGCAGCGAGAGCCGTCCAGATTATGATCTGAAGACCTACGGCGAAGCTGGTACCAGCCTTTATACATGCGGCGCTGACTACGCAAAAGCTCGCATCGTGAATCAGAATGGTTGTATCCTGTTCAAGTTGCCTTCGCTTGCTCCAGCACCCGCTGCACTTGTACCGCCTGCCACTTCCCGCCTCGCACAGTCGCGAAGCCTCGCTCATTAAGGGCCTTGGCTATCCCGCTCATGGATGTGGTTCCAGCTGATTGGATGTCCTCAATCACCGGCATCAGATCTTCGGCATGTCGGCGCGCCATTTCGGCTCGAACCTTCGCCGACGCCTCGCGTCCCATGTGAGCGATCTTCGAAAACGATCCTCTATCCCCGCCAAGCTTCTTCCCTCTGGCCTTTGCCGCAGCCAAGGCGTCCTTCGTGCGCTTGGAGATCATTTGGCGTTCTTCATCGGCAACCATGGCCATAATGCCCACGGTCAGCCGGTTCGCGTTCGGCATGTCGGCCGCTACGAAGTCGACGCCCGCCTTTTCGAGGCCTAGGAGGAAGTGAGCGTCACGGGACAGGCGATCGAGTTTTGCGATGACAAGCTTGGCATTGTGAAGCCGGCAGAGGCGTAAAGCCTCGTCGAGCTTCGGTCGGTTATTGCGCTTGCCGCTCTCGATCTCGATCACCTCAGCGATGAGGGTCCAGCTCCCGCCATTCAGAAATTCCTCAACGGCCTTGCGCTGCGCCTCGACGCCGAGACCTGACTGGCCCTGCCGAGCCGTGGAGACGC
The DNA here is from genome assembly GCF_900176465.1 of Fulvimarina manganoxydans. Classification (GTDB taxonomy): domain Bacteria; phylum Pseudomonadota; class Alphaproteobacteria; order Rhizobiales; family Rhizobiaceae; genus Fulvimarina; species Fulvimarina manganoxydans. The sequence continues at coordinate 4,857 of NZ_FWXR01000044.1, forward strand.
GCAGATACGAGACGAACCGACCGTCGGCCATAGCCGTTACCTTTCTGACTACGAACGTTGTCAGAAATGTAACAAAATGCGGAGACTGATCAAGTCACGCTTCTGCAAGCTCGTCGAATTCATCGCCTTCAGGATGAAGGCCTGATAGCTCATCAAGGAAGAGAAGCAAATTTTCGCCGGCAATTTGCGCAGCCGCCCGCACAGAAGGTGAGTGCAATTCATCTACTATTACTATCGAAAGAACTCTATGAGATTCTTCAATCAAGCTGATTACATATTCATCATGCTCTACAGAAGAAACACGCCGCTTTGATTTCCTAATCTTTTTATACAAACCAGCCCCCGGTACATCTGTAACCGTCGAAATTTATCGCAGCGACAAAAGGCGAAATTCGAGAAGGATGCCCATAATGCCACGCGGCTGGCGACGACAAAAGAGAGAAGGAGATAGGCGAGAGAGAAGAGGAGATCGGAATCTCCGCCATCAGAACCGCCGCCCATAACAAAAGAAATAATTGCAAAGGCAACTAAACGCCGTTGGAAAACCTAGAAAAGAAGGCATCAGCGAAATGAATAAATACCCGATAATTCATCAATAAATCGAATATGTTGCAGCCGCAGCCGATCGGTGGCAAGATGCACGGCCTTTGTTGCGCTTCGCACAACAGGGCGCGCCCCGTCAGACGCCACATCTGACAGGGTGCTCAGAAATTCTTCGCGGTAGCCAGTCATCAGAATCTCAAGAGGACCCTAATAACAGAATGCACCCTATCTCAGACGCCCGTTTTGGGCAAGCACCGGCCACCCATTTGGCGATCATTTCGACTGCGATCGACCGCGTCATCGCCGCCGATCCGGCCCAAACCGAAATACCACTTCCCCTTCGCCCAGAAATCGCCTTATCGGAGATCGAATGGCATAAAGATCAATGTCTTAAATCTGGATCAGAGGCGGAGACCACAGCGCTACAGGAAACACCGGCACATATATGTTGTTGTGACGGAGAAAATAATCGCCCTCGTGGCAGACCTCGTGCACCATGGTGGCGATACGGTAGCGCAGCATGGCGAGACGTCGGGGCGACGAGAACCATCTCGTCGGCGCAGCGTCGAGATCTGCAAGCGGCTCATGGCCAAGCCGCACGGTCCGGTCGTCCGTTGAACGCGCTGCTGACGATCATGCTGCCAAACATCAACGAAGTCGAACCTGCCGAGCGATCAGCGGTGATCGCCCGCGAGGTGCACCGGATCCGGCAATGGGCAGGACGACACCTTCGAGGCTTCACGGCGATCTATGCCGTCGAGAGCTGTGACGAGCAGGGCAACGGACAGCACGTCCACGTCCTTTTCCATGCGCTTGACGAAGGAGCCAAGTGGAAATGGCAATACCGGCATGGTCGTCTTCGGCTCGTCCGCATCGATCAGCTCTGGCGCAAGATCGAGGCGAAGGTCGAGGCCTGGTGGGGCGGGCGGCCGATCGCCGACCTACAGGCTATTTCAGATCACGGCCATTGGACCGATGACGGCCATTGGGAGAGCCCGCTCCACTACCTTCTCAAATCCTGCTCGCCGCAAGCGATCTTTAGACAGCCCATTCGCCGCCGGAAGCGTCTCTGTCCTGTAGCCGGTCCTCGTGTCGGATGGAGCAAAGACCTGACCCAGGCTGTTCTTGACGCTCGCCGAATCCACTCCTCATCAAGAACAAACGGGGATCATCCTTGACCATGTTCCGTTTTGCGAGTATATTAAGCCATTGATTGGGAAGGGTCGGCAGGAATTCCGACCCGATCCATGATCGTCATCAACGCCGTCGTTTCCGATGCTCGGGAGCGGTGGCTTTTTTTTTGGAGGTGCCACATGGCACACGGAAATGCCCGACCACCGAAAGGTCGTCGGAAGGAAATGAGAGGAAGCTTCGAGGCAGAGCATGCTGCCCTCGTTGATCGCGCGGCGGACCATCTTGGCATGATCCGGTCGTCTTTCATCCGCTGGGCAACGATTGAGAAGGCTCGCGAAGTCCTGGCCGATCTCAATGCGGAGCCATTCGCATGACAACGAAGATCTACAACGCAAACAGGTTTGCCGTCTCCCAGCATTTCATCGCCAAGTCCGGCATGATCGTTGAGCCAGGTGTTGCGATCCAGCTTGACGAAATACCAGCACGGGCATTGATCAAGAATCTGCCGCGAAGAGCCCAGATCCATCACTTCTTACCGCTTCGGAGCCGACCAAGCCTAACCGCACGAAGCGCATGATGGCCAAAATCACTACCCGCCGCGTCGAGGAAGCAGGGCGATGACCAACAGATGCTTTTGAGACCTAGGAGCGGAAAATGCGTTGGTGGATTTGGAAGGCTTATTGCGAGCTTGTCGAGGCGGCCTCGGTGTCAGAACCGGCCGAGGTAGCTTGTGTCGGAGTGGCTTTGTCCAGATCCTCAAATAGATATGGAGAGGGTCGATCAAGCGCCGAGGCCGCGCTCGCGGTCGAGCTGATGTAATTCTCGACAACCGCTACGCTTGCCTCATCCAGAGTGTAGCCGTCGACCGTGGGCAGAAGCTTCACCCTTTGAAAATTCGTGCTGAGGCGCTCTGCGGCTTGCTGAGTGCGAGGAACCATAACCACCCGTCCACGGATCATGGTGACACCAACGTCCTGATCGACGTTGATTCCAGCGCTCGCCAGAAGCTGCCCTGGGCTAGTCCTCTCGGCAAAAAGCTGCCTTTCCATGGACGTGGTACGGGTTTGGATATCTTTGACGACGGCGCTGGTGTCCGTGCTCACCTTCTCCATGGAGGCGATCGTCGTCCTCATCTCACCAATTGTTGTCGCTACGCTCCATTGGTTCGACAGCACTACGCCGGTGATACCAACGACGATAGCCGTGAAGGCAAGGTTGATCCCTGCGGCTGCCCAGACTGTCGAACTGCTTGCGGTCATCATCGTGCTCCTACGCCGCCAATATAGCGATCTAAACCACTACTGGCGAGGGCTCCTCATATGCGAGAAGGCGGCTCTCATCATCTAGGATTGTCGGTTAAGGCATCACCCTGTGGCCCGATGTTGCGAAAGTAGAAAGTTCGTCAGTGAGCCGGCAAACATCGGAGCAGGTCACCATTCGAGAGCTGACAATTCTAGCACTTCTGCTTTGTCGATGCGGCCTAAGGCATCACCCTAAACTGCTCTCTCAATCGTTTTCCAGGCGCCTCAGCGCCGTCTGGTGGGTTATCTGGGATCAAAACCCTTCCCATCGCTCCAAGCGCCTCTTCGAGCTTCTTTGACGGTTTAACGCGGATCTTTGAAGTAAGATTCGTATTTCGTGGGAGCCGCAAATTTGCCCCCACCCCTTTCCGGTCTTTCGGCCGGCGTCGCTTAATCCATGCAAGCCAGTCGCCAGCGGCGATGCGAACGATGTTTGGTAGATTGCGCCAGG